>CALRLZ020000046.1:0-27494 GCA_943368975.1 Archangium gephyra
TGTCAAAGAACCGGAACCGCAAAGGCTCCCACCCAAAGGGCGACTGAAACCAACCTTCCAACCCGGAGGCCGGAAGCACCATGCACCAGAAGGTGACTGAGAAGCTTCAGAGACGCGAAGCCGGGCCGGTCAAAGCGCGGCGCCGCGTCGAGGAGGCGGCTTATAGGCCAGCCCGCTCGCAGGTGTCAACAGGCGGTTTCATTTTTTTTGGAATCGGGGCGCGAACCCCGATCATTGCTGGCTTTCGCGACGGAGCCGTGACCGAGCCGTGACGGCCCCTCCCGTCCGGCGGGTGACGAATCCGCGGGCGACGCCGCGCATCTGGCGTTCATTCAACGAATGCCGGCCCGGCGGTCTTCTTGTATAGGCTTCCGGGGCCGGCCGCGCCGACCTCTTCACCCCTCTTGATGGGACAACCGACATGACCGCTTCGTCCGACTATACGCCCCCGAAGGTCTGGACCTGGAACAAGGCCAATGGCGGGCGCTTTGCCAGCATCAACCGTCCCATCGCCGGGCCTACCCATGACAAGGATCTGCCGGTCGGGCACCACCCGCTGCAGCTCTATTCGCTCGGCACGCCCAACGGCGTGAAGGTGACGATCATGCTGGAGGAGCTTCTCGCCCTCGGCCATGCCGGCGCCGAGTATGACGCCTGGCTCATCCGCATTGCCGAGGGCGAACAGTTCTCGTCCGGCTTCGTGGCGGTCAATCCCAATTCCAAGATCCCTGCCCTTCTCGACCGCAGCGGTCCGAAGCCGATCCGCATCTTCGAATCCGGGGCCATCCTCGTCCACCTCGCCGAAAAGTTCGGCGCCTTCCTCCCAACAGAACCGGCGGCCCGCGCCGAGACCCTGTCATGGCTGTTCTGGCAGATGGGCTCGGCGCCCTTCCTCGGCGGCGGCTTCGGCCATTTCTTTGCCTATGCCCCGACCAAGATCGAATATGCCATCGACCGCTATGCCATGGAGGTGAAGCGACAGATGGACGTGCTGGATCGCCGCCTGGCCGAGAACGCCTTCATTGCGGGCCCCGACTACACCATCGCCGACATGGCGATCTGGCCCTGGTACGGCCAACTCGCCAAGGGCCTGCTCTACAATGCCGGCGAGTTTCTCGACGTGGAGAGCTACAGGAACGTCAACCGCTGGTCGGAGGCGCTCTTCGCCCGGACACCGGTGCAGCGCGGGCGAATGGTCAACCGCGTCACCGGGGATCCCGCCAGCCAGTTGCACGAGCGGCACGCGGCCAGCGACTTCGACACGCGGACCCAGGACAAGATCGCTCCGGCGACCTGACGAGGCAGCCGCAGGGCCAAGTTGCAGCGCCATCCAGAAAGCCCGCGGACTGCACTCGTCGCGCACCCCTCCGGCACTGGAACCGGCCCCATCGGTCGGAGATCAGCCGGAGGGCGGTTCCGCCAGACCGTTCGCCGGGCGCGTCGGAGGCGTGTGGAGGGCCTACGAGCCAGGCCGGGCGTGCCCATCCGGGATGGGCACAGCTATTCCGTGACGCCTATGTGAATTTAGGATTTTTTTAGCGAAAGGCGGTTAATTTCAGTTCAAGCATTCGCGACGTGCCCCCTGTCCGCCGAATGCCGACAATGCAGCCCGCCGCGCCCCCCGAGTGACGGACAACCAACAACCAAAAACGTCGGTGTCTTTCCAGGAAACCCGCCATGAACCATCTGGCTCACGCTACCCCAGACGAGGCTGCTGAACGTCTTGTCCGCATGCGCTTCATGCAGATTACAGAGGACAAGAGTGCCCTCTTGCGTGAATTCTGGACTGTGGTCGAGCCTAACCTGCCGCAAATCCTTGAAGGGTTCTATCGGCACGTGACCAGCGAGTCGAACCTCGCCGCGATGATGGGCAACGACATCCCGCGCCTGAAGCGCGCCCAGGGCGGCCACTGGGGCAAGCTGTTCTCCGGCACTTTCGACGCCTCCTACATGAAGGGCGTGCGGACGATCGGCCATATCCACAACAAGATCGGCCTCGAACCGCGCTGGTATATCGGCGGCTACAACTATGTTCTCAGCCAGCTGTCCGACCTGGCGGTCAAGACCTACAAGTGGAAGCCGGCCAAGCTCTCCAAGGTCCTGACGGCGGTGAATGCGGCGGTCATGATCGACATGGACATCGCCATCTCCGTCTACCAGGAGGCGATGCTGGCCGAACGGCAGGCGCGCCAGACCCGGATGAGCCAGGCCATCGACGCCTTTAACGGCGAAATGACGATCACCCTCAAGACGATGGAACAGTCGGCCGGACAGTTGAGCAGCACGGCCAACGGCCTTGCCGCCAACGCCGAGGAGACCACGCGGCAATCAACTGCCGTCGCCGCGGCATCGGAACAGTCGGCGTCGAACGTGCAGACGGTCGCCGCGGCCTCGGAGGAACTCTCCAGCGCCGTGGCGGAGATCGGCCGGCAGGTCAGCCATTCCACCGAGATCGCCAACCAGGCAGTGAACCAGGCGCGACAGTCGAAGGCGGTCATGGACGGCCTCGCCGAAGCGGCGCAGAAGATCGGTGACGTGGTCAGCCTGATCGCCAATATCGCCGGCCAGACCAACCTGCTGGCGCTCAACGCTACGATCGAGGCGGCGCGGGCGGGCGAGGCCGGCAAGGGCTTCGCGGTCGTCGCCTCCGAGGTCAAGAGCCTCGCCAGCCAGACGGCCAAGGCCACCGACGAGATCGGCGTGCAGATCGCCGCTATCCAGTCGGCGACCAACCAGTCCGTGAGTTCGATCACCCAGATCGGCACGACCATCGAGACGATCAGTTCCATCGCCGCCGCTATCTCCGCTTCGGTCGGCGAACAGCAATCCGCCATCGAGGAGATCGCCCGCAACATCCAGGAGGCCGCGCGCGGCACCCAGGAAGTGTCGAGCAACATCGCCGGGGTGAGCCAGGCTGCGAGCGAGACCGGCACGACCTCAACCTTCGTGCTCACCGCAGCCAATGCGCTGACGGAGCAGACGGACAAGATCCGCCACGAGGTCACGGACTTTTTCGCCACCATCAAGGCGGCCTGAGACGTCACCTCGACCGCGGGCAGCCCGCCGCCCCCACGACCTGTCCAGCGCCGGGGCTTCACATCCCCGGCGCGGCATGCTCTTTTCCTCGCCGATGATGCATCAAGGCTGGGGCACAACCAGCCACCCCAACGATCACGAGGAAACGCCGATGACCACGCTTCTCACGCGCCGTATGGCGCTTGCCGCCAGTGCCAGCCTCGTCGGGCTGGCCGCCCCCGCTCTCGCACAGGCCCGCCGTCGCCTGACGGTCGCGACCGGCGGAACCGGCGGCGTCTATTTCGTCTATGGCGGCGGCCTCGCCCGCGTCCTGACGGAAAAGCTGCCGAACACCCAGGCGACCTCGCAGGTCACCGGCGGTTCGGTCGACAACATCAACCTGGTGACGTCGGGGGATGCCGATATCGGCTTCTCGACGCTCGACTCGGTCATCGATGCGCTCAACGGGGTCGGCGCCTATGCCCGTGGCGGCAAGCGCGACGTGCGGCTGATCGCCGTTCTCTACGACAACGTGTTGCACACGGTGGCGACGCCGGCGCTCAACTCCGTCGCGGACATGAAGGGCAAGCGGATCGGGGTGGGCTCGGCCGGCTCGTCGACTGAGGGATGGGCCGACCGGACGCTGGAAGCCGCCGGCCTCAACCCGAAGACCGACATCATCCGCGACAATCTCGGCGTCGCCGAGAGTGCCAACGCCCTCGCCGACGGCAAGATCGCCGGCTTCTTCTGGGGTGGCGGTGTGCCCACCGCGGCGATCCGCGACCTCGCGCAGAACGGCCGGACGCCCTTCAAGCTCCTCGACACGTCAAAGGAACTGGTCGAGATGGACAAGAAGTTCCCCGGTCTCTACCGGCTGTCGATCATGCCGGCCAACTCCTATGCCGGCCAGACACAGCCGGTGTCCGGGATCGGTGTCGCCAATGTCATGCTGGTGGATGCCAAGACGCCGAACGATCTGGTGACCCTCATCCTCGAGGGCATGTTCAACAATCTGGCGGACATGCATGCCATCCACCCGGAGGCCCGCAAGCTGACCCTGCAGAGCGCTGCCTCCAAGCTGGCTGCGCCGTTCCACCCGGCCGCCGAAGCCTTCTACAGGGCCCGCGGCGTGTCCATGTGACGGCATGGACTGAGGTCCGTCGAACAGAAAGCCGGAACGGGTTCCACCGTTCCGGCTTTTCGTTGCCATGGCAGCTTTGCTGCCGGGATGCGGCCTGATCCCTTTCGGCCGCCAGCAGGGGAATGAAGCCATGACGGCGGGTGGGCTGACACCGGCGACAACCACGGGTGAGCGCACCCTGTCGGCCGAGGAGATCCAGCGACTGTCCTCCGATTCCGAGGGTGGGCCGGCGCGTCGGGTGACCGGGTGGCTCGGCTGGCTCACCGGAGCTGTTTCCTTCCTGGTCGGCGCCATGGCGCTCTACTGGACGCAGTTCTCGATCACGACGACGATCTACCGCTCGAGCTTCCTCGCCATCTGCCTTGCCCTGATCTTCATCCTCTATCCCCTCGCCAAGGCCCGGCCGGACGGGGGCGTGGCGACGCGCCGCGCGACCCTCGAGGAACTGGCGGTGGCGCTGATCGCCGCCGGGGTGCTGGCCTATATCCTGCACCATCCCAATTCCGCCTTTGCCGTCTTCGGCCGGTCGAGCTTCGGCTATGGTCTCGGCCTCGTTCTCATCCTCTGCTTCCTGTCCTATCCGCTGCTGGTGTCCAACCGCCTGCTCGCCCGCCTGCAGCCGGCTGACTGGTTCTTTGCCGCCCTCGGGCTCTATGCGGCCTATTACCTCGCCACCAATATCGACGAGTACAAAACCCGCGCGATGCGGCCATCCGCTGACGAACTGGTGATGGGCCTGGCGCTCATGCTCCTGGTGCTGGAGGCGACGCGGCGCACCGTCGGATGGGTCCTGCCGGCCATCGCGGCCGTCTTCCTGATCTATTGCTATGCCGGCTCGGGCTGGCTCATTCCCGATGTGTTCGAACATCGCGGCTTCACGCTGAACCGCATCATCGGCCAGAATTTCCTGACCCTGGAAGGCATCTTCACCACGCCGCTCGATGTGGCGGCGACATTCATCATCCTGTTCACGATCTATGGCGCAGTGCTCGATCGCGGCGGCGCCGGACGGTTCTTCATCGAATGGGCCTTCGCCCTCTTCGGCAAGAACCCTTCCCCGGCGGCGCCCGGCCGCGCCGTCGTGGCCTCCGGCTTCCTGCTGGGCACCGTTTCCGGCTCCGGCGTCGCCACGACAGTGACGGTGTCGACGCTCGCCTGGCCGATGCTGAAGCGCTCGGGCTACACGCCGGAAGTCGCCGGAGGCATGTTGTCCGCTGCCGGCATCGGCGCGACGCTGTCGCCACCAACTCTCGGGGCGGCCGCCTTCATCATCGCCGAGTTCCTCGACGTCGACTATCTGCAGATCCTGATCTACGCGACGATCCCGACCATCCTCTACTACGTCTCGTGCTGGCTGATGACGGAAGCCGATTCCCGCCGGCTGGGCGTCGTCCCGGTGCGCACCTCCGAGGCTTCGGTCTGGGAACTGACCAAGCGGGGCGGCTACCACTTCATCTCCCTGGGGGCGATCGCCGTCTTCCTGGTCCTCGGCTTCACCAGCTTCATGGCGGTCTACTGGTCGATCGTCGTGGCTTTCGTGCTGTCCATGGCGAATCCGGCAAGCCGCCTCGTCACCGCGCGGGCCTTCGCCATCGGCTGTGCGGCCATGGTTGCGGCCTATCTGTTCGGCATCAGCGGCCTGCCGCGGAGCCTCGGCCTGCAGGAACTGTTCAACGACCGCGTCTCGGTGGCGAGCTTCTGGGGCATCGCCGTGGCGGTGGCAGCGTCAGGACTGGAAAGCCTTATGGCCAGCCGAGCCGGACGTCCGATCCCCGCCGGCGGAACCGGGATGATCGACGCCCTGCTCGATGGCACGAGGTCGACGCTCGGCATCGTCGCGGTCTGTGCCTGCGCCGGCATCATTGTTTCGGTCGTGAACCTGACCGGCCTCGGCCTGACCATCTCCGGCATCATCATCGCCGCCGGCGGTTCGAATGTCTTCCTGATCCTGCTGATGGCGGCGCTCGCCATGTGGGTGCTCGGACTGTCCGTGCCGGTTACCGCCAGCTACATCATTGCCGCCGTCATGCTCGTGCCGGCGCTGGTCAAGGTCGGCATTCCGCCGGCCGCGGCACATATGTTCATGTTCTACTACGCGGTCCTGGCGGATGTCTCGCCGCCCACCGCCCTCGCCCCCTTCGCGGCCTCCGCGATCACCGGAGGCGAACCGTTCCGCACGACGATGCAGGCGTGGAAATATACCCTCCCCGCCTTCATCGTGCCCTTCATGTTCTGCCTGAGCCCGGAAGGGGCGCAACTGCTCATGCTTGTCCCCGCCGGCACCAATGCCGCCGGTGCCGTCATCTATGCCATGCCGGGAACCATCGGCGCATGGGCATCGGTTCTCTGGGTGACGCTGGCGGCCTGCATCGCGCTGGTGGGTTTCTGTGTCGCCTTCGCCGGCTACGGCCTCGGCCGCGCGACCAAGGCCGAGCGGGTCATCTGCCTGGCTGCCGGATGCCTCCTGCTGGCGCCTTACCCCATCAGCCAGGCCGCAGGCCTCGCCGCCCTGGCAATCGGGCTTGGCGCGCATTGGCGGCGGATAGGCCGGACCGGCGGACCGCTGCCGACAGGCTAGTTCCTACCGCGGCAGCCGACCGACCGGATGGTGCTAGCGCCCCGCGCTGCGGAGTTTCTCATAGCGCCGGATGGCGCGTTCGCGCTTGAGCCGCGACAGCCGGTCGAGCCAGAAGATGCCATCGAGCTGGTCGATCTCATGCTGCAGGACAACGGCAAGAAAGCCGTCCACCTCGGCGCGCTCCTCGCTCCCCGACAGGGTGTTCCAGGTGAGGCCGATGCGGGCGGGGCGCTCCACCTCCTCGGTGATGCCGGGCATGGAGACAGAGCCCTCCTGCTCGCGCCTGGTCTCGGGCGAGGTCCAGAGAATCTGCGGATTGACGTAGAGCCGCATGAGGGCATCGTCAGCCATGCGGATGGCGACCAGCCGCTGCTGCACGCCGATATGGCAGGCGCTGAGCCCGATGGCCGGCGCGGCGACGACCGTATCCATGAGGTCCTGGGCCAGGATTTCCAGTGCCTTGTCGAACTGCTCGACGGGCGCGGCACGCAGCCTCAGACGCGGATCGGGAAACATGACGAGCGGTCTGGCAGGCACGCGGGACACTCCGGTCGAACAAGGGTGCTCTAACCGAGGACGGGCCCGTTCGGGAAGAGGCGGACCGTTCGGCGGGTGCCCACAGGGACGGCGCGCCATGCCGCTGCCTTGGGCGGTTTCGGCCCGCGCAGCGCCCGCTTCGCGGTTCATCCACAGCATCGGGGCCATGCCCGCGGCGGGTTGCAATGGAATGGATGTTGCATGAGGATACGTGCCCGGCAGGTGCCTTGGCGCCGCCCCGTGACACATACAAGCGAGTGACATTCGACGTGAGCGCACTGCCCCAGTCTGCCGCCGATTCCTTGGCTCCCGCCCCCAATACCGGCCCTGTCCTGTCGGTTTCGAACCTCGTGACGTCGTTCCTGCGCGAGGGCGAGTGGAACGCGGTGGTGCGCGGCGTCTCCTTCGATGTCGGCCCGCGCGAGACGGTGGCGATCGTCGGCGAGTCCGGTTCCGGCAAGTCGGTGACGGCGCTGTCGATCATGCGGCTGATCCCGCCGCAGAGCGGCCGGGTCGAGGGCAGCATCAAGCTCGCCGGGCGCGAGCTGACGACGCTGCCCGAGAAGGCGATGCACCATGTGCGCGGCAATGAAGTCGCTATGATCTTCCAGGAGCCGATGACCTCGCTTAACCCGGTTCTGACCATCGGGTTCCAGATCGCCGAGGCGCTGATCTACCACCGCGGCATGTCGCGCCAGGAAGCCGAGGCCGAGACGGTGCGCTTGCTTGAGAAAGTGCGCATCCCCGCCGCCAAGTCGCGCTTCCACGAATATCCGCACCGCTTCTCCGGCGGCATGCGCCAGCGCGTCATGATCGCCATGGCGCTGGCCTGCCGGCCCAAGCTGCTGATCGCCGACGAGCCGACGACCGCCCTCGACGTGACCATCCAGGCGCAGATCCTTGAGCTCATCAAGTTGCTGCAGGAGGAGGAGGACATGTCCGTCCTCTTCATCACCCACGACATGGGTGTCGTCGCCGAGATCGCCGACCGCACCGTCGTCATGTACCAGGGCAAGGCGGTGGAGGCCGGCGAGACCGGGCAGATCTTCGCTGCCCCCGCCCATCCCTATACCAAGGCGCTGCTCTCCGCCGTGCCGCAGCTCGGTTCGATGACCGGCATCAGCCGGCCGATGCGCTTCCCCATCGTCGACAAGGCGACGGGCGAGAGCGACGTGCCGGTGGAGACCCCCGACACGGTGAAGGCGGCCGAGCGTCCGGTGCTCGAGGTCTCCGGCCTCACCACCCGCTTCGACATTCATTCCGGCCTGTTCGGCAAGGTCTCCGGCCGCGTCCATGCGGTGGAGAACGTGTCCTTCTCGCTGCATTCGGGCGAGACGCTGGCGCTTGTCGGCGAGTCCGGCTGCGGCAAGTCGACCACGGGACGTTCCATCCTGCGGCTGATCGAGCCCAATGCCGGCTCGGTGCTGGTCGACGGCGAGGACGTGCTGTCGATGGAAGGCGGCAAGCTGCGGGACATGCGCAAGCGCATGCAGATCATCTTCCAGGACCCCTTCGCCAGCCTCAATCCGCGCATGTCGATCGGCTCGGCCATCGCCGAACCCTTCTATGCCCATGGCCTCGCCACCGGGTCGGAAGCGCGGGACCGCGTCGCCGACCTGCTCACCCGCGTCGGCCTGTCGCCCGACATGGCCTCGCGCTATCCGCACGAGTTCTCCGGTGGCCAGCGCCAGCGCATCTGCATCGCCCGGGCGCTGGCCCTCGGACCGAAGCTGATCGTCGCCGACGAGGCGGTCTCGGCCCTCGACGTCTCGGTCAAGGCGCAGGTCGTCAACCTGATGCTCGACCTGCAGGCGAGCATGGGTCTGGCCTATCTCTTCATCTCCCACGACATCGCCGTGGTGGAGCGCATGTGCCACCGCGTCGCCGTCATGTATCTCGGCGAGATCGTCGAGATCGGCCCGCGTGCCGCGGTCTTCGGCAATGCCCAGCACCCCTATACGAAGAAGCTGATGTCGGCGGTGCCGATCCCCGATCCCGCCCGGCGCGCGCAGAAGCGCGGCGTCTCCAATGACGAGATCAAGAGCCCCGTCCGCTCTCCCGACTACGTGCCTCCGGCCCGCCAGTACCGCGAGGTCTCCCCCGGCCATGTGGTCATGGCCTGGGAATGAGGCTTCTCCGCTCTTTGTGAATGAGGAAGGCCCCGGTTTCCGGGGCCTTTTTCGTTGCGGTGGATGTCACGGAGCCGGGAGGACATCGCACCGCCCTCTCCGTCATGGCCGGGCTTGTCTCAAGCATGACGCCAGGCTCCGCCTTGCAGAACCGAAATGCGTCCTTCGAGGCTCGCCATCGGACGAAGCTGACGGATCGCCGGGGCTCGCTCATCAGGATGAGGAGCTAGGCGTTTGGCATAGAGCCTCACTGGGCGGCGATCGCCACCATGCAGACCACAAACCTCCTCATCCTGACGTGCGAGCGACAGCGAGCCTCGAAGGACGCACTTGCCTGATGCAGGGACGGTTCCGGGGCCACGGAACGGGCCCTTTCAGAAATGCTCGAACCGCCCGGCGGCGAAGGACAGCACCTGCCCTTCCACCGTCCAGACCACGTCGATGCCATCCGTGACCGCCCCGATCACCGCCAGCGGGACACCCGCCTTCGCCGCATCGTCGCGCAGCGCCGCGAGACGGTCCTGCGGGCAGGCCAGCAGAACCTCGTAGTCATCGCCGCCGGTGAGGATGCGCTCCCGCAACCCCGGGTCGATCGCCAGCGCCCGGGCGGCGGCGGGCGACAGCGGCACCGCCTCGGCGTCGAGCCGCGCGCCGGCCCCAGAAGCCGCCATCATCTTGGCGAGGTCACCGACCAGCCCGTCCGAGACGTCCATGGCCGCCGAGGCGTGGCAGGCGACAGCGGCAGCGAGCGCCGTGCGCGGACGCGGTGCGAGATAGCGGTCGACGAGATGGGCGCGCTCCTCCGGCGCAAGCAGGCGGAGCCAGTCGGGTGCGGTGCCGGGCGCGCGCTCCGCCCGCCGCGCGATCAGCCCAAGGGCACCGTCACCGATGGTCCCGGTGACGCAGAGCACGTCCCCCGGGCGCGCGCCGCGGCGGCGCACGGTCCGGGCGGCCCGACCGAAGACTGTGACCGAGAGCGTCAGCGGTCCCGGAACCTTCACGGTGTCGCCGCCGAGCAGCGGGCAGTCATAGAGGGCGATGTCCCGTCCCAGTCCGGCAGCGAAGGCCGCGAGGAAGTCGGTGGTCCAGTCCGGCGGCAGGCCAAGACCGAGGAGGAACCCGACGGGCACCGCACCCTTGGCGGCGAGATCAGAAAGATTGACCCGCAGCACCTTGGCCGCGATCAGGTCCGGCGGGTCGTCGGGGAAGAAATGCACGCCGGCAATGGCCATGTCCTTGGTGACGACGAGGTCGCCGGTGCCCTCCGGGATCACGGCGGCATCGTCCGTCAGCCCGTCGGCCCCCGCGGTCGTGGCGAGCGGCGCGAAGAAGCGCGCGATGAGATCGTCTTCGGAGGGGCGGGTCACGGGGGGATCATGGCCGATGGCGCTGGCAAAGGGGAGAGCGGCGAGGCTCAGCCCTTCGGCGCCTCGCCCATCTCGGCGGCGCGCAGGCGCTTGGCGATCTTGTCGAGAACGGCATTGGCCATGCCGACCTCCTCGCGGTCGACGAAGGCGTCGGCGACGTCGACATATTCGGCGATGATGACCTTGGCAGGCACGTCCGGCCGCTCGAAGAGTTCATAGGCCCCGGCGCGCAGCACCGCCCTGAGAACGGCCTCGATGCGGCGCAGCGGCCAGTCGTCGGCGAGGATGCGGTCGACCGCCACGTCGATGCGCTGCTGGTCGCGCATGACGCCCTGGATGATGTCGCGGAAGAACTGGTGGTCGGCGGGCAGATAGGTCTCGCCTTCCACCTCGCGGCCCATCCAGAAGGTCTGGAATGCGCCGATGACGTCGTTGATGTCCGAGCCGGCGACGTCCATCTGATAGAGCGCCTGGACGGCGGCGAGCCGGGCCGTGCCGCGCTTGTTGGCCTGTTTGGGAGCGGTCTCGGCCATTACAGGGTCTCCGCCGCTCGTTTCAGGCGGATCATGGCGAGGCAGGCCCTGGCGGCACCGCCCCCCTTGTCGAGGTCGCTGCGGCGGGCGCGGGCCCAAGCCTGATCGTCGTTCTCCACCGTCAGGATGCCATTGCCAAGCGGCATCTTGCGCGCAACCGACAAGTCCATCAGGGCGCGCGAACTCTCTTCCGAGACGATCTCGTAGTGGGTGGTCTCGCCGCGGATCACCGTGCCGAGGGCGACCGCGCCGTCGAAGGGGCGCCCGTGCGCCGCCGCACCGTCCATCAGGATGGCGATGGCGGCGGGGATTTCCAGCGCGCCGGGCACGGTATGCACCTCGCAGGTGGCGCCCACCTCAGCGATCGCAGCCTTCGCACCGTCGAGAAGGGCGTCGGCGAGATCGTCGTAGAAACGCGCCTCGACGATGAGCACGCGGGCATGGGTCGGAATCACGTGCTCGGGCGCGGAACGCGGGGCGGCCATGGCAGGTCCTTCGGATTGGGAGCGCTCTAGTAGCCCTCCGCCTTCGCCTCCGCAAGGCGGGCCGCGTAACGGGCCATCATGTCGACCTCGAGATTGACCCGGTCACCGGCCCTAGCGGCGCCCCAGGTGGTCACCTGCAGCGTATGCGGGACCATGGTCACGGTGAAGCGATCGCCATCGACGCCGTTGACGGTCAGCGACGTGCCGTCGAGGGCGACCGAGCCCTTCTCGGCGATGAACTTGGCGAGGTCCCGCGGAGCGCGGAAAACGAACCAGGCGGTGCCGTCGCGGTCCTCGCGCGAGACGATCTCGGCGACACCGTCGACATGGCCGGTGACGATGTGGCCGCCGAGCTCATCACCGATGCGCAGGGAGCGCTCGAGATTGACCGGCATGCCGACGGGCCAGCTGCCGAGCGTCGTGCGGGCGAGGGTTTCACCCGAGGCATCGACGGTGATCAGCGTCCGCTCGCCTTGCTGGCGCAGCGTCGTCACGGTGAGGCAGATGCCCATATGGCAGACGGAAGCGCCCAGCGGCAGGCTGTCGGCCGGATAGGAACAGGCGATGGCGAGGGTTCGGGCTGACCCCTTTTCCTCGACGGCGACGATCTCGCCCACATCGGTGATGATGCCGGTGAACATGGCTCAGGCTCCTCGCTCGTCGGTCGGATCGGGGCGGAAGGTTTCGATACGGTCCTGTCCCGCCATGCGGCTCTCGACGAGCCGGTAGCGGGCGGGCATGGGTTCGATGAAGCCGGGGACGCCGTCTCCCAGGGCGGCGGGCGCGTGGGCGACGATGATCTCGTCGGCGAGCCCGGCCCGCATCAGCGTGGCGCCGAGGATCGGCCCCCCCTCGCTCATGACGCGGGTGATGCCGCGCGCCGCGAGCAGGCGCAGCGCCGCGCCCATGTCGACGGCCCCGTCTGGCAGGCGGCTCACCAGCATGACCTCGCATCCAGCCCGGCGCAGGGCGCGCTCGGCTTCGGGCGGCGCGCCGACGGTGGAAATGACCCAGGTCGGCACCTCGCCGGCGGTGGCGACCAGGCGCGAGGCGAGCGGCAGGCGGAGCCTGGAATCGATGATGACGCGGATCGGCGAGCGCTCCTCCATGCCCGCCAGGCGGCAGGTGAGCAGCGGGTCGTCGGCAAGGACGGTGCCGATGCCGATCATGATGGCATCGGCCATGGCGCGGACGAGGTGGAGCTGGACGGTCGCCGCCGGGCAACTGATCTGGGTGCGGGCGCCGCCCGCCGCGGCTACGAAGCCGTCGGCCGAAAGCGCCATCTTGAGCTGGACGAAGGGGCGCCCCTGGCGCACCCGGATGAAATGGCCGCGATGGTCGAGGGCGGCTTCGGCGGCACCGGCCCCGACATCGACGCCGATGCCATAGGCACGCAGCATGTGGAAGCCGCGCCCGTGCACGCGCGGGTCGGGATCGCCGATGGCGCAGACGACGCGGGCGATCCCCGCGCGCGCGAGCGCGTCGGAACAGGGCGCCGTGCGGCCATAGTGCGAGCAGGGCTCCAGCGTCACATAGGCGGTGGCGCCGCGGGTCGCCGCCGGGCCGGAGACGGCGACGGCATGGGCGATGGCGGTGGTCTCGCCATGGGGCCGTCCGCCGGGCTGGGTGACGCCGCGGCCGACCACGACGCCGTCCTTGACGATCACGCAGCCAACGGAGGGATTGGGCCAGGCGAGGCCGAGATGGCGACGGCCGAGCCGCAGGGCATGATCCATATGCCCGAGATCCACAGCCGAAAAAGCGCCGACGTCCATCACGCTAGCTGCGCTCGGGGTCGCCGGCCCCCTCACCGTCCTCGGACATTTCGCCAATGAGCTGCTGGAATTCGCGCGGGTCGCGGAAGTTCCGGTAGACAGAGGCGAAGCGCACATAGGCGACGTCGTCGAGGGCCTTCAGCGCCTCCATGACGATCCGGCCGATATTCTCGGCGGGAATGTCGGATTCACCCGAGGCCTCGAGCTGCCGGACGATGCCGGAGACGAGCCGCTCGACACGCTCGGGATCGACCGGCCGCTTGCGCAACGCGATCTGGATCGAGCGCATCAGCTTGTCGCGGTCGAAGGGCACGCGCTTGCCGGAGCGCTTGACCACCACCAATTCGCGCAACTGGACGCGTTCGAAGGTGGTGAAGCGACCGCCGCACTCGGTGCAGACGCGCCGCCGCCGGATCGCAGATCCGTCCTCGGTGGGACGGGAGTCCTTCACCTGGGTGTCGGCGAAGCCGCAGAAGGGGCAGCGCACGGTCCGCGCGCCGCGTCAGGAATAGATCGGGAATCGGGCGGTGAGATCTTTCACCTTCTCCCGCACGACGGCCTCGACGGCTGCATTGCCCTCATCGGAATTGGCCTTCGACAGGCCGTCCAGCGTCTCGGCGATCAGTTCGCCGACGCGCTTGAACTCGGCGATGCCGAAGCCGCGGGTCGTACCGGCCGGCGTTCCCAGGCGCACGCCCGAGGTGACGAAGGGCTTCTGCGGATCGAAGGGAATGCCGTTCTTGTTGCAGGTGATGTAGGCACGCCCCAGCGCCGCCTCGGAGGCCTTGCCGGTGAGGTTCTTCGGGCGAAGGTCGACGAGCAGAAGATGGTTGTCGGTCCCGCCGGTGACGAGGTCGAAGCCGGAGGCCTTCAGCGTCTCGGCCATCGCCTTGGCATTGGCGACGACGGCGTGGGCATAGGCCTTGAACTCGGGCCGCAGCGCCTCGCCGAAGGCCACCGCCTTGGCGGCGATGACATGCATGAGCGGGCCGCCCTGCATGCCGGGGAACACCGCCGAGTTGAACTTCTTGGCAAGGTCCTCGTCGTCGGTGAGGATCATGCCGCCACGCGGGCCGCGCAGCGTCTTGTGCGTCGTGGTGGTGGCGACATGGGCATGGGGGAAAGGCGACGGATGGGCCCCGCCCGCCACCAGGCCGGCGAAATGGGCCATGTCGACGAAGAGATAGGCGCCGACCTCGTCGGCAATGGCGCGGAAGCGGGCGAAGTCCCAGAAGCGGGCATAGGCCGAACCGCCGGCGATGATGATCTTCGGCTTGGCCTCGCGGGCGATGCGGGCGACCTCGTCCATGTCGATGAGCTGGTCTTCCTGGCGCACCGTGTAGGGGGCGACCTTGAACCATTTGCCGGACACGTTGACCGGGGAGCCGTGGGTGAGGTGGCCGCCGGCGGCGAGGTCGAGGCCCATGAAGGTGTCGCCGGGCTGCAGCAGGGCGAGGAAGACGGCTTGGTTGGCCTGGCTGCCGGAATTGGGCTGGACATTGGCGAAGCGGCAGCCGAACAGCTTGGTGGCGCGCTCGATGGCGACCGTCTCGGCGATATCGACGAACTGGCAGCCGCCGTAGTAGCGCTTGCCCGGATAGCCCTCGGCATATTTGTTGGTCATCACCGAGCCCTGCGCTTCCATGACAGCGCGCGAGACGATGTTCTCCGAGGCGATCAGCTCGATCTCATGTTGCTGGCGCCCCAGTTCCTTCTGGATCGCATCGAAGATGACCGGATCTGTATCGGCGAGCGAGGCCGAGAAGAAGCCATCGAAGGGCTGCGAGGCGGCGGCGGAAGACGAGGACATCCGGATCACTCCGTGGCGCGGCGATGGTCGCCGGGTCGTTCGGGACGATGGTGGTTGCCGGTAGCACAGCGTCGGTTGGGAGTCCAAGGTTGAGCGCACCGCAGACACCAGACCTTGTGCCGATGTCAGGCGCCCTCCCCCGCATCCTGCGCGAGCCGGCGTTCCAGCTTACGACGGGCGAGGCGTTCCAGATCGTGCAGCGCGGCCTGGACCGGGCCCATGACGACCACCTCGGTACCGGTCTCGGCGCAGATCGCGGCGCAGCGGATATAGGCGCCCAGCGCCGTGTGCTCGAAATAGACGGTGCGCGGCTGTGATTCGGGCATGAAGCCAGTCTGCCACGGGTCAGCGCGCCGGTGTGAGGGGGGATGCCAAGGACGTCGGACAGCGCCGCGGCCGACGCCGCTTGGATCCGCCCGATGCTAGGGCGAGCCTCGCAGGACGCCCTTCGGCTTTCTACAGAGCCCACCCGCGGCAGCAAAAAGCCCGGCGCGAGGCCGGGCTTTCATCACCATCGTCGGAGGCGTCAGGCTCAGCGCAGCGCCACCGGCTGGGCGGCCGCACCGGAAGCCTGGGGGCCGATTCCGTCGCGCTGGTAGATGTCATCGCGGAACTGCACGAGGCCGTCCGGATTGGCCCAGGCGGTGATATAGACCCAGTAGACGGGAATGGGGTGTACCGGCTTCGCGTCGACGCGGTCGGTCGTACGGAAGATGCGGTCGATCTCCGAGCGCGACCATTGCGT
This sequence comes from Archangium gephyra, assembly GCA_943368975.1. GTDB lineage: Bacteria > Pseudomonadota > Alphaproteobacteria > Rhizobiales > Phreatobacteraceae > Phreatobacter. Next base: position 16,116 of record CALRLZ020000046.1, read on the forward strand.
GCCCTGAAGAATCCAGGCGATGAGCTCGCGGACGTTCTGGACGCGGGCGCAGCCCGAGGAGTGGAAGCGCTGGTCCTCGCCGAACAGGCCCTTCGACGGCGTGTCGTGCATGTAGACCGCATGCTGGTTGGGAATGTTGATACGGACATTGCCCATCGAGTTGCCCTCGAAGGGATCCTGACGGAAGCGGAAGTTCATCGCCTCCATGGTGTTCCAGTTGATGGATTCGGGGGCAACCTCCTGCCCCTGACCGTTAAACACACGGATGCGGTTCTTGGTCAGGTAGTCCGGCTCGGCCTGCATCTTCGGGATGAGGTCCTTGCGGATGATCGATGCCGGAACCGTCCAGAAGGGGTTGAAGTTGATGTCCTGCACGCGGGTCGTGATGACCGGCGACTGGCGGTCGATCTTGCCGACGACGGTGACGTGCCGGGAGACGACCACGCCGTTCTCCACCGCCTCCAGCTGGGCGGCGGGAATGTTCATCACGATGAAGCGCTGGCCGAGGAAACCGGAATGGGCGCGCACCCGGACGAGATTGGTCTCGAGCTGGCGCAGGCGCATCTCGGCGGGGACGTTGAGCGCGGCATAGGTCGATTCGCGCACCTGGCCATCCGGCGAAATGCCATGGCGGGCCTGGAAGCGCTTCACGGCGGTGTCGACGAAAGAATCGAACACATCCGAACGGCCCACGGAGGCGTCGAGGTCGCCCGAGGCGATCAGACGCTCGCGCAGGAGCACGACGGACCGGCGCCGCGCGCCGATGCGCAGGCGCTCGCGATCGGGGATCGGCTGCCAGCCGCCACGCGAGACGATACCCTGATACTGGGCGATGGCCTGCTCGAGACCCTGCACCGTGTGCGGACCAAGGACCGGATAGGGATTGATGGTGGAGCGGGTGCGCGAGCCGGCATCGAAACTGTCCGACCACTCGGCAACGGCACCGCGAGACGATTGCGCCAGGGCGGGGCTCGCCACAACCATTGCGCCGAGCGAGGCAATCCCGCCCAGCAGGGTGCGCCGGTCGAGGGACGAAACGGAATACGCAGGGGAACGATCGGTCACGATAACGGCTCCGGATGATCGGCAGGGTCGCCTCCCGCCGGTGCGCGAGGAAACACCATTATCCTTAAGGAATGCCAAGCGGGTGTCACATTGCAACTAGGGCAACCAATGTGACCAACTCAAGGCATATCCGGCGATCGCACCTGGAAAATGTATCTTTTGGCACGGCGAGCGCGCCCTGGCGGCGAAAAAACAGAAGCCGGCGCGCCCGAAGGTCCGCGCCGGCCCCGCCGGATCAACAGGATGTGAGAGGCGACCGCCATCACTCGGGGCGCTTGACGCGGTCCTTCGCCATAAGGGTGGCACCGGTCACGCCCAGCATGTTCTCGGCCAGGAGGAGGACCATGAGCAGGCCGGCGGCCAGCATTGTCCAGTCGGACAGCATCGTCGTCATGGGCACCTCAGAGCCGATAGAGGATCTGGTCGGTCCAGAAGCGCTCGAGACGCAGCAGCGACTTGTTGAGCGTCTTGAAGTCGTCGAGGGCGATGCCGCCGACCTGTTCGACCGTGCGCACATGCTTGGCGTAGAGCGCCTTCACGATCTCCGCGATCTCATGGCCCTTGGTGGTCAGGCTGATGCGCACCGAGCGGCGGTCGATGCGGGAACGCTGGTGGGACAGATAGCCCATCTCGACCAGCTTCTTGAGATTGTAGGACACGTTGGAGCCGAGATAGTAGCCCTTGGTGCGCAGCTCGCCGGCGGTCAGTTCACGGTCGCCGATATTGAACAGCAGCAGCGCCTGGACGGCGTTGATGTCCGAGCGGTTGCGACGGTCGAACTCGTCCTTGATGACGTCGAGCAGACGGCGGTGGAGGCGCTCGATCAGCGTCAGCGCTTCCATATAGACCGGCGTGATGGCCTCGAAACGCTCGAGACGTTCGGGTGAAATCGGCGGCGACGCGATGTCGCGCGTCTTGGTCATCGTGCTCATGGGACGCCTCTTGTCCTGGTTGATGCCGGGGCGTTTTTTGACCCTCGGCCGAGCGGCCCTGTTCACCGCTCGTGTGCCAACAACCTAGACCGGCGAATTTTAAAAGCCCCCGAACAAACAGCGTGAAGGCAGCTTAACCATTACTTCCTCAACAAGAGATTGCATTGATATATCAGCAATATCTCATTGTCTATTCATCAACCTGACGGACTGGAGGCAAGGTTCGGTAAAGGATCGGAATCACCGAATTCCGGCCCTTCCCCGACCGGTGTTTACACACTGTTCAAATCGGCGAAAGCGGTCGTCAACCATTGTCGCGACGCGGCCTCCTTCAACTGCCGGCAATCGGGGCAACGTCCTGTTCAGCATAGGGCGATGACGCCGGGTCAAGGATCCGCAAGGACCTTCCCCGGCGGGATCACCGCGACAACGTCTTCCCTAAGGGAATGCCTCGGCGCTCACCTGCCCCGGAGGAAGTTCACGATGCCGGAAAAGTCGGTGCCGGCCTCGCCCTGGCCCGCATAGAGCCCGTAGAGCGCGGCGGCCTCGGCGCCGAGCGGGGTCACCGCCCCGGCCGAACGGGCGGCGTCCTGGGCGAGCTTGAGGTCCTTCAGCATCATGGCCGCGGTGAAGCCGGCGGCATAGTCGCGGTTGGCCGGCGAGGTCGGCACCGGCCCCGGAACCGGGCAATAGGTCGTCAGCGACCAGGACTGTCCGGAGGACTTGGAAGCGATGTCGAAGAGCTTCTGCGCGTCGAGACCGAGCTTCTCGGCCAGCACGAAGGCCTCGGATGTGGCGATCATGGTGATGCCGAGGATCATGTTGTTGCAGATCTTGGCGGCCTGGCCGTTACCGGGCCCGCCAGCATGGACGATGGTCTTGCCCATGGCCTCGAGGAAGGGCTTGGCCGCCGCGAAGGCCGCATCCTCACCGCCGCACATGAAGGTCAGCGTGCCGGCGCTGGCACCGCCGACCCCGCCGGACACCGGCGCATCGATCATCTGGAGACCACGCGCCGCGGCCGCCTTCGCCACAGCCCGGGCGGTGTCGACGTCGATGGTGGAGGAATCGATGAGCAGGGCGCCTGCCCGGGCGCCGGCGATGATGCCGGCGTCGCCGCCATAGAGCGCGCTCACCTCGCGGCCCGAGGGCAGCATGGTGACAACGACGTCGGCCGCCGCGACCGCCTCCGCGATGGACCCGGCACCGACCCCGCCGGCCGCGACATGCCGGTCGATGGCGGCTGGGCTGACATCGGTGCCGACGACCCGGTGGCCCGCCTTGACGAGGTTGGCGGCCATGGGTCCGCCCATATTGCCGAGGCCGATGAAGGCGATGGTGCTCATGAAGTCCTCCCGCGTCGTGTTTTCGGGCCCGGGCCGAAGCCGGGCTTGTTATTCCTCGAAGGCGTCGTCGGCCTGGCGGGCGGCCATCATCGCCGCTGCGGTGTAGAACAGCAGCAGCACCGCATCGGCGATCGTCGCCGGCAGCGAGCGCGCCGCGATCTGGACCCAGCCCTGCATGCCCGCCAGCATCGCCAGGTCGATGCCGATGGCGACCGCTGTGGCCAGAATCCAGACGACACCGCCCCAGGCCGAGGTGAGCCAAAGGCCGACCCCCGCCACCAGTTCGATGACCGCGAAGAAGATGATGGAGGCCTGCATCCCGGGGGGCATGTCCTCGAAGCCGATGCCGTCGGCGTTCGGTCCGCCGCAGATGACCGTCCACTGCATCAGACCGCGGCCGATGACGAGGATCGCGAGGGCGCGCATGAAGATGCGATAGATCCGGCTCCAGTCGATCCCGCGCTCATCGGCTTCGGCCTGGATCGGCGCATCGCTGGCAGGGCGGAACTTGGGGGCGCTCATCGCGCGGCCACGGGCGGAACGAGTTCGCCCCCGTCAAGGGGCGCGAAATGAGCGGCGACCATGGCCGGCGTAACCGCGGCGAGGGTCGCGGGCCGCCAGTGCGGCGCATTGTCCTTGTCGATGATGACGGCGCGCACGCCCTCGTAGAAGTCGTGGCCGTGGCAGATGCGCGAGACGATACGGAACTCGGTCTTCATCGCCTCCTCGAACTCCATGGTCCGGCCGGCGCGCACCTGGGCCATGGCGATCTTCATGGAGGTCGGCGACTTGGTCTTCATTGTCGCCAGCGTCTGGCCGCACCAGTCGTCGCCGGCCGCAGCCGCCGCGGCGAGAGCGTCCATCACCGCCTCGACCGTGTCGAAGCGGAAACAGGCATCGATGGCGCTGCGGCGGGCGGTAACGCTCGCCGGCTGGGTCGCGACGTCTGCGAAGCCTTCGAGCACATGGTCGACCGTCTCGCGGCCGCAGAGCGCATCCAGGGCCTCGGCGAAGCGCGCCGAGGCCATGGCGTGGGTGGCGAGGCCAGTGGACAGCGCATCGCCCTGTTTCATGCGCTCGCCGGTCAGGGCGAAGAAGGCGCCGATCTCACCGGGGATGCGCGGCAGGAAATAGGTGCCGCCGACATCGGGGAAGAAGCCGATGCCGACCTCGGGCATGGCGAAGACGAATTTCTCGCCGGCGACAACATGGCTGCCGTTGATGGAGACGCCGACCCCGCCCCCCATGACGATGCCGTCGATGAGGGACACATAGGGCTTTGGATAGCGCTTGATGAGGATGTTGAGCTCGTATTCCTCGCGCCAGAAGGCGAGCGCCTCCTCGTGCCGGCCGGCCTTGCCGAGATCGTGCAGCACGCGGATATCGCCGCCGGCGCAGAAGGCGCGTCCGCCGGCGCCGGTCACGACCACCCGCGTCACGGCGGGATCGACGGCAAAGGCATCGAGCGCCCGGCGCATGTCGCGCACCATGGTCAGAGTCAGCGCATTCAGCGCCTTCGGCCGGTTCAGGGTCAGGAGCCCCGCCGAGCCGCGGCGCTCGATGAGGATTTCCGGCTCGGCATCGTCGTGAATCGGTGCGCTCATGACCTGCCTGTTATCACGCGCCGAGCAGGTCACGCGAGACGATGACGCGCATGATCTCGTTGGTGCCCTCGAGGATCTGGTGGACGCGCACGTCGCGCAGCACCCGTTCGATCGGGTGGTCGTTGAGATAGCCGTAGCCGCCATGCAGCTGCAGGCAGCCATTGACCACCTCGAAGCCGACATCGGTGGCGAAGCGCTTGGCCATGGCGGCGAGCGTGGTGGCCCGCGGGTCCTTGTCGCCGACCGCGACCGCGGCGCGGCGCACCATGAGGCGCGCCGCCTCCAGTTCGGTCGCATAGTCGGCGATGCGGAAACGCAGCGCCTGGAAATCCTTGATCGCCTGCCCGAACTGCTTGCGGTCGCCCATATAGGCGAGAGTGCGGTCGAGGCAGAACTGCGCGCCGCCGAGCGAGCACGCGGCGATGTTGAGGCGGCCGCCGTCGAGGCCGGCCATGGCGATGCGGAAGCCCTGGCCCTCCTCGCCCACCATGTTCTCGGCGGGAATGCGGACATTGTCGAAATCGACCACGGCGGTCGGCTGGCTCTTCCAGCCGAGCTTCTTCTCCTGGGCCCCGAAGGACAGGCCGGGCGTGTCCTTGTCCACGACGAAGCAGGAAATGCCGCGGGCCCCCTCCCCGCCGGTGCGCGCCATGACGACGTAGACGTCGGAGCGGCCGCCGCCTGAAATGAAGGCCTTGGCGCCGTTTATGACCCAGGAATTGCCATCCCGGACGGCGCGGGTGCGCAGAGAGGCCGCATCCGATCCCGCACCCGCCTCAGTGAGGCAGTAGCTGGAAAAGGTCTTCATGGCGCAGAGATCGGGGACGTAGCGCCGCCTGAGATCCTCGTGGCCATAAGCGTCGATCATCCAGGCCGCCATGTTGTGGATCGAGATATAGGCGGTGGTCGAGACGCAGCCCTGGGCGAGTTCCTCGAAGATCAAAGCCGCGTCGAGGCGGGTCAAACCGGAACCGCCGACATCCTCGCGGACATAGATGCCGCCGAAGCCGAGCGCAGCGGCGGCCCGCAGGGTCTCTTCGGGAAAGACGGAACCGGCGTCCCAGTCGCGCGCATGGGGCGCCATTTCGGCGCTAGCGAAATCGCGCGCCACCTGGCGGAAGGCTTCCTGATCGTCGGAGAGGGAGAAATCCATCGGCAGAGGAAACCCGGAGAGACAACTACTCGCTGCGGTTATGGGGCATGGCTATTCCGGGTCAATTCGGCCGCCTGGGGGAGCCCGACGGATCGCGCGCTGCACAAGGAGCAGCCACCCTCTGGAGGGCTGTTCCGAATAATTCCAGAGTGATATTCATATGACTTCAGCGGTCGATCAACGCCGCGGAGAACGGCCATGACCCTTCGCGCCTTCCACAAGCCCGCCAGCGATGGCGCCCCATCGGCCGCGCAACAGCTCGACCTCACCACGCGGCTGCGGCGCAACCGAAAGACCGAATGGTCACGGCGTCTGGTCCGCGAGAATGTCCTGACCACCAACGACCTCATCTGGCCGATTTTCCTCGTCGACGGCACCGAGCCCCGCACGCCCGTCGCCACCATGCCCGGCGTCGACCGTGTCTCGATCGACGAGGCGGTGCGCGAGGCCGAGAAGGCAGCCCGGCTCGGCATTCCGGCCCTCGCACCCTTCCCCTATGTCGACCCGGCCCTGCGCGATCCCGTGGGAACCGAGGCGGAAAACCATCGCAACCTGATGTGCCGCGCCATCCGCGCCATCAAGGCGGCGGTGCCCGAGGTCGGCCTGATCACCGATGCGGCGCTCGATCCCTACACCTCGCATGGTCATGACGGCGTGCTGACCGAATGCGGCCGCATCCTCAACGACGAGACCGTCTCCATCCTGTGCAAGCAGGCGGTCGCCCTTGCGGAAGCGGGCTCCGACTGTATCGCCCCCTCCGACATGATGGACGGCCGCATCGGGGCGATCCGCGCGGCGCTCGACGCGCGCGGGTTCACCGAAGTTCAGATCATGAGCTATGCGGCGAAATATGCCTCGGCCTTCTACGGTCCTTTCCGCGACGCCATCGGCACCAAGAAGACGCTGATCGGCGACAAGCGCACCTATCAGATGGATCCGGCCAATTCGGACGAGGCACTGCGCGAGGTCGAGATCGATCTGGCGGAAGGCGCCGACATGGTCATGGTCAAGCCGGGCCTGCCCTATCTCGACATCTGCCGGCGCGTGAAAGACACGTTCGGCGTGCCGACCTTCGCCTATCAGGTGTCCGGCGAATACGCGATGATCGAGATGGCCGCCCGCGCCGGCGCCATCGATGGTGAACGCGCCATGCTCGAAAGCCTCATCGCCTTCAAGCGTGCCGGCTGCGATGGCATCCTCACCTATTTCGCGCCGCGGGTGGCCGGACTGCTCAGCGCCGCGGCGTGAGGGGCAGCCTATCCATCGCCGCAGCCGTCCTCGCGGCCGGTGCCTGCGCCCCCGTCGTGGCGCCTGACCATTTGGCGCTTTGCCGCGAGGTCCTGCCGGCCCTGCATGATCCCGGTACGCTGATCCGCGAAAGCCGCCATGGCCCGGCCCCGGCAGGATCGGGAGTGCGCATCGACTATCTCGCCGAACGGCCCGGACTGCCGCGCTCGGCGCATTTTGCGACCTGCCGCTTCGAGGGCGTGGACCGGCGCGGCCGGCCCGACCTCGCAGAGCTCTCCACCGAGCGCGGCCCTTTTCCCGGCGCGCGCTTCGTCATCCTGAAGCGCTGGTGGCTCGATCAGGCGCCGTCGCCTCCCCGTTCCGCCGGGACGGTGCGGTCAGGCCTCGCGGAACGCGCCGGGGCCGGATAAGACCGTCGACATGACAGCTGCGCCAGACGCCCCGCCCCCGACCCTGACCTATGCCGACATCCTGGCAGCCCGCGCGGTCATCGCCGGCCAGGTGATGCGCACACCGATGCTGCCGGCGCCGCCGCTCTCGGCCATCACTGGCGCCGAGGTCTTCGTCAAATACGAGAACCTGCAGGTCACCAATTCCTTCAAGGAGCGGGGCGCGCTGGTGAAGCTTGCCTCGCTCGACGCCGACGAGCGCCGCCGCGGCGTCATCGCCATGTCGGCCGGCAACCATGCCCAGGCCGTGGCGCTCCACGCCAGCCGGCTCGGCATTCCCGCCACGATCGTCATGCCGGTGACGACCCCCTTCGTGAAGGTCGCCGCGACTCGCTCGCATGGCGCCACCGTGGTGCTCGACGGCGAGACCCTGGCGGAATCGCAGGCCCGAGCAGAGGTGATCCAGGCGGCGGAGAACCGCGTCTGGGTGCATCCTTATGACGACACCGCCGTCATGGCGGGCCAGGGGACGATCGCCTGCGAGATGCTGGAGGACGTGCCCGATCTCGACATGCTGGTCATTCCCATCGGCGGCGGCGGGCTGATCGGCGGCAATGCGGTGGCCGCCAAGGCGATCCGCCCCGGCATCTCGATCATCGGCGTCGAGGCCGGGCTCTACCCGTCGATGTGGAATGCGATCCACGGCGAGAACCGACCGGTCGGCGGGCCGACCCTCGCCGAAGGCATCGCTGTGAAGATCGTCGGGCGCTCGACCCTGCCGGTGGTGCGCGACCTCGTCGACGACATCGTGCTCGCCGGCGAGAGCGAGCTGGAACGCGCCGTCAATCTCTACCTGACCCGGCAGAAGACCATCGCCGAGGGGGCCGGTGCGGCCGGGCTGGCCGCCATGCTGGCCGCGCCAGAGCGCTTCCGCGGCGCCCGGGTCGGCCTGATCCTGTGCGGCGGCAACATCGACCCGCGCATCCTCGCCTCGATCATGGTGCGCGAACTGGAACGCGAAGGCCGCATCGTCTCGGTCCGCATCACCATCCCCGACCGCCCCGGCGTCCTCGGCATGGTGGCGACGCGCCTCGGCAGCCTCGGTGCCAACATCCTCGGTGTCGAACATCGCCGCCTCTTCCTCGACACCCCGGCCAAGGGCACCAAGCTCGATGTGACGCTGGAGGTTCGCGACGGCGCACATCTCCACGAGATCCTCGCAGCCCTGGAGGCCGATGGCCTGCCGGCGGCCCGGATCGAGACGGGCGGCGGCCAGCTCGGCTGATCCGCCGGGCATGGCGAGCCTTGTCAGGCGGGCCCTCGATGCCCGGTCCCGGCGACGTGATGGGCCGGAGACTTGCCGTCGCTCCCGCGGTGCCTATCGTAGGAAGGACCGGCCACGAATCTGGAAAGAGCGTCGCTCCCTTGACGCAGCAACCGCGCGACACACCCCAGTTCTACCTGACGGCCCCGACGCCGTGCCCCTATCTGCCCGGCCAGTCGGAGCGGAAGGTATTCACCCATCTCGTCGGGCCCAAGGCGCCGCAGCTCAATGACATCCTGACCCAGGGCGGCTTCCGTCGCTCGCAGTCCATCGCCTACCGCCCGGCCTGCGAGACCTGCCGGGCCTGTATCTCGGTAAGGGTGCCGGTGGCCGACTTCCGCCCCGGCCGCTCGTTCCGAAAGGTCATGCTGCGCAACAGCGATCTCGTCGGCGAGATGCGGCCGGCCATCCCGACCTCGGAGCAATATTCGACCTTCCGCGCCTATCTCGACGCCCGCCACCGCGCCGGCGGCATGGCCGACATGACAGTGCTCGACTACGCCATGATGGTAGAGGACAGCCACGTGAAGACGCGGCTGGTGGAATATCGCAGGCGCGATGCCGACACCGCCATCAACGGGCGGTCGAAGGGCGACCTCGTGGCCTGCGTGCTGACCGACATTCTCGGTGACGGCCTGTCACTGGTCTATTCGTTCTACGAGCCCGACCAGGCCGACCGTTCGCTCGGCACCCTGGTGATCCTCGACCATATCGCCCGGGCCAAGACCATGGGGCTTCCCTATGTCTATCTCGGCTACTGGGTCGAGGGCTCGCCGAAGATGGACTACAAGGCGCGGTTCCTGCCCCAGGAGCGGCTTCAGCCGGAGGGCTGGGTGCGGGTGGAGACGGCGGGCGGCTGACCCGGTCAGCACCGGTCGCGTCATATGCGTGTCAGGCAAGGAGACTAGCCGGAGAGTCCTGATCTCTCTCGCACGGTCTCAGCCATGCCCACCCGTCGCCTCGTCCTCGCCGGACTTGCCAGCCTTCCTGTCGCCTCTGTCGCCGCGGCCTTCCCGGAGCGGCCGCTGCGGCTGATCGTGCCTTTCGCGCCGGGCGGCTCGACGGATGTGGCGGCGCGGCTGCTCGCCGAGGCGCTCGGCCCGCTTGTCGGCCAGTCGGTGATCGTGGAGAACCGCGCCGGCGCCAACGGCGCCGTTGCGTCCGAGGCCGTCATCCGCTCCGAGCCCGACGGACATGTGCTGCTGGTTGCCTCGGCCTCGACCCATGGCGTCAACCCGGCGGTGGCGCGCCGCCTGAACTTCGACCCCGTCGCCGACTTCGCGCCGGTGACCATGATCGGCACGACCCCGCTGGTCCTTGTGAGCGCGCCGGCCTTCGGGGCGACCACGCTGGCTGAGCTCATCGCGCGGCTGCGCCGCGAGCCGGGCAAGCACAGCTACGCCTCGGCCGGCGCCGGATCGATCACGCATCTGGCCGGCGAGCTGTTCAAGCTGAAGGCCGATCTCGCGGATGTCGTTCATGTGCCCTATCGGGGCGGTGGTCCGGCCATGCAGGCGGTGCTCACCGGCGAGGTGGCCTTCACCATCGAAAGCCTCGCCTCCGCGGCCTCGCTGATCGAGGGAAAGCGCGTGCTGGCGCTCGCCGTCGGCTCGGCGGCGCGCCAGGCCGTGCTGCCGGACGTGCCGACCTTTGCGGAAGCCGGCCTGCCCGGCGTCGAACTCGCGACCTGGAACATGCTGCTGGCGCCTCGGGCAACCCCCCCGGAGCGGGTCGCCCTGATCGGGCGGGCGGCGCGGGAGGCTCTCGCCACCGAGGCGCTGCGGGCGCGGCTCGCCGCGGCTGGCACGACGGCCATCGCCGACGCCTCGTCCGAGCAGACGGGTCGCTACCTCGCCGCGCAGATCGAGAGTTTCCGCGCCGTGGTCAAGGCAGCGCAGATCGCCCTCGCGGACTGAGGCCTCAGCCGAACCTGTTGGTCTTCGGGAAGCCCTTCGGCGGGAGCTTGCCGGCATCGGCGCGGTTGCCGATCCATTCGAAGAGGTCGGCCTGCGAAACGGTCCAGGTGCGGTCGGAGGAATCCTTCCAGGTCAGCCCCTCGGCGAGGGTGAAGGTCTTCAGGTCGACCATGCCACCCTCCTTGTATTTCTGCAGGCGGACGCCCTTGCCGCGGGCCATTTCCGGCACCTGGCTGAGCGGGAAGACGAGGAGCTTGCGGTTCAACCCGACGATCGCGACATGGTCGCCGTCGACGAAGCGCACGGCAGCAAGCTCGTCGGGCGTGTCGACGCCCATGACGCCCTTGCCCTTGCGGGTATTGGCGACCAGTTCGTCCTCGGCGACGACGAAGCCGCGGCCAT
>CALRLZ020000047.1:0-27335 GCA_943368975.1 Archangium gephyra
TTTGCGGGGGCTTCCCCCGGCGCAAAACCTTGCGCACCATCGACCTGTCACCAGCAGGGGAACAGCGACAGTGGCCAAGGCACCGATCTGGCAGTGGGGGGCGGTCGAGACCGCCCGGGCGATCAAATCCCGCAAGGTGTCGTCGGAGGAGGTCGTCAAGGCGTCCATCGCCCGCATGAACGCGGTCAACCCCGCGCTGAACGCCGTCGTCGTCGACCTCTCCAAGGACGCGCTCAAGGCCGCCAGGGCCGCCGACAAGGCACTGGTCAGGGGCGACGCCGTTGGCCCGCTCCACGGCGTGCCGATCACCATCAAGATCAACCTCGACGTCAAGGGACAGGCCAATTCCAACGGCGTGGTGGCCTTCAAGGACAATATCGCCCCCGACGATTCCGCCGTCACCGCCAACCTGCGCAAGGCCGGCGCCGTGATCGTCGGCCTCACCAACACGCCCGAATTCTCCATGCGCGGCTTCACCGACAACCCGCTGCACGGCCTCACCCGCAATCCCTGGGATCCGGCCATCACCTGCGGCGGCTCATCGGGCGGCGCGGGATCGGCGGTCGCCGCCGGCATCGGCGCCATCGCCCATGGCAATGATATCGGCGGTTCGCTGCGCTGGCCGGCCTTCTGCAACGGCGTCGCCACCATCAAGCCGACGCAGGGCCGCATCCCCGCCTTCAACCCCACCCAGATGAACGGCGACGAGCGCCCGCTCATGGCGCAGTTCATGTCGTCCCAGGGGCCGATTGCCCGGTCGGTCGCCGACGTGCGCCTCGGCCTCGCGGTGATGGCCCAGCGCGACCCCCGCGACCCCTGGTGGGTGCCGGCGCCGCTCGAGGGACCGAAACTCAAGGGGCCGATCAAGGTCGCCTTCGCCAAGATCCCGCGCGACATGAAGACCGACACGCAGGTGGTGTCGCTGGTGCGCAAGGCCGCCGACCATCTCGCCGATTCCGGCTATGACGTGAACGAGGTCGAACTGCCCGACCTCGACGGCACGTGGAAACTCTGGTCCGACCTGATCTTCACCGAGCTGACGGTGCTGCAGGAGGCGACCATGCGCCAGCACGGCAGCCCCGATTTCATCACCGCCATCGAGGCCATGAAGGGGACGAGCACGATCCTCGACCGCGAGGGCTACATGAAGGCCATCGCCCGCCGCTCGCGCGTCCTGCGCAACTGGATGCTCTTCCTCGAAGACTACCCGGTCATCCTGTCGCCGCTGTCGGTGCAGCAGACGCCGTCCTACAACGCCGATCTGGAAAGCGCCGAGCGCGGCCGCGCCCTGTTCTGGAACGACCTGCGCTTCATGTCGGCGATCAACGTGCTCGGTCTGCCGGCCGCCGTCGTGCCGGTCGGACTGATCGACGGCAAGCCGATCGGCGTCCAGCTCATCACGTCCCGCTACCGCGAGGACGTCTGCCTCGACGCCGCTGCGGCCATCGAGAAGAAGGCGGGAACCTTCGTGTCGCAGCTCTGGGCGCGCGGCTGAGTCGCGCGGCGCCGGCGCGCGCGCGCGACGGCGGCCCCTGCGCGGTCTTGCGGGTGCGGCCCGGTGTTTACTCGCCGGGACCGGGGAGCGGCGGGCTCGGGGCCCTGCCGCTATAGTCCAGCCAAGCGAGCGTGGCGCCGAAGCCGCAGAAGACGGCCAGAACCAGGCCGAGATACAGGGTTGCAGTCATCGAAACCTCCCGATCACGTCGTCGATGGGAGATTGCGTGGCCGCCGCCATCCGGGCCTTGATCCAGGTCAAGATCGGCCGCGATGGCCGCGACTCCTGATCGCGCTTGGCGTGGACCGCGCAGCATTGCTAGAACGGGCTTACCGCAGCGGTATCGATTCAGGATCAGGTCATGGCCGACGACGCCCTTCTCCTCGGCAAGAGCACCAAACAGGAATGGCTGGCGCTGAGGTTCGGCAACCGCCACGGCCTCATCACCGGCGCCACGGGCACCGGCAAGACGGTGTCGCTGCAGGTGCTCGCCGAAGGATTCTCCAATGCCGGCGTGCCGGTCTTCGCCGCCGACATCAAGGGTGACCTGTCCGGTGTCGCGGCGATGGGCGAGGAGAAGCCCTTCATCCTCGAGCGTGCCAAGCAGGTCGGCATGGACTGGCATGCCGATCAGTTCCCCGTGGTCTTCTGGGACCTGTTCGGCGAGCAGGGTCACCCGATCCGCGCCACCGTCGCGGAGATGGGCCCATTGCTGCTCTCCCGCCTGATGGATCTCAACGAGACCCAGGAAGGCGTCATCAACATCCTCTTCCACTATGCCGACAACAATGGCCTCGCCCTCCTCGACCTGAAGGACCTGCGCGCGCTGCTGCAGGAACTGGGGTCGAACAAGGAGCTGCAGAACGAGCTGCGCGCCGCCTACGGCAATGTCTCGGCCGCCTCCGTCGGCGCCATCCAGCGCCAGTTGCTGACACTCGAGAACCAGGGCGGCTCGAAATTCTTCGGCGAGCCGGCACTCGCCCTGAAAGACCTGATGCGCACCGACCGCGACGGGCGAGGCACCATCAATCTCCTGGCCGCCGACAAGCTGATGGCCAGCCCTCAGCTCTACGCCACCTTCCTTTTGTGGCTGCTGTCTGAACTGTTCGAGGAACTGCCCGAGGTCGGCGATGTCGACAAGCCGAAGCTCGTCTTCTTCTTCGACGAGGCGCATCTCCTGTTCAAGGACGCGCCCAAGGCCCTCGTCGAGAAGATCGAACAGGTGGTCCGCCTCATCCGCTCCAAGGGCGTCGGCGTCTATTTCGTCACCCAGAACCCGCTCGACGTGCCGGAAACGGTCCTCGCCCAGCTCGGCAACCGCGTCCAGCACGCGCTGCGCGCCTTCACGCCGCGCGACCAGCGGGCGGTCAAGGCCGCCGCCACCACGTTCCGGCAGAACCCGAAGCTGAACACCGAAGAGGTCATCACCCAGCTCGGCAAGGGCGAGGCCCTGGTCTCCACGCTCGAGGGCAACGGCGTGCCCTCCATCGTCGAGCGCACGCTGGTCTCGCCGCCGCTGGCCCGGATCGGCCCGGTCTCCGAGCAGGAGCGCCGGCAGATCATCGCCAAGAGCCCGTTCCGCGGCAAGTATGACGAAACGATCGACAGCGAGTCGGCTTACGAGATCCTGCAGAAGCGTGCCCGGCAGAAACTCGATGAAGCCGAGCAGTCCCAGCAGGCCGACAGCGGCGGGCTCGGCGGTATCCTCGGATCGATCCTCGGCGGCGGCAGCGCGCCGGCCGGCAAGGGCCGCGGCCGCGCGCCCATGTCGACCACCGAGGTGATCATCAAGAATGCCTCGAGTTCGCTCGCCCGTACCGTCGGCACGCAGATCGGCCGGGCCATCATGCGCGGCGTTCTCGGCGGCTTCGGTCGCCGCTGATCGCGCAAAGATCAAGATCGCCTCAATTGCAGGTAAATTCGTAGAGGCTCCGCAAGACGGTAACATTATCCCATTCCCCGGGGCTGCTGACCGAGCCCCCGCGGCCTCTGCCTGACGATCGGGCGCGAGGCCGCGGCCCGCTCGGTCCGGCCGGCATCGGGAATGGTGTGATGGCTGGAACGAAACAGATTCACGACGCCAGGGTCGTCGTGCTGCGCCTCGACGGTGTCGACCCTGCGGTGGCGGTGGACAATCTGAAGCGTCTCGGCATGGTCCATGCCGTCGGGCTCACCGATCCGCGGGACCTGTCTGTCCATATCGCGGCCGGCAGGGTCGATGTCGTCGTCGTCTCCGTGGCTCCGCCGGTGCCGGTCTGGGATCCGCAGGCCACCCCCGGCTCTGGCCTCCTGCGTCCGCCGGTGGCCGCGACCAAGGTCGGGATCCCCTGCCTGCTGCTGATCCCGTCCTTTACCCGCACCCTCGGCCGGGCAGCGATGGCCATGGGCTTTGCGGCTGCCATGTCGGCCGACGCTGCTCCCCGGCTGGTCTATCGCCGGGTCGGTGCCCTGATGCAGCGCGTTCGCCGCAGCGGGCGGGCGCGGAGCGTCACCAGCGAGCACGCCTGACCACGTCTCGCGCCACGGATGGCAGGCCCGCAGCCTGCTGCGTTTGCAATCACCGGCGGGATTGCTAGCGTCCGGCCCTCGCTCGAACACCGGACGCCGCCGCCATGACATCCCGCCCCCTCGATCAGGTGCTCGCTGCCGTCGATTCCGGCCTCGACCAGAGCGTTGAGCGGCTGTTCGCCCTGTTGCGCATTCCGTCGATCTCCACCGACAGCGCCTTTGCCGGGAACTGCGCCGCTGCCGCCGACTGGCTCGTGCAGGATCTGAACAGCCTCGGCTTCGCGGCTTCGGCACGGGCGACCGGAGGCCATCCGGCGGTGGTGGCGAAGAGCCCCGGCGGCGCCGGCCCGCATGCCCTCTTCTACGGCCACTACGACGTTCAGCCGGTCGATCCGCTCGACCTGTGGGAGACGCCGCCCTTCGAGCCGCGCATCGCCACCGCGCCCGACGGCTCGAAGCGGATCGTCGCCCGCGGGGCCAGCGACGACAAGGGCCAGGTCATGACCTTCGTCGAGGCCTGCCGCGCCTGGAAGGCGGTCACCGGCACCTTGCCCGTCGGCGTCACCTTGCTGATCGAGGGCGAGGAGGAATGCGGCTCGAAGCATCTCTTCGACTTCGTCAGGGCCAACAAGGCGGATCTCGCCGCCGATGTCGCCCTCGTCTGCGACACCGGCATGTGGGACCGGAACACCCCGGCCATCACCACCTCGCTGCGCGGCATCGTGTCGGAGGAGTTCAAGGTCGTCGCCGCCAATCGCGACCTGCATTCGGGCGTCTATGGCGGCGCCGCCGCCAATCCGATCCACATGCTGTCGAAGGCCATCGCCTCCATCCACGGTGCCGATGGCCGCATCGCCATCCCCGGTTTCTATGACGGCGTCGAGGACCTTCCCGCCGATATTCTCGCCGATTGGAAGGGCCTCGGCCTGACGGCGGAGGACTTCCTCGGCCCCATCGGCCTCAAACAGCCGATCGGCGAGCGCGACCGCCTGCTGATCGAGATGATCTCGTCGCGCCCGACCTGCGACATCAACGGCATCTGGGGCGGCTATACCGGCGAGGGCTCCAAGACCGTCATTCCCTCCGAGGCCTGGGCCAAGGTGACGATGCGTCTCGTCGGCAAGCAGGACCCGGTCAAGGTCCGCGAGGCCTTCCGCGCCCATGTCCGCGCCCAGCTCCCCGCCGATTGCCGCGCCGAGTTTTTCGGCACCCGCGGCAGCCCGGCCCTGGCGCTGCCCTGGGACATGCCGGTGCTCGGCAAGGCCCGCGCCGCCCTCACCGCCGAATGGGGCCGCAAGGCGGTCACCATCGGCTCCGGCGGGTCCATTCCCATCGTCGGCGCCTTCAAGGACGATCTCGGCCTCGATTCGCTGCTCGTCGGCTTCGGCCTGGAGGATGACCGGGTCCATTCGCCGAACGAGAAATATGACCTAACCTCGTTTCATAAGGGCATCCGGTCCTGGGTCCGTATTCTCGACGCGCTCGCCGCCTGAGCCGTCACCCCGCCGGTTCGGCCGGCGGCCTCCAGGCCCTGATGCCGCCGGACCTGGCCGGGCCCCTGGCCGTGTCGCCGAGGCCATAGGCACGGGCCAGCGCGCCCAGGGCCAGTTTGAGCACGACCTTGCCAGTGCGCTGCGGCCATCCGCGGTCGCGCTCGACCGCCTCGACGCCCTTGAGGAAGCCGCAGACATCCATCAGCAGCGCCGCGAAATCAGGGCCGACGGCCTCGCGGGCCCGGTCGAGGCGTTGTTTTGCTGCGATGACGATGTCGGCATAGTCGCGGCCGGCGCCCGCCGCCGCCCCGCCGCTGACCGGGGCGGCCCAGGTGATGCCGAGCTTCGGCGACAGGCCGGCGAGCGTGAAGTCGAGGCGGAAGCGCTCGCCCGCCTCGATCTCGGCCGGTGACAGGAAGGGCCGGCCGCTGGCATCCCGGCGGCTGGCGAGCCAGCGCAGCGGGCTCTCGGTGAGGTCGATCTCGACCGGGCCCGCAGGCGTCTCGATGATCTGTCGCACCTGGTGAGCCCGGCGGAAGCGGTCGTCGTCCATGCCGGTCATCGGCGGGTCCCGGCTCATCGCGGCCTGCTCCCACACGGCCCGCCTTCGTGCCGGAGCGGCAGCAGGATCGTCTCCAGGCCGCTCAGCTGCCGGTCGAAGCTGGGGTCGTCGCGCTCGTCCTCGATCCGCCGCAGCGCGTGGCGGAGCGTGGCGCGGTCGCGGCCGAAAGCGGCCGAGAGCCGCGTCAGGTCATGGCCGAGCACGACATGGGCGAGATAGATCGCGAGCTGGCGCGCCGCCGCGACCTGGGCGCCCCCGCGGCTTGCGCCGAACAGCGCGCCGCGGTCGACACCGGCGACCCAGGCCGCAAGGGCGGCAGCGACGTCGATCCCGGCGTCGCGGGGTCTCGCAAGCCCCTGAGGCCGCGACGGGTGAGGGGACAGCATCATGGACGGGCCTCCGTGAAAAGGACTGGAATCCTTAAACGCCACGATGCTCAGGGTAATAAGTTTTTATTCCTTCACATGTCAGCAGGCTGACGGCTTGAACGAAAGTGCAGCACGATCAGGACCTTGCGCGGTCGATGCAACCCAAGATACAGTAAATACGCGGAAAAGTTGTCCCCATCTTTCGGCCCCCGGTCATTCTCCCATCGCGCAAGGGGAGGTGCCGATGGCCGGAACAATCAGGAGGCGCGGACGCATCCGCAGCTGGCATGCCGAGCCCGACCGCCTCGCGGTCATGGCCCTCGGCCAGGTGGCAGGGGAGGATCCCGCCCGGCTGCAGCGGCTTCAGGCAAAGCTGCGCCGCGAGCGGGCGCGGGGAGGGGCGGCCGGCGCGGGCTACGACCTGCGCCGTCACGCCGCACTGCTGCGGGCCATCGCGCTGCTCCGGCATGGCACCGGAGACAAAAAAGCGCCGCCCGGGGCTCCGGACGGCGCGGTTGTCGAAGCTCGAGCCGGGTTCAGCGGCCCTTGCGGCGGCGCTGCTGACCGAGGCCCATCTGCTTGGCGAGCTGCGAGCGCGCGGCGGCATAGTTCGGAGCCACCATCGGGTAGTCGGCCGGCAGGCCCCACTTCTCGCGATAATCCTCGGGCGACAGGTTGTACTGGGTGCGCAGGTGACGCTTCAGCGACTTGAACTTCTTCCCGTCCTCAAGGCAGATAATGTAGTCCGGCGTGATCGACTTCTTGATCGGGATCACCGGCTTCAGAGGCTCGGCCGGAACCTCGACCTTGCCAGTCGTCACGTTCACCAGGGCATTGTGAACGTTGTTGATCAGGCTCGGAAGATCGGCGGCGGACACCGAATTGTTGCTCACATAGGCCGAGACGATATCGGCGGCGAGCTCGATGTAGTTGTTGGCACTCGACGAGTCGGCCATGGTCACGAATTCCTCTGACAGGCGACGTTGAAGATCATCGTCGCGGCCCGGAGCGTTGCGCTCATTTGCTTGTTAGACACGGTCCGGAGGCGGTGGCGCAGGACCCTGACGTCCCGAGCGCATGTCTATCATTGGCAGATACTGCCGCTGAGCTTGGGTTGCAAGGCCCTATCGGCATGATTCAAGTAAAAATGTGCATGTAGTGGGCAGCGGCGTTGAACAGAATCACCGGATCCGACCAATCCTGGTCGCAATGCGCGCAATCTTGACGAGCATGCAACCCATCCACCTATCCGAATCACATTGAGTGTCGGAGGCTGTTCCGGCCTTCGATACATCGTGGTGCCGATAGGTCAGCTCTGCCATACAAGTGAACATGTCGTTAATACTGCACGAGCGTGGCAGGGTTCTGCCGCGCTGCACGCCATCCCGCCCTGCACTGGTGACCTGATGACCCTCGACGCCAAAGCCGCTCCCGCCCCCTCTGCCGTCCGCCAGGCGAGCCTGCGCACCGTCCACGGCGTCACGCTGCACGATGATTACGGCTGGCTGCGCGCCGCCAACTGGCAGGATGCCCTGCGCGATCCGTCGGTGCTTCCGGCGCCCATCAAGGCGCATCTGATCGCCGAAAACGGCTATGCCGAGGCGGTGCTCGCCCCGGTCCGGCCGCTGATCGAGGCCATGGTCCGGGAGATGCGCGGGAGGATCAAGGAGGACGATTCGGGCGTGCCGTCGCCGGACGGCCCCTTCGACTATTACGACCGCTATCGCGAGGGCGGGCAGCATCCGATCGTCTGTCGGCGTCCGCGCGGGAGCGAGGCCGGCGAACAGGTCATGCTGGACGGCGATGCCCTCGCCGCCGGCAGGGCCTTCTTCGACCTCGGCGGCGCCACCCACAGCCCCGACCACCGGCTCCTCGCCTGGAGCTACGACGACAAGGGCTCCGAATTCTTCACCCTCAAGGTCCGCGATCTCGCCACCGGCGCCGATCAGGCCGATCAACTTGAGGAGACCGGCGGCGACGCCGTCTGGAGCGCCGACGCCTCCGCCCTCTATTACATCCGTCTCGACGACAGCCACCGCCCGCTGCGAATCTTCCGGCATGGCCTCGGCGAGGACCAGGCCGCCGACCGTCTCGTCTTCGAGGAGACGGACACCACCGTCTTCGTCGGCATGGGCGAGACGACCGCCGGCGGCCTCGCGCTGATCTCCTGCGCCCAGAGCGATTCGACCGAGACCTTCGCCCTCGACCTCACCCGGCCCGACGCCGCGCCCTGGCGCGTCCTGCCGCGCATGGACGAGGTGAAGTTCTATCCGGACTACCACCCGTCCTGGCGCGGCGAGAAGACGCTGTTCATCCGCACCAACGATGACGCCGAGGATTACCGCATCGTCGCCGTGCCGCTGGCGGCGCCGGCGCGGGAGAACTGGACCGAAGTGGTGCCGCACCGGCCGGGCATCCTCGTCCTCTCGGCCCATGTGCTGCAGGACTGGCTGATCCGGCTGGAGCGCGAGAACGCCCTGCCGCGGATCGTCATCCGCAACCTGACGACATCAGAGGAACATGCCATCGCCTTCGACGAGGAGGCCTATTCCCTCGGCGTCATGCCCGGCTACGAATTCGACACCGACACCCTGCGCTTCGTCTATTCCTCGATGACGACGCCGAACGAGACCTGGGACTACGACATGCGCACCCGCAGCCGGGTCCTGCGCAAGCGCCAGGAGGTGCCCTCCGGCCATGACGCGGCGGCCTACATTACCCGCCGCCTGCTGGCGCCCGCCGCCGACGGCGAGACCGTTCCCGTCTCGCTGGTCTACCGGAAGGACACGCCGCTCGACGGCAGTGCCCCGGTCCTGCTCTACGGCTACGGCTCCTACGGCGCCTCCATGCCGGCCTCGTTCTCGACGGCCCGGCTGTCGCTGGTCGACCGCGGCTTTGTCTATGCCATCGCCCATGTGCGCGGCGGCATGGAGAAGGGCTATCGCTGGTACCGGACCGGCAAGCGCGAGTTCAAGACCAACACCTTCACCGACTTCATCGCCTGCGCCGAGCACCTCATCGCAACGGGTTTCACCGCCAGGGGCCGCATCGTCGCCCAGGGCGGGTCGGCCGGCGGCATGCTCATGGGGGCGGTGGCCAATATGCGCCCCGACCTCTTTGCCGGGATCCTCGCCGAAGTGCCCTTTGTCGACGTCGTCGCCACCATGCTCGACGACACCCTGCCGCTCACGCCGCCGGAGTGGCGCGAATGGGGCAATCCGATCGCCGACCCGGAGGCCTTCCGGCGCATGCTGGCCTATTCGCCCTATGACAATGTCGCGGCGCAGGCCTATCCGCCGATCCTGGCGCTGGCCGGTGTCTCCGACCCGCGCGTCACCTATTGGGAACCGGCGAAATGGGTGGCACGGCTGCGCGCCACCAAGACCGACACCAACCCGGTGCTCCTCGTCACCAACATGGATGCGGGGCACGGCGGCGCTGCCGGCCGATTCGACCGGCTGGCGGAAGTGGCGCGGTCCTACGCCTTCGCGGTGGCGGTGACCGGCGCCCCCGCGGCGCCCCGTCAGTAGTCGCGCCGTCCGCCGAGCTTCAGCGACAGGGCGAGATGGGCGACGCCGACGAGGCCGAGCCCAACCGCCGCAATGCCGAGCCCCGGGATCCCGCCGAGGCTCTTGGCGAGCCCCGCGACGCTCGCGCCCAGGGCCGCGCCGCCATAGATGCAGGCGGCGTTGAGCGACAGCAGCACCTGCATGCGCGCCGGGTCGAGGGCCACAAGCCGCGCCTGCTGCGACACGCCGATGGTCCAGCCGAGCATGCCCCACAGGAACAGGATGATGCCGCCGAGCCAGGGCTCCCAGGCGATGAAGGTCAGCGCCGCCATGAAGGGGAGCGGTCCCGTTGCCGCGATCAGCAGGGTGCGGTTGGCGCCGATGCGGTCGACCAGAAAGCCGCCGAGCGCGTTGCCGGCGACGGAACCGACGCCGTAGACCACCAGCAGCGTGGCGACGATCCCGGCGCCGCCGCCCGTCTTCTCCTCGATGATCGGCGACAGGAACGTGTAGGGGATCCAGGCCGCGCCCATCACCGTCACCGTCACCAGCACGGCGATCGCCAGCCTGGGATCGGTCATGGCGCGGGCGAGATCGCCGAGGGTGGCCGGCGCGATGGCGATCCGCGCCGGCACCCGCAGCCACAGCGCAGCGGCCATGATCATGGCCGCCAGGGCAATTCCGATGAAGAGCCAGGGCCAGCCGATGGTGAAACCGATCATGCCCGCCGTGGGAATGCCGATGACCTGCGAGACGGTGAGCCCGGTATAGACGGCGGCGAGCGCCCGGCCGCGCTGGGCCGGCGGCACTGCCATCATGGCGACCCCGGCGGCGGCCGGCGAATAGAGCCCGGCCCCGAAGGCAAGCAGGATTCGCCCGGCATAGAGCACCGCCGGAATGGTCGCGGTCGCCGTCAGCAGGGCGCCGGCCGCGATCAGGCCCATGCCGATCACCAGGACCGCACGCCGGTCGAGCCGCCCGGTGATCGAGGCGCCGATCGGCGAGCCGATCGCATAGGCCAGGGCATAGGCGCTGACGATCCAGCCGGCGCCCACCGGCGTCAGGGCGAGGTCGCGGCTGATCGGCGTGATGACCCCGATCACGCCGAAGGCGCCGAAGCCGACGACCAGCATGCCGACGGACAGGAGGACGAGAAGGGCCATGGGGTCTCGGGGCTCTGGGCGCAGGCGCTGCGCTTGCGGAGCCGCACCCTATACGAAGCCCCCGCCGGTCACGATGATGTGGATGGTCATAGCCGACGGCGCGCTGGAACATGGCACCGTCAGGCATGGGGACGGGGAAGACGCATGGCCTATTCGCGAGCAAACCGATTGTCCCGGCGCCTGGCGCTGGGTCTGGCGGCCGCGGCGGCCGCCCCCCGCTTCGCCCGCGCCCAGCGCCCGGTTTCGGTCGACGTCCTGCTGGCGCTCGCGGCAGACGGCTCCGGTTCCATCGACAATGACGAACTCCGGCTGCAGCGCGAGGGCTACGGCCAGGCGCTCGCCTCTCCCGAGGTCCTCTCGGTCATCGGCCGGGGCATTCACGGCGCCATCGCCGTGATCTACGCCGAATGGGGTGGACCCAGCTCGCAGCATGTCATCGTCGACTGGACCCTGATCCGCGACGAGGCCAGCGCCAGGGCCTTCGCCGCCGAGCTCATCGCCCGCCCGCGTGCGGCGCGCGGCTACAATTCGATTTCGGCGGCCATCGACTTTTCGGTCAACCTCATCGAGACCGGCCCCTATCGCGGGCTGAAGCGCGTCATCGATGTCTCCGGCGACGGACCGAATATCGGCGGCCGGGCGGTGGAGGCGGCCCGCGACGACGCCGTGGCCAAGGGCATCACGGTCAATGCGCTGGCGATCCTCAGGCCGGGCGGATCGGTGCCGGCGCGCATCGGCCAGCCCCTGCCGGACTATTACCGCGAGGCGGTGATCGGCGGCCCTGGCGCCTTTGTCGAGATTGCGGATGAGAACCGCTCCTTCGCCGATGCGGTGAGGCGCAAGATCGTGACGGAGATCGCGTGAGGGGTAACGGTCTCGCGAGCCGGCGAGACGAGGCTCCGTTCACCTCTCCCGTCGGCTCGGGACGAGGCTCCCCTTCACCTCTCCCCGGCGGGGAGAGGTCGGCCGCAGGCCGGGTGAGGGGGCTTCGACCTCTCCGGTTGCCGCTCTCCCCCTCACCCGCCTCGCTGTCGCCCGTCGACCTCTCCCCGCCGGGGAGAGGTGAGGGAAGCGACCGCGCGGCCAGCTGAAGGCCTGCCACCAACGAAAAACCCCGGCGCAAAGGCCGGGGTTCTCCGAAAATCAGCAGGTCCGACTGTCTCAGGCGGTGGCCTTCTGGAACATCTCGTCCACATAGTCCCAGTTGACCATGTGCTCGACGAAGGCCTTGAGATAGTCGGGACGGCGGTTGCGGTAGTCGATGTAGTAGGAGTGCTCCCAGACGTCGACGCCGAGGATCGGCAGGCCGCCATGGACCAGCGGGCTCTCGCCGTTCGGCGTCTTGGTGACGACGATCTTGCCGCCCTGGACGGTCAGCCAGGACCAGCCCGAGCCGAACTGCGTGATGCCGCCCTGGATGAAGTCCTCCTTGGCCTTCTCGACCGAACCGAACGAATCGATCAGCGCCTTCTCCAGGCCGCCCGGGATCTTGCCGCCGCCATTCGGCTTCATCCACTTCCAGAAATGGATGTGGTTGTAGTGCTGGCCGGCATTGTTGAAGATGCCGGCATGCTTGCCGAAGGAGCCCTTGACGATCTCCTCGAGGCTCTTGCCCTCGAACTCGGTGCCCTTGATCAGGTTGTTGCCGTTGGTGACATAGGCCTGATGGTGCTTGTCGTGGTGATACTCAAGCGTCTCCTTCGACATGTAGGGCTGCAGGGCATCGTAGGCGTAGGGAAGATCGTCGAGGGTGAAAGCCATGATCACGTCTCCAGAAGGGGGCGCCCACGGTCAGGCGGTGCGGCGGGCGATCGCACACGAAACAACCCCCCTCACATAAGCCGTGGGACCCGCCCCGGCAATTGCCGTGCGGCCATCGCTTGATGTAGTTGCGAGAATCTGACGACTTGCCTTGGATAGGTCGTTTTTTGACGGCTCAACGGTAGCCGGGAGCGGGCGGCAAGTCCCGCGTGGTTGAAAGGACGATCCATGGCCCTCGTGCTGAAGGTGGCGGCCGCGGCGCTGGCGCTGATCGGGGCGGTGACGCTCTACTGGGGCACCAATCCCGCCCTGCTCAGCCTCGGCAATACCGTGATGATCGTCGGCGCGGTCATCGCCGCCGCGGGAATCATTCTGTTCGGCCTGGCTGCCATCTTGGGGCAACTCGCGATCCTCGCCGTCAAGCTCGATGCCCTGCGCATCGGTCTTCCCCCCGGGACGGCGGTGAAGGATGCGATCGCGGCGCCGGTCGTGCCGGCGCCGCCCCTGGTGGCCATGCCGACATCGACACCGGCACCGGTGCCTGCCGAGGCTCCCGCCCCTGCCGTGTCGCCCGTCGTCCTCGACCGACTGGAGGAGGCGCTCATGGCGCCGCCGCCGCCGCCCCCTCCGCCCGCCGCCCCGGTCGCCGCGACGCCGCCGTCGCGCCAGAGCTTCGGCCTGCCGCCTCTGGCCGCAAAGGCGCCTCTGGCCGCGGCGGGTCTCGCCGCCGGCCTCGCGGCCTCCGCAGCCTCCGCCCCTGCCGAGGCACGGAGTGCGGAAAAGGCTCCCGAACCCGCCATCGCGCCACCCGCCGCCGAGGCGAGGGGCGACGACAAGCATTTTGCCGATGACGACAAGGCCTTCGCCGGCGATGATCGGCCATGGGAGGGCGACGAAAAAGCCTTGGCTCCCGCCAAGTCCGATCCCGATCTCGCCCATGCGCTGGAGGAAATGCTGGCCGAGGTGAAGGCCGCGGAGGCCGATCTCGCTCCGCCGACGCCGGCTCCCGGCGATGGGCCGGCCGACCCGATGGCCTCGCTCGAACGCCTGCTTCTTGGCGCTTCGGCCGGCGATGCGCGCGCGCCCGCCGAGCCCGAGCCCATCGCGCCGGCCCTGCACCGGGCCGAGCCCGAGCCCGTCGCGCTCGAAAAGGCCTTCGAGACGCTGCGCGATCTCGACCCGCCACGCGAGCCGGTTCCGGCCGCGCCGGACCTCGCCACCATCCCCGATGCCGATGATTTCATGGCCCGACTGCGCGAGACCATCTCCCGTCCCGTCGCGGCCCCCGACCTCGGCCCGCCGGTTCCCGTCGAACCCGAGCCAGAGCCGGCCCGGCCGGAGCCAGCGCCGCTGTCCATCGAGGAGGAACTCGAGCGGGCCCTGCAGGCCTCGCTTGCCGAAGCGGCTCTGGGGACCGCGCCGCCGCCGGTCGTCGCGCCGCCGCCCGTGGTGCCCATGCCGCCGCCGGTCGTCGAGCCGCCGCGACGGACCGAGCCACCGCGGCTGGAGCTCATCCGCCCGGACCCCGCCGCCACTGCCGCCCCCGGTGACGACGCCATGGCGGCCCTTGCTCGCGACTTCCCCGAGCTCAACGACCTGCTGGCGCCGAAGGCACCGGCGGTCGATCCCGCGACCTCGCTGATGGATGACCTGAAGGACATTTTCGAGCCGCAGGCGAAGGCGGCGCCGCGCCAGGAGCCGGTGCTCGCGCCGCCGCCGCCGCCGATGCCGCCCTTGCTGCGCGAGGGGGTGATCGCCGGCATTTCCTTCCGGCTCTATGGCGACGGCAGCATCGAGGCGGATCTGCCCGAGGGCACGACCCGCTTCGCCTCGCTCAAGGATTTCCGCGCCCATGTCGGGGGATGACCCCCGCGCGGGGGGCTCTCGCAGTCAGCAGAGGCCCCCGGTGGACCGCCGTTACAGGCGCGGGCCGGCGGCCGCATAGGCGAAATAGAGATCGCGCGCCTTGCGGCCAAGCGGGCCGGGCTGCAGCGCCCGGTCGTCGATCTTCGTCACCGGCACCACCTTGGAATAATTGCCCGACGAAAAGATCTCGTCCGCTGTCTCGAAATCGGCATAGCGCAGGCTCTGTTCCACCACGGTGACGCCGGCCTCGCGCAGGAGCGCGATGGTCCGCTGCCGGGTGATGCCGTTCAGGAAGGTGCCGTTCGGGATGGGCGTGTAGACCACCCCGTCCTTCGCCATGAAGATGTTGGACGTCGCCGTTTCCGCGACATTGCCGACCATGTCCATGACCAGGCAATTGTCGAAGCCGCGGGACTTGGCCTCGCGCAGCGCCCGCCCGTTATTCGGATAGAGGCACCCTGCCTTCGCGTCGGTCGGGGCGTTCTCGATGGTCGGCCGGCGGAACTTCGACAAGGTGATGGCCATGCCGGTCGGCGCGCCCATGGGGGCCTCGAAGATGCACAGGCAGAACCGGGTCGTCTCCGCGTCGGGGAGGATGGCGTTGCCGCCCTCGCCTTCGGCCCAGTACATCGGCTTGACATAGAGCGGCACCGATCCGTCGAATTTCTTCGCGCCGTCGCGGGCGAGCCCGACGATGCTCTCCACCGTCATGGTCGCGTTCAGGCCGAGCGCCACCGCCGAGCGGTTGAGGCGGGCCGCGTGCAGGTCCATGTCCGGCATCTTGCCGTCGAAGATGCGGGCGCCGTCGAACACCGAGGAGCCGAGCCAGAAGGCGTGGCTGCGCGGACCGGTCAGCGGCGGATTGCCCTCCAGCCAGTCGCCGTC
Source organism: Archangium gephyra (assembly GCA_943368975.1). Classification (GTDB taxonomy): domain Bacteria; phylum Pseudomonadota; class Alphaproteobacteria; order Rhizobiales; family Phreatobacteraceae; genus Phreatobacter. The sequence goes on from CALRLZ020000047.1 coordinate 15,611, forward strand.
GACATAGGTCCAGGTTTTCGACCAGTTGGTCATCGCGCATCTCCTCCCGCGGGGAGGCGGAATTTAGCGTGGCGGCGCGCCACGTCATCATGAATTGTGATGATCCCAGCCGCGCGGGGATGCGATGGTTGGGCAAGGAACCCGGGGAGAGGCCGCCATGCCCGCCGACACGTTCATGTTCGATGCCTATGGCACGCTGTTCGACGTCCATGCCGCGGTCCAGCGCGCCGGCGCGCCACTGGGACCGCTCGCCGAGCCCGTTTCCCAGCTGTGGCGGGCCAAGCAGCTCGAATATTCCTGGATCACCACGCTGATGGGGGGCTTCGAGGACTTCTGGACCCTGACCACCCGCGGCCTCGACTTCGCGCTCGCCCGCCACGGCGTCGCCGATCCCGCCCTCCGGCAGGCGCTGCTCGCTGCCTACGAGACCCTGGCCGCCTATCCGGATGTCGCCCCGGCGCTCGCACGGCTGAAAGCGGCCGGCAAGACCACCGCCATTTTCACCAATGGCACCCAGGCCATGGTCGACAAGGCCATCGCCGCGGCGGGGATCGGACCGCTGATCGATGCCGTGGTGACCGTCGCGGCGGTCGGCGCCTACAAGCCGGTCCCCGCCGTCTATGCCCATGCGCAGGGCGTGCTCGGCCTCGGCGATCCCGGCGATGTCGTCTTCGTCTCGTCAAACCGTTGGGACGTGGCGGGCGCCGCGCGCTTCGGCTTCGTTCCCGTCTGGGTCAACCGCACCGCCATGCCGAACGAATATCCCGGTGCCGATCCGGTCGCGACCCTGGCCGACCTGGCGGGGCTCGGCCCGGCCTTCGCCCTCTGATCAGGCCACAAGCGCTTCGGCAGCGTCGCGGCGGATGCGGTCGATCATCGCCCGCACGCCGTTGGAGCGCTGCGGCGTCAGGTGCTGTTCGAGGCCGAAAGAGCGGAACAGGTCGAAGGCGTCGTCTGTGGCGACCTCGCGGGCCGGGCGGCCGGAATAGAAGGCGAGCGTCAGGGCCACCAGCCCCTTGACGATATGGGCGTCGCTCTCGCCGGCAAAGGTCATCATGGCGTCGGGGCCGCGATCGGCGACATGGGTGACCAGCCAGACATTGCTGGCGCAGCCCTTCACCCTGTTGGCTTCATTGCGCTCGTCGGCGGCGAGCGGCGGCAACGCCTTGCCGATCTCGATCAGGTAGCGATAGCGCTCCTCCCAGTCGTCGATCAGGGCGAAGGCTTCTTTGATCTCGTCGATCGCGGGCGCTGCAAGCTGGCTCATGCCGGGGATATAGGGCGATGCGGCGCCGAAACAAAGCGCCGCGTCGTCAGGCCGGGCGCCGCGGCGGCAGCGGCGCCTGTCTCGGCGCCGATCCCGGCGGGATCGCGAGACCGCCGAACGGCACCTGCAGGTCGGCCGGCACCAGCGTGTCGCGCGCGGCGGGCACGGCCGCGCCGACCACTTCGCGCTGAACGGTCTCGGTGACGGCGCCGACGCCGCGGGCGCAGCTGTCGGCATGGTCGCGGCACAGCTGGACGGCGCCGCGGATCACCGCGCTCGCCACCTGGCCTCCCGTCGGCAGTTCGCTGGAGGTCGACGGCGGCAGTGGCGCCGACGGCGGCAGCACATAGAAGACGAGGCCGAGCCAGAAGGCTGCCTTGAAGAGGAATGACATGACGCCGTTTCCGGTCGTTGGAGCCCTGTATCCGGGCGGTCGTTATCGCCTCGAGGGCACCGCTCCGGTCCTGGCGATCATGGGTTCGACCTGTGAACAGGGCCTTGGCGGAGAGGGTGAATCCGCCGGAAACCGGCCTGAATCCGGGTTAAGGTTGACGCAAATTATCGGGACCGGGCCGGGCGGGCCACCGCAAGCCTTTCTTCACCATGGCCGACGAAACGGCCGGTGCGCGCCGCCGCCATGCCGACCGCCGCGCCGACTTAGCTTTTCCTTCACGCCGGGCTGCGATCCTCCGGTCATTGAGAACGGCGGACGCCGCGGGTCGGGGTGAGTGCGTTGCGTGAAAGCGCGTTGATCGGTTCGGTGAGATCCTATCTCGACGGTCTGGTACATCCGGCCGCGACGGTGGATCCCGTCGTCTTCGCCCGCCACCGGGCCTTTATCGCGACGCGCCTGATTCCGGGCCTCGTCGCGCTCTCGGCGCTGCCGCTCTTCCTCGCCTTCCAGGGCGTGCCGGGCCTCGTCGAGACCATCGCCTTCGGCTGGCTGGTCCTGCCCATCGCCATCGCCACCTTCCTGTCCCGCACCGGCGCCTATCAGCAGGCGCACCTCTTCTCCGCCGCGGCCCTGACCGGCATCGTCTCGGTCATTGCGGTGCTGTCCGGCGGCCTCACCTCCTTCATCGTCATCTGGTTCGCCCTGGTCCCGGCCGAGGCGGTGCTGTCGGGCTCGCGCCGCGTCGTCACCAGTGCCGGCGCCATGGTCGTCGGCGCCGTCGGCGTCATCGGTGCCCTGCAGATGACCGGCGCGCTGATGCCGACGACCCTCGGCGCCGCCCATCTCGCCGTGGCCGGTTTCGCCTCGGCCGCTGCCGCGGTGATCTATGCTTTGAGCCTCGCCCTGTCGGCTGTCATGGTCAGCCGGGCCGGTGAGGAGGTCCACTCGGTCGGCGAGCAGCGCTACCGGCTTCTCGCCGAGAACATGACCGATCTCATCACCTGTCACAGCCGCAATGGCGCCGTCGTCTTCGCCTCGCCGGCCGCCGAGCGCGTCGTCGGGGTGCCGTCCTATGCCCTGCATGGCCAGAGCCTGTTTGACCGGGTCCATGTCGCCGACCGCCCGGCCTATCTCAGCGCCCTGTCGATCGCCGCCTCGCGCCATATCGAGGCCGCCGCCGAGTTCCGGCTCCGCCGCGAGGACACGGTCGACGGCCAGCCCGCCTTCATCTGGATGGAGATGCGCAGCCGCCCGCTCTCCGGATCCGGCGATGGCCAGCAGGTCGTCTCGGTCCTGCGTGACGTCTCCGACCGCAAGCAGCACGAGAGCGCGGTCGATGCCGCCCGCGAAGAAGCCGACCGCGCCAACGAGGCCCGTGGCCGCTTCCTCGCCAATGTCAGCCACGAACTGCGCACGCCGCTCAACGCCATCAACGGCTTCTCCGAGATGCTGATGCACGAGGAGGCCATGCGCCTCGACCAGGCGCGCCGCCACGAATATGCGACGCTGATCCGCGATTCCGGCGAGCACCTGCTCAATCTCGTCAATTCGATCCTCGACATGTCGAAGATCGAGAGCGGCCATTTCGAGATCACGCCCGAGCCCTTCGCCCTGCCGCCCCTGGTGATGCAATGCGTCCAGATGATGGACCTCAAGGCCAGCGGGGCCGGCGTGGCGCTCACCGCCGACCTGCCCGAGGCCGTCGAGGAGGTGGTGGGCGACAAGCGCGCCTACCGGCAGATCCTGCTCAACCTCGTCTCCAACGCCGTCAAGTTCACCAAGCCGGGCGGCTCGGTGACCATCGGCCTGCGCCGCGACGGCGGCTGGCTGTCGCTCTCGGTCACCGACACCGGCATCGGCATTGCCGCCAAGGATCTGCCGCGGCTCGGCAGCCCCTTCTTCCAGGCGCGCTCGAGCTATGACCGGCCCTATGACGGCACCGGTCTCGGCCTCTCCGTCGTGAAGGGTCTCGCCGAACTGCACGGGGGTCGCCTCGAGATCACCTCGCAGGTCGGCCGCGGAACCCGCGTCACCTTGCGGATGCCGATGGACTGCGAAGCGCATGGGCAGGTGTCGCCCCTGCCGCTGGCCGCGCCGGCGCCCGTGATCGACAAGCCCCAGGAGGGACGGAAAATTGCGTGACGCGACCTATGACGACGAGGATCTGCGTCCCCGCCGCGGACGCGCCGCCCATGACATGGACGATGCGGCACCGCGCTCCTCGGTCTGGCGGCAGATCATCGGCCGCAGCCCCGGCGACCGGCTCGCGCTGGCGCTGCTCGGCATCGTCGCCGTGGGCATCGTCGCCAATGCCCTCGTCCGCCAATCCGGCCCTCACCCGGCCCCGCTCTTCGCCGCCGCGGTGATCCAGCCGGCGCCGTCGCCTGCCGCGGCCCGGACGGCCGATGTGCAGCAGACCGCGAGCATCACGCCGCGGCCGAGCGAGGGAGCCGCACCGGCCCCCGGTCCGGCCACCGCCGCTGCGCCGCGCACCCGCGCCGACCTCATCGCCGACGTGCAGCGCGAGTTGCAGCGCCGCCGCCTCTATGACGGCACGGTCGACGGCCGTTCCGGCCCCAAGACCGAGGCGGCCATCCGCCGCTACGAGACCGAGGCGCGCCTCGCCGTCACCGGCGAGGCCTCGGAAGCGCTGCTGGCCCGCCTGCGCCGTGGCGCGCCGGCGCCCGCAACCGCCGCGGCCACCGCGACCCGGCCGGCGCCTCCGGCGCCCCAGGGACCGCAGAACATTGCCGAGCTCCTGTCGCGCGACCCGCGCGCCGTTCCGGCGCCGCGGCCTGCTCCCGCCCCCCGTGAGCGCTCCATCGGCGACCTCATCGCCGCCGAGAGTTCCGGCGCCCGCCGCTGATGCGGGTCACCTCCGATTTCTGGGTCTCCGCCTTCATCCGGCGCGTCGGCCTGGAAGGCGGCTTCGCGACGCTCCGCCGCCGGGGCAATGCCGAGGCGGGCGCCATCGCCGTCACCGTCTCGCGCGCTGCCGACCGCCTCGTCGCGCTCTATCTGCAGGCACCGCAATCGGCTTTCGACGACGGCCGGCCGGTCGACCGCCTCTTCGTCCCGGCCTGGCCGGACATTTTCGTCGAGGAGTCCAGGGTCAGTGAGAAACTGGCGCGCGAGACGAAATTCGACCCCGACCTGTGGATCATCGACATCGAGGACCGCGACGGGCGCGCCTTCGTCGAACTGGCCCGGCCCTGACGGTTCTCAGGAGCCTTTCGGCAGCCGCGATGCCGCCGGCCGCGCCGTCGGTGATCGTGCCGCCTGACGTGGCGCCGGGCTCGCCGCCTGACGCGCGCCCAGCCGGTCGGTGGCGTCGGGCGCGAGCACCGGCTGGTGCCGGGTCGTCCGGACCGGCGGGGCGAGGGGCGAGGCCTCCTGCCAGGCGCGCACCAGCGTGACCGCGACGCCGCGCGGCACGGCGTCGTAGAGGGTCGTCAGCGCGGCGATCCGGTCGACCGACGTGCCGATCGCCTCGTGGGCGAAGAGCAGGATACGGGCCGTCGCCTCGCGGCCGAGATCCAGGGCCCGCGCCGCCACCACGAGGGGTTCGCCGCCGGCATCCTCGGTGATGCTGCAGGCCATGCCGTGGTCGAGGCCGAAGCTCCGGCCGATCGCCTCGGCGAGGGCGCCCGCGCGGCGGGACAGGGCCGCGACCTCGATCTCCTGGCCCTGGCCCTTGGTCGATCCACGGGGGCCGAGGCCCGGCGGCAGCGTCGGCTGCGACAGCGCGAGCTCGGCCAGCATCGTCTCGCGCTGGGCGGTCGTCGCAGCGAGGAAGCGGCTGCCGATACTGGCGGGGGGTGCCATCAGTGGCTCTGTGCTGGACACGGGGGAGCGCCCGATACGGGCGGCGAGCGCCGCCTTGACGGCGGGGTCGTCCATGTCCTCCAGCGCCACCAGCGCGGCAAGCCCGATATCCTCGCGCTCCGCCACGGCCAGCGCCTTGAGCGGATCGCCCGACCGGACCGCGAGGAAGAGATCGTCATCCGACAGGGCCCGGCAATGCGTCAGGACCGGGCGCGCCACCGCGCCGGTATCGGCGGCCAGGCGCCGCGCCACGACAGCGGGGGTCTGGCGGTGGTGGGCGAGCTTGTCGGCGACCAGGAGACGGTCGGCCTCGCTCGCCTTGGGCAGCAGGTTCGCCACCAGCTCGCCGAACCGTGTCACTTCGGCGGCGCTGTGGCGTGTCTCGGCGACGAACTGGTCGACGATGATGCGCAGCAGGGTCGGCCGGACGTCGATGCCGTTCGACCGCGCGAGGCCGATCAATCGCTGGACGCTGGGAAGACGCTGGGACGACATGCGCGGAGGGCGACCGGAGGGGCGGAGGGACGGTTGCCGACAATACGAAGGAACTCGTTAGCGTTCCGTTAGTGGAAAGACCGCGTTAACGAATGAGGCCCCCCGGCCCGGCGGCATCCGGCCAGGGATAGAGCCGGTGGCCGGTGAAATGCGGTCCCGCGGCGGCGGTCAGCACGGCGGGTGCGCCGGCCGGCAGCGCCACCCCGGGATCGCGCGTGCTCTCCATCATCAGTGCCGCGGCGGGCCGGTCCGAGGTCCCTGTCGGGGCCGGCCGGGTGCGGCCGAGGAGCCGGGTTCGGACGACGCCCCGCGCCGAGAGGTCCGCCGCGCCTCCGGCGCCGAGCCAGGCGGTGACCGCCGCGAGGGCGCCGTCATCCGCGTCGAAACGCAGGATCGCCAGCCAGTCCGCGGCGAGGGGCTCGCCGGCCGCCGTGCCGGTCTCCGGCCGGGCGATATAGGGCGTGCGGATATTGGCGATGCCGGCCATGAAGGGCGGCAGATGCGGGTCGGCCGCGGCGATCCGCCGGTAGCGGGCGAAGGCCGCGCTTTCGAAGATCGACCATCCCGGCGCCTGATAGACGTCGACGATGTCCATCCGGCCGCGTACGGCCCGGTAGGAGGTGCAGGTGGTGAAGCCGGCCTCGTAGAGGTGCGGGGCGTGCACATGGGCGTACCAGTCGCGGAACGTCGCCAGGCCGCCCTGCGGCAGGTCGATCTCGACGACATAGACAAGCGGGTCTTCGGGGGCGGGCGATGCGGTCATCGGGCAAGTCCGGAGCGGCGAGGGCGCGGCGGCCGATCGGGCGCGCCGGCGGCCACCGCGTCAAGACCGGGACCGGGCGGGGCAGCCGTGCCCGCCCGCCCGAAGATGGGCGCCGAGGTAACCAGCCGTTAACCATGGCGGTTGTTAAGTCGCCCTGCGCGTCGGCGAATGGTCGCCGGGCATGGCCGCATTGGAGGGCAGGCGCAAGGGAGGATCCGATGGGTGCAGTGCTTCGCTTTCCGCTCGAACGACGGCGCATCCTGCGCCCGGCCGCAGACGACATGGCGGTCAGCGGTCAGATCCTGCTGCTGCCCGTGGTGCGCGTCGAGCGCCATGACCTTCCCGCGCCTCCGATCCTGACCGTCGATCCGCCCCTCAAGGGCGGCGACCGGCCGAAGCGCCGGCGCAGGAGCGCCTGACCGCGATCCCGAGAACGGGCCACCATATCGATGGAAGGCCTCGGTATGCCTCTGGCGCGCCCGCATCGTCGGCCGGCTTCCGCCTGGCTCGCGCTCGCCGCGACGGCGCTGGTTCTCGCCGCCTGCGCCCCGCAGGGTGACCTCGGCCGTCCCGCCCCCAATGTCGTCAACGACGAGATCATGCCCTGGATCGGCACCCACGCGGCCCGCTACCGCGAAGAGCCCGTCTCCGGCTACGACTTCACCGATGCCGAGCGCGAGATGCGGCAGATGGGCTACGGCCTGATGATGCCGACCCATCCGCACGACCGCTGGAACCAGTTCTGGGCGGAGCTGCGCCGCACCCGCATCGGTGACCCCGTGCGCTTCGACCCGGACCCGCGCGGCTATTGCCACACCCTGGCCCGCGAGCCCTTCCGCTCGACGCGGACGCGCTTCGTCCGCATGATGGACGACATGCGCGCCGACCGGCAGCGCATCCGCCCCTTCTGCGACAAGGCCCGCGAGGTCATGGAGGCCGACCGGGTGCGCGCCGGCGCTCTCGGCCATATCCCGACCCTCACTGCGGTGCAGATCCGCTCGGCCCATGACCGGATCGCCGAGAACCGCACCATCGTCGCCTGGGTCCGCCACGGACTGCGCCAGCATGCCGACGCCTATCGCTGCGCCCTCAACACCCAGATCGTCGCCACGCCCGAGGCTGAGGCGGTCCTCGCCGAACGCGAGCTGCGCGGCCTTGAGGAGGATATCCGCGACTTCGACAGGTTCTGCGCCGGCCTGCCGGCGCGCGGCGCGGTCGGCGTCGAGCCGGCGCCGCCGCGCTTCTACCCGCGCTCGCCGCCGCCGGACGAGAACGTCATCAGCAAATAGGAGCGACCGTCCTATTGCGTCGCCGGCGCCTGTTCCGGCGTCAGGATCTCGCACAGCGACTGGCCAGTGAGCTGTTCCCGGATGAGCGGGGCGAAGCTCGGCTGCACCGCCAGCGCCCGGATCAGCACGAAGCCCTCGCTGGTGGGCGACACCAGGATGAGGTTGTCGGCCGCCGTCTCGTCCTCGTCGGTGGCGAGTTCTCGCCGCTGCGCCTGGGTCACCACGAAGAGGTCGAGGGTGCGCCGCGTCGCCGCCCGGTCGTTGATGGCTCCGAAGGCGAGGCCCGTCGCGGTATAGAGGGCGATGGCGGTGTAATGCGGCGTCACCGGCGCCCGCACATGCAGCGGGCCGGCCGTGAGGTCATAGCGGCAGACCGCCGTCTCGAAGGCCGGGTCGGCCAGCGGCAGGACGACCGAGCCGCCGCCCGACAGGGTGGTGAGGCGGTTCACCGCCGTCACCTCGGCGAGGCGGGCGCGGGCATCGTCCGGGGCGAGCCGCGGCAGGGCGAAGACCGACAGGATATGCACGGCCACGCCGAGCAGCAGGCCGGCGATCACCCAGGGCAGGGCGCCGAGCACCCGGCGGACGGGGACGGCGAGGAGGCCGAGGCGCCGGCTCATGGGCAACTCACCCGGGTGATCGACGGCAGGACCGTCGCCGCCGAAATGGTGGTCGCCACCGGGGTGTCGTAGAGCCTGAGGATGAGGCGCAGGTCCGGCGCGCCGCCCGAGGGCAGCCAGTTGCCGGCCCGCGCCTGCGGTGCCACGACGATGTCGGTCCCGACCTCGACCTGGCGCACGATCTCGTAGCTGGTGAAGACCTGGCGCTGGCCCTCCGCGACCGCCGGGGCGAAATCGGCGCGCGCCGCCGTCAGCGTCCAGAACCGGGCAGGCGGGACGCTGCCCGCCACCCGATAGGTGCAGCGCCCGTCCAGCGCGCCGCCGTCCGCATCGGCATCGGCGACGAGGGCGAGCCCGTCGGCGAGCGCCAGCGGCAGGGTGCCGAGCCGCGCCGTGACGGCCCGCGCATAGGGATCGGCCTCGGGCGTTCCCGCCTTGGGTGTCGCCAGCCACGGGCCGATGCGCAGCGTGCCCGCCCCGGTGCCGCGGCCGACCGACAGGGCGGTCAGGCCGAGGCCCGTCACCGCGCCGATGCCGAGCGCCAGCAGGAGGCCAGGAAGCACGCGCATTCAGCGATCATCCTTCCCCGTCGTCAGCGCAGCACCGACCCGGCCGGTCCGGCCGAGAGCGGCCCGGGGCGCAGCGTATCGGAGGCGTCCCGCAGCAGCATGTCGATCCGGCCGAGCACCTCCAGCGAGGAGCGCGACAGGATCTGCGGCCGGTCCGGCACCCCGGCGAGCGGAACCTGCGTGCCGGGCGGAACGCCCGGCACCGGCTGCGGTCCGCCGGTCAGGCCGAAGATCGGCTTGCGGTCGAGGCCCTGATGCGCCGCGGTCATGACCTGCGAGAAGGTCATGGCCGGCAGCGAGCCCCCGGTCATCCGGTTGGTCGGCGAATAGTCGTCATTGCCGTACCAGACGCCGGTGACGAACTGGCCGGAATAGCCGACGAACAGCGCGTCGCGGTAGGAATTGGTCGTGCCGGTCTTACCGCCGACCTGGACGCCCGGGACCTGCGCCCGCCGCCCGGTGCCGGATTCGACCACGCCCACCATGATGGCGTTCATGTCGACGGCCACCGTCTGGGGGAAGACGCGGCGGCGCTCCGGCAGGTCGCGGTCGGCGCGCCAGACGAGCTCGCCGGCCGAATTGCGGATCTCGACCGCGGCATGCGGCTGGACGCTCAGGCCCCCGGAGGCGAAGGTCGCATAGGAGGTGGTGAGCTCGACCAGCGTGACCTCGGCGGCGCCGATCGGCAGCGGCGCCGAATCGGTCAGCGGGCGGGTGATGCCCATCTCGCGCGCCGTGGCGATGATCTTCTGCCGCCCGACGCGGCTGTCGCCGCGGCCCATCTGCTGGGTCAGGATGACCGGGATCGAGTTGATCGAGCGCACCAGGGCGGAGGTGACGGTCGTCGCTCCGGAAAAGCTGCGGCCATAATTCTGCGGGCACCAGTTGCCGAGGCAGATCGGCCGGTCGACCACCACGGAGCGGCCGTTGATCAGCCCCTCGCGCATTGCCGCGCCATAGACGATCGGCTTGAACGAGGACCCGGGCTGGCGCATCGCCTCGGTGGCGCGGTTGAACTGGCTGGTGCCGTAGTCGCGCCCGCCGACGATGGCGCGCACCGTGCCGTCCACCTCCATCACCACCGCCGCCGCCTGGCTCGCGCCATAATCGGCGCCGAACTGACGGATGATGGCCTCGACCGACAGCTCCGCCTGTTTCTGGATGGTCAGGTCGAGGCCGGTGCGGACGGTCAGGACCCGATCGACGAGGCTCGGCGTCGCCGCCACCAGCCGCTTCACGTCCTCGAAGGCGTAGTCGAGATAGTAGTTCGGAACCGCCTCGTCCTTGCGGTCGATGGGGGTGGCGGGATTGCGCCGGGCGCCGAAGACCTGGCCCTCGGTCATGAATCCGGCCTCGACCAGGTTGTCGAGAACGGTATTGGCCCGGGCCCGCGCCGCCGGCAGGTTGACGTGGGGGGCGAAACGGGTCGGCGCCTTGAACAGGCCGGCGAGCAGCGCCGCCTCCGCCAGGGTCACGTCGCGGACCGACTTGCCGAAATAATATTCCGATGCCGCCTCCGCCCCGAAGGCGCCGCCGCCCATATAGGCGCGGTCGAGATAGGTCTTCAGGATCTCGTTCTTGGTCGCCCGCGATTCCAGCCACAGCGCCAGGAAGGCTTCCTTGATCTTCCGCTCGATGGACCGCTCGTTGGTGAGGAACAGGTTCTTGGCCAGCTGCTGGGTCAGCGTCGAACCGCCCTGCACCACGCCGCCGGCCCGCGCATTGGTGGCCAGCGCCCGGAACGTGCCGATCAGGTCGATGCCATAGTGGTCGTAGAAGCGGCGGTCCTCGGTCGCCAGCACCGCCTTGATCAGGTGATCGGGGAATTCCTCCAGCGGCACCGAATCATTGTGGCGGATGCCGCGGCGGCCGACCTCGTTGCCATAGCGGTCCTGGAACACGACGGAGAGCTCGGAGCGCTTGCGCCAGTCGTCCTCGGTCTCGCGGAAGGCCGGCATGGCCAGCATCAGGAGGACGACGAGGCCGCCGGTGCCGAGGGTCATGCCCTCCGAGGCGATTTCGGCCCCGACGCGCTTCCAGCCATAGAGCTGCACCCGGTCGGCGAGGTCGGCGAGCCTTTCCCAGCCACGGCCTATCGCCCCGGCGAGGCGCCAGGCCCCGTCGTTCAACCGGGCGTCGAGGTCGAGGAGGACGCGCTTCACGGCGCTGCCCCACCCGCCGCTGGGAGTGAGATCGCTCAAGCCGGGCACCCTTTCTGGGCATGCTCTTGACGATTGGCTTACCATATCGGAGATCGGCGGGGCGAGCCAACGGCCCCGCGCCCTGCTCACCGTTCTCTGACAACAGGGTTACCGCGCGGCCGGCCGCCGCATGCACCGCGCCGCCACGAGAGGCCCGCCCATGGTCGACGATGCTGCAGGCGAGGCCGTCGCCGCGCCCTTCTGGCGGGTGAAGCCGCTGGAAGCGATGAGCGACGCCGAATGGGAGAGCCTGTGCGACGGCTGCGCGCGCTGCTGCCTGAACAAGCTCGAGGACGAGGACA
>CALRLZ020000048.1:0-26424 GCA_943368975.1 Archangium gephyra
GAGACGCCGACGGTGGCCTTCCAGGTCTTCCGCTCGAAGGGCGCCTCGGACGTGCGCGTCGCCGCCCTCGCCCGCGCCAAGATCGACGAGTTACGCGCCGCCCACCCGGACATCGCCTTCAACGAGATCGACAACTCGGTCAACTACACGGCGGGCAACCACACCTCGGCCATGACCATGCTGCTGGAGGGCGCCGGTCTCACGGTCATCGTCGTCTTCCTGTTCCTGCGTGATTTCCGCGCCACCATCATCTCGGCGGTCGCCCTGCCGCTCTCCATCATCCCGACCTTCTGGGTGATGGACATGCTCGGCTTCTCGATGAATCTCGTCTCGCTGCTGGCGGTGATCCTCGTCACCGGCATTCTCGTGGACGACGCCATCGTCGAGATCGAGAACATCGTCAGACACATGAAGATGGGCAAGTCGCCCTACCGCGCCTCGATGGAGGCGGCGGACGAGATCGGTCTCGCCGTCATCGCCATCTCGCTGACCATCGTCGCCGTCTTCGCGCCTGTCTCCTTCATGGGCGGCATTGCCGGCCAGTATTTCAAGCAGTTCGGCCTGGTGGTTGCCATCGCCGTGCTCTTCTCGCTGCTGGTGGCGCGGCTCATCACGCCCATGCTCGCGGCCTATTTCCTCAGGCCCCACGCCCACAGGGAGCCCAAGGACGGCGCATTGATGCGCGCCTATCTGCGCTTCCTGACCGTGACCATCCGCTTCCGCTACCTGACCCTCCTCGCCGGCATCGGCGTCTTCGCCCTGTCCATCTGGGCGGTGAAGTTCCTGCCCACCGGCTTCATCCCCTTCCCCGACGAGGCCCGCTTCGTCATTTCGATGGAACTGCCGCCGGGCTCGACGCTCGAGGACACCCGCGAGCGGTCCGACAGGCTCGCCAAGCTGATCCGCGAGAAGACGCCGGAGGTGGAATCGGTCCTGGTCATCGGCGGCGCGAGCCCGGTCGGCACGCTGGAGGTCCGCCGCGCCACCGTCATCGTCCGCCTCGTCCACAAGACCAAGCGCGAGCGCAAGCAGCGGCAGATCCAGCAGGCGACGTCGCCGCTCTTCACCGAGATCCCGGACATCCGCGCCTGGTATGTCAACGACCGCGGCGAGCGCGAGCTTTCCATCATCGTGCGTGGCAACGATGGCGCCAACCTGTCCAAGGCTGTGGCCGCGCTCGAGGCCGAGATGCGCCAGCTCCCCGGTTTCGTCAACGTCGCCGCCACGGCCGGCCTCGACCGGCCCGAGATCCGGGTCGTGCCGAAGACCGACGAAGCCGCGCGCTACGGCATCACCACCGACCAGATCTCGGAAGCGGTGCGCATCGCCACCATCGGCGACGTTGCCGCCAACCTCGCCAAGTTCAATGCCGGCGACCGGCTGGTGCCGATCCGGGTCCAGCTCGACACCGACGCCCGCGCCCGCCTCGACATCCTCTCGGCCCTCACCGTGACGACGCCCGCCGGCCAGCAGGTGCCGCTCACCGCCGTCGCCGACATCACCTTCGGCCAGGGGCCCTCGTCGATCGAGCGCTACAACCGGGTGCGTCGCGTCAATATCGGCACCGACCTCGGCAGGGGACTCGAACTCGGTCCGGCGCTCGAGAAGGTCTATTCCCTTCCCGCGGCGCGGAACCTGCCCGCCGGCGTCTCGTTCCAGCGCGGCGGCGATGCCGAGGTCATGCAGGAGGTCTTCCAGGGCTTCGCCGTGGCGATGGGCACCGGCCTGCTGATGGTGCTCGGCGTCCTCGTCCTCCTGTTCCACTCGGTGTTCCAGCCGCTGACCATCCTGATGTCGCTGCCGCTGTCGCTCGGCGGCGTCATCGTCGCCCTGCTGCTGACCAACAATGCCATCTCCATGCCGGTGGTCATCGGCATCCTCATGCTGATGGGCATCGTCACCAAGAACGCCATCATGCTGGTCGACTTCGCGGTGGAGAAGACGCGGGAGGGCATGCCGCGCCGCGAGGCCATCCTCGATGCCGGCCGCAAGCGCGCCCGCCCGATCATCATGACAACCCTGGCCATGGGGGCGGGCATGATCCCGCCGGCACTCGGCTCGGGCGATGGCGGCGAGTTCCGCGCGCCCATGGCCATCGCGGTGATCGGCGGCCTGCTCGTCTCGACCGTGCTCAGCCTCGTCTTCGTGCCGTCCTTCTATACGGTGATGGATGATGTCGGCCGTTTCTTCGGCTGGGTCTTCGGCCGCTTCGTCGGCCCCGCCGACGAGCCCGATGCGGCAGCCGCCGGCCATGGTGGCCATGGCGCGCCGCCGCTTCTTCTCCCGGCCGATGCCTCGCGTCCCGGCGAGGCGCCACGGCCGATCCGCGTCGCCGCGGAATAGCGCACGCGTCCTCCCGCCGCGCTTCACCGCCGGGGGAGGGCACGGGAGCCCGGCAGCCATGGGTCCGCCCCCATGGAAGCCGGGCTCATTCCTCTCCGGCTGACAGAGAGGTGCGCCGCCGCAAGGCTTGGCGCGACTTTTCCCAGGACACCGATCGCCTTGGCCTCCGCTCCCCTCGTCACCTTGCGGGTCGACTTCGCCCCCGGCGTCAGGCTGGGGCCCGGCAAGGCCGACCTGCTGGAGGGGATCCGCGACACCGGCTCCATCGCTGCCGCGGGGCGGCGCATGGGCATGAGTTACAAGCGCGCCTGGATGCTGGTCGAGACGATGAATGCCATGTTCGCCGAGCCGCTCGTGACCTCCTCCAAGGGGGGGCGGGCCGGTGGCGGCGCCGAACTGACCGCGGCCGGGCAGGACATCCTGGCGGCCTTCCGCACCATGGAGGACCGGCTGCGGACCTCATCCGCCGGTGAAATCGCCACCCTGTCGCGGCTTCTTCGTCCGCCGGGCGATTGACAGGCAGGGTCCAGTCCAGCGATATAGCCGAACGGAAATATCGCTGGAGCCGTCATGGCCGTTGTCCGCCGTCTCCTCCTCGCCGCCGGGCTCGTCGCCGCCCTCGGTGCGCCGGCCCTGGCCCAGGCGCCGCAGATCGCCGTCGCCGCCAGCGTCAAGACGGCCATGGACGACCTCGTCGTCGCCTTCCGCCAGGCCACCGGCCAGGAGGTCTCGGTGGTCTATGGCGCTTCCGGCAATTTCACCCGCCAGATCCGGCAGGGTGCGCCGTTCCAGCTCTTCCTCTCCGCCGACGAGGGATTCATCTTCCAGCTCGCCGATGCCGGCCTCGCGGCCGACCGCGGCGCCGTCTATGCCGAAGGCCGCCTCGCCCTCTTCGTGCCCAACGGCTCGCCGCTGAAGGCCGACGGCGCGCTGGCGGACCTGCGTTCAGGGCTGAGGGACGGCCGCGTCACGCGCTTCGCGATCGCCAGCCCCGACCATGCGCCCTATGGCCGCGCCGCCGAACAGGTGCTGAAGGGCCAGGGCCTCTGGGAGCCGCTGCAGGGCCGGCTCGCCATCGGCGAGGACATCGCCCAGGCCCTCCGCTTCGCCACGACCGGCTCGGCGCAGGGCGGCCTCGTCGCCTCGTCCCTGGTGCTGGCGCCGCAGGTCCGGGCGCTCGGCAGCTTCGCCCTCGTGCCGGCCGCATGGCACCTGCCGCTGCGCCAGCGCATGGCGCTGATGAAGACGGCGGGGCCGGTGGCGCGCGACTTCTACGCCTATCTCGGCAGCCCGGCGGCGCGGCAGATCTTCCGCCGCCACGGCTTCCTCATCGGCGGCGAGGAATCCTGACACCGCCATGGATTGGGTCGCGCTCTCCCTGTCGCTGAAACTGGGCGCGGCGACCGTCCTCATCCTCCTGCCTGTCGGCTTCGTCGTGGCGCGCCGCCTCGCCTTCCATCCCTTCCGCGGCCAGAGGCTGGTCGAGGCGCTCATCGCCCTGCCGCTGGTCCTGCCGCCGACCGTCCTCGGCTACTATCTGCTGGTCGGGCTCGGCGCCGCCTCGCCCATCGGCCAGGTCTGGCAGGCGCTTGTCGGGCGCCAGCTTGTCTTCCATTTCGAGGCGCTGCTCATCGCCTCGGTCATCGCCAACCTGCCCTTCGCCATCCAGCCGATGGTGCAGGCCTTCCGGGCGATCCCGCAGGAGGTTCGCGAGGCCGCCGCCGTCTCCGGCATGGCGCCGCTGACGGTCATGCGCCGCATCGACCTGCCTCTGGCCTGGCCGGGGATCGTCACGGGCATGGTGCTGACCTTCGCCCATACGCTCGGCGAGTTCGGCGTCGTGCTGATGGTCGGCGGATCGCTGCCGGGCGAAACGCGCACCCTCTCCATCGCCATCTATGACCGCGTCCAGGCCTTCGACGATGCGGCGGCCCATGCCATGTCGGCGGTGCTCGTCGTCGTCTCGGTGGTGGCCCTCGCCACCACCTCGCTGCTCTCCGGCCGCATGGTCCGCCGCCATGGATGAGGCGGGCCTGACGGCCGACCTGCACCAGATGTCACCCATTCCCCTCGCCGTCGCGCTGACCTGCGCCGCCGGCGAGATGCTGGCCCTCGTCGGTCCCTCGGGCAGCGGCAAGACCACCGTGCTCAGGGCGATCGCCGGGCTCTACCAGCCGGAGCAGGGCAGGGTGCTGTGCGGCGGCACCGTCTGGCTCGACAGCGCCGCCGGCATCGCCCTGCCGCCGCATCAGCGGCGCGCCGGCCTCGTCTTCCAGCACTACGCGCTCTTCCCCCACATGACGGCGCTCGCCAATGTCGCGGCGGCCATGGGCCACCGGCCCGCGCCGGAGCGCGCCGCCGAGGCCGGCCGGCTGCTCGCCCTCGTCCATCTCGCCGGGCTGGAGGGCCGCTATCCCGCCGAACTCTCCGGCGGCCAGCAGCAGCGCGTGGCGCTCGCCCGGGCTCTCGCCCGCGATCCCGCCGTCCTCCTCCTCGACGAGCCCTTCTCGGCGGTGGACCGGCGCGTCCGCCGCGAGCTTCATGGCGAACTGGCGGCGATCCGCACGGCCATCCGGGTGCCCATCCTTCTCGTCACCCACGACCTCGACGAGGCGGCGGGCCTCGCCGACCGCCTCGCCGTCATCGATCGGGGTGACATCCTGCAGGTGGGCGTCCCGGCCGATGTCCTCGCCCGTCCGGCGAACGAGCGGGTCGCGCAGGCGCTCGATCTCGATCTTTCGCCGCCCTGATCCGGGTCAGAGGAACAGGCCTGCGGCCTCCTCCACCTCGTCCACCAGGAACCGGTAGGCCTCGTCGATCCGGGCGATGCGGCGGGTGTCGACATGGGCGACGAGGTGATAGGTGCGGCGGATGGCGAGCGCCGGCAGGACGCGGATCAGCCCGCCGGCGTCGCGGGCGGCGTAGTCGTGCAGCACGCCGATGCCGACGCCGGCCTTCACCGCCTCCATCAGGGCGAGGACGCTGGCGCATTCGAAGCGGCGCTGTCCCGCATCGAAGGCCGGCGGGTAATAGGTCAGCGACTGCGAATAGTGCAGTTCCTGCACCGAGGTGACCAGAAGGTGCCGGCGCAGCGCCTCCGCCGTCTCCGGCGTGCCGTGGCGGGCGAGATAGGGCGCCGTCGCATACATGCCGAGGCCGTAATCGGTCAGCTTGCGCACGGTCAGCCGCCCGTCGGTCGGCGGGTCGATGACGACGGCGAGGTCGGCATCGCGCTTCGACAGCGACATGGTCCGCTGCAGCGGCACGAGCTGGATGGTGAGGTCCGGGTGGCGCTCGGCGAGGCGGCCCAGCCGGGCGCTCAGGAACAGGGCGCCGAAGCCTTCCGGCGCGCCGATGCGGACCGTGCCGGAAATGACGCGGTCGACCTGCGAGACATCGGCCTGGGCATCGAGCCAGGCCGTCTCCATGGCCTCGGCCGCGGCGACGAAGGTCTCGCCGGCGACCGTCAGGGCAATGCCCGCCGTGGACCGCGCCACCAGTTGCGTCCCCAGTTGCTCCTCCAGCAGCGTGATGCGCCGCGCCACCGTCGCATGGTCGAGCGACAGCGCCCGTGCCGCAGCGAGGAACTGCCCGGCACGCGCCACGGCGAGGAAGACCCGGACATGATCCCAGTTTGGCGTCATCGCGCCACCTTATGCCAATTCGCGCACAACGTATGCGCCAACTTGGCGCTTGGTTGCCGCATGGCTTCGCTCTAGGGATGACCATCCCAGAGGAGACGATCCCATGCGCAACTATGGTCACTTCATCGGCGGCAAGCATGTCGCCGGCACGTCCGGCCGTACCGCCGACGTGTTCCAGCCGCTCGACGGCTCGGTCTTCGGCAAGGTGGCGCTCGCCTCCAAGGCCGAGGTGCGCGCGGCGGTGGAGAATGCCGCGGCCGCCCAGCCGGCCTGGGCCGCCACCAATCCGCAGCGCCGCGCCCGCGTGCTCATGAAGTTCCTTGAGCTCTGCGCCCGCGACAACGACAAGATGGCGGAGCTGCTGGCCCGCGAGCACGGCAAGACCATCCCCGACGCCAAGGGCGACATCCAGCGCGGCCTTGAAGTGGTCGAGTTCGCCATCGGCGCCCCGCAGATGATGAAGGGCGAGTACACCGAGGGCGCCGGCCCCGGCATCGACATCTACTCGATGCGCCAGCCGCTCGGCGTCTGCGCCGGCATCACCCCGTTCAACTTCCCCGCCATGATCCCGCTGTGGAAGGCCGGCCCTGCCATCGCCGCCGGCAATGCCTTCGTGCTGAAGCCCTCGGAGCGGGATCCGGGCGTGCCGCTCATGCTCGCCGAGCTCTTCCTCGAGGCCGGCCTGCCGCCGGGCATCTTCAACGTCGTCAACGGCGACAAGGAAGCGGTCGACGCGGTGCTGGACGATCCCGACATCAAGGCCGTCGGCTTCGTCGGCTCGACCTCCATCGCCGAATATGTCTATGCCCGCGGCTGCGCCAGCGGCAAGCGGGTGCAGTGCTTCGGCGGCGCCAAGAACCACATGATCATCATGCCCGATGCCGACATGGATCAGGCGGCCGACGCCCTCATCGGTGCCGGCTACGGCTCGGCCGGCGAGCGCTGCATGGCGATCTCCGTCGCCGTTCCGGTCGGCGAGGACGCCGCCAACCGCCTGATGGACAAGCTGGTCCCGCGCGTCGAGGCCCTGAAGATCGGTCCCTCGACGGCCGCCGACGTCGATTTCGGACCCCTCGTCACCGCCCAGGCGCTGGAGCGCGTCAAGGGCTATGTCGATATCGGCGTGAAGGAAGGCGCCAGGCTCGTCGTCGACGGACGCGGCTTCAAGATGCAGGGCTACGAGAACGGCTACTACATGGGCGGCTGCCTGTTCGACAATGTCACCAGGGACATGCGGATCTACAAGGAGGAGATCTTCGGACCCGTCCTCTCCGTCGTCCGCGCCAAGACCTACAACGAGGCCCTCGACCTCGCCAATGACCACGAATACGGCAACGGCGTCGCCATCTACACCCGCGACGGCGATGCCGCCCGCGACTTCGCCGCCAAGGTGCAGGTCGGCATGGTCGGCATCAACGTGCCGATCCCGGTGCCGCTGGCCTATTACACCTTCGGCGGCTGGAAGCGCTCGTCCTTCGGCGACCTCAACCAGCACGGCCCGGACGCCTTCCGCTTCTACACCAAGACCAAGACGGTGACGTCGCGCTGGCCCTCGGGCATCAAGGACGGCGCCAGCTTCGTCATCCCCACCATGGGGTAACGACTTCAGGCCGATCCGACGCCATCACAACGCCGTCGCGGTTCACGCGGCGGCGTTTGCCTATCCGGCGGTGGCATCGAGAGTACGAGCATATTGCGGGAAGGCTTGCGCGAGCCTTCTGTCCGCCGTCACCAGCGTCGCCCTCATCGAGCGGGCAAGCGCGACGAACTCACAGTCATAAGCGGAGCATCCGCTGTCTCTGGCGAGCGAGAGAACGTCCGCCGAGACCACATCATACTCGTTGCCTCGGAGGAGATCCTCGGCCTCGTCCTGGAGCGCCATGGCCTCACCCAGTGTCAGCAAACCGCGCCGGACATAGAGGGACACGACATTGCGGAACTCGCTCCGCCAGAGTGTCGGCGCAACCCATTCTGGTTCCTGCGCGTAGAGTTGCTCGGCCATTTCCGTGAAAGGCGAGGGAACCAGCAGATAGGCGATGACATTGGTATCGGCGACGATCACGGCCGGCCGTCATCGATGGCTGCGATCAGGTCCTCGTGGGTGACCGCGTGTGGATCGATCGCCGGTCGTAGCGCGCGGATCCGTTGAAGCCGGTCTTCCGGGGCGAGCCGTCGTGGCAGGAGCGCCTGCTCCAGACAATGGATCATCTCTCCGTTGATCGAACGGCGATGCGCGGTCGCACGCTCGCGCAGCCGCTCGTAGAGATCGTCCGGAATGTTCTTTAGCGTCAGCGAAGCCATAGTGCCGATCCCAATTTGCAACCATTATGGTTGCCAAGCGCCCGCGCTTCAAGTGCGGCGTCTTCTCCCTTCGTCAAGGGCCTCCGCCGCGTTCGAGTCATGCCCCTGTTCGACTGGCGGTGGCGCGGCGCTTGGTTTCTGATGCCCCAGACAAGATGAGGAACGAGACGACCATGCGCATCGCCGTCGGCGGTTTCATGCACGAGACCAACACCTTCGTTCCCGCCCCGACGCCCTGGGCCATGTTCAACCAGGAAGGCGCCTGGCCTGGCTTCACCCGCGGGCCTGAGATCCTGACGAAGTTCCGCCCCTTCAACATCGCGGTTTCCGGCTTCATGGGCGTCGCCGAGAAGGCCGGGCATCAGATGGTGCCGCTCTCCTGGTCCTTCGCCCAGCCCTCCGGCCGGGTCGAGGATGCGGTCTTCGAGCGCGCCGTCGCCTATCTCCTCGCCGACATCGCCGATGCCGCCCCCGACGCCGTCTTCCTCGAACTGCACGGCGCCATGACCACCGAGACCATCGAGGATGCCGAGGGCGAATTGCTCGCCCGCGTCCGCCGCCTCGTCGGGCCGGGCATGCCGGTCGTCGCCTCCCTCGACCTCCACGCCAACGTGACCCGGCAGATGGTCGACAATGCCAGCTTCATGTCGGCCTACCGCACCTATCCCCATATCGACTGGCTGCAGACGGGCCAGCGCGTCGCCGAATGGTTCGACCGGGTCGTCGCCTGGGGGCCGCAGCCGGCCCGGGCCTTCCGCCAGATGCCCTTCCTCATCCCCATCGCCTCGGGGTGCTCGATGATCGAGCCGATGAAGGGGCTCTATGCCCTGCTCGGCGCCATCGAGGCAGAGACCGGCGTGCATCTCTCGCTCTGCCCGGGCTTTCCCTCCGCCGATATCTTCGACATGGGCGCCACCGTCATCGGCTACGGCGCCGACCAGGCCGTGGTGGACGAGGCGGTGGACCGGCTCTACCGGGCCGTGCTGCGCGCCGAAGCCGGCTTCCTCGAGCATCTCGCCAAGCCGCAGGACGAGGCGGTGACGCTCGCCTTTGCCCGCGCCGCGCTCGCCTCGAAGCCGGTCATCATCGCCGACACCCAGGACAATCCCGGCGCCGGCGGCTCCTCCATCACCACAGGGTTCCTGCGCGCCATGATCAACCGCGGCGCGACGCAGACTCTGATGGCGCTCTTCCACGAGCCGGAAATCGCCAGGGAGGCCCATGCCGCCGGCAAGGGGACCACCATCGCCGTCACCTTCGCGGCGAAGGGATCAGGCCCCGGCGAGGAGCCGCTGACGACGCAGGCCGAGGTGGTCGCCGTCTCCGACGGCCGCTTCACCGGCACCGGGCCGATGGTCGGCGGCCAGCCCATCAACATGGGGCCCTCGGCCTGGCTCAGGATCGGCGGCATCGACCTCGTCGTCGGCTCGGTGCGCCAGCAGCCCCATTGCATCGCCGTCTGCACCCATCTCGGCGTCGACATCACCGGCTACAAGGTCGTGGTCCTCAAGAGCTCGGTGCATTTCCGCGGCGACTGGCAGCCCTATGCCGATTCGGTGGTGGTCGGCGCCTCGCCGGGCGCCGCGCTCGACGATACCGGCATCATCCCGTTCCAGCACCTGCGCCCCGACGTGCGCCGGAGGCCCATGGCGAACCAGTGAGGGGAGGGGGCGAGGAGGAACCTCCACCCTCGCGAAGCCGCGCCGCCCCCTTCGTCATGGCCGGGCTTGTCCCGGCCATCCACGACTTGAACACCGCAGCCTCAAGGAATGCGTGGATGCCCGGGCCAAGCCCGGGCATGACGCGCTGCGGTTCGGGTGTTAGATCGCTTCAGGCCCACGCCGTGAGCCTGACCCCTCACACCTTGACCGGCGCCTTGCTCACCGCCGCATCTAGCGAACGCAGCAGCGGCAGCACCACGTCGATGGCCGGTGTGGCGATCCCCTGCTCGCGGCCGAAGGCCTGCAACTGGCCGACGATCGCCTCGACCTCCATGGGACGGCCGGCCTCCGCGTCCTGCAGCATGGAGGGCTTGCCCCCGGGGCGGCCGGGCCGCGCCGGCAGCGAGGCGGCGGGGTCGACCGTCGCGGTCAGGTCCCAGCCCAGCGCCTTCGCCACCTCGAGCAGCTCGCGGATCAGCGTCACGCCGAGGTCGCCAAGGCCCGGCACCTCGTGCCAGCGGCCGAGCGGCAGGCGGGAGAGGGCGCAGAGCGGATTGGCGGCGATGTTGAGGACGAGCTTCTCCCACATGGCCTTGCGGATGTCGCCGGTGACCTCGCCATTCAGGCCGGCCTTCTGGAAGATCTCGGCGGCGGCATCAGCCCGCGGCGAGGCGTCCCCCGTCGGCTCGCCGATCACCCAGCGGTTGCCAGCCGAATGGGCGATGACACCAGGCTCGGTCACCGCATTGGCGGAATAGACCACACCGCCGAGTACGCTCTCCGGCCCGAGGTCGCGCCACAGCCGGCCCTCGGGGTCGAGGAGGGGGAGCGAGCCGTCCTCGCTGAGGCCGTGGTTCCACCACCACGGGACGCCGTTGGTGAAGAACAGCGCGGCAGCGCCGGGGGCCAGCAGCGCCTTCAGCGGCGCGGCGATGGCGGGCAGGGAATGGGCCTTCAGCGTCACCACGACGAGGTCCTGCGGCGGCAGGGTGGCGGGATCGTCGGTCGCGGCAAAGGGCTTGCCGCCGAGCGTCTGGCCCTCGCTGTGCAGCGTCAGGCCCTTCTCGCGGATGGCGGCGAGATGGGCGCCGCGCGCGACGACGGAGACCTCGGCGTCGCCGGCAGCGATCAGCCGTGCCGCGGCATTGCCGCCGACCGCGCCGGCGCCAAAGATGCAGATCTTCATGGGGGAGGCTCCGGGGTCAGATCACGTTGAGTTCGAGGACCGGCTCGCCGCGCAGGATGCGGCTGAAGCCGAAGACGGAGAGATCGAGGCTGCGATAGCCGCCATGGACGATGAGTTCGGCCAGCGCCCGGCCGGCCGCCGGAGCCTGCTGCAGGCCGTGGCCGGAAAAGCCGTTGATGAACATCAGCCCGGCGACATCCGGATGGGGACCGAGGATGGCGTTGTGGTCGAGCGTGTTGAAGTCGTAGTGCCCGGCCCAGGCGCGCATCTGCCGGAGCTGTTCCATGGCCGGGATGCGCGTCGCCCAGGCCGGCCAGACATGGGCCTCGAACTCGTCGTGGGCCGGCTCGAAATCGCCGTAGGCGGCCGGATCGGGGTCGCCCTCGCCCGGTCCCCAGCCGCCGATGACGAGGTCGCGCTCGGGCCGCATCCACACCCCCGAGGGGTCGACGATCAGCGGCATGTCCGGGAAGGTCTCCGGGCATTTCACCACGAAGACCGTGCGCTTGCGGGGCTCCACCGGCAGTGGCACGGCGATGCCCGCCGCCAGCCTCCCGGCCCAGGCGCCGGCGGCCAGCACCAGCGTGCCGCAGGTGCGCGCCGAGCCGTCCTGCATCACCGCGCCGGTGACACGCTCGCCCGCGCGGGTGAGGGAAGCGACCTCGCCCTTTTCGTAAATCGTGCCGGCCTCCCGCGCCGCCTTGCGGAACAGGTCGAGCAGCATGGCCGCGTCGAACCAGCCCTCGCCGGTGCGCCCGAAGGCGCCGAGCGCGACGTCCTCGGTGGAGAGCCAGGGAAAGCGTGCCTGCAGCTCGGAAGGGCCGAGCAGCAGGATGTCGGCGCCCTCGGCGGCCTGCGTCCGCCAGTTGGCCTCCAGCACCTCCTGCCCATCCGGCGAGGCGAGGATCAGATAGCCGCCCTCGCGGAAGCCGATATCGGCATCCGCGCCGAGCCGGTCCTTGAGGGAGCGGATCACGTCGATGCCGAACCGGCTCATGCGGATGTTCTCAGGCGTCGAGAACTGCTGGCGGATCGAGGCCGCCGACAGCGTCGTGGAGGCCTGCGCATAGGTCGGATCGCGCTCGATGACGCGCACCGTCCCGGCGTAGCCGAGCTCCTTCTTGAGGAAATAGGCGGTACAGGAACCCATGATTCCGCCGCCGACGATCAGCACATCAGCGTGTGTCACGCGTTGCGTCTCTTTCGGGATTGCGTCTCGTTCGGAAGGACGATGGCATGCATGCTGCGATGCAGCTAGCCTTGCCTGCACATAGCCCACCTCCGGACCCGAAAGCCATGCCGCTCCGTCCCCGCCGCTCCGTCCTCTACATGCCCGGCTCCAATGCCCGCGCGCTGGACAAGGCCCGCACGCTTCCCGCCGACGTCGTCATCCTCGACCTCGAGGATGCGGTGGCACCCGATGCCAAGGAGATCGCCCGCGGCCAGGTCGCCGCCGCCGTGACCGCAGGCGGTTTCGGTCATCGCGAGGTGGTGGTGCGCATCAACGGCCTCGACACCGCCTGGGGCGCCGATGACCTGAAGGCGCTGGCGCCGACCGGCGCCGATGTCATTCTCATCCCCAAGGTCAGCCGCCCCGAGGATCTCGTCGCCGCCGGCAAGGCCATCGTCGGCGCCGGCGCCCCCGATCGCACCGCCGTCTGGGCGATGATGGAGACGCCCCTCGCCATGCTGAACGCCGGCACCATCGCCGCGGCCGCGGCGGACCGGCGGACGCGCCTTTCCGGCTTCGTCATGGGCACCAACGACCTCGCCAAGGAGACCGGTGCGCGCATCGTGCCCGGCCGGGCGCCGATGAACGCCTGGCTGATGCTCTCGCTCGCCGCCGCCCGTGCCCACGGCCTCGCCATCCTCGACGGCGTCTGGAACGAGATCGCCGACGAGGCCGGCTTCGCCCGCGAATGCGCCGAGGCCCGCGACATGGGCTTCGACGGCAAGACGCTGATTCATCCGAACCAGATCGGCCCCTGCAATGCCGCCTTCTCGCCGGCCGAGAAGGAGGTCGCCTGGGCGCGGACCATCATCGCCGCCTTCGACCTGCCGGAGAACGCCGCCAGGGGCGCCATCCAGGTCGAGGGCCGCATGGTCGAGCGACTGCACGCCGACATGGCCCGCAAGCTCGTCGCCATCGCCGACGCCATCGCGGCCCGCGAGGCCGCCTGACCCTCGTCCGATCCGGCCGGTTGCCCTCGCCGCCGCTTTTGTGAGAGACGGGGGCATGGCGGGATGGTCATGAGCGCGGCGGGGGCCGACATCGACATGAAGCGGCTGCGCGAGGCGCTCGGCACGCGCTCCATCGTGCTCGTCGGACTGATGGGCGCGGGCAAGTCCTCCGTCGGCCGGCGGCTCGCCCAGCGGCTCGGCCTGCCCTTCGTCGATGCCGACACCGAGATCGAGAAGGCGGCGGACCTCACCATCCCCGAAATCTTCGACAAGCACGGCGAGGCCTATTTCCGCGCCGGCGAGGTCCGCGTCGTCGCCCGCATCCTCGATACCGGCCCGCAGGTGCTGGCCACCGGTGGCGGCGCCTATATGAACGCCGAGACACGCGAGCGCATCCGCGAGCGCGGCATCTCCATCTGGCTCAAGGCCGAGCTCGACGTGCTGATGAAACGCGTCAAGCGGCGCGGCGACCGGCCGCTGCTCAAGGCCGACGATCCCCAGGCGGTGCTGAAGCGCCTGATGGACGAGCGCTATCCGGTCTATGCCGAGGCGGCCCTGACCGTCCTGTCCCGTGAGGCCAGCCATGAGGACGCCGTCGAGGATGTTCTCCAGGCGCTCGCCTGCCATCTCCTTCCGCCCGCCGAACGAGCCCTGCCGTGACCCTGCCTTCCGACCTCGATGAAGCCGGTGCGGCGACGCGCGTTCCCGTCGTGCTCGGCGATCGCTCCTACGACATCCTCATCGGCTCCGGCCTCATCGCCGACGCCGGGGCGCGCATCGCCGCCCGCTTTCCCGGCCGCGCCGTGGCCATCGTCACCGATGCCCATGTCGGTGATCTCCATGGCCCGGCGCTGGAGGCGAGCCTCGCCAAGGCCGGCATCCGCCACCACCGCATCACCGTAGCCCCCGGCGAGGCGACCAAGCGCTTCGCCGTGCTGGAAGAGGTGGTCGACCAGATCCTTAGCCATCGCCTCGAGCGCGGCGACATCGTCCTCGCCCTCGGTGGCGGGGTGGTCGGCGATCTCGCGGGCTTCGCCGCCGCCATTGTCCGCCGCGGCATGGGCTTCGTGCAGATGCCGACCTCGCTGCTCGCCCAGGTCGACTCCTCGGTGGGCGGCAAGACCGGCATCAATTCCCGCCACGGCAAGAACCTCATCGGCGCCTTCTACCAACCGGGCCTGGTTCTGGCGGATACCGACGTGCTCGACACGCTCTCCACCCGCGAGTTCCGCGCCGGCTATGCCGAGGTGGCGAAATACGGCCTGATCGACGATCCCGGTTTCTTCGCCTGGCTGGAGGCCAATTGGCGCGGTGTCTTCCAGGGCGGCCGCGACCGCATCCACGCCATCGCCACCTCCTGCCGCGCCAAGGCGGCCGTCGTCGCCCGCGACGAGACCGAGACGGGTGACCGCGCCCTGCTCAATCTCGGCCACACCTTCGGCCATGCGCTGGAGGCCGCCACCGCCTATGACGGCACCCGCCTCGTCCATGGCGAGGGCGTCGCCATCGGCATGTGCCAGGCCTTCCGCTTCTCGGCGAAGCTCGGCCTTTGCCCGCCGGATGCGGCCGGGCGCATGGCGAGCCACCTCAAGCAGGTCGGCCTGCCCACCGAACTCGCCGAGATCCCCGGCGGCGTCGGCGGCGTCGACGGCCTCATGGCCGCCATCGGCCAGGACAAGAAGGTGGCGCGCGGCAAGCTCACCTTCATTCTCGCCCGCGGGATTGGCGAGAGCTTCATCGCGAAGGACGTCGACCCGGCCGCGGTGCGCGACTTCCTTGCGATGGAACTGGCGAGAGGCTGAGATGCACATGGCCGATGTCATCCGCATCCGGCTGGCCGACATCGCCGATGCCGAAGCCATGGCGGACCTTCTCAACGCCATCATCGCCAGGGGCGGCACCACGGCCCATCGCACCCCCTTCGATCGCGACCGGATGATCGCCGAACACATCGCGTCGCCGCGCGGCATTGCCTGCCATGTCGCCGAGCGGGACGGCGCCATCCTCGGCTTCCAGGCGCTGGAATGGACCGATCCAGACTGGGCCGGCGCCAATCCTCTCCCCGCGGATTGGGCGCTGGTTGCCACCTTCGTCGCCATCGAGGCGCAGGGCACCGGCATTGGCCGGCGGCTTTTCGAGGCGACGTGCCAGGCGGCGAAGGCGGCGGGCGTGGTCATGATCGACGCCACGATCCGTCGCGAGAATGCCGGCGGCCTCGCCTATTACAGCCGACAGGGGTTCGTGGACTACTGGTCCGACGACACCGTGATCGCCAAGCGGCGGACACCCTGAGGCATGCGCCTTGCCTCGCCGCCGAAAGGCTTTAGGCATAGGCGACACCATCGAGCAGTCTCCACAGAGGCGAGGCCTGACAGGCCCGGAGGATCATGGACGAACTTGCGATCAACCCTTGGCTGGCGGTAGGCCTCATCGTCGTCTGCCTGTTGCTGTCGGCCTTCTTCTCCAGCGCCGAGACCGCCATGTCCGCCGCCTCGAAGGCGCGCATGCTGGCGCTCGAGAGCGCCGGTGACAAACGGGCCGGCATCGTCAGCCGCCTGCTCGACACGCGCGAGCGCCTGATCGGCGCCATGCTGGTCGGCAATAACATCGTCAATACCGGCGTCGCCGCCTTCGCCACCTCGCTCTTCGTCGCGGTCCTCGGCGCCGAGGGTGTGATCTACGCCACGGCGGTCATGTCGGTGCTGCTCATCGTCTTTTCCGAGGTCCTGCCGAAGACGGTGGCGATCTCGCGGCCGGAATGGATGGCGCTGCTCTATGCCCGCCCGGTCTCCGTCGTCGTCGCCATCCTGGGCCCGATCCTGGTCGGGGTGGAGGCCCTGGTGCGCGCCGTCCTGCGGCTCTTCGGCATGCGGATCAACGAGAACCAGAACGTGCTGACCGGCGCGGAGGAGCTGCGCGGAACGGTCGAGCTGATGCACAAGGAAGGCTCCTTCGGCAAGCATGACCGCGACATGGTCGGCGGCATCCTCGACCTCAAGGACCTCACCGTCGAGGACGTGATGGTCCATCGCACCAAGATGGTGACGATCGATGCGGGCGATGCCCCGGACAAGGTCGTGCGCGATGTCCTCGCCGCCCCTTACACGCGCATTCCGCTGTGGCGCGGCTCGCCGGAGAACATCATCGGCGTGCTGCACGGCAAGGATCTGCTGCGCGCCCTGGCGGCGGCCGGCGGCGACATGACGAAGATCGATCCCGCGGCGCTCGCCCTGCCGGCCTGGTTCGTGCCCGATTCCACCAGCCTGCAGGACCAGCTCAAGGCCTTCCTGCGCCGCAAGACCCATTTCGCCCTGGTCGTCGACGAATATGGCGAGGTCATGGGGCTCGTCACCCTCGAGGACATCATCGAGGAGATCGTCGGGGACATCAAGGACGAGCACGACGTTCAGGTGACCGGCGTGCGCCCGCAGCCTGATGGTTCGGTCAATGTCGACGGCTCGGTGCCGGTGCGCGACCTCAACCGGGCCATGGACTGGCGCCTGCCGGACGAGGAGGCGACGACCATCGCCGGCCTCGTCATCCACGAGGCGCGCTCCATCCCCGAGAGCGGCCAGACCTTCACCTTCCACGGCTTCCGCTTCCAGGTCCTGCGCCGCCAGCGCAACCGCATCTCGGCCCTCAAGATCACGCCGCTCGACCGCCTCAACTGATCGCCGGGCGACAGGCAGAAAGGACAGCCGATGGCCGACGACGCGGCGACCGAACCGGGGCGGGGGCTGATCGCCCTCATCGCCCACGACAAGAAGAAGCCGGACATGCTGGCCTGGGCGCGCCGCCACCACGGGCGTCTCGTCCGCCATCCGCTGGTGGCGACCGGCACGACGGGGGCATTGCTGAAGGCCGACATGCCGGACCTCGACATCCGCCTGATGAAGAGCGGGCCGCTCGGCGGCGACCAGCAGATCGGCGCGCTGATCGTCGAGGACAGGATCGCCATGCTGGTCTTCCTCGTCGATCCGCTGTCGCCCCACCCCCACGATGTCGACGTCAAGGCGCTGACGCGGCTCGCCGTGGTCTATGACGTGCCGATGGCCTGCAATCTCGCCACCGCCGACCGGCTGGTGGCGGGGCTGTAGGGGTTGGCCGGGGCCGCGAGGCCCCCTCCCTCACTCCCCCGGCGCCTTGGTCTCCATCGCCAGGGCATGGACGCGGCCCTTCAGCTCGGCGTCGAGGGCCTGGTTCACCATGCGGTGGCGGTCGACGCGGGATTTGCCGGCAAAGGCGGCCGAGACCAGCTTGACGCGGAAATGCGTCTCGCCGCCCTCGCGCCAGCCGCCATGGCCATGATGCTGGTGGCTCTCGTCGATCACTTCCAGCGCGGTCGGCGCAAAGGCCGCCGTCAGCTTCGCGGTGATGGTGTCGGAAACGCTCATGGGTCCCTCCCTCGTCACCGCCATATCGGCCGGCCGGGCCCTGGCTGCAACCCCGCCTCTCCCCGCGGCCTGCTTGCCGGGCATGTCGCCGCTCTGATACACGGACCGCAACGAGCATCGAGGGGAAAACCCATGCAGAAATTCACCGTCCTCACCGGCGTCGCCGCGCCCATGCGCACGATCAATGTCGACACCGACATGATCATTCCCAAGCAGTACCTGAAGACCATCAAGCGCACCGGCCTCGGCAAGGGCCTGTTCTCCGAGGCGCGCTACAAGGACGACGGGTCGGAAAACCCGGATTTCGTGCTCAACAAGCCGGCCTATCGCAACGCCCAGATCCTCGTTGCCGGCGACAATTTCGGCTGCGGCTCGTCGCGCGAGCACGCCCCCTGGGCGCTGCTCGATTTCGGCATCCGCTGCGTCATCTCCACCAGCTTCGCCGATATTTTCTACAACAACTGCTTCAAGAACGGCGTCCTGCCGATCACCGTCACCCCGGAGCAGCTCGAGAAACTGTTCGAGGATGCCGACCGCGGCTCCAACGCGACGCTCACCGTCGACCTCGAGGCGCAGGAGATCCGCGGGCCCGACGGCGGCACGATCAAGTTCGACCTCGACCCCTTCCGCAAGCACTGCCTGCTCAACGGCCTCGACGATATCGGCCTGACCATGGTCAAGGAGAAGTCGATCGACAGCTTCGAGAAGACCGTTTCGACGGCCCGTCCCTGGCTCTGAAACGGATCATCCGGCCGCGACGCGAGGTCGGGCCGGATGACCAGTCTTCCAGGCCTCAGGCGAGGCCGCCTGTGCGGCCCGCCTGCGCGCCCGGTGATCAGTTCGGACGGTAGGGCAGCGACGAGTGATGGACGACGATGCGCAGGCGGCCGGCATCGTCCTTCACGAACTTCCAGGTCTTGTCGACCGTCGTCACGGCGCCGTTCGGCCCGGTGATGCTGACATTGCCCATGGTCGTGGCGGAGTCGCCGGCGATGAAGATGGCGCTGTTGGCGATCTCGCACTTGGTCCAGCCGTTCAGGGCGAAACCCTTGTCGTTCGGGAAGGCGGTGTCGCCGCCGACGAAATAGGCCAGCGCGCCGGCGCGGGTGGTGCGGAAGGTCTGCGGCGCCACGGTCAGGGTCGGTTTGAACAGGACGGCGCCCATCTGATAGCCGTAGGCGGCGTCGATCACCCGCTCGGCCAGGGCCTTGGCGGCCGGCTGCCCCTGGGTCGCATGGGTGGTGCTGATGCTCACGAGGGCGTCGCACCAGGCGCGCTGGGCGGCGAGGACTTCGGTCTGGGTCACGGCCTGGTTGACCACGGTGGTCTGGGCCGAGGCGGCGCCGAACGGAACGGCCAGGGCGAGAAGCGCGGCGGTCATCATGGAATTGCGGGCGGACATGTGCTCTCCTAGGGGTACGTTATCGGCGTCAGGCGGAGCGGCCGGGGTTCGACCGCGCCCTGGTGTTGTAGGCCCCGTGGCTGACGCCGACTTGAACCCGGCATGAGCGCGCACTGAATTCTTCATGAACATCGGATGACGACCCCACCGCCGGCGCATGAGACCAATGTCTTCGGGCGGCGCCTGACGCTCGCTCTCGCCGCCCTCGGCTCCATTGCCGTGATCCAGGGCGCCGTGGCGCTGTGGGCCGTGGGAGAGGCGGAGCGCCACGTGCTGCGCGGGCGTGTCGCCGCCGATATCCGGCAGGGCTTCACCGAGCTGCGCTCCGAGAAGCAGCAATTGCGCACCTGGCTCGCCCAGCGGCAGTTCGGGGCCGATGCGCGCGACAGCCATCGCGATGCGCTGCTGCAGCGGATGCGGGTCATTCTCGCCGACCTCAAGGCGCTTGCCGACCAGGCGCTCGTGCTGGACGACGGTCCCGCCGCGCGCCAGCGGCAGGCCCAGCGCCGCGACGCGCTGGTGGTGCTCGAGGGCAGCATTGCCCAGCTGGAGCGCGGGCTGGCGAGCCTCAACCCACCACCCGTCGGCATGGACACCAACCTCGCCTGGTCGATCGCCAATGAATTGTTCGACCGGGCCGAGGGGCAGGATCTGCGCCTGCTGCTCGCCGACAGCATCGACCGGGAGGATGTCTCCTTGCGCGAGAAGCGTGCCGACACCAACGCTGCGCTCGTCTGGCTGAGACGGTTCTGGATCGGATCGACCACCACGCTCGCCCTGGCCGCGCTGCTGCTGGCTGCCTTCTTCGCCCGCGCCCTGCGCGGACCCCTGCGCAGCCTGTCGGAGGGCGCCGCGGCCTTGCGGGCCGGCCGCCTGTCGCACCGGATCGCCCTCTCCGGCTCCGACGAATTCGCCGCCGTCGCCCGCAGCATGGATGCCATGGCGGCGGAACTGGCCGAGCGCCGGCGCATCGAGACCGAGGCGCGCCAGGCCCTCGAGGAACAGGTCGCTGCCCGCACCGACGAACTGACCTCCGCGCTCGTCGCCCAGCGCGAGGCGGAGGTGCGCCGCCGCCAGCTCTTCGCCGACATCAGCCACGAATTGCGCACGCCGACGACCGCCATCCGCGGCGAGGCCCAGATCGCCCTGCGCGGCGATCCCAAGCCCGTGGACGAATACAGGGGCTCGCTGCGGCGGATCGAGGATGCCTCGCGCCAGCTCGGCCTCGCCATCGACGATCTCCTGACCATGGCCCGCAGCGACATCGACGCCCTGTCGCTGCGCCGGGTACCCGTCGATCTCGTTGCCGTCCTCAACGACGTGCACTCCCATGGCCAGGCCATGGCCCTGGCGAGCGGGGTGCGGCTGGAGCACGAGCCCTGGCCGGCGGACCTGGCGATGAGCGGCGATGCCGACCGCCTCAGGCAGCTCCTGCTGGCCCTCGTCGACAATGCCCTGCGCTATTCCCACCCCGGCCAGACGGTGCGGCTGGAGGCCGTGGCGATCGACGGGCCGCGCCCTCTGGTCGAGGTCCGGATCCACGATGAAGGGATCGGCATCGCCGCCGATGACCTGCCCAGGGTCTTCGATCGCAATCACCGGGCGCCCGCTGCGATCGCCCATCGCGCCGATGGCAGCGGGCTCGGACTGCCCATCGCGCGGGTCCTCGCCCGCGGTCACGGCGGCGAGATCGCCATCACCAGCGCCCCCGGTCGCGGCACGACGGCCACGGTGACCTTGCCGCTCGCCGTCGAAGTGCCGAAGGTCCCCGCATGAACATCCTGATCATCGAAGACGACCAGCGCATCGCCGACTTCCTGCAGCGGGGCCTGCGCGCCGAGGGCATGCGCGTGCAGGTGGCCCGCAATGGCCGCGACGGGCTGGACCTCGCCCGGGCGGCCTGGAAGGAGCAGTCCGCCGGCGGCGAGACGACACTGGTCATCCTCGACATCATGCTCGGCGACATCACCGGCCTGGAGGTCTGCCAGACGCTGCGCGCCGCCCAGGTCGAGCTGCCCATCCTGGTCCTGACGGCGCTCTCGACCGTCGAGGACCGCGTCGCCGGATTGCGCCTCGGGGCCGACGACTATCTCTGCAAGCCCTTCGATTTCGAGGAGCTCCTGGCGCGGATCGAGGCCCTGCGGCGCCGCGGCCGCGGCCTCAAGGCGGCCGCCACCACCGTCCTGCGGGTCGCCGACCTCGAACTGGACCGCACCACGATGAAGGTGACCCGCGCCGGCAAGGTCGTGGCCCTCACGGTGCGCGAACTGGCGCTGCTCGAACTGCTGATGAGCGCACCGGGACGGCTGTTCAGCCGCGAGCGCATTCTCGCCAATGTCTGGGGGGTCAACGAGGACCCGCTCACCAACATCGTCGACGTCTATATCGGCCGGCTGCGCAACAAGATCGACAGCGGCGCGGCGCCGCTGATCCATACCCAGCGCGGCCTCGGCTATCGCCTGGAGGCCGATCCCGCCGCCGGCCGCACGCCCGCCGACTGAGCCGGTCCGCCGCGCCGGGAGCGGGGCCCTCTCCCGCGCCGCGCCATCTGTTCCCGGCGGCCGCGACTGTGTAAACCTCGCTCCCCGCGCCCCACGCCAGGACCACCGCCATGGAACGCCGCCTCATCTCCACCGGCTCGCCCTTCGAGAAGACGGCCGGCTATTCCCGCGCCGTGGTGCAGGGCGGTTTCGTCTTCGTCGCCGGCACGACGGGCTACGACTATGCCACCATGGTACTGCCCGAGGGCGTCGAGGAGCAGACGCGCAACTGCTTCCGCACCATCGCGGCGACGCTGAAGGAGGCCGGCACCTCCATGGCGAATGTCGTGCGTGCCACCTACTACATCACCGATGCGGCCGATGCCGAGAAGGTGTTCCCGATCTTCGGCGAGGTCTTCGGCGACATCCGCCCGGCCTCCACCCTTCTCGTCGTGGCCGGCCTGTTCAAGCCCGAGATGAAGGTCGAGATCGAGGTCACCGCCGCCCTTCCGGGCGGGGCCACCGATACCCTCTTCTCCTGACGCCGCGACCGGCCGGACCTGCCATGACCGATCCCACCCTGCCGAGCCTTGCCGACCTGCGCGGCGAGATCGACCGCATCGATGCCGCCATGCACGGCCTGCTCATGGAGCGCGGCCAGATCATCGAGCGGCTGATCGAGGTGAAGAAGACCGCCGAGACCGGCTCCGCCTTCCGGCCGGCGCGCGAGGTCGACGTCGTCCGCCGCCTCGTCGAGAACCACAAGGGCCGCCTGCCGGTGGAACTTGTGGTGCAGATCTGGCGGCAGATCATTTCGACCTTCACCTATGTCCAGTCGCCCCACTCCGTCCATGTGGTGATGGGGCCGGAGCAGGAGAATGCCCGCGAGCTCGCCCGCTTCCATTTCGGCTTCGGCGTGCCGCTGGTGAAACATTCCAGCCCCGGCTCGGTCATCGCCGCCATTGCCCGCGACCGCGGCGATCTCGGCCTCATCGGTCTCGGCCCCGCCCGCGACGCCTGGTGGGAGAAGCTCGGCGGCCCGGACCAGCCGATCGCCATGGCCACCGCCCCCGCCATTGCCCGCGCCGCCAGCCCGCGGCCGCCCCAGGCCCTGGTCATCGGCCATCCCTCCATCGACACGGCCGGGCTCGACACCCGCCTCGTCGCCCTGACCCTGGCCGGCCGGCCGCCGGTGGAGGTCGACGCTGTCCTCGCCAGCGCCGAGGAGGGTGGGCGCCACCATCTTCTCGCCTGGGGCCCGCGCGAGGCCTCCGAGGCGGAGATCGCCCAGGACGCCGCCTCGGGCATGGCTGTTGAAGCCGCCCGCACGGTCGGCTACACCGCAAAGCCGATAGCCGCCTGACGGTCCACCCGCCGGGCCCGCCCCACATCCGGTGCCGACATGACCCTTGAAGCCACGCGTCCCGTTCCCCGTCCCGGTGTGATGGCGATCGATGCCTATGTGCCCGGCAAGTCCGGCGCGCCGGGCGTCGCCAAGGTCTACAAGCTGTCGTCCAACGAGACACCGCTCGGCGCCAGCCCGCAGGCCATCGCGGGCTACAGCAAGCTCGCCGGGAAGCTCGAACTCTACCCCGAGGGCACCTCGGCTGAGCTGCGCCAGGCCATCGCCAACCTCTACGGCCTCGACGCCGACCGCATCCTCTGCGGTTCGGGCTCGGACGAGCTCCTGTCGCTGCTGACCAACGCCTATCTCGGGCCCGGCGACGAGGGCATCTTCACCGAGCACGGCTTCCTCGTCTACAAGATCGCCATCCTGGCGGCCGGCGGCACCCCGGTCATCGTCAAGGAGAAGAACCTCACCACCGATGTCGACGCCATCCTCGCGGCGGTGACGCCGAAGACGAAGATCGTCTACCTCGCCAATCCCAACAACCCGACCGGCACCTACATCCCCTTCGACGAGGTCAAGCGGCTGCATGCCGGCCTGCCGAAATCGGTGCTGCTGATCCTCGACGCCGCCTATGCCGAATATGTCCGCCGCAACGACTACGAGAGCGGCCTCGAACTGGTGGCGTCGAACGAGAATGTCGTGATGACGCGCACCTTCTCGAAGATCTACGGCCTCGCCGCTCTGCGCATCGGCTGGATGGTCGGCCCGGCGCACCTGATCGACGCGGTGAACCGCATCCGCGGCCCCTTCAACGTCAATGCCGCGGCGATCGCCGCCGGTGCCGCCGCCATCGCCGACCAGGCCTTCGTCCAGAAGGCCATCGAGCACAATGACACCTGGCTGCCCTGGCTGACCGCCGAGATCGAGAAGCTCGGCCTGACCGTCACCCCCTCGGTCGGCAATTTCCTGCTGATTCATTTCCCGAAAGCGGCCGGCAGGACCGCCGCCGAAGCCGATGCCTATCTCGTGTCGAAGGGCCTCGTCCTGCGCCGGGTCGCCGCCTATGGCCTGCCGGATGCGCTGCGCCTGACGGTCGGCGATGAGGAGGCCAACCGCCACCTCGTCGCCACCCTCGCCGAGTTCATGGCACGGTGACCGGCCAGCCCCTCTTCGGCAAGGTCACGCTGATCGGCATGGGGCTGATCGGCTCGTCCATCGCCCGCGCCTTGCGCATCCTGCCACTGGCCGGCACCGTCGTCGCCGCTGACCGCTCGGACAGCGTGATCGCCCGCGTGCGCGAACTGGGCATCGCCGACGTGACGACCACCGATCTGGCGGCGGCCGTTCAGGACGCCGACCTCGTCATCGCCTGCGTGCCCGTCGGCGCCATGGGGGCGGTGGCCGAGGCCATCGGACCGCACCTGAAGCCAGGCGCCATCGTCTCCGATGTCGGCTCCACCAAGGGCTCGATCGTCGCGCAGATGGCGCCGCACATGCCGGCCGGCGTCCATCTCATTCCCGCCCATCCGGTGGCGGGCACCGAACATTCCGGACCCGATTCCGGTTTCCCCGAACTGTTCCACGGCCGCTGGTGCATCCTCACCCCCGTGCCGGACACCGATCCCGCCGCCATCGACAGGCTGGCGGCCTTCTGGCAGGGCCTCGGCTCGAAGACCGAGGTCATGGCGCCAGACCATCACGACCTCGTTCTGGCCATCACCAGCCACGTGCCGCATCTCATCGCCTACAACATCGTCGGCACCGCTTCCGACCTCGAGACCGTCACCGAGAGCGAGGTCATCAAGTTCTCGGCCGGCGGCTTCCGCGACTTCACCCGCATCGCCGCCTCCGACCCGACCATGTGGCGCGACGTCTTCCTCCACAACAAGGAGGCGGTGCTGGAGGTGCTGGGCCGCTTCACCGAGGACCTGATCGCGCTCCAGCGGAACATCCGCTGGGGCCAGGGCGACCAGCTCTTCGACCTCTTCACCCGCACCCGCGCCATCCGCCGCTCGATCATCGACCAGCGGCAGGACACGGCCGATCCGGATTTCGGGCGGAACAGGAAGTGACGCCATGACGGCCGAGCCCATGACCGCCGACGCCATCATCGCCCTGCTCGGCCTGAAGCCCCATCCCGAGGGCGGCTTCTTCGTCGAGACCTTCCGCGATGCGCCCGGCGCGGACGGGCGGGCCGCCTCCACCGCGATCTATTTCCTGCTCAGGCGCGGAGAACGGTCCCACTGGCATACGGTCGATGCCGTCGAGATCTGGCACTGGCACGCCGGTGCGCCTCTCAGACTGTCGCTGGCGGCGAGCGATGCCGGGCCGGTCACCCACCTCGTCCTCGGCGCCGATCTCGCCGGCGGCGAGCGGCCTCAAGGGGTCGTGCCGCCGCACCACTGGCAGGCCGCCGAGAGCCTCGGCGACTGGACGCTGGTCGGCTGCACTGTCGCCCCCGGTTTCGAATTTGCCGGCTTCAGGCTGGCGTCCCCCGGCTGGATGCCGGGCACCTGACAGGCAAGTCCCATGACCGACATCGCCCTCGTCCGCACCCTGGAGGAGCGCCTCTTCAATGCCTGGCCGGCGCTGCAGACCGTCTATTGCGACGGCTGGCTCCTGCGCATGGCCGGCGGCCATACCAAACGCTCCAATGCGGCGAGCCCCTTCTACCCCTCGTCGATCTCCGGCGAGGAACTCATCCACACCGTCAGGACGCTCTACCGCAAGGCCGGCATCGAGCCGATGGTGCGCATCACCCCGCTGGCCGGGGAGGGGATCGACGCCGCCCTCGCCAGTGCCGGCTGGACCGTCTACGACGAGACCGATGTCATGGTCGCTTCCCTCGCCGACCGCGTGAAGATGACGGGTGCGACCGATGCCGCCGTCGTCCTCTCCGAGGAACCCTCGCAGGCCTGGATCGACGGGGCGGCGGGGGCCTACGAACTCGCCGACTGGCAGCGCGACATGCTCGCCCGCATCGTCGGCGCCATCCGGGTCGAGACCGCCTTCGCCACCGTCTATGTCGACAAGCAGGCGGTCGGCTTCGGCCTCGCCGTGGCCGATCGCGGCTATGTCGGCCTCTATGATCTCGCTGTCACGCCCGCCGCCCGCGGATCGGGCGCCGGACAGCGCATGATCGGCGCGCTGCTGCACTGGGGCCGTTCGCACGGCGCCCACACGGCCTATCTCCAGGTGCGCAAGACCAATGTGAAGGCCCATGCCCTCTACACGCGCCTCGGCTTCACCCTGGGCTATGACTACCATTGTCGGCGGATGGCGCAGACGGGCTGAGCTGCAGGCGGGGCAGACCTGCACTCCGGCAAGTGCGTCCTTCGAGGCTCGCTCGCTGCGCTCTCTCGCACCTCAGGATGAGGTGGGTTGAGAGTTGCATCCAGGCCCGCTGAAGCGCGACCGTCACGCCTCGCGCGACCATCGTGCCATCCACTACCCTCCTCATCCTGTGGTGCGAGAGAGCGCA
>CALRLZ020000049.1:0-25241 GCA_943368975.1 Archangium gephyra
CCGGCTTTCCGGAGCGCGCGCGCGTCAACGCCGTGATCACGCTGCCCTTCGCGCCGGAGCGTTTCCATATCCTTGTGTTCCAGCGCTACGGTCGCGTCACCGGAACGGAAGGCAACAGCGTCGAACTGCGCGGTATCGACAAGAACCAACTCGGCGCCATCGCCCGGCACTATTGGGTGAGGCGGATAGAGCCATTGCAACAGGGAGGATGACCATGATCACGAGACGGACGGCCGTCGCCGGAACGCTGCTCGCAGCGCCTGCGCTCGCCTATGCCCAGCCCATGACCAAGCTCAAGGCCGGTATGGTCACCGGCATCGACCAGATCGGCCTGCCGATCGCCCTCGAGCGCGGCTTCTTCGAGAAACAGGGCCTCGACGTCGACATCGCGCGGCCCTACGCCACCGGCGTCGACGCGCTGAATGCCCTGCAGGCCGGCGAGAGCGCCATCGTGCAGGTCGGTGTGCCGATGATCGGTGCCGTGGTGCGCGGCATGGATCTCGTCGCCCTCGCCAACTATTCCGGCAAGGCCACGGCGCGCGGGTCGGACGCCACCATGGCGCTGATCGCACGCGGCGATTCCGGTATCACCAAGGGCAATCTCGCCAGCCTCCGGGGCAAGCGGATCGCCGCCTCCTTCGGCACGATCAACCATCTCTACATTCTCGCCTTGCTCGAGAAGGGCGGTTTGGCCCCGGCCGACGTGACCCTCGTCAACACGCCGCCGCCGGATATGACGGTCGCGCTGCTGGCCAGGGGCATCGACGCCTTCGTTGGCTGGGACCCCTGGCCCATCGTTGCGCTGAAGGACGTTCCGGGCGCGGTGGAGATCATCCGCGGTGGCGACGCCATTTCCTATGTCGGCTTCAATGTGGCCTTGCGGCCCTGGGTCGCCGCCAACGGACCAACCATCGAGAAGTTCCTGATCGCCGTGTCGGAGGCTGATCAGTGGATGCGCAAGAACCCCAAGCCGGCGGCGCAGGTGGCAACCCGCTGGATTCCGGGCCTGAGGCAGGACATTGCCGAGACGGCGATGGAGTTCAACATCCAGCAGGCCGACCGGCGCCTGTCGGCGAACAACTACCGGGCCATGCACGAAGCCCTCGACAGGCTGCACCGCCTCGGCTTCCTGCGTGCGACCTTCGACGTCAACAAGCATTTCGAACCCAAGCACATGGTCAAGGTGATGCAGGACCATCCGGCCCTGTTCGCCGATCTGCCGCCGATCCCGGCGGATGCCGCGATCGGGCCGGGCTTCGTCTTCAGGTCCTGATCCACCCCGGCGATCCCCGTCGCCGCTACCGACCACCGCGCCCGGGGCCTCCCCAAGAGGTCCCGGGCGATGGCGTTGGGCGCCATGCGGCCCGCGCCGGCGGCTTTGCGGGCGGAACCGGGGTCCGCTTGCAAAGATCCTCCGTCTCCTGTCTTGCTCGTCCATCCGCCGCCGAGGAGGCCGCCTTGCCGATCGACATGACCGCTGCCTTCGCCTTCTGGCCTCCGCTCGCCGCCATCGCGGCCGCCGTCAATGACGGCCGGAGCACGGCCGCTGCCGAGGCTGAGCGGGCCCTGGCGCGCATCGGCGAACTGGACGGGGCTATCAATGCCTTCACTTCGGTCGACCGGGACGATGTGGCGGTGCGGGCGGCACGGGTCGATGCGCGGATCGCCGCCGGCGAACGCCTGCCCCTCGCCGGCGTGCCTGTGGCGATCAAGGACAATATCTGGGTCGCGGGTCGACCGATCACGCAGGGCTCGCGGCTGTTCAGCGACTTCGTCGCGCCGGAGGACGCCGAGGCCGTGGCGCGGCTGGTGGCCGCCGGTGCGGTGATCGTCGGCATCGCCAATACGTCGGAATTCGCCGCCAAGGGCCAGACGACCAATCTCCTCCACGGCGCCACCCGCAATCCCTGGAACACGGCCCTGACCCCCGGGGGCTCCTCCGGCGGCCCGGTCGCCGCGGTCGCGAGCGGCATGGTGCCGTTGGCGATCGGCACCGATGCCGGGGGCTCCAGCCGCCGACCTCCGGCCCATACCGGCCTGGTCGGCCTCAAGCCCTCCTTCGGCGCCGTTCCCTATGGCCCGGGCTTTTCCGAGCCCTTCTTCGCCATTTCCTGCACCTGTCCCATCGCCCGGACCGTCGCCGACACCGCCCTCGCCTTCGAGGTCATGGTTGGCGCCAGCGTGCTCGACCCCCATTCGGCGATCCTGCCGGCGGATGGCGGGCTCCCGGCCCGGCGGATGCGGATCGCCTACACCCCGCGCTGGGGCCTCGACGTGCCAGTCGAACCGGAGGTCGCCACCCATGTCGCCGCCTGTGTCGAGCGGCTGCGCCGGGCCGGGCTGACCATCCTCGACAGCGACCCCCAATGGCCGGCCGGTGCGGCAGAGGCCGGTCTCGGCGCGATCCAGCAGGGCGGTCTCGCCGCCCTCTTCGGGGCGTCCTGGTCGGACCGGCCGGACCGCATCGATCCCGATCTGGGAGCGCAGATCAGCGCCGGTCTCGCGCTTGCGGGAACCGACGTCGCCAGCGCGCTGCTCCTGTCGGAACAGGTCGCCGTCGCCGGCGCGCGCTTCTTCGCCACCAAGGGTCTGGATGCGGCGATCGGACCGACCACCCCCTGCGCCGCCTGGCCCGTCGACCGCCTCGGTCCGGAGACGATCGCCGGCGTGCCGGTCGGCCCGCGCGGCCACGCGGTCTTCACGCCATTGTTCAACCATACGCGCCAGCCGGCGATCTCCGTCCCCTGCGGGCTCGACCGTTCGGGCCTGCCGCTCGGGCTGCAGATCGTCATGCCCCGCGGGCGCGACCGCGACCTGCTCCGGCTGGCGGCCGCGGTGGAAGAGGCGCTGGCGGCAGGGATGTGATCCCGGGCCGGCCGGCGGATGGCGGCACCGCGCCGCGGATGGTCTCGATCGGCCTGGCCCCGGTGCGCGGCGGGGATTGATCAAGTGCTCTGCGGGTCACACATCTTCATCCGGCCGCGACATGCCCTGTCCGGCCGATCGAGGACCGCCGGCCGATGTTCGACCCTCTCGCCAGACGCCTCATCGACGCCCCTCTGGCGCGGCTCGGCGCCTGGATCGCGCGGCGTGGCGGCTCCGCCAATGCCATGACCGCGGCGGGGCTGGTGGTCGGACTGGCGGCGGCCCTCGCCATCGCGACCGGTCATCCCGGATGGGGGGTACTGCTGATCCTGGTCTCGCGGCTGGCGGACGGTCTTGATGGCGCGGTGGCGCGCGTGCGCGGGCCGACCGATCTCGGCGCCTTTCTCGACATCGTCGCGGACTTCGCGTTCTACGCGGCCATCCCCATCGCCTTCGCCATCGCCGATCCGGCGAATGCCTTCCCCGCCCTGGTCCTCGTCGCCAGTTTCCTGCTGTCCGGCGGAAGCTTTCTCGCCTTCGCCACCCTCGCCGAGAAGCGCGGCCTCGCAACCACGGCCCGCGGCCGCAAGGGCTTCTTTCATGCCGGAGGCCTGGCGGAGGGCACCGAGACCATCGCCGCCTTCGTGCTGATGTGCCTGTTTCCGGCCTCCTTCGCGATGATCGCCTGGATCTTCGCGGCGGCCTGCCTGATCACCGCCTGTGGCCGCTGCCTCGATGCGGCCCGCATGTTCGGCCGCGCCTCCTGAGACTGGTGGCGGTCCGACCGGGGACCCTCAGGCTGCGGCGCCTGCGATGCGGGCGACATAGTCCTGCAACCGGTCGAGGCCGCGCTGCATGTGATGGTCGAGCTCCGCCAGCATCAGGTCGAGCCGGTCACCGGTCGCCAGGTCCACATAGGCCCGGTGCGCATCATCGAGGGGACCGGAGCGCCCATGGGCCTTCTGGTGGATTGCGAGATAGAGATGGAGCCGGGGGGCGATCCGGTTCCAGGTCTCCAGCAGCAGCCTGTGACCGCAGAACTCGTATACGGTCGCGTGAAGCTGCACCTCCGCCTGTGACGCGGCGAAGCCGTCGCCCCCGGGCAGCGCGGCCAGCAGGGCCTCGTGCCGGGCCCTGAGGGTTGCGGCGAAGGCCTCGGTGCGCCTGTCCCAGATCTGCGCGAAGGCGAGGCGTTCCATGGCCGTGCGCAGCGAGTAGATCTCGCCGACATCGTGGCGCGACAGCGCCATGACGCGGGTGGCCGTATAGGGCACCGAGACGAGCAGCCCCTCCTCGACGAGCTGGCCCATGGCCTCGCGCAGGGGACCGCGGCTGACCCCGAAATCGGCGGCGAGCTGCTGTTCCGTCACCGTGCTGCCCGGCGCGATGCGGCCGTCGATAATGGCATGGCGCAGGCGCTCGGCGACGAGATCGCGGAAAGTCGCGCGACGCAGCGGCGCGACGGACGTGTCGGTCGCGAGGGCGGCGGCGCGGCTCATCGGGCGACCCAGGCCTGGTAATGGTCGGAGGCGAGCCTGGTCATCGCTCCGGGCGCACCGTCGCCGATCACCCGCCCGTCGATCTTCGTCACCGGCGTGACCCCGCCAAGCGTTCCGGTGATGAAGGCCTCATCGGCCGAATAGACCTCGGCAAGCGTGAAGGGACGCTCCTCGGCGGGCAGGCCTGCGGCGCGCCATGCATCCAGCACGGCCTGGCGGGTCAGGCCCTTGAAGCAGAAGGCGCCGGT
Source organism: Archangium gephyra (assembly GCA_943368975.1). GTDB lineage: Bacteria > Pseudomonadota > Alphaproteobacteria > Rhizobiales > Phreatobacteraceae > Phreatobacter. The sequence goes on from CALRLZ020000049.1 coordinate 4,613, forward strand.
CGAGGTCCACAGGGCGCCGCGGCGGATGATGAAGAAGTTGGTGGAGTTGCAGCTGGCGACGAAGCCCTGCGGGTCGAGCATCAGGGCCTCGTCGGCTCCCGCATGGATAGCCTGGATCAGCGCCTGGATGAGGTTCAGGCGGCTGTGCGAATTGAGGCGCAGGTCGAAGACGTCCGGCGTGCTGGTGCGAAAGGTGGAGGTGAAGAGCGACAGGCCGCGCGCCTTCGCCTCCGGGCGGGGTGTCTTGTACTCGGCAACGATGACGATGGTCGCCTTGCCGAGGATGAAGCGCGGATCCTGGTTGACCGTCTTCTTGACACCGCGGGTCACCATGAGACGCACATGGGCGCCATCGGTCATGCCGTTGCGCGCCAGGGTCTCGTTGACCGCGGCGGCGACCTCCACGCGGCTGAGACCGATGTCGAGGGCGATGGAATTGGCTCCCTCGAACAGACGGTCGAGATGGGCCTCCAGCTGGATCAGGCGGCCGTTCTTGAGTCGCAAGCCCTCCCAGACGCCGTCTCCGAGCACGAAGCCGCTGTCGAAGACGGAGACGCGGGCCTCGTGGCGGGGGACGAAGGCCCCGTCGACATAGACGAGGACCGCCTCGTTACGCGGGTCGTCGAGATAGCCCTGGGCACTGCCCGCAGTGGAGGTCGATGCGCTGGTCATGGCATGGTCCGTCAGAAGCTGAACCGGCGGTGGCCGGCGATAAAGGCCTGGGTCAGGGGCCGGCGCGGTGCCTTGAGCACCTCGTCCGGCGTTCCCTGCTCGTAGATGCCGCCCTCGGCGAGAAAAAGGACGCGGGTCGCCATATGGTAGGCGAAGCCGATCTCGTGGGTGACGAGGAGCATGGTGCGCCCTTCCGATGCCAGGGCCTGGATGGCCTCCAGCACCTCGCCGACGAGGGCCGGGTCGAGGGCCGAGGTCGGCTCGTCAAAGAGCAGGATCTCCGGCTCCATGGCGAGGGCCCTTGCAATCGCGACGCGCTGTTTCTGCCCGCCGGACAGATGGGCCGGATAGGCCTCGGCCTTGTCGGCGAGGCCGACCCGGGCCAGTTCGGCCATGGCGCGTTCGCCGGCCTGCGCGCGCGCCATATGCTTGACCGTCAGGAGGCCCTCCATGACGTTGCCGAGCGCCGTCATGTGGGGGAACAGGTTGAACTGCTGGAACACCATGCCTACGCGCTGGCGCAGCCTGTTGAGGCTGCCCTCGTCGTAGCGGATCTCGGTGACCCCCGCGCGCTGCTGCTCGGCGCCGACCGGCTCACCGTTCAGGATCACACGGCCCGCGTCGGGGCGTTCGAGGAAGTTGATGCAGCGGAGCAGCGTGGATTTGCCCGACCCCGATGCGCCGATGATGGCGATGCGGTCGCCCCGCTTCACGTCGAGATCGACGCCGGAAAAGACAGCCCGGTCGCCGAAACGCTTGTCGAGGCCGGCAAGCCGGAGGAGAGGCGTGTCCATGGCTCAGTCGCTCCGCGCCAGCCGCCGCTCCAGCGCATAGGTCGCGCGCACGAGCGGGTAGAGGAAGAGGAAAAAGAGGGCGCCGATGACGCTGTAGACCTCCAGCGGATTGAAGTTCAGCGAGGCGATGAGCCGCCCCTGGTGCAGCAGCTCGATATAGGCCACGACCGAGGCGAGGGTCGTCATCTTGAAGATCTCGATGCCGCGGTTGGTCAGCGCCGGCAGGACCCGCCTCAGGGCCTGGGGCAGGACGATCCGCCGGAGCGTCTGCAGGCCGGACATGCCGATGGCGCGCGCCGCCTCCCATTGGCCCGGCTCGATCGACTGGATGCCGGCGCGGTAGATCTCGGCCGAATAGGCGGCCGAGTTGAGCGAGATGCCGAGGATGGCCGCCGTGAAGGGGGTAATCTCGACCGGAACGAGCATCGGCAGGGCGAAATAGAACCACAGGATCTGCACGAGTACCGGGGTGTTCCGGAAGAACTCGATGAAGCCGATGGAGACCCAGCGTGCCACCCGCCAGCGTGACCGCCGCGCCAGGGCCACGACAAGGCCGAAACCGAGACCCAGCAAAAGACAGACGGCGAAGAGCCGCAGGGTGCCGATGGCCCCCATCGCCAGGGCCTGCCAGTTGTCGAGCAGCGGCGTGAAGTCCCAGCGATAGGTCATCGTGCCATCTCGCCGCTTTGCGCCATGCGGCGCTCGACGAGGGCGCCCAGCATGCTCACCAGCGTGATGATGAGGAAGTAGAGGAGGGCCGCCGCTGTGAAAACCTCGAGGGGGCGGAAGGTCTTCTGCGCCAGTTCGTTCGCCTGGTAGAGCAGGTCGGCATAGGAGACGGTGGCGACCAGGGTGGTCGTCTTCATCAGCTCGATCGAGCGTTCCATCATGGCCGGGAACATGCGCTTCACCGCCTGGGGCAGGATGATGCGCCGCATCGCCTGGGCCTTGCTCATGCCGATGGCCCTGGCCGCCTCACTCTGGCCCTTGTCGACCGAGACGATCCCGGCGCGGAAGATCTCGGCGAAGAAGGCCCCGGACTGGATGGTGAAGGTGAGCGCCGCGGCGAGATAGGGCGTCATCTCGACCTTCAGGATGATCGGCAACCCGAAATAGAACCAGAAGAGCTGCACGAGGGGCGGCGTTGTCCGGAACACCTCGATCACCAGCCCGGCCGGGGCGGCGAGAAGGCGGCTGCCGGACAGCCGTGCCAGCGCCAGGGCAAGGCCGACCGGCAGGCCGCCGGCGAGCGCCACGACGGTCAGGGCAAGCGTGTTGCCGAGGCCGGCCAGCAACAGGTCGCCATTGGCCCAGATCGGCGTGAAGTCCCAGCGGTACACGGGAGCCGCGTCAGCCGAGCATTTCCTTGATGATCGGCGGCGCCGCCTTGGGGTCGAGGCCGAAGCCGGTGAGGAACTCCTCGTACCAGGCCTGAATCTGGCGGCTGCGATAGTAGCCGCCGATCTGCTCGTCGACCCAGGCAACGAAGGCGGCATCGCCCTTGCGAACAGCTGCGCTTGACGGGTTCGACTGGGTCGGCTGGGGGACGACGATCTTGCCGGTGCCGAGACGCTGGCGCGCCGCGATGAGCGGGGGGTGGAACAGACAGACGGCCTCGACGCGACCCGACTGGAAGGCGGCGATGGCCTCGGTATTGCCGGGGAACCGCTGGATGGTGGCCTTGGCCACATTGGTCGTGAGGAAGCGGTCCATGCTCGTCGCCTGCGGCACGGCGATCCGCACTTCCGGCTTGTTCAGGTCCTCCCAGTTGCGCACCGCGAGGTCGTCCTTGGCCAGGATCGCAAGCGAGTAGTAGAGCAGGGGAGACGCGGGAAAGTCGACCGCCTGGGCCCGCTCTGGCGTGGCGTCGAGCACATACATGATGTCGATGCGGTTGGCCTGGAGGGCCGCGATCGCCGTGCCCCATGTGACCTCGACCGGCTCGAAGCGGACGCCGAGCGCGGCCGCCATGGCCTTGCCGATCGAGACGCCGACCCCTGACGACCACTCGCCGGTGCGGGGATCCTTGGAATACCACGGCGGCGCCTGGGTAACGCCGACCCGCAGCGAGCCGCGGCGCTTGACCTCGTCCAGGGTGCCCGCGCCCTGGGCAATGGCCGGCGCGACGAGCGTCGCTCCCGCCGAGACAACGAGGGATGCGGCAAATATCCGTCGATCGATGGTCATGGTTCCCTCCGTCCGGCCCCGGGCTGAAGCGCCGTCTCCCGACAGTCAAGAGCGCCGATTGTCGATTGTCAACAATCAAGACCGGCGGTCGGGCGAGCCCTGCAGCGGCGCTGGAGTCGCGCGCGGCTGTCGATGCTGGTCGCTGTGGCGAGGGCGCGTCCTGCCGTCATCACCGGTGGCGGACGCGCTCGTTGCGGCCGACTGTCACCGGCGGGGTCGCGGCGACCGTCAGCGCATGAGCTTCGGCAGCCACAGGATCAGCGGCGGCCAGGCCATGGCAATCAGCAGCGGAATGAGCTGGATCATCATGAAGGGCGTCACCCCTCGGTAGATCGTGCCGATCGTGACATGCGGCGGGCAGATGCCCTTCAGATAGTAGAGCGATGCGCCGAAGGGCGGCGAAATGAAGGAGGTCTGCAGGTTGATGGCAACGAGGATGCCGAACCAGATCAGCGTTTCCTCGCGGGTGAGCCCCATGCCGAAATCGAGGTCGGCGACAATCGGGGCAACGAGCACGATGAGGATGAAGGTGATCTCCACCCATTCCAGCACGAAGCCGAGGATGAAGACCGCCAGCATGATGATGATCAGGACGCCCCAGGGGCCGACCGTGTCGACGAAGAGCATGTTGCGGACGAGGTCGTCGCCGCCGATGCGCAGAAAGAGGCCCGTGAAGCAGGTCGCACCGATCATCACCATGGCGATCATTGCAGTGGTCCGCGTCGTCGAGTGAAGGATCGACGGCAATGACGACCAGCGGAACTCGCCGGAGAAGGCCGCGAGCAGGGTGGCGCCGAGAGCGCCGATGGCCGCCGCCTCCGTGGGTGTCGCAATCCCGGCCGCGATGGAGCCGAGAACGGCGAGGATGAGGCCGAGCGGCGCCACGAGATTGGCTGCGGCCTCAAGCAGCAGCGCGCCGATCGGGATGCCCTCGCGCCGTTCGATGGCCGGCATACGCTGCGGCCAGAAGACCGAGCCGATCAGGATCCAGACGATGAACAGGAGACCGAGAAGGATGCCGGGGACAAGGGCGCCGAGGAAAAGATCGCCGACCGAGACCTGGAGCACCTCGCCGAAGACGACCAGCATGATGCTGGGCGGGATGAGGATGCCGAGCGTACCGGACGCAGCGATGATGCCGGTGGCAATCTGCGGGTCATAGCCGCGTTCGAGCATGGCCGGCAGGCCGAGCAGGCCGAGCATGACGATGGAAGCGCCGACAATGCCGGTCGACGCCGCCATGATGATGCCGATGACCGCCACGGCGATGGCATAGCCGCCAGGAAGGGGTCCCATCAGCCGCGCCAGCGAGGTCAGAAGCCGCCCGGCAATGCCGGACTTGTCGAGCATCAGACCCATATAGACGAAGAGCGGGATCGACAGCAGGAGCCAGTCAGCGAGGATGCCGGCGTAGATGCGCGTCACGAAGGTGAACAGGAAGGCGATGGGCACGTCGGCGACGAGGCAGAAGGCCACGGCGATGCCGGCCATGACGAAGCCCATGGGATAGCCGCTGAAGGCCCCCGCGACGAGAATGACGAGCATGGCGATGGGGAGCCATTGTCCGGTCACGTCGTCATCCCTTCTTCGGGGTTCGCGCCCTGCCGGCGGCCGAACCAGTCGACGGTAGCGGGATCGCGCCCCTGCCCGACCAGAGCGACGACATGCTGGATGATCTTCACCAGGACGACGATCGCCAGCAGCGCGAAACCCAGCGGCATCACGCCCTTGACGAGATAGCGATCCTCCAGCCCGCCGGTCGTCGAGCGTTCGGCGGTCCGCAGGGCGGTTCCGGTGAAGCGCCACGAGAAGTGCAGCATGAACAGCGTGAAGGGGAGGAGAAGAAAGGTATCGCCGATCAGTTCGATGATGACGCGCGTGCGCGCCGTCCAGCGGCCTGCGATGAAGTCGATGCGCACATGGGCGTCGGTCTCGACCGCATAGACGATGCCGAGCATCACCATGACGGCGAAGAGATGCCATTGCAGTTCGGTCAGGCCGGTGACCGTCAGCCGGTCACCGAAGAGAGGAAGCGTGAAGCCCCAGACGACGATGGTGGACAGCCGCAGCTGGCTGGCCAGGACCGTCGCCAGAATGACGACGATGACGAGCGGCAGGGTCCAGCTCGCGAGCCGGCAGAAGCCGCTTGCCAGGCGGCTGGTCCGATCCAGAAGCTTCAGCGCAGCATCCACAGGCCGGGTTCCTTGCAAGCGACGGCCGGCACGCGAGGCGCCGGCCGTCTGGCCATGTGGCCGGCCGTGATCAGCGCTGCGGCGCGGGGATGCGCTGCAGTTCGCGCCACTCGCCGACCTTCGTGATGTAGTCACGCAGGCTGGTGAGGGCTTCCTTGAACAGCGGATCGCGCGCCGCCTGCTCGTTCAGAACCTCTTCCGAGGCCTTCTGCAGGGCGGTGAGCACCGTGTCGGGGAAGCGCCGGATGGTGACGCCCTGGGTGCGATAATATTCGAGGGCGGTACGCTGGGTGTCGATCTGGTCGTACATGTTGAAGGTCACGTTCGCCATGCAGGCCTCGCGCATGATCATGCGCTGCCGGTCGGTGAACGAGTTCCAGACGCCCTTGTTGATGATGATCGAATCCCAGGTCGCGAGCTGGTGCCAGCCGGGGAAGTAATAGTTCTTGGCGACGCGATAGAAGCCGAGGCCGCGGTCGATCGAGGGCAGCGAGAATTCGGTGGCGTCGATGCGTCCGCGCTCCAGGGCGACGAAGATCTCGCCTGCGGGCACCAGCTGCGTCGAGACGCCGAGCTTCGACAGGACGAGGGCGCCGAGGCCGGCGATGCGCATGCGCAGGCCCTTCAGGTCGTCGACCGAGTTGATCTCCTTGCGGAACCAGCCGCCGGCCTCGGAATCGACGAGGTGACAGGGCAGGATGACCACGTTGTGCGGGTCATAGGCCTTCTGGATGATCTCGAGGCCGCCGCCGCGGAACATCCAGGCGAGCAGGATTTCCGGCGATGCGCCGAAGGGCATGGCGCTGACGAGATTGGTGACGGGGATCTGGTTCGCCCAGTACCCCATCCAGTCGAAGGCCATGGGAATGGCGCCGGACGAGACGGCACCGAACATCTCGAGCGGCGGCGACAATTCGCCGGCATTGCGGACGCGGATCTTGATCTCGCCATTGGTCATGGCATCGACCATCTGCGCCCAGCGGCCCGGGCTCGGTCCGAGCGAGGGCAGGTTGATGGGGAAGCCGTGCTGCAGATCGAATGTCCGCGATTGCTGCGCCATGGCGGGCTCCGCCACCGGCATCCAGGTCGCCGCAGCCAGAAGCGCAAGCCCGGCCGTCACTGTCCTCAAGAGTTTCATCGCCGTTTCCTCCTCCGGCAGGTCACAGAAGCCCGCTTGGCCATTCGGCCTTGGTGATGTCGGCCTATCCTCGGCGGGTACCAGGAGGCCGTCTAGGCGTGATCAGGCACGTGTGCCCTGCGGCAACTCCTCGTCCGACGGGGCGACAGGGTTCTGTTCCATGTGCCTGGCGGCGATGTAGCCGAAGGTCATGGCCGGGCCGAGCGTGATGCCGCCGCCGGGATAATTGCCTCCCATGATGCTGGCGGCATCGTTGCCGGCGGCATAGAGACCCTCGATCGGGGCCCCCGTCGCGTCCAGCACGCGCGCATGGGCATCGCAGCGAATGCCGGCAAAGGTCCCCAGTTCGCCCGGCACCACCTCGACGGCATAGAAAGGGCCGGTCTCGATCGGCGCGACACAGGGGTTGGGCTTGACGTCGGGGTCGCCGAGATAGCGGTTGTAGGCGGTGCTGCCGCGGCCGAAAGCGGGGTCCTCGCCGCGTCGCGCGGCTTCATTGAAGCCGCGCACCGTCGCCTCGAAGGCCTCGGGGGCGATGCCTGTCGCGACGGCGAGGTCCCGCAATGTCCGCCCCTTCTTCAGGTAGCCATTGCCGAGATAGGGCGAGAGCGGCACGGGAAAGGGCTTGACGAAGCCGAGGCCGTAGCGCCGCAGCGTCGGATGGTCGGTGATGAGATAGGCCCTGACGTCGGTTCCCTTCGGTGTCGCCTTGAACAGCCCCTGCATGAAGTCGTGATAGGAGTTGGCCTCGTTGACGAACCGCTCGCCGGCCGGCGTGACGGCGATGACGCCCGGCTTGGCGCGATCGATGAAATGCGGAAAGAGCCCGGTCGAGCCGTCACGGCGCGGCACCCGCGAGACCGGCGCCCAGGCCGCAGGATTGGGATAGTCGGTGACGATGGCGGCGCCGACCCGCTCGGCGACACCGAGCCCGTCGCCGGTATTGCCGGGCGGCGCGGGCGAGAAGTGTTCCTGTCCCGTCGGGGCATGGGGATAGAGCGCCTTGCGACGCTCGACATTGCGGGGGAAGCCGCCAGCGGCGAGCACGACACCGCGGCGGGCATGGATCTCGACCGGGCCCTCGGGGGTCTCGACGATGCCTCCGACCACGCGGCCGTCCCGGACGATCAGTTCGCGCAAGCCGCTCGACGTGCGGATGGGAATGCCGAGGTCAAGGGCCGATTTCGCCAGCCGGCCGATCAGCGCATTGCCATTGGTCAGCCGCATGGCGCGGCCGTGGAGGGCGAGGTCGCGCGCGTAGCGCGCCAGGAGCATGCCGACATAGCCGGCCGATTTCAGCGACCGGGTGACGTTGAAGAAGTGCAGCAGCTCCTTGCCGGAGCCGATCATCATGCCGAGGAAGGTGATCTCGGGGAGCGGCGGGCGCAGGCGCTTGATCTCGGGTCCGAGTTCGCGGCCATCGAAGGGCTCGGCGACGATGGAGCGGCCGCCGGGCTTCGCGCCGGGGGCATCCGGGTGGTAGTCGGAGAAGGCCGGGCCGAGAACGAATTTCACCGCGGTGTTCTGCTCGAAGAACGACACCATGTCCGGTCCGTTGGCCAGGAAAGCGTCGACCCTGTCCCCGTCGAAATGATTGGCCGCCTCGTGCTGCAGGTAGCGGCGGGCTTCGGCCGGGCTGTCTTCCATGCCGGCGGCGCGGGCGTGCGGATTGCACGGAATCCAGAGCCATCCGCCCGAACGCGCCGAGGCTCCGCCGAACTGGGCCTCCTTCTCGACCACGATCACGTCGAGTCCGCCGAGCCGGGCGGTGACGGCCGCGGCGAGGCCACCGGCGCCTGAGCCGACGACGAGCGTGTCCGTCACGATTGCGGTCACGGAAGGGCCTCCCTCTCGGGGTGGGGGTCGCCACGAATTCGCGATGAACGAATTCGTTCGTTACGCTAGGCGAGGTTTCGCCCGCTTGGCAAGCGGCCGTTCGGCGGGGCCGGCCTTCGCTGCTCAGACAGCGAGATAGCCGCCGTCGACGACGAGGGTGGTTCCGGTGACGTAGGTCGCCATGGACGAGCAGAGAAAGACGACCGGACCGACCAGTTCCTCGGGCTCGCCGAAGCGCGCCATCGGGATGCGGGCGAGAAACCTGGCTGCCCGCGCCGGGTCGCTGCGGGTGGCGATGGTCATCTCGGTGGCGATCGTTCCGGGAGCGATGGCATTGACCCTGACGCCGCTGGGGGCGAGTTCCTGGGCTAGGTTCTGCGTCAGCATCTTCAGGGCTGCCTTGGACGTCGAATAACCGAGGGAGGTCGCGGTGGAGACGAAGGCGGCGATCGAGGCGATGTTGACGATGCAGCCGCGGGTCCGCTTCAGCGCCGGCAGAACCGCCATCGTGACGTTGAGTGCGCCGTCCAGATTGACCTTCATCACCGCGTCCCAGGCCTCGAAAAGGCTCGGGTCGTCGATGCCGTGGCGCGGGCAGATTCCGGCGCCGTTGACCAGGATCGAGATGTCCCCGGTCTTCGCCATCACGCTGGACAGGATGTCGGCGGCGCCCGCCCGGTCGGTAACATCAAGCGCCGCCCATTCCGCCCGTCCGCCAGCGGCCACGACGGCGGCGGCAACGGCCGCGCAGGCATCCGGAGAGCGGTCTGTCGCGATCACGATGGCGCCTTCCCGCGCCAGTCCGAGGCAGAGCGCCCGCCCGATGCCGCCGCCGGCACCGGTTACCAGCGCCACACGATCCTGAAGCTTCATCACGCTCTCCCTTCCGTCACCGGGTCTTCACGGTGCCCGGTATCCCAGATCTGACGAGAGCTTCCCGACAAAGGCCAGCATCGCTTCCGCCCTTGCGCCGCCTGACCTCGTCTCCAGCATGCCGGCGGCGCCGATCATGGTCACGACGCATTGAAGCTGGCCAGTGTAATCCCGGACAGGTGCCGCGATGGCATTCACGCCGGGCACGGGCTGGCCTTCGATCGGCGCAAAGCCGTGGCGGCGGATGAAGGTCGTATGGCGCTTCAGATCGGCCAGGGTCGTCGCCTCGCCGATGCGCTGGGTCGCGCGATCGGTCCGTTCGGCGGTGACACGTTCGGCAATCAGCCTATCCGGCAGATGGGCGGCGAAGACCCGTCCGGTGGCGGTCCCGGTGATCGAGAAGACGGTCCCGGCCCGCACATTGACGTGCAATTGGTGGGGGCCCTCCTGCACCTGGACGATGGTCGGGCCATAGGTGCCCCAGACAGACAGCGCGACCATGGCGGCCTGTTCGGTCGAGAAGGCGACGATGGCCTCGCTCGCCATCCGGAGGGGGTCATGGGTGCGAAGCCGGACCAGACCGAGACTGAGCGCCATCGGTCCCAGCCGGTAGAGGCCGGAGCCGTCCTCCTGCTCGACCAGGCCGGCGCTCTTGAAGGAGACGAGATAGGCGTGGACCTGCGCCGGGGTCATGCCGGCATGTTCGGCCAGGTCGCGCAGCATGCAGGGGCGCCCGATCGTCACAAAAGCGTGGAGGATCCGGCTGCCCGTCTCGATCGCGCCGACGCCCCGCTGCGGCTTGGTCCCCATGGCGATCACACTCCACCCTTCATCCGCAGTCGAAGCCCGCCGAGGCGACGGGCGCTCGGCGCGTCGCCGGCCGCGAAGGCTAGCGTCTGCCGGGCGCATGAAGAAGATCACGCCGCCTGAATTTTCCATCGCCGCGGGGGCCGATCCCGTTCACGGCGGTTCCCGGCATGGGGCGTGATATGACGGCTATCCGGCGAGCCCGGCCGCGCAGTGGCGTGCGATGTCGGCATGGGTGGCGAACCAGCACCCTCCGCGGGCCTTCATGTGCGAGATCAGCTCTTCGACGATGAAGATGCGCGAGCGATAGCCGATGACGTGGGGATGCATGGTGAGCAGGAACAGCCCGCCCTCGTCATGGGCGCGGTCGAATTCGCGCCTGAAGATGTCGAGAACCGCCGGTGGCGGCGTGTGGGGGCGCAGCCCCTTGAAGCGGTCCATGTTGAAATAGGGGGCGTCGTCGCGGATCCACTCGACGGGCAGTTCGACGATGCCCGTGGGCACGCCGTCCTCGACCAGTTCATAGGGATCGTCGTCAGCCATCAGCGAGGAATCGTAGATCAGGCCGAGTTCGCGCTGGATCTTCAGCGTCGACGGAGAGAAGTCCCAGGACGGGGTCCGCATGCCGACGGCACGGATGCCGGTGATCTTCTCCAGCTGGTCGGCGGCGCGAAAATGCAGGTCGCGCTCGACCGCCTCCGGAAGGACCGAGTTGAGCTCGTGGATCCAGCCATGCAGGCCGATCTCGTGGCCCTCGGCAATGACCCGGAGCTGTTCGTCGGGATGAAGCAGGGCCGCCACAGCCGGCACGAAGAAGGTGGCGGGCACCGATTGTCGACCGAGCACGGAAAGGATGCGGGGGATGCCCCTGCGCGCGCCATACTGCCCCCAGGACATCCGTCCGATCGAATTGCCGCCGTCGCGCAGCTCATTGGTCTCGTGGTCGGAATCGAAAGAGAGGGCAACCGCGCAACGGGCGCCGCCGGGCCAGCTGGCCGGCTTCAGCGACCGTCCGGCGCGCACATGTTCGACGCGACCGCGCCATTCCGCCTCGTCCCATTGCCACGGTTCCATGGGTCACGTCCTGTCGTCGATCAGCGGGTGGTGGCAGGCCGCGCGCCGACCATCGGCGAGGTCGCGGAGATCGGGGGCCTCGCTGCGGCATCGCGCGTCAGCGGCTGGGCAGCGCAGGTGAAAGTGGCAACCGGGCGGCGGCGCGAGCGGCGAGGGCAGTTCGCCGCTGATCGGCCGGAAGCTGACGAGGTCGTCGCCGGCCGTCACGAGCTTGGGCACGCTGTCGAGCAGGGCGCGCGTGTAGTGATGGGCGGGGCGGGTGTAGATGTCCTCTGTCCGGCCGAGTTCGACGATGCGCCCGAGATACATGATCGCCACCCGGTCGCAGATATGCCGGATCACCCCGAGGTCATGGCTGATGAACAGCATGGTGAGGTTGAGCTCGCGCCGCAGCTTCAGGAACAGATTGATGATCTGGGCCTGGATGGACACGTCGAGCGAGGCAACAGGCTCGTCGCAGACGAGGATGTCGGGCTGCATGGCGAGGGCCCGCGCGATGGCGATCCGCTGGCGCTGGCCGCCGGAGAACTGATGCGGAAAGCGGTCCGCCGCATCAGCCGGCAGGCCGACGGCCGAGAGCCAGCGGACGACCTCGGCGCGGGCCTCGGCGCGTCGGATCAGGCCGTGGGCGATAGGCCCCTCGGCGATCGTCGCTCCGACGCGGAAACGCGGGTCGAGCGAGCCAAACGGATCCTGGAAGATCATCTGCACGCGCGTCGTCGTCTTCACATTGCGGCGTGATCCCCCCATCACCCGCTCGCCGTGAATGAAGGCCTCGCCATCGCTCGGCGGGTGGATTCCCGCGATGACGCGGCCGAGTGTGGACTTGCCGCAGCCGGACTCGCCGACGAGTCCGAGGACCTCGCCGGGGGCGATGTCGAGGCTGACGCGGTCGACCGCATGGACCGTCCGGTTCTCGACATAGGCCCCGAACAGTCCGGCGATGCGCTCGCCGATGGAGGGGGTCGGTGCGAAGCGGCGCGAGACGTTGCGGACCTCGACGATCGCGGTGCTCATGAGGTCGGCTCCGCATGCGGATGATGGCATCGCCAGCGGCGATCGCCGATGACCGTCGGGGCCGGCTCGGCATCGCAGGCCGCGTCCGCCCGCAGGCACCGCGGCGCGAAAGCGCAGCCCGGCGGCAGCGCCAGCATCGAGGGGGGCGCGCCGGGGATCTGCATCAGGTCCTTGCCGGCAACGGCCTTGGCGGGGAGGGAGTCGAGCAATCCCCGTGTGTAGGGGTGGCGCGGCGCCGAGAGCACCTGACGGATAGGTCCTTCCTCGATGACCCGGCCCGCATACATGACGATGATGCGCGAGGCGAGGGAGGAGACGGTCGCGAGGTCATGGCTGATCCAGATCAGCGCCGTCCCGGTATCGCGTGCCAGGGCCCGCATCTCCGTGAGAATCTGTGCCTGGACGGAGACGTCGAGAGCGGTCGTCGGTTCGTCGCAGATGATCAGCTTCGGCCGGTTGAGCAGGGCCGTCGCGATGGCGACGCGCTGGCGCATGCCGCCGGAGAACTGATGGGGATAGGCGTCGAGCCGGCGCGCGGCATCGGGGATGCCGACCAGGGTCAGAACCTCCGCCACGCGCGCCCGCGCCGCCGCGGCGCCGACAGTCTCGTGGGCATGGATGGCGAGGGCCATCTGGTCGCCGATGCGCAGGACGGGGTTGAGCGTCGCCGCCGGGTCCTGGAAGACCATGGCGATCTCCCGGCCGCGCATGGCGCGCAGGTCGCGGGCGGGCAGGCCGACCAGCTCGCGCCCCGCCAGCCTGACCGAGCCGCCGGTGATCCGCCCGGGAGGGTCGATGAGCCCGAGGATCGAGAAGCCGGTGACGCTCTTGCCCGACCCGGATTCGCCGACCAGGCCGAGGATTTCGCCAGCCTCGACATGGAAGCTGACCTCGCGCACCGCCCGCACGATGCCGGCCCGTGTCGGAAACTCGGTGGCCAGACCCTCGACGACGAGTAGGGGGCCGCTCATCGCCGGAGCCGCGGGTTGAGCTGGTCGCGCACCTGATCGCCGACGAGATTGATGGAGGCGATGAGCACGATCAGCGCGATGCCGGGATAGATCGAGATCCAGTAGCGCCCCGACAGAAGGTACTGGAAGCCATTGGCGATCAGCATGCCGAGCGAGGGCTCGCTGACCGGCAGGCCGAGACCGAGGAAGGAGAGCGTGGCCTCCAGGGCGATCGAATTGGCGACCTGGACCGTTGCGACGACGATCAGCGGCGGCATGCAGTTCGGCAGGATATGCCGCAGCACGACGACATGCGGCTTGAGCGGCGTGGACAGGGCCGCCTCGACATAGTCCTTCGAGCGCTCGGTCGCGGCGGCGCCATGGGCGGTCCGGGCGAAATAGGCATATTGGGCCGTCACCAGCGCGGCCACGAGCTGCCACTTGCCCTGGCCAAGCACGGCGGCGAGGACCAGAGCGAGAAGGATCGCGGGAAAGGACAGTTGCAGGTCGATGAAGCGCATGATCAGCGCCTCGATGCGGCCGCCGAGATAGGCGGCGAAAGTGCCGAGCGTGACGCCCAGCGAGAAGGCGATGATGCCTGCCGACAGGCCGATCTCGATGGAGACGCGCAGCCCGTAGAGGATCGCCGAAAGGACGTCACGCCCCTGTCCGTCGGTGCCGAGCCAGTGGGTGATGCCCGTGCCGGGGCTGACGAAGCCCGGCGGCCGACGGGCGTCGGCGAGGCGCAGGCCGGCCATGTCATAGGGGTTCTGCGGGGTGATCCACGGCGCCACCAGCGACAGCAAGACGATGGTGCCGACGACGGCGAGCGCGACCACCGCTACGCGGTTGACGCGAAACTCGCTCCAGAATTGCGCGACGGGGCCCGCGGTCATGACGCGGCTCGCAGCCGGAGGCGCGGGTCGAGCGCGACATAGACGATGTCGATGGTGAGGTTGATGAGGATGAAGAAGAAGGCGACCAGCATGAGGTAGGCAACCATGACTGGCCGGTCGAGCGTGTTGATGGAATCGATGATGAGCTTTCCGACTCCCGGCCAGGAGAAGATCGTCTCCGTGACCACGGCGAAGGCGAGGGTGGAGCCGAATTCCAGCCCGAAGACGGTGACGATGGGAATGGCGATCAGGCGCAGGACGTGGCGGCGCAGGATCGTCGCCTCGCTCTCCCCCGCGGCGCGCGCGAATTTGACGGTATCGGTGAGCATGATCTCGCGGGTGCCGGCGCGGGCGAGGCGCACCATCATGGCGAACTTGAACAGGGCCAGATTGAGCGCCGGCAGGAACAGGTGCTGCCAGCCATTGGCGGTCAGCACGCTCCACGAGATGCCTAAGACTTCCCGCGTCTCGCCGCGGCTGCCGGCGGGCAGGATGCCGAACTGCACCGCGAAGATGAAGATCAGGACGAGGCCGATCCAGAAGGTGGGCACCGAGAAGCCGAGGATGGAGATGCCCATGATGGCGCGGGCAGCAAGGCTGTCAGGCTTGTAGCCGGCATACATGCCGAGAGGCACGCCGATGAGCGTCGCGCCGACCACGGCGACGAGGGTGAGCTCCAGCGTGGCCGGGAGCCGCGACAGGATGAGCGGCAGGACCGGCGAGCCGAAGACGAAGGACCTGCCGAAATCGCCCTGGACGAGCCGGCCGATGAAATCGAGATATTGACGCCAGAGCGGCTGGTCGAGACCATAGGTGCGGATCGCCTCCTCGCGGATCTGCTGGGTGGCATCGGGCGAGATCAGCACATCGATCGGGTTACCCACCGCATAGACGCCGCAGAAGACCAGCACCGAGATGACCAGCATCACGACGACGGCCTGCAGCAGGCGCTGGATGATGTAGCCCAGCATGGATCAGGCCCAGCCTTCCGCGATGACGGCGCGCGTTTCCGCCACGGCGACGTCCCAGATGGCCATCATCTCCGCGTCGGACCGCTGATATAGGCCGCCGTAATTGCCATCGCCGAGCATGGCCTTCTTGGCGCCGGGATCGAGCTGCTGGAACCGCCCGAGGTCGAGCATCGGCTTCTGGTGGGTCGGCGCCGTGACGTCCGGCAGTCGCGTCCAGGGGAAGTTCTCCATCCAGGAGGCGTGCGAGGCGACGGGATCGATCGCTTGCACCTTGGCGAAGGTCTTCGGGGCGTTCCACCAATTGTGCCATTTCACCTGGCAGCCGCGGTTGCGGTCGAGCCATTCGAGGATCGCCCCGTGGGCGGGCGAGTTGCCGCCATGCCCGTTGACGAGGGTGATGTGGCGGAAGCCGGACCGCACCATTCCGTCGAGCACGTCGACGAGAATGGCGCAGAGCGTCGAGAGGCGCAGCGTCACGGTCCCCGGATAGTCGACGAAGCTCGGCGTGAAGCCGTAGTTCACCACCGGAAAGACCGGGATGGCGAGCGGTGCGGCGGCCTCCAGCGCGACGCGTTCCGCCAGGATCGAATCGACGCAGAGGCTCAGGCCGGCATGCTGTTCGGTCGACCCGACCGGCAGGACCGCGCGCAGGTCCGTGCGGGACCGGGCCTCGACCTGCATCCAGTTCATCTCGGCGATCCGCATGGCGGCCTCACTCCCCCTTGTCGCCGGCATGGAACATGCCGAGCACGACCTTCGCCATCAGCATGGACAATTGCTCGCGCTCGATCAGCGAGAGAGGCTCGAGCATCTCCTCCTCGAGCGCGACGAAACGCGGCATGGCCTCGGCCAGGAGGTCCTGGCCGGCCGGCGTGAGATGCAGCGGCTGGGCCCGGCGATCCGCGGCGTCGGCCCCGCGCCGGACAAGGCCGCGCTTGGCGAGGACGCCGACGGCGCGGCTCAGCGTGTTTTTCGGGAAGGCGGTGGAGGAGGCGATCTCCGAGGCCGTGACGCCGTCCATGATGCCGAGGCTGTAGAGAATGACGAATTCCGGGCGCGACAGGCCGAAGCGCTCCTCGACCCAGCCATAGAGCGGCTGGTTGTAGCGCAGGGCCAGATAGTTGAACCGCGCCGCGAAACCGCAGGGATTCTTCCACAGGCGCGCATGGGTGAAGGCGTCGAGACGCCGCTGGGGGCTCGCGACTTCCGGCTCGGCAATGCGCGAGGAGGCAATAGATGGTTCCAAAGAGAACTTCCTTGATCCAGAGGCCGATTATATCGGCATGAAATGGTTCCACAAGGGATTGACTAGGAGGTGTGCACGCCTTTTCAATGGGCGATGACGGGTGGTGCCCGCCACCGGATCCGGTACCCGACCAGGAGGTTCCCATGCGTATTCTCAGACGTTCCCTGATGCTCGGCCTGCTGGGCGTCGCCACCCTGCTGCCCGGCACGGCGCCATCCGCCCATGCCCAGACCCTCACCATCGGCGTGCGTGGCGGTCCCGATTCGATCGATCCGCATTTCACGGCGACCGGTACCCATGCCGAAGCCCTGAAACATGTCTTCGACACGCTGGTCTGGTCCGGCCGTGGCCTGGAACTAGAACCGCGCCTGGCCGAGAGCTGGCGGGTCGTCGACGCCACGACCTGGGAATTCAAGCTGCGCCGCGGCGTCAAGTTTCACGACGGGTCGGATTTCACCGCGGAAGACGTGAAGTTCTCCATCGAGCGGATTCCGGTGGTCTCCGGCCCCAATCCGACGACCATCTATGTCCGGCGCGTCAAGGAGACGCGCATCATCGACTCCCACACGATCCACGTGGTCACCGACGGGCCGGCGCCGAACCTGCCGAATGACTTCATCCGTCTCTTCATCGTCTCGTCCAAGGCGGCGGCAGGACTGACGCGCGAGACGGCCAACGAGGCCTTCAATTCCGGCCGGGCGGCCATCGGCACAGGTCCCTATCGCTACGTCTCCTGGCAGCCGCGCGGCGAGCTCGTGCTCGCCCGGTTCGACGGCTACTGGGGCCCCAAGGAGCCGTGGGAGCGCCATGTCCGCCGCGAGATTCCGAATGATGCGGCCCGCGTCGCCCAGCTGCGCGCCGGCCAGCTCGACCTCATCACCCGTGTCCCTGCCTCCGATGTTGCCACCCTGCGCCGAGACAACCGCCTGACGGTTCAGACCGTCGACACGGTCTATGTCTTCAATGTCGAACTTGACATGCGTGAGCGGGCGAACGGCATCACCGCCAAGGACGGCTCGGCGCTGCCGGCCAATCCGTTCCGCGACCTGAGGGTTCGCCAGGCCATCGATCTGGCGATCGACCGCACGGCGCTCGCCGAGGTCGCCATGGAAGGGCTGGGCAAGCCGGTCAACCAGATGGTGACACCGACCATTTTCGGCTTCAACGCCGCCCTTCCGGCCTTGCGCCATGATCCGGCCGAGGCCAGGCGCCTGCTGACGGCGGCCGGTTTCCCCAACGGCTTCCGCATCCCCTTCGCCTTCACCAACGACCGCCTTCCGGGTGACCGCGATGTCGGTACGGCGATCGCCCAGATGCTCGCGGCCATCGGCATCGAGGCCCAGCCGAACGGCATGCCGGCGGCGGTCTTCTTCCCGGCGCGGACGCGCGGCGAACATTCCATGTCGATGTCCGGCTGGGGCACGCTGACCGGCGAAGCGCATTACACCCTCTCCTCTCTCGTCCATTCGAACGATCGCGAACGCCGCATGGGTGCCTTCAACGTCCTCGGCTATGCCAATCCCCAGATGGACAAGCTGCTGCAGGATGCGGCCATCGAGATGGACGAGGCGAAGCGTCGCAAGCTCCTGGAAGACGCCAATGCGCTGGTTTCTGCCGACAAGCAGCGGCTGCCGATCGTCGCCGTCTCTTCGGCCTGGGCCATGAACAGGGCCAGGCTGACGCTGTCGCCGCGGGTCGACGAGGACACGCTCGCCATGGACATCCGCCCGGCGCGATGACGCCATGCGGCGGCGGCCCCCGGGGTCGCCGCCGTCCCTCGCATGAAGGACAGGCCGATGGCGGAGAGACCCATCCTGATCTGGGGCGCCGGCGCCATCGGCGGGACGCTCGGTGCCTATTGGGCGCGGGCCGGTCTGCCGGTTGTGCTGGTCGATCAGGTCGCCGAGCATGTCGAGGCCTGCCGCACCCGCGGCCTGCATATTTCCGGCCCTATCGAGGACTTCATCCAGGTGGTGCCGGCGCGGACCCCGGACGAGGTCACAGGCACCTACGACATCGTCGTTCTGGCCGTGAAGGCCCAGGCGACGGAGACGGCTCTGCAGCAGCTGTCGCCCCATCTCGCTGCTGACGGCTACGTGCTCTCCGCCCAGAACGGTCTCAATGAGCTTGCCATCGCCGCCGCAGTGGGCGCCGATCGCACCATGGGCTGCTTCGTCAATTTCGGCGCCGACTGGCTTGGCCCCGGCGAGATCCTCTTCGGCAACCGCGCTGCGGTCGTCGTCGGCGAGATCGACGGCACGGTGCGCGAGCGGACGCGGGCGATGCATGCCAGGCTCGCCCTCTTCGAGCCGGTTGCGGTGCTGACCGACAATATCTGGGGCTATCTGTGGGGCAAGCTCGCCTATGGCGCGATGCTCTTCGCCACTGCCCTGACCAACGATTCGATGACGGAGAACTTCGCCGACCCGCGGCGGACGATCGTCTTCGAACGCCTCGGCCGCGAGGTCATGGCGGTTGCGAAAGCACGTGGCGTGGTGCCCATCGGCTTCAACGGCTTCGATCCCGCAGCTTTCGCTCCGGGAGCCTCGGCCGAGGGGGCACGGGCCTCCATCGCGGCGCTTGCCGAATTCAACCGGCATACCGCCAAGACCCATTCCGGCATCTGGCGGGACCTGGCGGTGCGCAAGCGCCGCACCGAAGTGGATCCGCAGATCGGGGTGATCGCCAGTCTCGGGGCGGAAGCTGGCGTCGAGACGCAGGGGATCGCCAAGCTCGTGGAACTCATCCACGCCATCGAGGACGGCGTTCGCCCCATGGACATGGCCACCTTCCAGGACCTGATCGACACATGCACATCGACCTGACCGGCCGCGTCGCCCTCGTTACCGGGGCCGCACAGGGCATCGGCAAGGCCATCGCCCTGGCGCTGCGTGCAGCCGGCGCCACCGTCGTGGTCGCCGATCTCGACGGCGACGGGCTCGCCGGTTTCGCCACGGCCGAGGGCTTTGCCGCCCATCGGCTCGACGTGTCCGACCGGGCCGCCGCCCATGCGGCCGTGGCGGAGGTGGTCGCGGCGCAGGGGCGCATCGACATCCTCGTCAACGCAGCCGGCGGCGTGCGTGGCCAGGTCGGCCGCCCGATCGCCGCGGTCACCCAGGACGAATGGCGCGTGCTGTTCGAAGCCAATGTCGACGGTGCCTTCTGGCTGGCGCAGGCCGTCAGCGGGCCGATGGGGACCGCTGGCCATGGCCGCATCGTCAACATCGCGTCAGGTGCGGGCCTGCGTCCGAGCCTGACCGGCATCCAGGCCTATACGGCGGCGAAACATGCACTGGTCGGCCTGACCAAGCAGCTCAGCCAGGACCTTGGGCCATCCGGAATCACCTGCAACGCGATCGCGCCGGGCTTCGTGCGCTCGAATCCGGCGACGGAACGGCAATGGAACGCCTATGGCCCCGACGGCCAGAAGCGGCTGGTGGAATCCATCCATCTTCGTCGCCTCGGCACGGCAGCGGACATTGCCCATGCCGTGCTCTTCCTGGTCAGCGACCAGGCCGGTTGGATCAGCGGCCAGATCCTGTCGGTGGACGGTGGTCGCTCCTGAATCGCGGGAATCATGTCATCGGCCGCCTTGCCGATGACCTGCTTCGGGACGGACTTCCGCGCGCCAAGCCGGCGATCGCGTCGGCGCAGACAGCCTGTGATCTCGAAATGCTCCGGGAGGCCGGTCCGGAGGTTTTTGCAGAAAATCATGCCCCTGTTCCGACGGGAACAGGGAGGGCTGTGGGGTGGGCCTAGGGTCTGGACATCGGGGCGGGAGACGCCCCTGCCACACCAGAGGGACCACCGCCATGACCCGCTTCAAGACCTTCGCTCTCGCCGCCGTCGCCGCCGCCACCCTGTCGCTTGCCATGGCCCCGCCGGCCGAGGCGCGCTCGCGCAACGCCGCCCTTGGCATCGGCGCCCTGGCCGTTGGCCTCATCGTCGGCAGCGCCGTTGCCGCCTCCAGCCGCGC
>CALRLZ020000050.1:0-22889 GCA_943368975.1 Archangium gephyra
CCCGAGCCTGCACGCGCCGAGCCGGCCCGTGCCGAGGTGCCGCGCATCACCCCCGTCGTCACCCAGCCGGTCCGTGCGGGAACGCCGGTTCCGCCGCCCCGTCCGGCGCCGCCCGCCGCTGCCGGCACCGGCGCCGATGATGTCGCGGCACGCCTCGAAGCCGCCCTGCGCAAGCCGATCGGCACGGCCCCCCCGCCGGCCGGAGCGAAACCCGCCGCACCGGCCTCGCCGCCGCGCCCGCAGCCCGCGCCCCCCGCCAAGGCCCTCTCGGCCGACGAAAAATCCGTCTTCGATAGCCTCGAGGAGGAGATGGCGGCTCTGCTCGGACGTGGACCGACACCGCCGAAGCCCTGACCCGCGGTCTCGCCGCCCGCACCAGGGGGGCAGCGCCGTCGCCGGGCGCCAGGCCGTGACATCGGCGGCGCGGGACGAAATGTCCCACCCGGCCCCTCCCCGCCTCGCCGGAACCGCGGAATCGCCGGTTTGGGCCTGCGGCGGACATGCGGGCCGAGGCCAGGGACGATGACAGGAGACTTTCCCCGTCTTCCTGGCCCAATCCGCCGGCGCCGCGCGGCATGACCGCCGCGCAGGCTGGCGCGTCGCCGACCACAGGCCCGGCCCCCGACCTGCTAAACTTCCGGGCAGCGATTCGGATGGCGCGGAACGGCAATGGCCCCGACGACCCCACACGGCAGGATGCGCAGGCGCCCGGCATTGCGCCGCGCGGCGGTGCTGTGTGCCCTCATTGCCGCTGGCCTTGCCGCAGGCCCGGCCGCTGCCCAGGACATCTCGATCAATCTGGGCCAGGGTGCCGGCGTCAACGAGCGGGTGATCCAGCTCATCGGCCTCATCACCATCCTGTCGGTCGCCCCCTCGATCCTGATCATGGTGACCAGCTTCGTGCGCATCGCCGTGGTGCTCTCGCTGCTGCGCACGGCCATCGGCACCCAGACCGCGCCGCCCAATGCCGTCATCGTCGGGCTTTCGCTCTTCCTGACCGGTTTCGTCATGGCGCCGACGCTGCAGCAGAGCTACGACCTCGGCGTCAGGCCGCTGATCGAGAACCAGATCGAACTGCCGCAGGCCTTCGAGCGCGCCTCAGGGCCGTTCCGGGACTTCATGCTGAAACATGTGCGGGAGAACGATCTGGCGCTGTTCCAGGAGCTCTCCCGTGAACCGGTTCCGGCGACGCCCCAGGAGGTCTCGTTCCGCGTGCTCGTCCCGGCCTTCATGATCTCCGAACTGCGCCGCGCCTTCGAGATCGCCTTCCTGCTCTTCGTGCCCTTCCTCGTCATCGACCTGGTCGTGGCCTCGGTCCTCATGTCCATGGGCATGATGATGTTGCCACCGATCACGGTTTCAATGCCGTTCAAGCTGATCTTCTTCGTGCTTGTCGACGGCTGGAATCTCGTCGCCGGCAGCCTGGTGCGAAGTTTCGGCACCTAGGGAGGACGCGCTCGCTCGCCTTCACCCCTGGCGCGGAGTCGCGCCTGTCGGCGTATCGGACTGTTGCTGGGTGGCGGGCACCGTGGCTCCGGGTGACTCGCTCGGGTAGCGTTCGCGATAGTTCTTCAGGAAACCGTCCAGCGTATCGCGGTCGGCGATCGAACGGGCGATCTCGCGATATTCGACGCCGCGCGCCTCGATGGGCGAGGTCACCACGTCGAAGGAGCGCTCGTCCGGGGTGCCCTTCATGGCGTCGCGCCACCGGTTGCGCAGGCGATCGAGGCCGAGCGCATCGTCGACCAGCGCATAGCCGATCGCCGCCCTCAGGAGGTGGCGCCGCTCGTCGTTGCCGAGGGGGGCGTTGCCGGAACGGGCCGAGACCCAGCGTTCGCTCTGCTCGGCCGACTCGCGGTGCCGCTGCGCGCCCCAGTGGATGTCGGCGCGCAACATCTCGGCTTCCGGCGTCCGGATGCCGGAGAGCATTTCCAGCGCCTGGTCAGGCCGGCCGGCATCCGCATGGGCGCGGGCCTCGAGCAGGTAGCGCTGGACCCGCAGTTCCTCCGGGAGATCGGCGAGGCGCGTCGTGCGCAGCGCCTGGAGGGCCGCCGCTGGCTTGCGGTTGCTCAGATGGATCAGGGCCAGCCGGGCTGCGACCTGCGACCGGGCCGCCCCTGTCAGGCGCCGGTCGATCTGGTGCTGCAGCAGCGCTGCCGCCTGGTCGAGAAGGTCCATGCTGGCGAGCCGGTCGGCCAGGCGACGGATGATCTCGTCGCCGCGGCGTCCCTGCGGGGTCATGTCGCGGAAATCATAATAGAGCGCCAGCGCATCCACCGGCTTCATCTGGTCGGCATTGCCTTCCAGGAACAGCCGCTCGAAATGGCGGGCGACGTCGTCCTGCATGCCGCGCACCGTTTCCGAGCGCGGATGGGCACGCATCGCCAGCCGCATCGTGGTGAAGGCCTCGCGGAACTGGCCCTGGTCGGCATAGAGCTTGGCGAGCAGGGCGAGCGTGCGGGCCTCGACCTCGTCGCCGCGCCAGCCGTAGCTCTGCACCTCGAGCTCCTCGATCGCCGCCTTGCGGTCGATCTCGCCGAGACGGTGGCGGGCGGCGAGCAGGCGTTGCTCGGCATCGGCACGGACCGGCAGGTCGGGCCCGTTGGCGGCGCGGCCATAGGCGACGAGGGCGTCGCGGTCCATGCCCTTGGCCTCGATGACGCGGCCGCGCAGCAGCGCGAACTGCTGCTCGGCGGACGGGGGGATGCCGATCTCCTGCAGCTCGGCGAGATGCTTGTCGGCGCGCTCGACCGCGCCGCTGTCGAGGGCCGCCTCTATGGCATGCACGAGGATCGCCCGCGCCAGCGGATGCGGCAGGGTCGCCGGCGACACGTCGGAGCCCTCGAATGTGTCATGCGCCTCGCGCGACCGGCCATCCATGGCGAGCGCCGTGGCACGCCAGAGCGCGATATCGGGGGCGTTCGCCATGGCCGGATGGGCAAATTCCCGCAAGGCATCGGCCGGACGGTGCATCATGATCGAGACCACCCCGCGGAGGCCCTGGATCGTGCCGTCCTCGGCGATCCGCCGGTCCTGTCGCACGATGGCGTCGAGGACGGCCTTGGCTTCCGCCCAGCGCTGCTGCGCCATGTAGAAGCGCACGAGGTCGAGGCGCCTGGCGGTCCGCTGCGTGTCGTGGACGGCGGCGGCGGTCGCGAGCAGATCGCCCTCGCGCTCGCGGAACGGCGCGCGTTCGTCCGCCGCCCAGAGTTCGAGGTCGAAAGTGATCGTCCGGGGCCTCCGGACCATGCGCTGGATTGGTGTTGGCTTGGCCAGGCCGGCGCTGAGCTGCAGGCCGGAGGGACGGCCGATATTGACCTGGTCGCCCGAGATCGTCACCGACAGATCATCGGCGAGGGGCTGGAACACGAGACCGTGGCTTCCCGCCAGCGCGACGAACTCGACCATTTCACGCGGCTGGACGAAGGACCGTGCAGGCCCCGCTCCGGTGACCACCAGCAGCGTATCACCGGCCAGCGGGTCGGCGAGGCGATGCACCGAACCGGCATTGGGAAAATCGACGGTCGCGATGAGCCGGTCGCCCTGCTCGGTAGCGCGGGACAGATGGACCGGACGCGGCGGCTCCAGCACGCTGTCCGCCAGCGTGACGATCCAGGCGAGGCCATCGCGGCTGGCTGACGCCAGGCTCTGGCGCTCCAGACCGATGCGCACGGCAATGCCGTTGCGCGAGCGGGAGGCGTCGACGGATGAGAAAATGCCGGCGGCCTCGGCCTGGAGCCCGGCGAGTGCCACCTCCTCCAGCGTGTCGAAGACGAGCCAGAGCGTGTCGCCGCGCTGGAAGACGGCACCGGGCGTCTCGCGGGTGAAGGGGACGAGAATGCGGACGGTGCCCCCGGCGCGGCGCGCCTGCATGGCCACCGGCCCGGCGGCCGGCGGCGGCGGCGAGACAGCGGGGTCGGCGGTTTCGACACGCGGCGGCGCCACCACCGCAGCAGCCGGAGCGGCCGGAGCGGCCACCGCCTCCACAGGAGCGGCAGGCGCGGGAGCGGGGGCGAGTGCAACCGGCGGCCGGGCGGCCTCGACCAGCGGCGGCGGGGCCAGGCGCGGCATCGGCGGCAAGGCCGGCCGGGCTGCGACGAGCGGCGGGGTCGGCACATTGCCCGGCAGCACGGTGACGGCCGGCGGTGCCAGGCCCGGCTGGCGCAGCTGCGCGGCGGCCGGATCGCGCGGATTGGCTGCGGCGCCGCGCATGGTCAGGTCGAGCACATAGGTGCCCTCCTCGCGGAACGCCCGCACATCGGCCTGCGGCGACACCGCCATGCGGAAGACGAGTTCGTCAGTCCCGGTATCGGCCTCGATCTCGCCGACGAAGGGCGGCAGCGCATCGCGCACCTGTCGGAGGTCGGAGGTGAAGGGCTTGGCGACGCGCAGCGTCAGGCGGTCACCGTTCCGGTCGATCGACACGGCGGCCGGCTCGGGCAGCGAGAAGACGAAGCGGGAGAAGGTCGGGTGATTGCCGACGCGCACCGTCACTGCGGGCATGGTCCGCGCCACGCGCTGCGATTCCGCAAGCCGGGCCCGCCGCTCGGCCTCGCGGGCGCGCCGCGTCAGTTCCTCGACCACGTCCAGCGGCAGGCCCGGCGGCAGGCCGCGCCAGTTGTCCGGCATCATGTCGACGAAGAGCCGCTCACCCGCCTCCATGGAATTGACCGTGACGCGCTGCGCCAGGGCGAAGCGGAGCGACTTGCCGTCAGGGTCACGCCGGACCGCCGTGACATAGTCGCGCAGGACGGTCGTCAGCGGGGCGATCTGGACATCGACCGGCTGCGAGAAGGCAATGACGAGGACCCCGCCGGTGACCTTCACCTCGGTGGGCACCTGCTGGTCGAAATGGAAGACGAGGCGGGCGAAGCCGCCCGTCGTCGCGGCGGTCACCTCAGCCTTGCTGACGGCGGCACGCGCCTCGGCGGCGGGTGCCGGAGGGCGCGGAGCCTGCGCCTGCGCGCTCGACAGCGGGACATGGCAAAGCAGGGCGGCAGCAAGGCCGACCCGCGTCACACGCCATACGCACCACGCGTTCCCGTCCATGGGACTCGAATCTTCTGCCGGTCCCGGGGGCCCGGCATGCGGCGGCTCCGTGCCCCCGATTGCGGGGCATCATGGACATTCGTGATTAACACGGCGTTTCGCCTCAGCGGCTCGGCCGGCCCTCGATCTTCGGCAGCGTGTCGGGCGACACGACCCGCGGATCGGCCGCTGCCTGCTGGTTCGGCCGGCGCGCCAGTTCGGTCGTCAGGCGCTTGGCCTGCTCGGCCTGCATCTGGGCGATCACATCGGCGAGTTTCGGCGGGCGCATGGCGCGGGCGACCTCGATCAGCACGTTCATGTCGAGGCTGTCGAAGATCCGTGCCGCATCCTTCGGGCGCATCGATTCATACATGCTGACGACGCCGCGGAAGCGGGCCTGCTCGGCCTCGTCGCGGCGCTGTTCGAGCCCGGTGATGCGGGACTCCAGCTCGCGCAATTCGTTGACGCGCTGTTCCATGCGCCGCTCGGTGGCGCGCAACAGGTTCTCGCGCATGTCGAGTTCGCGCTGCCGCGTATCCAGTTCCTGCCGGCGCTCCTGCAGGCGCTCGAGAATGGCGCGTTCGGCGGCCGAGACGGCCGGGGCCTGGGGCGCGGCGGCCGGCAGGGGTTGCGGCGGACGCGGCGCGGCCGCGGGGGCCGCCGGAGCCGCGGCCGGAGCGGCCGCCGGCGTCGCACCGGTGGTGATGTCGGCATCGGCCGGCGATTCGATCCCGGGGATCGTCGTGTCCTGCGCCATGACCTGCCGGGGGCCGGCCAGATCGCCGCTGAGCAGCCCCACGGCCTTCAGGAACAGAAGGCCGCCGGCCGCGAAGGTGACGATGGGAAGAAGCCGCAGGTCCCGCATGGTTTTTCCTCTAGGCAGCGCGCGTCTGGGCGCGCGCGGCGAAGGCCTTGGCCGCCGCCAGCGTCGAGGCGGCGCCCGCGGGGTGACTTTCGCCGGGGTCGCGGACAATGACGGGGATGATCGGCTCGACCGCCAGGATCGGCGACTTGCGCGGTCGACCGGCATCGCGCGCCGCCTCGGTGATCCGGCTGATGCGCTCCACCACGACCTCGCCGGCCTTCACCTCGCGCTCGATGTCGACGAGAAAGCGTTCGGCGGTCCGCAGCCGCTCGCCGAGCGTGCCGTCGCATTCGCGCACCGTGACCTTCAGGCCCTGGATCGCCCGCTCGGCGATCTCGGTGGCGGTGATCAGTTCGGCGATCGTCGCCTTCAGCGACTGTTCGTCGGAGCGCAGCCGCTGCAGGCGCCGGTTGAGGGTGATGCAATAGGCGATGGTCGCCGCCAGCAACCCGGCGACGAGAAGTTCCACCACCATCGACACGGTGAAGCTGGTCATCATGCCTCCTGTCCGCCCGAAGAGATCTGTTCAAACTGCGTCATCGACGTGCGGCTCCGCCGCAATGGCTTCTGAATTCGGATCGCGACCCTGTCGCCCACCCGGCCCATGCGCCCCTCGGTCAGCGTCTCGCTGCCACAGCGCACCTTGACGAGGGCATCGGGCTTCATGTCGAGGACGAGCGTGTCGCCCACTTTCAGGTTCATCAGCTTGCGCAGCGGAAACTTATTCTCGTAGAGGACGGCTTCCACATCCGTGCAGGACTGGAAGATCTCGGTCGCCAGATGCCCCTCCCAGACCGGGTCGCGGCCGAGTTTCTCGCCGACGAAGGTCTGCATCAGACGATCGCGGATGGGCTCCAGCGTCGCATAGGGCAGCAGCATTTCGATCGAGCCGCCGCGCTCTTCCATATCGATGCGGAAGCGCACCAGGATGGCGGCGTTGTTCGGACGCGAGATGGCGGCGAAGCGCGGATTGGTCTCCAGCCGGTCGATCTTGAAGGTGACCGGCGAGATCGGGCGGAAGGCCGCCTCGGCATCGGCCAGGATGACCTCGATCATCCGCTTGACGAGGCCCATCTCGATGGTCGTGTAGGGCCGGCCCTCCACGCGGATGGCGGTGACGCCGCGGCGGCCGCCCAGCAGCACGTCGATGATCGAGTAGATCAGGCTCGAATCGACCGTGGCGATGCCGAAATTGTCCCATTCCTCGGCCTTGAAGATGGAAAGGATGGCCGGCAGCGGGATCGAGTTGAGATAGTCGGCGAAGCGGACAGCGTGGATACGGTCGAGCGAGACCTCGACATTGTCGGAGGTGAAGTTGCGCAGGGAGGTCGTGAGCAGCCGCACCAGGCGGTCGAACACGATATCGAGCATCGGCAGACGCTCGTAGGCGACCATGGCCGAGTCGATGATGGCGCGGATGCCGCCATTGTCGGACAGCGCCAGGTCTTCGATGGAGAACCCGAGGAGATTGTCGATCTCCTCCTGGTTGAGAATGCGCTCGGCGCCGCCCTTCGAGCCGGCGCTGACATGGGCCATGCCGTCTTCGCCGACGGATTCCCACGTCTGCTCGGCATCCGATCCCGAGGAGCCCTGCTCCTCAAGCGCCATGCCCCATTCGGCGGCAAGAGCGTCCTGATCGATATCGCCAGCCATGGTCAGACCGTCACTGCACGACGATTTCGCGGAACAGCACGGCGTTGACCCGTGCCGGATGGACGGCGGTATTGACCCGCCGGGTCAGCTCGTCACGCAGCCGGAAGATGCCGGCCGAGCCCTCGATGTCGGACGGCCGCATCTCGCGCAGGTAGAGCTGGAAGGCGTCGACAACGCGCGGCATGATCGGCTTGATCTGGTCGGCGACCTTGGAATCCGTCACCTCCAGGGCGACCTTGACGCGGAGATATTGCGGCCGGTCCTGGCCGACCGACAGGTTGACGGTCATGTCCGGCAGGTCGACGAAGGCCACCGGCCTGACCACCTCGGCAGGCCTTGCAGCCGCGGTTTCGGGCTTCTTCCTCAGGAAGAAGAACCAGCCGCCACCGCCAAGCGCGATCACCGCGACCGCGGCCCCCGCGATCATGATCATCTTCTTCTTGCCGCCACCGGCGGCTTCCGCCGCGCCGCCCTCTTCGGCGTCGTCGCCGTCGGCTTCAGGCTTTTTCGGTTTCTTCGCCATCACTTAGCGCCCCGGATTCTCTGAATGGGACAATGGCGCCCCAATGGTTAACGCCTCGTTTATTTTCGTTAAGCGCACGGCAAGATTTGCCGGGACGAAACGGCCGGGCGGACCATTCGTGCCGCCCGGCCCCCGACCAGCAAACATGGTTAAGCAATTGATATTCCTCGCATCGAGGAGTTGGCACGAAGGCTGCGAGATGGTCTTCGGTCGCCGGGCCCGTTTGGGAGAACGGACACGGGGGCCAACTGGGGAGCACCGCTTCGGACGATCGTCTTGGGAGAGACGGTCCGGCGAGGCGGACACGAAGGGACTGGTCCGATGGAGAACATTGGTCTCGTCGGCCTTTCGCGGCAGGTCGCCCTGCAGCGGGAGCTCGACGTCATTGCGAACAACCTCGCCAACTTGAACACCACAGGGTTCAAGCAGGACGATGTCGTGTTCCAGGAGTACCTGATGCCTGTCGCGCGGGACGATACGTTCCAGCGCGGGGCCGATCGCCGCATGTCCTTCGTCTGGGACCGCGCGACCACGACCAACCTCGCCCAGGGCGGCGTCACCCAGACCGGCAATTCGCTCGACGCGGCCATCAACGGCCGCGGCCTCTTCGTCGTCCAGACCCCGGAAGGCGAGCGCTACACCCGCAACGGCTCCTTCGAGCTCAACGCCCAGAACCAGCTCGTGACCAAGCAGGGCCAGATCGTCCTCGGTGAGGGCGGCCCCATCGCCTTCGAGGCCAACGACGTCGGCATCACCATCGGCCGCGACGGTTCGGTCGCCTCCTCGGGGGGCGCCCGCGGCCGTCTGCGGGTGGTCGACGGCAACGTGCCGCGCGCCTTCGAGAAGGTCGGCGACAACCTCTTCCGCCTGCGCGACGGCAACCAGGCGGTGAACGTCCCCAACGCCGACGTGCGCCAGGGCGCTCTTGAAGCCTCCAACGTCACGCCCGTTCTCGCCCTGTCGCGGATGATCGAGGTCACCCGCTCCTACCAGTCGCTGGCCTCGAGCCTCGAGCGCCACGACCAGATGCGGCGGGACGCCATCCGTTCCCTCGGCAACACGTCGACCTGAGGAAGCTGAACCATGCGCGCGCTCCACACCGCCGCCAGCGGCATGAAGGCCCAGGAACTCACCGTCGAGGTGATCTCCAACAACATCGCCAACATGCGCACCACGGGATTCAAGCGCCAGCGCGCCGAGTTCCAGGACATGCTTTACGACCACCAGCGCCGGGCCGGCACCCAGAACTCTCAGCAGGGCAACCTGCTGCCGGTCGGCATTTCCATCGGCTCGGGCGTCAAGGCCGCCGGCACCTCCCGGATCATGACCCAGGGCAACGTCCTGTCCACCGAGAAGGAATATGACGTCGCCATCCGCGGCGAGGGCTTCTTCCGCATCCAGCTGCCCGACGGTCGCACCGCCTTCACCCGCGACGGCTCCTTCGAGCGCAACGCCGATGGCCAGCTTGTCACCGTCGACGGCTACCAGGTCGAGCCGGGCATCACCGTGCCGAACAATGCCAGCGCCGTCACCATCAGCGCCGCCGGCGTCGTCCAGGCGACCCTGCCCGGCCAGACCGCCGCACAGGTCATCGGCCAGATCCAGCTCTCCCGCTTCGTCAACAAGGCGGGCCTGGAATCGATGGGCGACAACCTCTTCATGGAGACCGCCGCTTCGGGCCAGGCGATCACCACCACGCCCGGCAACGAAGGCATGGGCTCGCTGCTGCAGAAGAACCTCGAACAGTCGAACGTCACGGCCGTCTCCGAAATCTCCGACCTGATCGCCGCCCAGCGCGCGTACGAGATGAATGCGCGCATCATCTCGGCGGCAGACCAGATGCTGCAGTCCACGTCGCAGCTGATGCGGTGAGGCTGATCATGTCCCTCGCCCGCTCCCTCCTCGCCGCCACGCTGCTCGCCGGACTGGTGCTGCCGGCCGGTGCCGAAACGGGTCGCCCGGTGCTGCGGCTCGACATCACCGTCGCCGGCGACGTCGTGCGGCTCGGTGACCTCTTCGACAATGCCGGTCGCCATGCCGATGTCGCGGTCTTCCGCTCCCCCGATCCCGGCCATACCGGCCAGGTCCCGGCCTGGCGGATCGTCGAGGCGGCGCGTCGGGCCGGTCTCGAACCCGAATCCGCCGACCGCGACCGCGACGTCAGCGTCACCCGCGACGCCCGCATCGTGCCGCTCGCGGAAATGGAGGAGAAGATCGCCGCCTCCCTCGCCGGCACGCTCGGGCTCGGCGATTCCAGCCGCATCCAGGTCGTGTTCGACCGCGGCACCCGCCCGCTGACGGTGGAGCGCCAGGCGCGCGGCCAGGTCGACATCCTGCGCCTCGAGCATGATCCGCGCAGCGGCCGCTTCGACGCCGTCCTCGGCATCCGCGGCTCCGGCCGCTCCGAGCGCACCGGCGGGTTCCGGGTCAATGGCACCGCCAACGAACTGGTCGAGTTTGCCGTACCGGCCCGCACCATCGGCCGCGGCGAGGTCGTCCGCGCCTCCGATCTCGTCATCGACCGCCGGCCGCGCAGCGCCCTGCCGATGATGACGGCGGACACCGTCGTCTCCCTCGCCCAGGCCGTCGGCCTCGCTGCCCGCCGCCCGCTGTCGCCGGAGCGCCCGTTCCGGACCATCGACCTGATGAAGCCGGAACTGGTCGAGCGCAACGCCAACGTCATCATCATCGTCGAGCTTCCCGGACTGTCGCTGACGATGCGTGGCAAGGCGCTCGAAGCCGGCGCCGAAGGCGACGTCATCCAGGTGGAGAACATCCAGTCGCGCAAGAAGCTGCAGGCGGTGGTGACGGGCCTCAATCGGGTTTCGCTGGCGACGCGGCCGACCACCCTCGCCGCCGCGACGAGGACCCCGTGATGACCATCGCGCACGCCACATCCCATCCTCGTTCAGCGTCAGGAACCGCCATGCGAACCGCCCGCCCGCTCCTCATCCTCCTCGCCGGCCTGTCGACGGCCGCCTGCGGCGCGCCCGACCGGCTGCGCAATATCGGCCAGGCCCCCGCCCTCTCGGCGGTCGAGAACCCGCAGGCCCGCGCCGGCTACCGCCCGGTCTCCATGCCGATGCCGGAACCGCAGCCGATCTCGCACAATCCGAACTCGCTCTGGCGCAACGGCTCGCGCGCCTTCTTCCGCGACCAGCGCGCCCAGCGCGTCGGCGACATCCTGACGGTCAAGGTGAGGTTCCAGGACCAGGCCAACATCCAGAACACCACGAACCAGTCGCGCACCGGCTCGCAGAGCATGGGCACGCCCAACCTCTTCGGCGCCGAGCGGCTGATCGCCCGGACCGGGGCCGATCCGGCCAGCCTTGTGTCCACCACCGGCTCCAATTCGAATGAGGGCCGGGGCACCGTGACGCGGTCGGAGACCCTCACCACCAATGTCGCCGCCGTCGTCATGCAGGTCCTGCCCAATGGCAATCTCGTGCTCGAAGGCAAGCAGGAGATGCGGGTCAATTTCGAGGTCCGCGAACTGATCGTCGCGGGCGTCGTGCGGCCTGAGGACATCGAGAGCGACAATACCATCGATTCCAACAAGATCGCCCAGGCCCGCATCGGCTATGGCGGTCGCGGCCAGATCACCGACCAGCAGCAGCCGCGCTACGGCCAGCAGGTCCTCGACGTCCTCCTGCCCTTCTGACACCTCCAGAGCTCCCAGCCGTCCCCGCTCCCCAGCGACTACGGCAAGTCCGGCGCCGTCCGCGTTCTCCCGACGCGGGCGGCGTCGGCATTTCCGGCCGGGCGCGGCCGGGGCAAGCACGATCCGCGACGCGATCCGTGACTGGACGCCCTTTGTCGGCGAAATCCGGCTGATTGCCGCACGGCCGGCAAACCAGAAACCACTTGCACAAGCTGGCATTCCATCGCGGTAGTCAGCTCCTGGCAGGACCTGGGCAAGGGCCGTGAACATGCGGGTACTCCGTTTCGTCGCAATCTTCGCGGCAGTGGCAGTCATCGTCACCGTGGCCGTGGTGACCGGGGCTTTCATGGTCTGGAGCACGATGTCGGTGCAGCCGGGAACGGCGACGGCGCTGTTCACGCTGTTCATCCTGGCGCCGGGGGCCGGATTGGCCGCAGGGCTTTACATCGCAGCAAGGAGCTCGCTGCGCGCCAGAGCCGGAACGGGGATGGGAGACGGGCAAGGACAACAGGGCCCGGCCATTCTCTTTGCCATTCTTGCCGGTCTGGCCGGATTCCTGGCCGGCTATGGCGGGACGCGGGCGTGGATCGATCTCACCTACACAGAGCGGTGGAACAACCCGGCCGCGGCTCCTGTGTGGATCCCCTATGCGCCGGCCTTGGCCGGAGCTCTGCTTGCGGTCGTGCTCGCCACGCTCGTCCTTGCGGGACGAAGGCGCGGGCGAGGCCGCTGAGGCGGTGGAGGGCTTAGCCGTTGCGGCGGCGCAGGCGGTCCACAATTACAAGAACGATGCCGACCCCGGCGAGCGTGCCGCAGAACTGTCCGGCGAGACGGAGCACCTCGGCCCGGTCGTTCGACTGCGGCGCGATAGAGGCCAGGGCGCTGAACAGGACGATGGCGGCCACGATCAGGAAAATGCCGGCGCGCCCGAGTCTCAGCTTGGTCGATGCCATTGATCGATCTCCGATGGACAGGCCCTCAGGCGCGAGAATGG
Organism: Archangium gephyra; assembly: GCA_943368975.1. Classification (GTDB taxonomy): domain Bacteria; phylum Pseudomonadota; class Alphaproteobacteria; order Rhizobiales; family Phreatobacteraceae; genus Phreatobacter. The sequence continues at coordinate 12,725 of CALRLZ020000050.1, forward strand.
CCGGGTCGGGCTGAGTCGCGACGGATGAGCCGACCGCCGGATCCATCCCACAGGCCGGGTCCCATATCGAAACGGCCGCCCCGAGGGGCGGCCGCCATGTCCTGACAAGGCGCAGATGCGCCCTATTCGTCGCGATAGACCCGCTCACGGCGCTCGTGGCGCTCCTGCGCCTCGAGCGACAGGGTGGCGATGGGGCGGGCTTCCAGGCGCTTCAGCGAGATCGGATCGCCGGTCTCCTCGCAGAAACCGTAGGTGCCGTCCTCGATGCGGGCCAGCGCCGCGTCGATCTTGGCGATCAGCTTGCGCTGGCGGTCCCGGGCGCGCAGTTCGATCGCACGGTCCGTCTCGGACGACGCGCGGTCGGCAATGTCCGGATGGTTCTGGTTCTCATCCTGCAGGTTCTGCAGGGTTTCCTTGGCTTCGCGAAGGATATCGTCCTTCCAGGCCAGCAGTTTCTTGCGGAAAAACTCTTTCTGCCGCTCGTTCATGAACGGCTCCGAGTCATTCGGGCGGTAATCCGCTTCCAACTCCAACGTCATGCGCCGAACCCCTCATGATTCACGGTTAAAGTCTCCGTGTTTCGGCGCGCTCATAGCATTCGTCCCGAGGGCAGACAACCTGAAAGCGGGTCATGCGGCCGTCATCGAGCTGCGACCGCACGGCCGCGAAAAGCAGGAACCGTGCCATAAGGCCCGATTTTCGGGATTCCTGGCGTTTCGACAGCCGATCAGCGGGGTTCAGGCCTTCGCCGCGGCCTCGCGCTTGGCGATCTCCACCTGCGCCCTGAGGTCGATTTCGGCGAGGACGGTGTCGAGGCCGGGGTCGCCCGAATCCTCAAGGCTCGCCGCGGTCAGACTGCGCAGCTTGAGGAGCACCGCCGGCAGAGGCTCGCCGGCGAGGAGCGACAGCTTCAGGTCGTCGAGGAGGTCGAGGGACTGACGTCCGCGCTGCATGGCCCGCCGCCGTTTCTCGCGGCGGTCTTCCGGCTGCATGCCCTGCACCGCCAGCAGCGTCTCCAGACCGGCGGCCGCCATGGACGGGCGGCTCGCGGCGGTCGCCGGCGCTTCCGTCTTCGCGCCCGGCAGTTCGAAGGCCGTGCGGGGACGATCGGCCTTCTGGGCCGGCTGGCCGGTTGTGACGGCGCCGATGGCAGGCGGCGTGATGATCCGCATGGGTCCCTCTCCGGAACGGCCGCTTCAGCAAAGCGCAACAGGTGTTGAGCGCGGGTTAAGAAAGCCCCGCCATGGTTAAGGGGCCGTTAATGCCCGGCAAGACTTGCCGGGCGGTCGGCAAGATCGCCCGAAAATCCGCCCAACTGGAAAAAACTTTGTTAGCAAATCAATGAGTTATAAGCCCCATCCGGCTTGGCACGCCGCATGCTGGTCCTTGACGACCCAAGGGGATTCCGATGTTCCGCCGCCTCGCCCTTCTTCTGAGCCTCCTGGCCCTCGCCGCTCCGGCCGGGGCCACGACCTCGCGCATCAAGGACCTGGTCGACGTCGAGGGCATCCGCGAGAACCAGCTTATCGGCTACGGCCTCGTCGTCGGCCTCAACGGCACCGGCGACACGCTCAACAACTCGCCCTTCACCCGCCAGTCCATCCAGTCGATGATGGAGCGCCTCGGCGTCAACACGCGCGGCATGAACCTGCGCACCGCCAACGTCGCGGCGGTCATGGTCACCGCCAACCTGCCGCCCTTCTCGACCCAGGGCACGCGCATCGACATCAAGGTCTCCGCCATGGGCGATGCCCGCTCGCTGCAGGGCGGCGAACTGCTGGTCACCCCGCTGGTCGGCGCCGATGGCGAGGTCTATGCGGTCGGCCAGGGCGCCGTCGCCATTGCCGGATTCCAGGCCCAGGGCGCGGCCGCCACCATCACCCGCGGCGTCCCGACCGTCGGACGTGTCTCCAACGGCGGCATCGTCGAGCGCGAGGTCGCCTTCTCGATCAACCGTATGGCCTCGCTGAAGCTCGCCCTGCGCAATCCCGACCTGACCACGGCGCGCCGCATCGCCGCAGCCATCAACGACTTCATCGGCGCCCCGACCGCCGAGCCGACTGATCCTGCCACCATCCACCTCAAGGTGCCGCCGCGCTTCGAGGGCAACATCGTCGCCCTGCTCACCGAGATCGAGCAGTTGCGCGTCCAGCCCGACCAGGTGGCGAAGGTGGTGATCGACGAAGCCTCCGGCATCATCGTCATGGGCAAGGACGTGCGCGTCTCGACCGTGGCGATCGCCCAGGGCAACCTCACCGTCACGGTGTCCGAGCGGCCGCAGGTCGTCCAGCCCAATGCCCTCGCCCAGGGCGAGACTGCCGTCGTGCCCCGCACCCAGATCCAGGCGACCGAGGATGGCAAGCGCCTCGCCCTGGTCCGCGAGGGCGTGTCGCTGCAGGAACTGGTCGACGGCCTCAACGCGCTCGGCATCGGCCCGCGCGACATGATCGCCATCCTGCAGGCCATCAAGGCCGCGGGCGCCCTGCAGGCCGAGATCGAGGTGCTGTGATGCGAAGCCTGACCCCCGAAGTCACCGCCGTCAACGCCGCCACGCCTGCCGCCGCCAAGGTCACGGGATCGCGCGAGCAGCGCGCCTGGTCGCAGGCCCAGAATTTCGAGCAGGTGTTCCTCAACACCATGTTCTCGCAGATGTTCACCGGCATCGGCACGGAATCGCCGCTCGGCGGCAAGCAGAGCGAAGCCTGGCGCGGCATGCTCGTCGACGAATATGCCAAGTCGGTCACCGGCCAGGGCGGCGTCGGCCTCGCCAACCACGTCTATCGCGAACTGATCGGCGCGCAGGAAGCCGCGCCCCGCCGTGTTCCGGCCAGGAGCTGAGCCATGCAGCAGCCCGCCACCCGTCCCGTGCCCCCGCCCTTCGCCAACGCCTCGGATGCCGTCGCCTTCGCCCACGGGATGCGCGCCACCATGGCGGAGCTCCGGGCCGTGCTCGCCGAGGAAACGGCTCTGGTCCGCGCCGCCCAGATCAAGGCCGCGCAGCCCTTCGAGGCGCGCAAGACCGAACTGTCGCATCGCTATCTCGCCGATCTCACCCGCCTGAAGCTGCACAGCGCCGCCCTGCGAAGCCATGCCGGCGCCGCACTCGCCGGCCTGGAAGCCGAACATGCCGCCCTCCAGGACGCGCTGCAGGTGAACCTCGCCGTCCTCGCCACCGCCCATGCCGTCGCCGAGGGCATCATCCGCCATGTCTCGCAGGCGGTTCAGGCGCGCCGCACCCCGGCCGGCTACGGTGCCAACGGCCGCGCCACGGCGCCTGCCCCCCGTGCGACTGCCCCGGTCGCCGTGGTCCGGAGTCTTTGACGGCGGACAGCGAACATTCGCGCATCATTTTAAAGAATAATGCACTGCAACATTTACCATATGTCCTAACGAGAGCTTAGGACCTGGGGTTCATGATCCGGCACTTGGGAGAAGAGGGATCACGAGGTCCTTCCCCCGCAGGGAGTACCGGTCATGGACATCGCGTCCACACGACCGGCCGTCGGAACGAATTCTACCGGGCGGCCGGATCCCGTCCAGTACCGTGAAGCGGTACGGACGGAATTGCCCCGCGCACAGCGGGTGACACAGCCTCCGTCGAACAGCGCCGGATCGGCGCTGGACGATCGACGCCCTGGCGACACCGCCGCCCGCGACGAGCGAATCCTCGCCGACCGCCGCGCGCGCATGGAGCGCATCGCCGACACGATCCGGGAATCCCTCCAGCGCCGGATCGAGAAGGACGAGGCCGCCGGGCTTCTCGTCTATCGCACGGTCGACAAGGAGACCGGCGAGGTCGTGCGGCAATATCCCGACGAGATGGTGCTGAAGCTCAGGGCCTATGCACGCGAGATGGCGCGCAAGGAGGAGAGCGAGGCTTCCGACACCCGGCGGGTCGAACGGGTCGCCTGACCCTCGCCGCCTAGACTGACCACCGCGACCGCCCCGGAAGGGCGGCTTTTGGCGTTGCGCATCCGCGTCAGCCCCGGGCCTTGCGCGGGGCGAGCAGGATCAGGGCCACACCGGCGAGCACCACAACCGTTCCGGCGATCATCCGCATGTCGAAACTGTCGCCGGTGATCAGCACGCCGAGACCGATGGCCATCAGCGGGCACATCAGCGTCAGCGTCGAGATGAGATTGGCCTCGTATTTCATGATCAGCTTGAAGAACAGGCTGTGTCCGAGCAGGGAGACGAACAGCGCGGTGTAGACGAGCGCCATGAGGAAGGGCCAGCCGGCATGCACCGCCCGCTCCAGCTGGTTCGTCTCCAGGGCCATCGAGCCGAAGGCCAGCGGGATCGACGAGGCGAACCCCACCCAGGCCTGGAACTGCAGCGGCTGGACATTGTGCATCTTCTTCATCAGCACGACGCCGAAGGCCGAGGCGAAGGCGCTGCCGAGAACGAAGATCAGGCCGACCGAGAGCACGAAGCCCTTGGGGTCGTACATGACGAGGACGGCGCCGGCGAAGGCGAGCGCGATGCCGGTGCCGCGGCGCCAGTCGATCCGCTCGCCGAGCATGGCCACCGACAGCAGGGCGGTGATCGGCACGCCGAGCTGCGTCACCACCGCCGCGCTTGACGGCGTCGCCGTCATCAGGCCGATGGAGACGAGGCCGAAGCCCCCCGCCCCCATCATCAGGCCGACCAGCGCGATGCGCCAGCGCGGCCGCGGCCAGGGCAGCAGCCAGGGCAGCGCCACCAGCAGCACCAGCACGAAGCGGAGCGACGAGAACAGCAGCGGCGGGATGTCGAGATGGACGAGCGCCAGCTTCGTCACGATGAAATTGGTTGCCCAGATCAGGCAGACCAGCATCAGAAGGGCGAAGTCGCGCAGGAGCATGTCTCCCGCTTGCGACAGCGCGGCCCCGGGCGCAACCGGCTGGGCCGCGCGGCAGTCATGCCGGGGGCGGCCCGCTGCGGCCGGTCCCGCCCCGGATCAGCCCGGCGCGATCATCTTGCGCGGGTCGACGAGGCGGTCATAGTCCGCGGCGCTGACCAGGCCGGTCTTCAGCGCCTCCTCCCTCAGCGTCGTGCCGTTCGCATGGGCGGTCTTGGCGATCTTCGCCGCCGCGTCGTAGCCGATCGTCGGGGCGAGCGCCGTGACCAGCATCAGCGAGCGCTCGACACCGGCGCGGATATTGTCCTCGCGCGGCACGATGCCGACGACGCAATGGTCGGTGAAGGAGACCGCGGCATCGGCCATCAGCCGCACCGACTGCAGGAAATTATAGGCCATGACCGGGTTGAAGACGTTCAGCTCGAAATGGCCCTGGCTGCCGGCAAAGGTGAGCGCGGCCTGGTTGCCGAAGATCTGGACGCAGACCTGCGTCAGCGCCTCGCACTGGGTCGGATTGACCTTGCCGGGCATGATCGAAGAGCCCGGCTCGTTCTCCGGCAGCGCCAGTTCGCCGAGGCCGGCGCGCGGGCCCGAGCCGAGAAAGCGGATGTCATTGGCGATCTTGAAGAGCGAGGCCGCCACCGTGTTGATCGCCCCGTGCGAGAAGACCATCGCGTCATGGGCCGCGAGCGCCTCGAACTTGTTCGGCGCCGAGGTGAACGGCAGGCCGGTGATCGCGGCGATCCGCTCGGCCACCGCGGTGGCGAAACCGACGGGGGCATTGAGCCCGGTGCCGACGGCGGTGCCGCCCTGCGCCAGTTCCATCAGCGCCGGCAGCGACAGCTCGATCCGGGCGATACCGTTCGCCACCTGCTGCGCATAGCCGGAAAATTCCTGGCCGAGCGTCAGCGGCGTCGCGTCCTGGGTATGGGTGCGGCCGATCTTGACGATCTCCGTCCAGGCGCGCGCCTTGGCATCAAGGGCCCCGTGCAAATGGGTCAGGGCCGGCAGCAGGCGATGGACGATCTCCTCGACGCAGGCGACATGCATGGCCGTCGGATAGGTGTCGTTGGATGACTGGCTCATATTGACGTGGTCGTTGGGATGCACCGGGGTCTTGGACCCCATCTGCCCGCCGGCCATCTCGATCGCCCGGTTGGAGATCACCTCGTTGGCGTTCATGTTCGACTGCGTCCCCGAGCCGGTCTGCCAGACCACCAGCGGAAAATGATCGTCGAGCTTGCCGTCGATCACCTCCTGCGCCGCGGCGACGATCGTCGCGCCGATGGCGGGGTCGAGCCGGCCGAGCGCCATGTTAGTCTCGGCAGCCGCCCGTTTGACGATGCCAAGCGCCCGCACGATGGGCGCCGGCTGCTTTTCCCAGCCGATCCGGAAATTGCCGAGGGAGCGCTGGGCCTGGGCACCCCAGTAGCGGTCGGACGCAACGGCGATGGGGCCGAACGTATCGGTTTCGGTGCGGGTTTTCGCCATGGATCGGTCTCCGGAGGCCGTCCGGCGGAGGGACGAGCCATCGACGTCGCGGAGAGCCCGCGCGGTCTCGATACGCTGCCGGGATAGACCCGAAGGACCCGGCGCGCAATCCGGCAAGACCCGGCGCGGCAGGCTCCCGCACCACCCGGCAATTCCTGCCGGTTAACTCTTGCCGTGTCGTGCAGGCCACAGGGATCTGACCCAACCCCTTTAAATCGCGCGCGATTTTGGTTTCGAGACGAAAATTAACTTTTGATTAGGGTTAACGCGGCAGGGTGCGTCAAAGGCCCGTGAGAATCGTCGGGCCCGGCCGAGGACCACCCATGAGCGACATCGTCCTTTCAAAAGGCATTCGCGGCAATCTTCTCTCGCTGATGAGCACCGCCGACCTGCGTGACCGCACCCAGTTCCGGCTCTCCACCGGCAAGAAGGTGAACTCCGCGCTCGACAATCCCGGCAATTTCTTCTCCGCCGCGATGCTCAATTCGCGCGCCACCGACATCACCAACCTGCTCGACGGCATTGGAACGGCGATCAAGACGCTGGAAGCGGCCGACAACGGCATCCGCTCCATCGTCCGCGTCGTCGAAAACGCCCAGGCCCTGGCGCGTCAGGCCCAGGGATCGGCCGCCACCACCGCCCGGCTCGGCGGCGTCCTGCCGCTGGTGAACGGCGCCCAGGGCGCCATGACGATGGCGACGCCGCTGACAAGCCTCGGCTTCTCCAATGCCGAGACCATCACCATCAACACCGGAACCAACCGCACGACGACCCTGACCATCGGCGCCGGCATGACGGTCGGCGACCTCATCAATGCCGTCAACGACAATACGTCGGAAGCGGCGGCGACCGGCGCCGGCGTGACCATCGGCTCGGCCTCGGGTGCCGATGCGAGGGCCCTGCTCTCCCCCGATGGTCGCCTGGTGCTCGAATCCGTCGGCACCCAGCCGATCACCCTCTCCTCGTCCAATGCCGGCGCGGCGCTGACGAATATGGGCTTCGGCCTCAACGACCGGACCAAACCTGCTGGCGAGCTCAATGTCACCCGCTCGAACATCGCCGCCCAGTTTTCCGAACTGCGCCGCCAGATCGACCAGCTGGCCAAGGATTCCGGCTTCAACGGCGTCAACCTTCTGAACGCCGACACGCTCCAGGCCATGTTCAACGAGCGGCAGACCTCGTCGCTGACGATCACCGGCGTGCGGTTCTCGGTCAACGAGGACCTGGCGATCGGCGACCAGATGAACAATTTCCAGACCGATCGCGACATCAACGTCGCCATGGCCGACCTGTCCCAGGCCATGGCGCGGCTGCGCTCGCAGTCGAGCGCCTTCGGTTCCAACCTCGCCCTGGTGCAGATCCGCCAGAAATTCACCCAGGAAATGGCCAACACGCTGAAGACCGGCGCCGACAACCTGGTGCTCGCCGACATGAACGAGGAGGGCGCCAACATGCTCGCCCTGCAGACCCGCCAGCAGCTCTCCACCCAGGCCCTGTCGCTCGCCAACCAGGCCGACCAGAGCGTCCTCAGCCTGTTCGGCTAAGGGGGGTTGAAAGGCCGAGACCGCGCTGCGTGATGAACAGGAACCGGAGGACGCCACTGCTCGGGAAGGTCATACCATCGCGGGCGCATGTGCTAGCATCTCGCGTTGACGAATCGTGCGGAGGCTCGGAATGGCGCTCAAGGTTGAACTGAAGCCCGGCGAGAAGTTCATTCTCGGCGACAGCGTCATCGTCAACGACGACCAGCGCACCCGGCTGACCATCGAGGGCGAAGCGCCGATCCTGCGTGAGAAGGACGTGATGACGGTTGAAGCCGCCGATACGCCCTGCAAGAAGATCTATCTCCTCGTCCAGCTGATGTACCTGTCCCGCGATCCCGGTCGCCACCACAAGATGTATTTCGACCTGGTCAACGACGTGGTGAAGGCGGCCCCCTCCACTCTCGGTTTCATCGACGACATCAACAATCACATATTAACCGGTTCGCTGTACAAAGCTCTAAAGGCCACGAAGGGCCTGATCGAGTACGAAGGGACTCTGTTGGGTCATGCATCACGGAGCAGCGGCGTACGCGTCGACCGCTAAGGTCACGGCAACAACGAACCCCCGCGATCTGGAGGCGAGCCTGCTCCTGAGAGCGGCCGCCAGACTGCAGTCGGTGAAGGACAATTGGGAGACCGGAAAGGCCGAACTCGGCCCGGCCCTCGCCTATAACCGCAAGCTCTGGACGATCCTGTCGACCTCGGCGACCCAGCCCGACAACCCGCTGCCGCTGCCGATCAAGAACAACATCGCCAATCTCGGCCTCTTCATCTTCCAGCGCACCATCGACATCGAGATCGCGCCGGCGCCCGAGAAGCTCGGGATCCTCGTCACCATCAATTCGAACATCGCCGCCGGCCTCGCCGGCCGCGGCTGAGGCAGGCCGCCTGGTCGCATGCAAAAAGGGCGCAGACAACACTGGCCCTGTGCGGGGTCTTGTCCGATCTGGCAGTGCGGCTGCGCCGCGATGACCGGCTGACGGGAGTAGAGGTCGCTGCGCGCCTCGGACTGGCGCGACCGGCGGTCGCCGGGCCCCTGCCCCCAGGACCAACGGCAAGGCGGCCCCCTTCATCCAGACCATGCTGAGGGAATGGGCCTACGCCATCCCGTCCACGTCATCGCACCGGTGGGCCGTGGACCGGCCGCGATTGGCTTTCCGGGTATCGCCATCATCGGCCTCATTCTGGCCGCGCAGGACGATCACCGGATCAAGCCTTCACCGGAACAACCTGATCAGAATCCACACCTAGGCTCAGGACCTATTAATCCGCGAGCGAATGTGATTCAGAGTCCCTTTCGAGGAGGCTCTGATGACTGGTCTGTTCCTGCTGAGCGAAGCGCAAATGGCTCGGATCGCTCCGCATTTTCCGCTGGCGCACGGCGTGCCGCGGGTCGATGACCGGCGCGTGGTCAGCGGCATCGTCTATGTGATCAAGCACGGCCTGCAATGGAAAGATGCGCCCAAGGGCTATGGTCCGCACAAAACGCTCTATAACCGGTTCATCCGCTGGAGCCGCATGGGCGTGTTCGATCGCATCTTCGCAGGTCTTGCCGCTGAAGGGCCGAAACCGGAGCGGATCATGATCGACGCCACGCACCTCAAGGCGCACCGCACGGCTGCGAGCCTGCTCAAAAAGGGGCTCCTTCCCGCTGTATCGGGCGCACCAAGGGCGGGCTGAACTCCAAGCTTCACGCCGTCTGCGATGACGTCGGCCGCCCGCTCGTCATGTTGCTCACCGAAGGCCAGACCAGCGACCACAAGGGCGCGAAGCTCATGCTGGCCGCGCTCCCGCCCGCGAAGACCCTCCTCGGCGACAGGGGCTATGATTCCGGCTGGTTCCGCGCCGCGCTTGCCGAGAAAGCCATCGAGGCGTGCATTCCCTCGTCCAGGAGCCGCAAGGTCCCAATCCCGCACGACAAGGCACTCTACCGACAGCGCCACAAAATCGAGAACATGTTTGGCAAGCTCAAGGACTGGCGCCGCATCGCAACCCGCTACGACCGATGCGCCCACGCCTTCTTCTCGGCGATCTGCATCGCGGCCGCGGTCGCGTTCTGGCTGTGATCAATGAGTCCTGAGCCTAGGCCGCGTTCACCCGCTCAAGGAACGAATCCACTGTCCGCTTAACGCTGTTCACGTCGGTGACCTGCCACTGCTTTGTCATCCAGCGGCGGTTAGAGCCTCGGCGGGTTTTGCGCGGGATTGCGCAGCGGTGGTGAGCTTGGCGGCATAAGCCGCCGGCGGGATATATCCGAGCGCCGAGTGAGGGCGCCGTAGATTGTAGTCAT
>CALRLZ020000051.1:0-21799 GCA_943368975.1 Archangium gephyra
GCGGGAGGCGAGCAGGACCTTGCGGCCGCCGCGATAGGGCACGACCTCGACGATGTCATGTTCCTGTTCGAGGTCGAACATCAGCCGCATCGGCTCGCCGGCGCCACGGCCGCCGGGGAGCTTTGACCCCTCCAGCGTGAAGACCTTGCCGTTGGTGGCGAAGACCAGGAGCTTCGACGTCGTCTCGGCGAAGAAGGAGAGCTTCAGCCGGTCGTCGGTCTTGAAGGTGAGGGTCGCGAGATCCTGGACATGGCCCTTCAGCGCGCGGATCCAGCCCTTCTCGGAGACGACGACTGTGATCGGCTCACGCTCGACAAGGGCTTCGGCGAAAGCGTCGACATCGACCTCGCTCGCCTCGCCGAAGGTGGTGCGGCGCTTTCCGAGCGGCGTTTCCTTGGAGAACTGCTTCCTGACATTGCCGATCTCCCAGGAGACCGTCTTCCACTGCAGCGCCTCCGAGGCGAGCAGCTTCTCGATGCCCTCCTTCTCCTTCGTCAGTTCCGCATGCTCGTTGCGCAGCTCGATCTCCTCGAGCTTGGCCAGCGAGCGCAGGCGCATGTTGAGGATGGCCTCGACCTGCACCTCGGTGAGGTCGAAGCGGGCGACCAGCGCCTTCTTCGGCTCATCCGCCGTGCGGATGATGTGGATGACCTCGTCGATGTTGAGATAGGCGATGAGGAGGCCGGCGAGGACTTCGAGGCGCTTGTCGATGGCGGCGAGGCGGTGCTGCGAGCGGCGGATCAGCACCTCGCGGCGGTGGTCGAGCCATTCGCGCAGCACCTCCTTGAGGCCGACGACCTTCGGCACCTTGCCCTTCATCAGGACGTTCATATTGAGCGGGATGCGGCTTTCCAGCTCGGTCAGCTTGAACAGGCTCTCCATGAGGATGCCGGCATCGACATTGCGCGACTTCGGCTCGAAGACGAGACGGATGTCCTCGGCGCTCTCGTCGCGCATGTCGGCGACAAGGGGCAGTTTCCGCTCGTTGATGAGTTCGGCGATCTTCTCGATCAGCCGGCCCTTGGTGACGCCGAAGGGGATCTCGGTGACGACGACGAGATAGGTGCCGCGGCCGGTATCCTCCTGGTGCCAGCGCGCGCGCGTGCGAAAGGCACCCCGGCCGGTCTCATAGGCCTCCTGGATGGCGGCGCGGCCCTCGATGATAATGCCGCCGGTGGGAAAATCGGGACCCGGCACGTGGGCGATGAGGTCGCGCGTCGTGCAGTCGGGATGGGCGATGATGTGGAGGGCCGCGTCGCAGATCTCGGCGGCATTGTGCGGCGGGATCGAGGTCGCCATGCCCACCGCGATGCCCTGGCTGCCATTGGCCAGGAGGTTGGGGAAGGCACCGGGCAGGACGACGGGCTCCTCGTCCTCCTCGTTGTAGGTCTTGCGGAAGTCGACCGCGTCCTCGTCGAGCCCGTCAAGGAGGAGGCGCGCGACCTCGGTCATGCGCGCCTCGGTGTAGCGGTAGGCGGCGGCGTTATCGCCGTCGATATTGCCGAAATTGCCCTGCCCGTCGACGAGGGGGTAGCGCTGCGAGAAGTCCTGCGCCAGGCGCACCAGCGCGTCGTAGACGGACTGGTCGCCGTGCGGGTGGAACTTGCCGATGACGTCGCCGACGATGCGGGCGCATTTCTTGAAGGCGGTGCCGGGGTCGAGCTTCAGGAGCCGCATGGCGTGCAGGATGCGGCGATGGACGGGCTTCAGCCCGTCGCGGGCGTCGGGCAGCGCCCGGCCCATGATGGTGGAGAGGGCATAGGCGAGATAGCGCTCCTCCAGCGCATCGCGCAGGTTGATGGTCTCGATGCCGTCGTCGCCGCCGGAGGGCGGATTTATGCGCTCGCCCATGGATCAGGCCTCGCGAATCGGAATGAGGGACATGGACCCTCGATAAGCGGGGCGGCTGATGCGAACAAGCTGGGAACGGCCGAGGCCCGTGTCGGCCTGTGGGCTGGGAAACCCTGGGAGGCCAACCGGACCGCCAAGATGCCGGCAAGCCTTGCGTTCTCAGAACGTGATCTCGACCGACGGCGCCGAACGGACATGCTCGCCATGGAACACCGCCTCGACATTGTTGCCGTCAGGGTCGAGCAGAAAAGCGGCGTAGTAGCCGGGATGGTAGGCGCGCAAGCCCGGCGGACCGTTGTCGCGGCCGCCGGCGGCGAGGCCCTCCCGATGGAAGGCCTCCACCATCGCCCGGTCCTTGGCCTGGAAGGCGAGGTGATGGCGGCCGGTCAGCACCCCCTGCGCCGCCGGGCTGTCGACGGACGAGATGAAGAGCTCGTCGGCCCAGAAATAGCTGGCCTCCTCGCCGCCGATCGGAATGCCGAGCACGTCGAAGACAGCGCCGTAGAACCGGCGGGAGGCCGCGAGGTCGGCGACGACCAGCTGGACGTGGTCGATAAGGCGGCCGCGGTGCAGTGCGTTGGTTTCCATGGGCTGTCTCCGTCAAAATGGCGCGGGGCGCGGACAGGTGAGGGAACCGGCGGGGCGCTCCGGCGTTCCCTGGCGCCGACAGTCAACGACATCGGCTTGCCAAACCATGGCGGCAGGGTCCCTATGACCGCCTCACCGGAGCCCTCCCATGCGCCGCCTTCTCGCCGCAGCCCTTGCCGCCATCGTGGCCCTTCCCGTCCTGCCGGCCTTCGCCCAGTCGCCGGACCTGATCTTCCGTCGCTCGACAGTGTTCCGCCTGCTCTCCCCCAACGACAAGCTCGCCACCTATGGCATCGACGACCCGCAGGTAGAGGGCGTCGCCTGCCATTTCACCGTGCCTGAAAAGGGCGGCTGGGCCGGCGCTTTCGGCCTTGCCGAGGAATTTTCCGAGGCCTCCCTCGCCTGCCGGCAGATCGGCCCGATCCGCATCACCGGACGGTCCAGCCAGGGCGACGTGGTGTTCCGCGAGGGCCGGTCCTTCTTCTTCAAGCGGGTGCAGATCGTGCGCGGCTGCGACGCCCGCCGCAACGTGCTGGTCTACATGATCTACTCCGACAAGCTGATCGACGGCTCGCCGCAGAACTCAACCTCCACGGTGCCGATCATGCCCTGGGGCCAGCAGACCGAAATCGTGCGCTGTGGCGACTTCATTTCATGACGGGCGGTGGCAGCATTTCCTGCGTTTCAGCATACGCCTTCCCCGAAGCGTCACGCTGAAAGACATCCATCCGATATCTCCGGGCAACGCCCCACCCCGGAGACCCCCATGTCGCGCCGCATCCTCGCCCTCGCCGCCCTCGCCTTCCTGTCGCTCGCCCCCGCCCACGCCACTGGTGGTATTTCCTGCGAGGCAGAGGACCGCGCGGCGAAATTCACCATCGGCAGCCCCATCGGCCGCTCGACGGGCGGTGCCTTCTTCCAGTTCGAGGGCGAACTCGAGGTTCGTGCCGCCAACGTCGCTGAGGACTTCAAAAAGGTCACCTTCGGCAAGGATCACCTCACCCAGAGCTGGTTCGACGCGCGCGACCTGAAGATGCATGTCCATTTCGAGCGCGCCGGCGAGCCCCACGGCACCATCGATCTCACTGTCGAGGCACGCGGCACCGCCAATGCCGAGACCTGGCGCGGGCGCTACGTGCTGAGCATCGGCGAGACGGTGAACGGCGAGTTCCGCAGCCGCCGAGTCACAGGCCGCGTGTCCTGCTCGGTCGAAGGGTGATGCTTGACGTCCGCGCGCCCTTCTGCGCTATCTCTGCCTCATGAACGGTTCGATCATCCTCATCGGGATTATTTGCGGCTGAGCGTCTTCGCTGGCCGGTCGCCGTTCTTTGCCAAAATCTCCAAGCGCAAAAGATCACCGACAAGGCCAGCGGCAGGCGCGGTCGTGCGGAGGCGGCTATGGCGATCAGGCTCTACAACACGCTGACGCGGTCGAAGGACGTGTTCGTCCCCATCGATCCGGCGAATGTGCGCATGTATGTCTGCGGTCCGACCGTCTATGACGACGCCCATATCGGCAATGCGCGGCCGGTGATCGTCTTCGACTTGCTGTTCCGCCTGCTCCGCCATGTCTATGGCGAGGGTGCGGTCACCTATGCCCGCAACATCACCGACCTCGACGACAAGATCAACAAGCGTGCCCATGAGCGCGGAATCACCATCCGCGAGCTGACCGAGGGCACGGCCGCGCGTTTCCACGCGGCGATCGACGCTCTCGGCGCGCTCCGTCCGACGGTGGAGCCGCGCGCCACCGAGCATATCGAGGAGATGAAGGCGCTCTGCGAGAAGCTGGTGGCGGCCGGCCACGCCTATGTCGCCGAGGACCACGTGCTCTTCTCGGTACCCTCCATGCCGGGCTACGGCGGGCTGTCGAAGCGGCCGCTGGACGACATGGTCGCCGGCGCGCGGGTGGACGTCGCCCCCTACAAGCGCTCGGAGATGGACTTCGTGCTGTGGAAGCCGTCCCGCGAAGCCCATGAGCCCGGCTGGCCGAGCCCCTGCGGCATCGCGCAGCCCGGCCGTCCCGGCTGGCATATCGAGTGCTCGGCCATGAGCTGGAAGCACCTCGGCGAGACCTTCGACATCCATGGCGGCGGCATCGACCTCGTCTTCCCCCACCACGAGAACGAGGTGGCGCAGACGACCTGCGCCTTCGGGCACGGGGTGATGGCGAATGTCTGGATGCACAATGGCTTCCTGCAGGTCGAGGGCGAGAAGATGTCCAAGAGCCTGGGGAATTTCGTGACCATCCAGGAATTGCTCGACGGCTGGCAGGGCAAGTCCTGGCCGGGCGAGGTGCTGCGCCTGACCATGCTCAAGACGCATTATCGCCAGCCCATCGACTGGACCGTGCGGGCCATGGAGGAGAGCTGGAAGACCCTGGCGGGGTGGTACCGCGCGACGGCGGCGATGCCCGCCGGCAGGGTGCCGGATGCATTTCTGGAGGCGCTGGGCGACGACCTCAACACGGCGAAAGCCATGGCCGAACTGCACGGGCTCGACAAGCGCGGCGATCACGCGGGCCTGAAGGCAGCGCTCGCCCTGATGGGCTTCGACGAGGCCCGCGCTGGCGAGCTTTCGGCCGATGTCGATGCCGAAGCCGACATGAAGGATGCGGCGCGTATCGACGACCTCATCGCCGCCCGTCTCGCCGCCCGCAAGGCGAAGAACTTCGCGGAGAGTGACCGCATCCGCGACGAACTCGCCGGCATGGGCATCCAGCTCAAGGACGGGAAGGACCCGGCCACCGGCGAGCCGGTGACGACCTGGGAGGTGATGCGATGACCACACCCTTCACCGGCGGCTGCCAGTGCGGCGCCGTGCGCTTTTCCTGCGAGAGCCTCGGGCGCGCCTCGATCTGCCATTGCCGCATGTGCCAGAAGGCCTTCGGCAGCTATTTCGCGCCGCTGGCCAGCGCCCATGGCCTGACCTGGACGCGCGGTGCGCCGAAACATTTCCAGAGTTCCAGCGTCGTGCGCCGTGGCTTCTGCGCGGATTGCGGCACGCCGCTGACCTACGAGCATGCCGACGGCGTTGAGCTCGCTCTCGGCGCCTTCGACGATCCGGCCGCCCTGCCGCCGGTCATCCAGATGGGGCTTGAGGCGCGCATGCCCTTCATCGCCAACATCGCGACGCTGCCGACCCGCAGTCCGGCGGAGGAGACCAAGGTCGCCGGCTTCTACGCATCGGTGGTGTCCTACCAGCATCCCGACCACGACACCGACCGGTGGCCCGGATGAGTGGAGCGCCTCGCCCTGCCGACGCGGACACGGCGCGCGCTCTGAAGCGCATCGCCGTTTCGATCGGCGTGAAATTCCTGTTCCTCCTCGCGCTGACGCTGGTCGTCCTGCGCTGGAAAGGCCTGATCTGACATTGCCATGACCGATCCCATCACCGACACCCGCGAACGCCTCTATCTCTTCGACACGACGCTGCGTGACGGCGCCCAGACGACCGGCGTCGACTTCACCCTCGACGACAAGCTGAAGATCGCGGCCCTGCTGGACGATCTGGGCCTCGACTTCATTGAGGGCGGCTATCCCGGTGCCAATCCGACGGATACGGCGCTGTTCGCGACGCCGCGCCGCCTGAAGGCACAGTTCACCGCCTTCGGGATGACCAAGCGGGCCGGCCGCTCGGCGGCGAACGATCCGGGCGTCGCCGCCCTTCTCGACGCCGAGGCCGATGCCATCTGCTTCGTCGCCAAGGCCTGGGACTACCATGTCCATGTGGCGCTAGGCTGTAAGCTGGAGGAGAACCTCGAGGGCATCACGGATTCAGTCCGGGCGGCCAAGGCCCGGGGCCGCGAGGTGCTGGTGGACTGCGAGCATTTCTTCGACGGGTTCAAGGCCAACCGCGCCTATGCCCTCGCCTGCGCGCATGCCGCCTTCGAGGCGGGGGCGCGCTGGGTGGTGCTCTGCGACACCAATGGCGGCACCCTGCCGGAGGAAGTCGAGGCGATCGTGCGAGAGGTGGCGGCGGTGGTGCCGGGTGGCCACCTCGGCATCCATGCCCATAACGACACCGAACAGGCGGTGGCGAACACGCTGGCCGCGGTGCGCGCCGGCTGCCGGCAGATCCAGGGCACCCTCAACGGCCTCGGCGAGCGTTGCGGCAATGCCAACCTCACCTCGCTCATTCCGACCCTGTTGCTGAAGCCGGCCTATGCCGACCGCTTCGCCATCGGCGTCAGCCGGGAGAAGCTCACCCAGCTCACCAAGGTCTCACGCCAGCTGGACGAGCTCATCAACCGGCCGCCGAACCGTCATGCGCCCTATGTGGGCGCCTCGGCCTTCGCCACGAAAGCCGGCATCCACGCCTCGGCGGTTCTGAAGGAGCCGGAGACATACGAGCACGTGCCGCCGGAGACGGTGGGCAACCGCCGGCAGGTCCTCGTGTCGGAACAGGCCGGCAAGTCGAATGTTCTGGCCGAGCTGGAGCGCGTCGGCCTGACGGTCGCGAAGGACGATCCGCGCGTCGCGCGCATCCTCGACGAGGTGAAGGAACGCGAGAGCCTAGGCTATGCCTATGAGGGGGCGGATGCCTCGTTCTTCCTGCTCGCCAAGCGCGTCATGGGCGAGGTGCCGGCCTTCTTCACGGTCGAGCGCTTCAAGGTGAATGTCGAGCGGCGGTACAACGCCGTCGGCGACCTCGTCACCTTCTCGGAGGCGACCGTGAAGGTGAAGGTGGGCGACGAGGTGATGATCTCGGCGGCCGAGGGCAACGGCCCGGTCAATGCGCTGGACGCGGCGCTGCGCAAGGATCTCGGCCGCTACCAGCGCTTCATCGAGGATCTCGAACTCGTCGACTTCCGCGTCCGTATCCTCAATGGCGGCACCGGCGCGGTGACGCGCGTGCTCATCGAGAGCCGCGACGGCAGCGGCGACACCTGGACCACGGTGGGGGTCTCGGCCAACATCATCGACGCCAGCTTCCAGGCCCTGACGGATTCCATCACCTACAAGCTGGTGAAGGAGGGGGTCGGGTTGTGAGCCCGCCCCTCACATCTTCTCGATGACCACCGTGTCGTGCTCGGCGGCCAGCGCTTCCTGCGGCAGGTCCGCCACCTGGTCGCGGATCGTCGGGATGATGTCCCGGATCTCGTCGATAACGGTGTATTTCACCGCGAGGCCGGGCCGGATGAAGCCCTCGCTCTTCATGTGGTCGAGCAGGACCCGCAGCGGATCCCAGAAGCCGCCGACATTGGCGATGATGACGGGCTTGGCGTGGCGGCCGAGCTGAGCCCAGGTGAGCTGCTCGACGAGTTCCTCCAATGTGCCGATGCCGCCGGGCAGCGCGACGAAGGCGTCGGCCTCGGTGAACATCCGCATCTTGCGGGTATGCATGTCGGGGACGGTGACAATGTCGATCACCGCATCGAGTGGCATTTCCTTGCGCTTGAGGAAATCCGGGATGATGCCGAGCACCTTGCCGCCATGATCGACGACGGATTTCGCCAGCG
The DNA here is from genome assembly GCA_943368975.1 of Archangium gephyra. Taxonomy (GTDB): domain Bacteria; phylum Pseudomonadota; class Alphaproteobacteria; order Rhizobiales; family Phreatobacteraceae; genus Phreatobacter. Next base: position 7,901 of record CALRLZ020000051.1, read on the forward strand.
CCCCCATCAGGCCGATGCCGCCGCCGCCATAGACGAGGCGGATGCCGGCCTTGGCCATGGCCGCCCCCAGTTCGCGGGCGGCCTTCTCGTGGCCGCCATCATGGCCCGCACCGGAGCCGCAATAGACGCAGATGGACTTGATCGTCGCCATGGGGGCCTCATGAGCGGGGTTTCGGCTGCGGGGCGCGCAGACCGCGAGTCGCGGGGCCGACCATAGCAGGGCGAGCCGGCCGAGGTCAGCCATGCGCATTCGCACGACGCTGGGGCTTCACCGGAACGGAAAGGCGATTATATCGGTTCTAGAGAAAATGCCCTCTCCCCCTAGGACAAGATCATCGTGACTTCTCCCCACGCGCCGCACGCGCCCGCGGCCGGGCAAAGGCCCGTCTCCGCCGAGGGCGGCGCGCTGACCCGCACGATACTGCATCTGTGGCCCTTCATCTGGCCGCATGAACGGGCCGACCTGAAGACACGCGTCGCCTGGGCCATGGCCTTGTTGGTCATCGCCAAGGTGGTGACCATGGTGGTGCCCTTCACGTTCAAATGGGCCACCGATGCCCTCGCCGCGCCACAGGCGGCCGATGCCGGCTGGTGGGCAGCCGTGCTCGCCGCTCCGCTCGCCTTCACCCTGGCCTACGGTATCTCGCGCATCCTGATGGCCCTGGTCACGCAGATGCGCGACGGCCTGTTCGCCAAGGTGTCCATGCATGCGGTGCGACGCCTCGCGCTGCTCACCTTCGAGCACATGCACAAGCTCTCGCTGCGCTTTCACCTGGAGCGCAAGACCGGCGGGCTTACGCGCGTGCTTGAGCGCGGCCGCAACGCCATCGAGACCATCGTCAGGATGATCATCCTGCAGTTGATGCCGACTATCCTGGAACTGGCGATGATCGTCGGCATCCTCCTGTGGATGTTCGACTGGCGCTATGTGGTGGTCATCCTGGTGACCGTCGCCGCCTATCTGGCCTTCACCTATTACGCCACGGAATGGCGCATCGCCATCCGCCGCGACATGAACGAGAGCGACACCAACGCCAACGTCAAGGCCATCGACTCGCTGCTGAATTTCGAGACGGTCAAGTATTTCTCGGCCGAGGCGCGCGAAAAGGCCCGCTACGACGTCTCCATGGCGAAATACGAGACCGCCTCGACCAAGGCGCTGACCTCGCTCGCCGTGCTGAATGCAGGACAGGCGGCGATCTTCACCGCCGGCATGACGGTGGCGATGGTGCTCTGCGCGATCGACATCACCCGCGGGCGCAACACGGTCGGCGACTTCGTCATGATCAATGCCATGATGATCCAGCTCTATCAGCCGCTGAATTTCATGGGCATGGTCTATCGCGAGATCAAGCAGGCGGTGACCGACATCGAGGCGATGTTCGCCATCCTCGGCCGCAATCCCGAGATCGTCGACCGCCCGGGCGCGCCGGACCTGAAGGTCGACGGCGGCACGATCCGCTTCGAGGACGTGACCTTCGCCTATGACCCGGCGCGGCCCATCCTGAAGGGCGTGTCCTTCGAGGTGCCGGCGGGCAAGTCCATCGCCATCGTCGGTCCCTCGGGGGCCGGCAAGTCGACCATCTCGCGCCTGCTGTTCCGCTTCTACGACATCAGCGGTGGACGCATCACCGTGGACGGCCAGGACATCCGCGAGGTGACGCAGGCCTCGCTGCGCCAGGCCATCGGCATGGTTCCGCAGGACACCGTGCTGTTCAACGACACGATCCGCTACAACATCCGCTACGGCCGCTGGGAAGCGAGCGACGCCGAGGTGGAGGAGGCGGCGGGCCTCGCCCAGATCCACGATTTCATCGCGCGCAGCCCGGACGGCTATGCGACGGAGGTCGGCGAACGCGGCCTGAAGCTCTCGGGCGGCGAGAAACAGCGGGTCGCGATCGCCCGCGCCATCCTCAAATCGCCGCCCATCCTGGTGCTGGACGAAGCGACATCGGCGCTCGACAGCCATACCGAACGGGAGATCCAGGAAGCCCTCGACCGCATTGCCCGCGACCGCACCGCCATCGTCATTGCCCATCGGCTGTCGACCGTGGTCAATGCCGACGAGATCATCGTTCTCGACGACGGCAGGGTGGCCGAGCGCGGCACGCATGGAGAACTGCTTGCCAAGGGCGGCCTCTATGCCGGATTGTGGAACCGTCAGCGCGAAGCGGCCGAGGCCGAGGAAAAGATCGCAGGCCTCGATCGCGGCACGCCCGCCCGGTCCCAGGAAGCGGCCTCGGGTTCGTCCGCCGAACGCGCTGGAACCTTCGTCAAGCCGCCACGGGAGGCGGCGGAGTAACGGCCCGATGGTCGAGACACGCGAGCGGCCCCTGTCGTTGTCCTACCGCCGGCCTGCGGACCGTTCGGAGAAGAACGTGCTGCGGGGGGTCCTGGACGGCCTGCGCCACGATCCCCAGTCCGACCTCGCCGAAGTGGGCTCAGGGTTCGGGCTCGGGCTCATCTCGCTCCTGTTCATAGGTCCGGTGGCGCTCCTCGCCGCCTGGGGCCTGCAATTCGCCACCGGCATGTCCTTCGGCACCGACCAGACCTGGCTGCTGGCGGCGCTCTTCTGGCTCGGCGGCTGGGGGGGCATGAGTGCGCTGCGGGTCGTCGCGCGCCGGGGCCGGACGACCGCGCTTCGGCGGGCGCTCCTCGCGGACATCGCCGAGGGTGACGTGCAAGAGGAGAGCTGGCGCTTTGTCGAGGCGATCGGCTTCCAGGAGGCCGAGACAATGCCGCTCGTCTATCTCGTCCTGGCTGATAACGGCTCCGTCGTTGCCTTCGAGGAAACGCGGCTCACGGGCCGCGAGCGTGGCCCCGGCGAGGGGTTCGTCTCGGCAGCGCCGTCCGACGCGGTGCTGGTGCGCGGCGCACGCTCGGGCATCCTCATCAGCGAGAACTATTCCGGGCCCGCCCTGCCGCTGCTCGACGTGCATCCGCTGAAACTCGCGGGCGAGGAAAGGCCGGCCCATGGCACCCTCGTCGACCGCCCGTGGATGGCGGTGGCGGCATGGATGTCGGGTCGCCCGTCGATCGGCTAGCCAGTCGGGCGCGCAGTTCTGATCCATCGCATCAGCAAGCTCTGCGCAAACACTTCAATCGTGATCACCGCGTCACTGGCCGGCGCCGACTGGCCCCGGATCTCCCGCGACGCCACGATCACAACGGCCGCGCTCGACAGCCGGGTCCATCATTGCAACATCGTCGAAACAGGCAGCAAAAGCTAGCGCTTCAAGAATCGCGCATGAACCAGCCAGCGACACCCTGGCTCTTGGAAACGAGGTCGCCCCGGCTGCGCTACACTCGGCCGGCGATGAAAGGGCGGCCTTTCACGTCCACACCCTGCAAAGGGACCTGCAAAGGAGGCAAAAGAAGAGCGGCGATTGAACATGGATTTATAGTTTACAGAAAGTTAATGTGTTTTTTGCTACCTCTCATCGGTGACAGTCTTGTCCGGGAATCGCGCCGATGATCAACCTGTTCCGCACGCGCTGTGCCGGCGTCCGGCGGATCGCCGTTGCCGCCCGGCTTTTAAGCGCGGCTGTGCTGCTGTCAGCAGCGGCGTGGGTTGCGAACCCGGTAGCCGTTGAGGCCGCGCCGGAGCAGCATCGGCTGCGAGTCGTGGGCGGCCTTGCGGGCATTACCCAACATGTCCGCTTCGAGTTCCCCTTCTGGACGCGGGAACTGGAGGAATTGTCGGGCGGGCGGCTGACGGCGACCATCCATCCCTTCGACCGCAGCGGCCTGCGCGGCCAGGACATGCTCCAGCTCATACGCCTCGGCGTGGTGCCGTTCGGCACCGCCTTGCTATCTCTTGTTTCGGGGGACGAGCCGGAACTGAATGCGGTGGACCTGCCAGGGCTCAACCCGGATCTTGCCACGCTCAAACGCACTGTTGACGCCTACCGGCCCCATCTCGCACGCGTGCTGCACGAGCGGTACGATGTGGAATTGCTGGGGATTTACACCTATCCGGCGCAGGTCATCTATTGCCGGAGGCCCTTTGCCGGCCTCGCTGACCTCGCCGGCCGGCGTGTGCGCACCTCGTCGGTCAGCCAGTCGGAAATGTTCGAACGTCTCGGTGCGACCCCCGTGATCATTCCCTTTCACGAGATGGTGGGGGCCATCTCCCGCGGCATGGTCGATTGCGCCGTGACGGGGACGCTGAGCGGCAATGAAATCGGGCTGACGGATGTCACCACCCACATGCATGCCATGGCGATCAGCTGGGGGCTGTCGTTTTTCGGGGCGAATTCAGCAGCCTGGGGCGCGATACCGCCGGACTTGCAGGACGTGATGCGCCGCGGCATCGCAGGGCTCGAGGAACGAATCTGGGCGGCCGCCGATCAGGACACGGACAACGGCATTGCGTGCAATGCCGGCCGAATGGACTGTCCGTCGGGGCGCTCCGCCCGGCTGACCATCGTTCCCGTCACGCCCGAGGATGACGCGGTTCGCCAGCGGATCGTGAAGGAGGCCGTGCTGCCGCGCTGGATCGAGCGTTGCGGCCCGGACTGTGTCGAGGTCTGGGACCGGACGCTGGCCCCGGTCCATGGCATTTTCCTTGGCAAGCGACCCATGACCGAGGACGCGGAAAGCCCTTCCGTTCGGCCCGTTGCCCGGTGACACGACCATGACCGAGGCGGAGCGCTCCGTCGGCAAAGATGGGCACACCGCTTGGTGGCGCTCGGTGGCGGTCATTCCTGTGGTCGGGGCGGCCACTCTCATCTGCGCGGCCGTATTGGGGGCAATAGCCTTCTCCGAGCAGCATCGGATGCGCTCACTGCAAAGCGCCGATCGCGCTGTCGAGCAACTTGCCGCCACAGCCGAGGCCGTGGTCAATCGCCAATTGCTCCAGGTCGACGGCGCGCTGGCCTCCGCCCAGATGTTGCTGAGCAGCCCTGTCGATGTCGGGGCGACGGAGTTTGACGAGAACGGGGCGAAACGCAGCTTGCGGTTCTTCAGTTTCCAGGCCTTCGCTTTTCGCGACCTGTTCCTGATTGAGCAGCACGGACGGATCCGCGCCGCTGCCCGCCGCCTGCCGACGAACCGGCTCTTCCTGGCTGACACGGAGGCGGTCCTGCGCCTGTCCGCAGCCGGCGCTGGCGCCGGAGCGCTTGTTGGTCCGCAATTCAATCCCGCAACCGGCGACTGGGTCGTCTATGTGGTTCGGCGCTCCAAAGTGGCCGGCCTCCCCGAAGCCTATGTCGCGGCCGAAGTTCCGACAGCGCTGATCACGACGCCCCTGTCAACCTTCGCAGACCGCGCCGGGCTGGTGGTGATGCTCGAGCGCGGCGACGGAACCGTTCTCGCCCGACTTCCACAGCGCGACGACGTCATCGGGAAGAATTCTGCCGAAGTGCTCGGTCTCGATCGCTCTGGCGGCGAGGCTGACAGCTCCGTGGCGGGCCCGGATCCCGCGCCGATCACCGCAGTGAAAACCACGCTTTATTCCGACCTTTTGGTCCGGGTGTCTCTCGACCGCGACGCTGCGCTGGCCGACTGGAAGCGCGATCGCACCCATCTTGTCTGGGTTGTTTCCAGCGGGTGTCTCGTCCTCATGCTGCTTGCCGGCCTGATATCCTTCGGCATGCACCGAGAGCTACGTCTTGGCGCCGAGAGCCGGCGGGCCAGGGCCATGCTTGAAGACGCGGTCGAAGCCATGTCGGACGGGTTCGTGATGTGGGACGATCAGGATCGCCTCGTAACCTGCAATGCGACCTATCGCGACCTATATCGCTTGAGCTCTCCCTTCATCTTCCCGGGTGCGCTTTTCGCCGACGTCATGAGGGGCGGCGCGCGCGCGGGCCAGTACCCGCAGGCCGGCGACGATACCGAGCGTTTCGTAGACGAAGTGATTGCCTGGCGCCGATCCGCCAGAGGCTCGTTCGAGCGCTTGCTGCCAGACGGCCGCTGGCTGCGGATCACCGAACGCAAGACCGCGAGCGGAGGCTATGTCGGCATCAGGACCGACATCACGGCCTTCAAGAAAGCGCTCAACGACCTTGCCGACGCGAACGGGAAGGTCGGCATCATGCTTGCTGAGCGGGAGACACGGACGAACCTGTTCGACGCCGCCCTCAACAACATGACGCAAGGTCTGCTGATGGTTGATGAAGGTGGCCGCATCATCGTCGAGAACGGCCGCTTCCGCGAACTGTTCGATATCGACCATGCGCTTGATCTGGAGACCATGACTCTCCACGACGTCTTTGCTCTCGTGAAGGCCACAAAAGGACCGTTCGCAGCCACGGCGGATACCATTGTCGACTGGCAATTGACCGTCGCGCGGGCACATCGGCTGAGCGAGCAGGTGATCGAAGGCGAAATGGACCGTTCCCTTACGGTCATGCAGCGGCCGATGCCGGCCGGTGGCTTTGTCGCAACCTACGAGGATGTCACAGACCGGCAACGCGCAGAAAAGCGGATCCGCCATCTTGCGCACCATGATCCCCTCACGACGCTGCAAAACAGGACCGTCTTCAGACGCGAACTCGAAGCGGCCCTCCTGGCCGAGCGCCCGCCCGGAATGGGTGTGGCGCTGCTCTACCTGGACCTCGACCGCTTCAAGGAGGTGAATGACACGCTCGGACACCCGGTCGGGGACGCCCTGCTGGTTGCGGTAGCGGCGCGGCTCAAGAACTGCCTCAGGCGAGGCGATGCTATCGCGCGCCTGGGTGGGGACGAATTCGCGGTTGTCCTGAGCGCGCCTTCGGCCTTGCAGGTGGCGGAAACCCTGGGGGCCCGCTTCATCAGGGTCATCCGCGAGGAGTTCTCTTTCGAAGGACATCGAATTTCTGTCGGTGCCAGCGTTGGCGTCGCCGTCGCGGAGCTTCACGATGCCGATCCCGACCTGCTTCTGAAGCAAGCCGATCTGGCCCTCTATGAGGCCAAGGCACAGGGACGCAACCGGGTATGCGTGTTCCGATCCGAGATGTCGGAAAAGCTGGAGGAACGCCTGCGTCTTGAGGGGGACCTCAGACGTGGGCTCGAACGTGGCGAGTTCGACATCGACTATCAGCCTATCTTCGCGCTCGGCTCGGGCCGCGTCACCGGCCATGAGGCACTGATCCGCTGGAACCATCCGGAAAGGGGGCGCATACCGCCGGCGACCTTTGTGCCGTTGGCGGAAGCCAACGGGCTGATCAACGACATCGGGGCCTGGTGCCTGGGGCGTGCCTGCGCCGACATGGCCGCGTTCCCGAACCAGCCACGGATCGCTGTCAATGTCTCTCCCGTGCAACTCAAGAGCGAAACGCTCGCCGATGCCGTGCGCGAGGCATTGGCACGCTCGGGCATGCCGCCGGGACGGCTGGAACTGGAGGTCACCGAAACCGCCCTTCTCGACGAGGACCCCCGCATCGAACGCAACCTGTTTGCCCTGCGGGCGCTGGGCGTGAGGATCGCGCTCGACGATTTCGGCGTCGGTTTCTCTTCCCTCAACCACATCCGCCGTTTTCCGTTCGACAAGATCAAGATTGACAAGCTCTTTATCCGGGAAGCAACAGAGAAGCAGGACAGCCGCGCGATCGTCCGGTCCATCGTGAATCTGGCCCAGCAACTGTCAATGACGACGACTGCCGAGGGGATTGAAACCGAGGCGCAGCTGCGGCTCGTCGAAGAACTCGGCTGCACGGAAGGGCAGGGTTACCTTCTCGGCCGGCCCGCTTCCGTGACTGCAAACCTCCTGCGGACCGTCGAGGGGCAGTGTCAGAGGACAATCGGCTTGTCCCCCGGACCGGGGACAACAGCCTTGCGGGCGTGAAAAGTCCGCGCATCTTCCGCTGCTTCGAGACCTCTCCTGCGATCACCCGCCCGGACGTGATGATGTCTGGTCGCGAGCGCAAGGCCGCGGGCGCTGCTTCTCAGGACGTCTCGGGATCGAGGGCCCGGCGTGCCAGGGCTACGGCCTCTGCCAGCACGGCCTGGTCCCCCACATGGTTGGCGAGGATCAGCGCCAGCCGGGCGTTGAAGGCGGCGCTGGCGCTCTCCGACAGGGGCCTGTGGGCATCGGCCAGGATGCGCAGGGCGGCATCGGGGTCGGCGAAACGGTTGTCGGTCACCAGCGGCGTTGTGGGGTGGTCCTCATGTTGAGATTCAAGCTGTTCAGACGCTGATTCCGATTCAGGGCGATCGGCCAAGTCCTTGTGATGGAATCCCTTTGCGCGCCTTATCGCATCTTCAACCTTCGCCGCATCGGGGCTGCGCCAGCGTGCCGCCAGATGTCCGTCCGGGCGCAGCAGGAAGCCCGCACCGGGCGTGGCGTCGAAGCGCTGGGCGAAGAGCCCGGCGCCGTCGCGCAGTTCCGGTCCGATCGTCAGGTGGTCGCAGCCGGGAATCACGATGCCGGCCTCTCCCATGGTGATCAGGGTGAAGCGGCCCGCGGCGAGCGCGGTGAGGTGGGTTTGCCGGCCGTCGGGAAGCATGAAGGGCAGATCGGGAACGGGGGCGCCGAGGCGGGCCGTGCCAGCCCAGACATCCTCGTCCGGGGTCGAGAGCTCACTGGCATAGGTCGTCGGGGTGGAGAGCCGTCCGGAATTGACGAGACGGCGCGCGAAAGCCGCCCGGGCGGCCAGCGCCAGTGCGGCATCGCGGACGGCCCGCTCGCCCGGCGACGGCGGCGCGATGAAGTCGGTGGCCCGCGTAGAGTTCAGAATGTTCTCGTCGGCCGCGGCGCCGCGCTCGGCGTCATAGGTCGCGAGCAGGGCAGGTCCCGCCTCACCGCGCAGAACCAGCGCCAGCTTCCAGGCGAGGTTCTCGGCGTCCTGAATACCGGAATTGGCACCACGGGCTCCGAAGGGCGACACCTGGTGGGCGGCATCGCCGGCGAAGATCACCCGGCCATGGATGAAGCGGGCGAGACGGCGGCACTGGAAGGTGTAGACGGACACCCATTCGAGCGTGAAGGCATCGTGGCCGAGCATGCGGCGGATGCGCGGGATGACATTTTCCGGCCGCTTCTCCAGCTCGGCATCGGCATCGCGACCGAGTTGCAGGTCGATGCGCCAGACATCATCCGGCTGCTTGTGCAGCAGGGCCGACTGTCCCGCGTGGAAGGGCGGCTGGAACCAGAACCAGCGTTCCGTCGGAAAGTCCGCCGTCATCTTCACATCGGCGATGAGGAACCGGTCGTCGAAGACCTCGCCGGCAAAGTCGAGCCCCATCATGGAACGGATCGGCGAGCGAGAGCCGTCGCAGGCGATCACCCAGTCTGCGGCGATGCGGTACGGGCCGTCCGGCGTCCCGACGGTCAGGATGGCGCCTTCACCCTGCGGCGCGACGGCGTCGACACGGTTCAGCCAGCGCAGGTCGATGAGGTCGCCGAGTTGAAGGGCGCGCGCCACCAGCGCCGCCTCGACATGGAATTGCTGGATATTGATGAAGGCGGGACGGCGATGGCCGGTCTCGGGCAGCAGGTCGAAATCGTAGAGTTCGCGCTCGCCGAGGAAGACGCGGCCGCGCTGCCAGGTCACGCCCTTGGCGACGAGCGCTTCGCCGATGCCCAACCGGTCGAAGATCTCCAGCGTCCGCTTGGCAAAGCAGATGGCGCGGCTGCCTTCGCCGATGCGGTCGGCATCGTCGAGGACGACGCTGGCAATGCCGGCGAGAGCGAGATCGATGGCCAGCGACAGGCCGACGGGGCCGGCGCCGACGATGACGACGGGATGGCGCGCGGGCGTTGCGGCGGACTGATCCGCATGGCGCCGATAGGCGAAGCGAAGCGGCAAAGCGTCCGGTGCGGCGATCGGCATGGAGGGCCTCCCGATAGTTTCTTCTCAAACCGTTTCCGCCTGTTCTGACCGAGGCGGGGGCCCCCGTCCACCCCGCCGCTTAGCCGCCGGCCCGCATGACGGCGCTCGCGGTCTTGAAGATGGCACTGGCAATGCGGAAGGCCGAGAAGAGGGCGATCACCGCCAGGACGAATTCGAGGATGCGGCTGCGGCGCCACAAATGCGCATAGAAGGCGAGCGACACGAAGGGCCAGCGGCTCCGATAGGGAGCGAGGCCCCGCATCCACGGCCGCAGGAGCATCTGGCGCGCCGGCACGCCGAGCTCATCGGCCACCCAGCGCGGCCAGAAGGACAGGAGCCAGGCGGTTGCCCCGATCAGCGCGAGCCAGACGAGACCGTTGAGAACGAGATCCATGACGCACTTTCTCGGGTTCGGCGGCGATGCGGGTCGAGACGGCCCGGTGCGCGCCCGGGAGGTCAGCCGCCGCTGGGAGCGGCCGGCGTATCGGCGCGGGGGGCGTAAAGAGGGCCGATGACGCGGATGTTGCGGCGGTCCGGCTCAGGGTCGCCGGCCGACGGGGTCGGCAGTTGAAGGCCGTCCGGCGTTGTGCCGCGGATCTCCAGTGGTTCCGGCTCGGCGGGGGCGCGGATGGTGCCGTCGAGACCGATGGTGGGGCGGGGCGTACCGTCGCGGCCGCGCGCCCGGTCGAGCCGCTCCAGGCGCTCGGCCTCGCGCCGGGCGCGCTGCTCCAAGGCGATCTCCTCGCGCACCGCCTGCCGCTGGTCGGCAGGCATGGACAGAAGGCGCGCCTGCTCCGCGGAGATCACCTGGTCGCCGGCGCGCAGCGTCGGGTCGGCGCGTTCGGAGAAGGCCTGTGCCCAGGAGCCATTGCGCGGCCGGCAGGTGCAGGCGGCGTCGAAGCGCTGGCGGAAGCGCAGCGCGTTGGGCAGCGCCGTGTAGGGAGCACCGTCCATCGACACGGCATTCTCTATCTGGTCGTCGCGCATGCGGTAGAGCGCGACCTCGGCGCCGGGACACTGCATCTGGCAGAGTTCCTCCTGGCCGAGTTGCGCCCCCGGCCGCGGCGAGGAGGTCATGGGGAAGAAGGCACCGTCGCAAAGCCGGACGCAGACGGCGCGGTGGCCGACATTGCGCGGGCGGGCATCGCCATCGCCGGGACGCAACTGCTCTTCGGGCACGGGCGCGACATCGTCGAAGCGGGGGTCGCGCCGGGCAGCGAACAGGTGCTCGATGAAATTGCCGAAGCCGGGACGCTGCGGCTCCGCGCCTTCGCGATAGGCGGTCTGGGGACGCGAGTCCGGCGTGCGGTACTCGCGATGGAAATCACGGTCCGTCGTCGCACCGAAGCCGAAGAAGCCCGGACGCGGCGGGGCTGCGGCCTCACGCGTCACGCCGCCGCCGCGGCAGCCGTTGGCGTCGAAGGCGGCGACGAGTTGCGCCCGCTGCTGGGCCCGCTGGGCGGTCTCCATCCCGCCCCCCCCCGCCTGGGCCTCGAGTTGGGCGAGATTGGCCTGCATCTGGCGGCGGCGGGCGTCGAGGGCCGCGCACTGGGCGCCCTGGAAGAAACCACCGCAGCCGGCGGCCTGATAGGCGCGGGTGACATTGGCGATCTCCGCCCGCTGGCTGCGGGCCGCCGCGGCGAAACGGCGATTGACCGCACCGCCGGCAGGGGCCCGGTCGAGCTGGGCGATCCGGGCGCGAATCTGCACGCAAACCGCCGGGGCCTGTGCCATGGCCTGCGACGGCTGCGCCATCTCGGCGGCGACGGCCAATGCCACCCCCGCCAAAGCCAGCCACACCGCCCGCCTGGGCCCCCGACGAACCTGCACGTGTCCCCCTTCGGACTGTTCCGGCATCTCATGCGCCGGTGCGATGTAGCCGCAAAACTATTTCAATTTCGTGGTCATCGCCAGAACGCGCGCCAATGCAGTCCAGCGTCCCTGGCGCGCCATTGCCGAACGGCAAGTCCTGCGTCCAAATGGCCCGATGCCGCTCTGGTTCCGAGAGGACCCGTCGATGACGTCGATCTTCCACCGCAGCCTCGCCCACGATTACCCCGTCGCCGTTTCGGGCGCGGGCCTCGTCATCCGCGATTCCGCGGGCCGCGCCTATCTCGACGCCTCGGGCGGAGCGGCGGTCTCCTGCCTTGGCCATTCGCACCCCGACGTGCTGGCCGCCATGCATGCCCAGCTCGACAGCCTCGCCTATGCCCATACGAGCTTCTTCACGACCGCGGTTGCCGAGGAACTGGCGGCCACCCTTGTCGCCGATGCGCCGGCAGGCACGGGCCATGTCTATTTCCTCTCCGGCGGTTCGGAGGCGATCGAGACGGCGCTGAAGATGGCGCGGCAGTATTTCGTCGAGATCGGCCAGCCGCAGCGCCGGCATTTCATCGGCCGGCGGCAGAGCTATCACGGCAACACGCTGGGGGCCCTCGCCATCGGCCACAATGCAGCGCGGCGAGTGCAGTATGCGCCGCTGCTGATCGACGCCCACCATGTCGCGCCGGCCTATGACTATCGCGGCCGCGAGCCCGGCGAGACGCCGGAGGCCTATGGCGCGCGCCTTGCCGCCGAACTGGCGGATGAGATTGACCGTCTCGGGCCTGACAGCGTCATCGCCTTCGTCGCCGAGACGGTGGGCGGGGCGACCTGCGGCGCCATCACCGCCCCGCCGGGCTATTTCCGCGCCGTCCGCGAGATCTGCGACCGGCACGGCATCCTCCTGATCCTCGACGAGGTCATGTGCGGCATGGGCCGCACCGGGACGCTGCATGCCTGCGAGCAGGAAGGCGTCGCCCCCGACCTCATGATTATCGCCAAGGGGCTTGGCGGCGGCTTCGCCCCGATCGGCGCGGTGCTGGTGGCCGACCGGGTCTTCTCCGCCTTCGACCGCGGATCGAAGCTGTTCCAGCACGGCCACACCTATCTCGGCCATGCCCTCGCCTGCGCGGCGGGCCTGGCCGTGCAGAAGGTCATCAAGCGCGACGGGCTCCTCGCCAATGTGCAGGCGCAGGGCGCGCATCTGACGCGCCGCCTGGGCGAGCGCTTCGGCAATCATCACCATGTCGGCGACATCCGCGGCCGCGGCCTCTTTCAGGCCGTCGAACTCGTCGCCGACCGCGACAACAAGGCCAGTTTCGACCCGGCCCTTAAGCTTCATGCGCGCATCAAGGCCGAGGCCATGGCGCGCGGGCTGATGGTCTATCCCTCCGGCGGGACCGCCGACGGGACGCGTGGCGACCACGTCCTGCTCGCCCCGCCCTTCATCGCCAGCGCCTCCGACATCGACGCCATCGTCGAGCGCCTCGGCGAGGCCGTGGACGCGGCGATCGCGGCGGTGGCATGAGGCGCGGCTGGCGCCAGGACGTTGGCGCGGGGACGGTGGCAGGAGGCCATCGGCGTGAGATGCGCCGGCGCGGTTTCCGCCATCTCGATTCTTGACACCGGTCGGGCGGAGCCGCTAGGAACGCGTCTCTTCGCCAGTCGATGGCGCGGGCGCGTAGCTCAGCGGGAGAGCACTCCCTTCACACGGGAGGGGTCACAGGTTCAATCCCTGTCGCGCCCACCATTTAACCCTATGGTTTTATGCAGCTTTTTGATTAAAGCGCTATCTGTGATCGCCCGCGGTCCAGCACGTTTCAGCAGCACGAAGCACGAACAAGCGGGTGATGGCGGGGGATCGCTGGGGGAATCTGTTCCCTTTGCGTGCTGACCATCGCGGTATTCCCGTCTTCCGAGGCAATCCGGACCCGTCGTCCAGCGCCTGCGCGTCGCCGGTTCGATCGGACAACCCGAGGAATGGCGGAATACCAAGTTCAAGGCTTAGCAGGACACTCGTCCGGGCAAGTTGCCTATTCTGGGCGCAGAGCGAATGTGTCATCTGCCTGCCGGGTTCCGGTGTGACAGGCCGAACGTTTCCTCCGCAATCGCCCCGGAGGTTGGGAATCTCGCCGCGCCGAAACAGGCCACAAAAGCGATCTATTCCCAACCGACTGACCTGCCACTGAGATGTCATCCAGCGGCGATTAGAGCCTCGGCGGGTTTTACGCCTTGTGGCGCGGTGGGAGCAACGTGCGATCGGCGAAGCTGGTCGGGATTGCGCAGCCGATCGTCCGTTGCCGTGAAGTTGGCGGCATAGGCC
>CALRLZ020000052.1:0-21521 GCA_943368975.1 Archangium gephyra
GGCGCTGCCGCCGCGAGCCAGACGAGAAGGGCGGCCAGAGCCCCGCGCGTCATGCGGCCGCCCCGGCGCGCGCCAGGGCTAGCGCCTCGGCAACGGCGGCGGCCGGTCCGGCGGGATGATCCCAGACAGGCCCGGCAAGGGCGACAAAATCGGCGCGGACCCGGGCGAGGGCCTCGACGCCGGCAAGATCGGGGGCAAAGCCGACGACGGGCACCTGGAAGACCTCGGCCCACCATGCGACCCGCTCGACCACGGCATGGAAGGGCGGCAGAACGCCGTCCTTCTCGGCATACCGGGAGGATTGCGGCTCGCCGAACATGACGTAATCGGCGCCGGCCTCACCCGCCGCCATGGCGTCATCCTTCGACTTGAGGCCGCCGACACCGACCATGCGCTGCGGGGAGAGCCTCGCGACCGCCTCGGCGACGGCCTCGGCCTGATAAAGGAGGTGGATGCCGTCGGCGCCACCGCGCGTCACCGCTTCGGCCGGTGCCTCAGCCATGAAGGCGGCGCCGCCCTTCTGGGCGACGGGCGCGAGGATCTTGATGCGGTTCACCAGCGTGCGCTCGTCGCAGGCGGCAAAGCGGCCGATCACAGCGGCGACCGGCCCGGCCGCGAGCGCCTTGGCCAGAACGGGTGCGAAGTCCTCCGGATCGTCCAGGACAGGCGTCACCAGAACGATCTGGGTCTCGACGGGGTCGGGAGTTCTGCTGTCGCGCATCGAGCGGCACCCTAGCGGGGAAAGCGGCGAAAAAACGGAAGAATGGTTGCAAACCGACGCGGGATCGACATCGTCTGGAAATATCGAGGCGCCAGCCTTGCTTCCATGCGGCCATCGCGTCAGGAAATCAACCGACGCGGCGGGACGCCTGCCCGCCTATCCTCTGACGCCGCTACATCAGGATCACCATGATGCGCTCTTCCTCGCCCCTCCGGCTTTCAGCCGTCTTCCTGCTCGCCATGGGATCGACCGCCCTCGCGGGGCCGGCCGACGACCTGTCGCGCGCGGCGCTCGCGGCGTTTCCGTCGCTGCAGATGGGTGGCGGTGCCGTGGGCGAGGCGCGCGACGAGGGCGGCAACGCCGTGCTCGCCAACGTCACCTTCTCCTCGACCGGAGCGACGCCTGTCGGCGTGCGGATCGGCCGCGCCACGATCACCGGCGCGGCAGGGGCTGATGGGGCCCTCGCCAATGCCCGAATCCTGATCGAGGACGTCGAGGGCACCGGCGCCGACGGCCAGGGCTACAGGCTGGCGCGGGTGGAACTGCAGGGCACCCAGGGATCGCTCGCCGCCGTCATGGGCAGCCTGGCAACGCTCTCGCCGCTGCTGCAGCCGGTCAACGAGGCAACCGCCACCGGCTATTCGGCGCAGACCATCGCCGCGCGCGGACTGGTCGTCTCCCAGATGCCCCAGGGCCGCGCGCAGACGGCACGCTACGGCGATATCGCGATCAACGGCTACCAGCGTGGCCGCATCGGCGAAATGGTGGTCAGCGGCACGCAGATCACTCCAGCTGATGGCCAACCGGGCCCCGGCGCCACCGCCGGCCGCATCCGGCTGACGGGCCTCGATTCCGTCGCCTCGGTTCGTGCGTCCGGTCCGGTCGGCACCTGGATGGAGAGCGGGACGGTCGAGCAGATCACCATCGCCTCGCCCCGGCCCGGTGCACCGGCCTTCACCATCACCGGCATCAGCATGGGGAAGGTCTCCATACGCCCAGGCGACCAGTCGATCGCCGCGCTGACCCAGAGCATGCAGGCTCTCGGCCCCGCCCAGGACGAGGCATCGCGGCGCCGCCAGGCGGGCCTGCTGGTGGAGTTCATGGAACGCTTCGACATGGAGCGGTTCGAGGTCGCCGGCATGGCCGGAGAAACACCGGAAGGCCTGCCGTTCCGGCTGGGAAGCTTCAGCCTGTCGGGCCTCGCCCAGGGCAAGCTCGCGGCGATGACCGTTTCCGGGGTCGCCGTGTCCGCCCGTGACGGCAATGACACGACGATCGGACGGTTCACGCTCGAGGGCATCGACGCTTCCGGGCTTCTCGCCCTCGGCAAGGATTTCGCCGGCAGCCGGTTCAACCCGGGCCAGAGCGTGCCACCGGCGGCCTATCCCCACGTCGCCCGCATCCTCTTCGAGGACATCGACGTCAAGCAGCGCGCCAACGGCCAGCAACTCGCCAAGGTCGGTCGCTTCGAGATCGAGGGCGGCCCGCGCGTCGGCATGATGCCCTCGCGCCTGCGGGCGAAGCTGACGGGCTTCGTCGCCCCGCTCACCAATGCGCGGCAGCGGGCACAGTTCGCCCCGCTCGGCCTCACCGAGAGCATCAGCCTGGGGGCGGAACTGGAGATCGAATATGTCGAGGCCGCGAAGGAGTTGCGGATGCGCACCTTCAACGTCGAGGTCGACGATGTCGGATCGCTGAACCTGGTGATGACGGTGGGCGGCCTCGATCGCGCCCAGATCGAGGCGCTGCCCGGCAGCGCCGCGGTTCTGGGCCTGTCGGCGAAGGCCGGGGGGATCACGCTCACCTATACCGAAGACGGCGGCGTCGCCAGTTTCATCAGCCATCTCGCCGCCCAGACCGGCATGAGCGAGGACGACCTGAAGGAGCAGATCAAGGGCCAGGCCGGGGCGCTGGTCGGACAGTTCATCCAGGACCGTGCCGTCGCGGAGCAGATCGTCGAGGCCTTCGGCGAGTTCCTCGACGATCCGACCTCGCTGGCGGTGACACTGACGCCGAAGGGCGACATCCCCCTTGCCGCCCTTGCCGTGGCGCTGCGCGGCTCGCCCTTCGCCGCCATGCCCATGTTCAACATCACGGTGAAGGCGAACGAATAGGGGCGGTCCCCGAAGGCGCCGCATCAGCCGGACATGCCGGAACGGCAGGAGATCCAACGACAACGGGGAGGCTCGCGCCTCCCCGTTTCGCATTCCGTCAATGGTAGCGGTCAGGCGATCTTCGGGTTGAGCTCGCCCTTGGCATAGCGCTTCGCCATGTCGGCGAGAGTCGCGACGCGCTTGATCTTCGAGGCCTGGCCGGCGGTGTTGAACTCCTGCAGGCGCTGCTTGCAGAGGGCGGTCATCGCCTCCATGGCCGGCTTCAGGTACTTGCGCGGGTCGAACTCGCCGGGATTCTCCGACAGGATCTTGCGGATCTGGCCGGTCATGGCCATGCGGTTGTCGGTGTCGATATTGATCTTGCGCACGCCGTGCTTGATGCCGCGCTGGATCTCCTCCACCGGCACGCCCCAGGTCGGCTTCATCTGGCCGCCATACCTGTTGATGATGTCCTGCAGTTCCTGCGGCACCGACGAGGAGCCGTGCATGACGAGGTGGGTGTTGGGGAGCTTGGTGTGGATCTCCTCGATGACGTTCATCGCGAGGACCTTGCCGTCCGGCTTGCGCGTGAACTTGTAGGCGCCGTGCGAGGTGCCCATGGCGATGGCGAGGGCGTCGACCTTCGTCTCCTGGACAAATTTCACGGCCTCGTCGGGATTGGTGAGCAACTGGTCGTGGGAGAGCTTGCCCTCGGCGCCATGGCCGTCCTCGGCCTCGCCCATGCCGCTCTCGAGGGAGCCGAGCACGCCGAGCTCGCCCTCCACCGAAATGCCGCCGAGATGGGCCATCTCGGTAACCTTCTTCGTCACGGCGACATTGTAGTCCCAGTCACCGGGGGTCTTGCCGTCGGCCTTCAGCGAGCCGTCCATCATGACGGAGGTGAAACCGGCCTGGATCGCGGTCATGCAGGTGGCCGGCTCGTTGCCGTGGTCGAGATGCACGCAGACCGGGATATGCGGATAGATCTCGGTGACGGCGTCCATCATGTGCTTCAGCATGATGTCATTGGCGTAGGACCGCGCGCCGCGGGACGCCTGGATGATGACCGGTGCATCGACCGAATCGGCCGCCACCATGATCGCCAGCGCCTGCTCCATGTTGTTGATGTTGAAGGCGGGCACGCCATAGTCGTTCTCGGCGGCATGGTCGAGAAGCTGGCGGAGAGTGATGCGGGCCATGGGCGGATTCCATCCTGACGTTCTTGAACGAAGGGCAGCGACCCTCTAGCGCAAGGACGCGGCCAAAAAAAGCCGTCCTTTCGCATCGTCAGCGGTTCGTTCCAAAAGGTCGCGGCAAGGGAAGCGGCGCGGTCAGCGGCGGGGTGGCGCGAGGTGCCGCCGTCTCGCGCGGGGGAATGGCGGCCCGTTCAGCGATGAGCGCATTGGCGCGCTCCAGCACCAGCTGCTGCACGGCCGGGCTGGTCGCCAGCATGGCGTGGTTCACCAGGAAGGCGCCGGCCTGCCAGGCGTCAATGTTCTCGGCCCCCTCGACCTGCGGAAAACCGGGGCTGAAATAATTGATGCAGCGCGGCACCGGACAGGGGGGCGAGCCGAAGGCGGCGTCGATGGTGATCACCAGAGGCGCGGGCCTGCCGGCCTCGACCAGCTCGCGCGCCCGCCGGAGGGCCGTGCTCCCGCCCATGGAATGGCCGACGATCAGCACCGGCTCGCGCTGGGCGGAGCGGGTCATCAGGTGGGAATCGACGACGGCGTCGTAGCCCATCCGCTCCAGCATGGGGGCGAGGGCGGAGACGCCGACGTAATTCTGGTGGACATAGATGAAGAGGCCGTCGAGCAGCAGGGCCGCGGGGAGGGCGTCATCGGTGCGCGCCGGGCCGAGCGTGGCCAGCAGGGCCATGGTCACCATCAGGGCGCGGCACCGGGCCTTTGTCATCGGTCGTGTCTCTCGCAAGCCCCCTGCCCGCGTCCCACGACGATCCTGCCCTCAGGTCCTCAGCACGTCGACACCCGGCAGGGGCTTGCCCTCAAGCCATTCGAGGAAGGCGCCGCCGGCGGTCGAGACATAGGTGAAGCGCTCCGCCGCGCCCGCCTGGTTCAACGCCGCGACCGTGTCGCCGCCGCCCGCCACCGATACGAGATGGCCCGCCTGGGTCAGCTCGGCGGCCGCCTCGGCCACGGCCACGGTGCCGTTGTCGAAGGGCTCCAGCTCGAAGGCACCGAAGGGGCCGTTCCAGACCAGGGTCTTGGCGCGGCCGAGGACGGAGACGACGTGCTCGACCGATTTCGGCCCGATGTCGAGGATCATCTCGTCGGTCGCGACGTCGTCGATGCCGCAGACGCGGTGCGGCGCATTGGCCTTGAATTCCTTGGCGCAGACGACGTCGACGGGCAGCACGATGCGGCAGCCGTTCTTCGCCGCCTCGGCGACGATGGCGCGGGCGGTGTCGACGAGGTCGTGCTCGCAGAGCGACTTGCCGACAGGCTTGCCTTCGGCGGCGAGGAAGGTGTTGGCCATGCCGCCACCGATGACGAGGAAGTCCACCTTCTTCGACAGGTTGCCGAGGAGGTCGAGCTTGGTGGAGACCTTGGCACCGCCGACGACGGCGACCACGGGACGTTCGGGCTTTTCCAGAGCCCGGGTCAGGGCATCGAGCTCGGCCTGCATGGTCCGGCCGGCATAGGCGGGCAGGACATGGCCGAGGCCCTCCGTCGATGCATGGGCGCGGTGGGCGGCGGAGAAGGCGTCAGCGACGAAGATGTCGCCATTGGCGGCCAGCGCCTTGACGAAATCGGGCTCGTTCTTCTCCTCGCCCTTGTGGAAGCGGGTGTTCTCCAGAACCAGGATCTCACCCGGCTTGATGGCCGCAACGGCCTTCTCGGCGACCTCACCGATGCAGTCGGCGGCGAAGGCGACGGGGCGCTTCAGGACATTGGCGAGAGCCGGGACGACGGCTTTCAGGGACTGGGTGGGATCGACGCCCTTCGGCCGGCCGAAATGAGCGAGAATGATGACCTTGCCGCCACGGTCGGCGATGTCGGTCAGCGTCGGCACGATGCGCTCAAGGCGCGTCAGGTCCGAGACCTTGCCGTCCTCCATGGGCACGTTGAGGTCGACGCGGACGAGAACGCGCTTTCCGGCGAGATCGGCATCATCGAGCTTGCGGAAGGAGGGCATGGCGTCACCGGCTTGCAGGATGTTTCAGCGCGGCGGTGCGCCCCGTCATGCCCGGCCCCCGTGCCGGGCATCCACGACGTGACCACCACGCCTCAGGAATTCGTGGATGCCCGGGACCAGCCCGGGCATGACATTGTCAGCCGGGGCGAACGCCCCGGCGCGGCCTTGGCCGTCAGATCAGCTTCGCCATGGCGACGGCCGTGTCGCTCATGCGGTTCGAGAAGCCCCACTCGTTGTCGTACCAGGACAGCACGCGCACGAACTTCTCATCCATGACCTTGGTCTGGTCGAGCGCGAAGATGGACGAATGCGGGTCGTGGTTCATGTCGATGGAGACGTTGGGCTGGTCGGTATAGCCGAGGATGCCCTTGAGCGGGCCGCGCCTGGCGGCCTTCAGGATGGCCTCGTTGACCTTCTCGACGGTGGTCTTGCGCTTGGCGAGGAACTTGAAGTCGACGACCGAGACATTGGGGGTCGGCACGCGGATCGAGGTGCCGTCGAGGCGGCCCTTGAGCTCGGGGATGACGAGGCCGATGGCCTTGGCTGCGCCCGTCGAGGTCGGGATCATCGACAGCGCCGCAGCGCGGGCGCGGTAGAGGTCCTTGTGCATCGTGTCGAGCGTCGGCTGGTCGCCGGTATAGGCATGGATCGTCGTCATGAAGCCCTTGTCGATACCGCAGGCCTTATGCAGCACGGCGACGACGGGGGCGAGGCAGTTGGTGGTGCAGGAGGCGTTGGAGACGACGAGATGGTCCTTCGTCAGGGCCTCGTGGTTGACGCCGTAGACGACGGTGAGGTCGGCGCCGTCGCAGGGGGCGGAGACGAGCACGCGCTTGGCGCCGGCCTTGAGATGCGCGGCAGCCTTGTCACGGGTGGTGAAGATGCCGGTGCACTCCATCGCCACGTCAACGTTCAGCGCCTTGTGCGGCAGCTCGGCCGGATCCTTGATCGCCGTCACCTTGATGCGCTTGCCGGCGACGACGATGGTGTCGCCGTCCACAGAGACCTCGGCCGGAAAGCGGCCGTGGACCGAATCGAAACGCAGCAGGTGGGCGTTCGTCTCCACGGGGCCGAGGTCGTTGATGCCGACGACCTCGATGTCCTTGCGCTTGCCCTCGACGATGGCGCGCAGGACGTTGCGGCCGATCCGGCCGAAACCGTTGATGAAGACGCGGGTGGTCATGGAATTCCTCTCCTTCATGCGGCGCGCCTCATCCCGAGCGAACCGATCAGCGGGCGGGCGCCGCGATCTGGCGCCCAATCACGTCAATCCCAAGGCAGATCAGCCGATCCGCGCCAGAACCGCCTCGGTGGCGGCCTCCGGCGTGATGCCGAAATGCTTGTAGAGTTCCTTGTAGGGGGCCGAGGCCCCGAAGCCGGTCATGCCGATGAAGACACCATCATGGCCGATCACGGCATCCCAGCCCATGCGCACGCCCGCCTCGATGGCGACCTTGACCGGCGCGTCGCCGATCACCGCCTGGCGGATCTCGGCCGGCTGTTCGAGGAACAGGTCGAGCGAGGGAACCGAGACCACCCGGGCGACGATGCCCTTGTCGGCCAGCGCCTTCCGCGCAGCGACGGCGATCTCGACCTCGGAGCCGGTGGCGAAGAGTGTCACCCGCGCCTTGCCGCCCTCGGCCTTGACCAGTTCATAGGCGCCGGCGGCGGATCGGTTCACCTTCACATCGGTGCGCAGCTGCGGCAGGTTCTGGCGGGTGAGAGCCAGGGTTGTCGGACCATCGATGCGGTTCAGCGCCAGTTCCCAGCACTCGGCCACCTCGACGGCGTCGCAGGGGCGGAAGACCCGCATGTTGGGCATGGCGCGCAGCGCGGCCACATGCTCGACCGGCTGATGGGTGGGGCCGTCCTCGCCGAGACCGATGGAATCATGGGTCATGACATAGACGACGCCGGTGCCCATCAGCGCCGAGAGGCGCATGGCCGGGCGGCAATAATCGGTGAAGACGAGGAAGGTCGCCCCGTTCGGCGCGAAGCCGCCATGCAGGGCGATGCCGTTCATGGCCGCGGCCATGCCGTGCTCGCGGATGCCGTAATGAATATAACGGCCCTTCGGGTTCTTCGCCGAGAAGGCGACGGCGGACTTGGCCTTGGTATTGTTGGAGCCGGTCAGGTCGGCGGAGCCGGCGAGGAATTCCGGCATGGCAGGCACGATCGCCTCGATGGCCAGTTCCGAGGACTTG
Organism: Archangium gephyra; assembly: GCA_943368975.1. Taxonomy (GTDB): domain Bacteria; phylum Pseudomonadota; class Alphaproteobacteria; order Rhizobiales; family Phreatobacteraceae; genus Phreatobacter. Next base: position 8,175 of record CALRLZ020000052.1, read on the forward strand.
CGCGTGGCGATGTGCTGGGGGGCAGCGAGAAGCGCTTTCTTGTGGGCGGTGAGCGCCTTGGCGAGCCTGGCCGGCCGCTGGTGGGCGAGGCGGCGGTTGAACTCGGCCTGCTTTTTCGGCGGCAGCGTGCCGAACAGCGATTCCCAGGTCTTGCGGGCGCTGGCGCCGCGGGCGCCGATCTTGCGCCAGGCTTCCAGTACGTCGGGGGCGATGGCGAAGGGCTCCGGCGCAATGCCGAGCTTCTCCTTGGCGCCCTTCAGCTCCTCGGCCCCGAGCGGCTCGCCGTGGGCCTTGGAGGTGCCGGCCTTCTTCGGCGCGCCATAGCCGATCACCGTCTTGCAGGCGATGAGCGAGGGCTTGCCGGACTTGCGGGCGCGCTCGATGGCGGCGCCGATCGCCTCGGGGTCATGGCCATCGACGCGCTCGGCACGCCAGCCGGCGGCCTGGAAGCGCTTCAGCTGGTCGACCGAGTCGGCGATCGACAGCGGGCCGTCGATGGAGATGTCATTGTCGTCGAAGAGCACGATGAGCTTGTTGAGCTTCCAGTGCCCCGCCATGGCGATGGCTTCCTGGCTGACGCCCTCCATCAGGTCGCCATCGGAGGCGATGACGTAGGTATAGTGGTCGACGGCCTTCTTGCCGAACTCGGCGGCGAGCATCTTCTCCGCCAGCGCCATGCCGACGGCAGTGGCGATTCCCTGGCCGAGCGGGCCGGTGGTGGTCTCGACGCCCTTGGTGATGAAATTCTCGGGATGGCCGGGTGTCTTGGAGCCGAGCTGGCGGAAATTCTTGATCTCATCGAGGGTCATCTCGGGAGCGCCGGTCAGATAGAGCAGCGCGTAGACGAGCATGGAGCCGTGGCCGGCGGAGAGCACGAAGCGGTCGCGATCGGGCCAGGTCGGCTGGGCGGCATCAAACTTGAGGAATCGCGAGAACAGCACCGTGGCGATGTCGGCAGTGCCCATCGGCATGCCGGGATGACCCGACTTGGCTTTTTCCACCGCATCCATCGCGAGTGTGCGGATCGCATTGGCCAGTTTGTCGTGCTGGGCCCGCGGCAGGATCTCGGTGGACATCGGAGCGGCTCCTTGCGGCACCGCCTCGGCGGAAAACGGCGCGCATTCCATGGAAAAACACCGGCGAGCATCCACCGGGCTGTCGGGCCGGTGTCCTACCAGTGACGGCCCCCGAGTCAATGGCCTCCGTCGACAGGATCGGCCTGCCAGGGGCTGAAACCGGCTTCCGGCGGGCCGGCGGCACCCGCACCGGGGCGAAGGCATGGCCGGGTGCGACAATCGCGACAGTGGCGTTGACGCTGTTCGACCGCCTCGCGTAGGTTCCGTGCCGTTCCACCTGCGGCATGTGCCGCGACGGGCGGGCCCTCTCACACTGGCAGGATCAAGCTTGGGATCCACGACAGGCCCATCGCGCCTTGAAACGGCGGCCTCCCGCTTGAAGACGGCGCTGGGGGCGCTGGAGACGGCCGTCGCGCGCAAGCTGGAGAACGACCGCCAGCAGGTCGTTCTCCACAAGCAGCTGGAGGCTCTGCAGGCAGACCGGTCCCGACTCGCCGAGGACCTCGACCGCTCCGCCGACCGCGTCGCCGGCCTCGAATCCGTCAACCGCGAAGTGGCGCGCCGTCTCGATCTGACCATGGACGCCATCCGCGGCGTCCTCGCCCGCTACGAGAGCTGACCCGCGATGGCGCATGTCTCCGTCACGATCAACGGCCGGTCTTTCCGCATGGCCTGCGACGACGGGCAGGAAGATCATCTCCTGCGCCTGGCGGCAGAGGTGAACGCCAAGGTCGACCAGTTGAAAGGCGCCTTCGGCGAGATCGGCGACACCCGGCTCACCGTCATGGCGGCGATCATGGTGGCGGACGAAATGGCCGACATGCGACGGCGCCTGAAGGCGGCAGAGACCGAGCTCAACGCCCTGCGCGAGGCCCGTGCGGTGAGCGTCGAGCGCGCCGACCAGCGCGAGGCACATCTCGCCCATACGCTGGACGACGCAGCCGCCGCGATCGAGCGGCTGACGGCGCAGCTCACCGGACTGTCGAAGCCGGTCTCCTGACGCCGAGGCCGGATGAAACGGCGGATGCGAGGCGACGCCGCGGCTCTTCGACATGTTGCGTGGACTCGTCTCGGTGTCTAAACCCATCAGCAGCTCTCTTCACCACCTGTCCGACGCCATGAACCGTCCAACGCCCTCCGACCAGCCGGTGCCTGCGCCTCTGGACCCCGACCTGGGACTGGACATGGTCGCCGCGCCCCCCGAGCAGCGCCGGGTCCGGTGGGGCGACGTCATCGCCATTCCCGAACCGGGAACCGGGGCAGAGCCCCGGATCGAGGCACGGGTGCGGATGTATCCCGACAAGTCGCGCTTCTTCGTGTCCTATCCCTCGGGCAAGGAAGAGGTCCTGTCGGCGGCGCAGTTCGTTGCGCTGGTTCTCGAGCTGAAACGCTCGCATCGCTTCACCTTCGATCGCAAACGGGGCTGAGCCCGCGTGGCGCTTGTCGTGCGGGGGCATTTCCTGTATTGCCGCGCCATTCGGCAGATCGATTTCCGATCGGACCTGCCGGCAGCGCATGGTGGATGACCTCCACCCGGGACTGGGCCCAGCGCCCGCGCCCGCCTCGCGTCCTCGCCGTGGCCCCCGACGGGCTGCCGCCTCAGGACGGGGTTCGCCGCCGGTTCCGTCGCGATCCGCCCGACATATCCATGCCGCCTTCCGCCTGGGTTGCGCCCGCGAGCCGTCATCGGCCGCGTCCGGATGCGATTCAAGCCCCTCATCCGGCCCATGTGGAGCCGGCGGCCATCTGCAACCCCGGCGCATCAACGGGCTGACCTAAGGACGATCAACGTATGGCAAGCGCCAACAGCATGAACCCCTCCCGCGACGATTTCGCCGCGCTCCTGACCGAGAGCTTCGGTACGACCGAGATGAACGAAGGTTCCGTCGTGAAGGGAACCGTGGTCGGGATCGAGAAGGATCTCGCCATCATCGACGTCGGTCTGAAGACCGAGGGCCGCGTGGCCCTGAAGGAATTCAGCGGCCCCGGCCGTGAAGGCGACATCAAGATCGGCGATATCGTCGAGGTCTATCTTGAGCGTATCGAGAATGCGCTCGGCGAGGCCGTCATCTCGCGCGACAAGGCGCGCCGCGAGGAAAGCTGGGTCAAGCTCGAGAAGGCGTTCAACGCCAACGAGAAGGTCACGGGCACGATCTTCAACACCGTCAAGGGCGGCTACACCGTCGATCTCGATGGCGCCGTGGCCTTCCTGCCGCGCAGCCAGGTGGACATCCGCCCGATCCGCGACGTCGGCCCGCTGATGAACTCGCCGCAGCCGTTCCAGATCCTGAAGATGGACCGTCGCCGCGGCAACATCGTCGTGTCGCGCCGGACCGTCCTCGAAGAGACGCGCGCCGAGCAGCGTCACGAGCTGGTGCAGAACCTCGAAGAGGGTCAGGTCATCGACGGCGTGGTGAAGAACATCACCGACTACGGCGCCTTCGTCGACCTCGGCGGCATCGACGGCCTGCTGCATGTCACCGACATCGCCTGGCGCCGCGTCAACCACCCGTCCGAGGTGCTGACGATCGGCCAGACCGTGAAGGTCAAGATCGTCAAGATCAATCACGAGACGCACCGCATCTCGCTGGGCATGAAGCAGCTCCTGGACGATCCGTGGCAGGGCATCGAGGCCAAGTACCCGATCAATGCCAAGTTCAAGGGCCGCGTCACCAACATCACCGACTACGGCGCCTTCGTGGAGCTGGAGCCGGGCATCGAGGGCCTGATCCACGTCTCGGAAATGAGCTGGACCAAGAAGAACGTCCATCCCGGCAAGATCGTCTCGACCTCGCAGGAAGTCGAAGTGTCGGTGCTCGAGGTCGACAGCTCCAAGCGGCGCATCTCGCTCGGTCTCAAGCAGACCCTGCAGAATCCGTGGGAAGCCTTCATCGAGAAGTACCCGATCGGCACCGTCGTCGAGGGCGAGGTCAAGAACAAGACCGAGTTTGGCCTGTTCCTGGGCCTCGAGGGCGATGTGGACGGGATGGTCCACCTGTCCGACCTCGACTGGAACCGTCCGGGAGAGCAGGTCATCGAGGAGTTCAAGAAGGGCGACATCATCCGCGCCCAGGTCCTCGACGTCGACGTGGAGAAGGAGCGCATCTCGCTCGGCCTGAAGCAGGTCGGCGGCGATCCCTTTGCCGATGCCGGCGAGATCCGCAAGGGTCAGATCGTCACCTGCGAAGTGGTCGAGGTGAAGGAAGGCGGCATCGACGTGAAGCTCGTCGGCACCGATCTCACCGCCTTCGTGAAGCGCAACGAACTGGCCCGCGACCGTGCCGACCAGCGTCCCGAGCGCTTCGCCGCTGGCGAGAAGCTCGACGCTCGCGTCACCATGTTCGACCGCAAGGCCCGCAAGGTCCAGGTGTCGATCAAGGCGCTGGAAGTGGCCGAGGAGAAGGAAGCCATGGCCCAGTTCGGCTCGGCTGACTCGGGCGCTTCGCTCGGCGACATCCTCGGCGCCGCCCTCAAGGCACGCACCGGCGACAAGAAGTGAGAACGGCCGCCGGCGGGGTGACCCGCCGGCCCTGCCTCCCGACGACAAACGGCCGCCCTCCCGGGGCGGCCGTTTTCATGTGTGCGGGGACCGGTGGCGCGAGCCTCAGAGGCTCGCCATCAGCCGCGTGACGCGGTGGGAATAGGCAGTGCGCGTGCAGGCCGCGCCGAGGCCGCGGTTGTGCAGCGCCGCGGCACCTGCCGCCGAGCCGCAGCGCTGGTAGGCGACCGCCAGATGCCGCATGCCCCATTCGAGGCCCGCGCCGCAGGAGTTCAACGCCGAAGCCGGGCCGCTATAGCCGAGGCCGCGTGCCGTCGCCGGCTTGATCTGCAGCGGGCCGAGTTCGCCGGCCCGGCCGCGGGCCTGGCAGCGCATGTTGCTCTCGATCCGGGCGACCGCGAGGGCGAGACCGGCCGGAACGCCGTGGCGGGCGGCGACCTCGGTGATGCGGCCGCGGATGGAGCTCATTTCCGCGGGCCCCTCGCCCGATGCCGGTGACGGGGCCGCAGCACGGCCGGCGGCATAGAGCGTCGCCCAGGTGGCATTGGCGCCGTCGGCGTCGTGGGCCATGGCAGAAGCTGTCATCATCAGCGATGCCGCACCAGCAATGGCGGCACGAAGAATGGATAAGCGATGCGCTTTCACGCTTGAATGGATCATGGTTTTTTATTGTCCTAAGTAAGATCAGCCGCCCTGGTGCAACAGGAAGCGACTATCGGAACCTCATCCCGCACTGTCTTCGCTGATCGACGACAACGAAACGTTCAGGCCTCTGGGATGAGCCTTGGCATATCGTTTATAGACATGACTGTGCTGCATCGCAATAAACTTGTGTTTCAGTTTCTGTCAGACCCCTTCGAACGGGTTGCAGCCCCGCCCTGCCGCGGCTAATCGGTGGGCCTGGACAGGAGAGCCTCATGGCGACGTTGAAGGTTGCGATCGTTCCGGTCACGCCGTTCGAGCAGAACTGCTCGATCGTCTGGGACGCCGATACGATGAAGGCGGCCATCGTCGATCCCGGCGGCGACCTGCCGCGGATCCAGGGCGCCATCGCCGATCTCAAGGTGAGCCCGGAGAAGATACTGCTGACCCACGGCCATATCGACCACGCCGGCGGAGCCGCCGAACTCGCGGAACTCCTGTCGATCCCGATCGAGGGTCCACACCGGGACGACGCGCCGCTGCTGGCCAACCTGACGGCACAGGCAGCGCGCTTCGGCCTGCCCGACGTGCGGCCGGTAACACCGACGCGCTGGCTGAACGAGGGCGACACCGTCACTGTCGGTGGGGTGACCTTCGACGTCCTGCATGTGCCGGGCCATGCGCCAGGCCATGTCGTCTTCGTTCATGCGCCTTCCGAGTTCGCGCTGGTCGGCGACACGGTGTTCCAGGGCTCTGTCGGTCGGACCGATCTTCCGGGCGGCGACCACGACCTGCTGATCCGCGGCATCAAGGAGAAGATTCTGCCGCTCGGCGACGAGTTCACCGTGCTGCCCGGCCATGGCCCGGCCACAACGCTGGAGCGCGAGCGCAAGACCAATCCCTTCCTGCAATAGGACCGCCTTTTCGATGGCACATCGACCTGGCAAGGCCTACATGGGGATCGGCATTCCGCACGGACCGTAAGGATTTCTTCCGAAGTCCGGCGACATATGCCGGACACAAGACCTCATATAGGTGCCTGAAGCTGCGCGCGGGAATCTGCGCGCCGGAACCCGTGGCGGGACTCTCTTGATCAAGACAATCGTGGACTTCCTGCGCGACCGGATCGGCTTCAAGAAGATCGTCCTCGCCGTCGCCGTCGCCATGCTGGCCACCGCCGGCTATGTGCTCTTCACCAAGCTGCGGGTCATCGAATGGGCGAAGGTGTGGGAGGCGATCGGGCAGATCGGCCCCTCGACCCTGCTGCTGGCGGGCTTCTTCGCCGTCGCCGCCTACACCACGCTGACCGTCTATGACTATTTCGCCACCCGGACGATCGGTCGCGAGGACATCCCCTACCCCGCCTGCGCCATCGGGTCCTTCACCAGCTATTCGATCGCCCACAATCTCGGCGCCACCGTCTTCACGGCCGCCGTGGTGCGCTATCTCGTCTACGCCCGGTACAAGGTCACCGGTCCGCAGGTGGTGAAGATCTGCTTCATCGCCGGCCTGACCTTCTGGCTCGGCAATGCCACGGTGCTCGGCCTCGGCTTCGTGCTGGAGCCGTGGGTGGTGACCCCGGTCGTCGCGCCTTTCGGCATCGGCGGCGATACCGTCCGGATCGTCGGCGTCGTCATCCTCCTGATCCTGCTCGGCTGGCTCTTCTTCGTCTCCGTGCCGCGCCAGTTCGGCGCCGGCGCCTGGGTGGTCAAACTGCCCAGCGCGAAGCTCACCGGCCTGCAGATGGTCATCGGCATCGTTGACCTCGCCTGCACGGCGATGATCCTCCATGTCCTGCTGACCGCCATGCCGAATGCCCCGCCGGCGCCTTTCGTCGCGGTCGCCGTGATCTTCTGCACGGCCATGCTGCTCGGTTTCGCCACCCATGCGCCGGGCGCGGCGGGCGCCTTCGAGGCGACGCTGCTGGTGGCGCTGCCGCCGCTCGGCTTCACCGCCGAGGCCGTCGTCGCGGCTTTCATCCTGTTCCGGCTCTACTATTTCATCGTCCCCTTCATCCTGGCGCTGCTGATCATCGCCATCCGGGAGGTGGCGAGCGGCCACACCTCGCTCGACAACGTCAAGGAAAGCATGGCCGTGATCCGCCAGGCCGAAGCGAGCCAGGAGGCGGCGAAGGCGGCCAAGCCGGGGCCGGCGGGATAGTCGTTTACGCGCCCCGCAGCGGCGGCTAGAAGCTGGAGCGGCCAGTCTGCGGGAGCCTCGCCATGGTTCGTATCCTCGTCTTCTCGGGCTCGGTCCGGTCCGGGTCGTTCAACGCGCGCCTGGCCGCCGCGGCGGCGGCCGAACTCGCCCGTCTCGATGCCGATGTGTCGCTGATATCGCTCGCCGACTATGCCTTGCCGCTCTATGACGGCGACCTGGAGGCCGAGGCAGGCATTCCCGAGGCCGCGCTGAAGCTGAAGCGCCAGTTCTGCGCCCACCGGGGCATTTTCATCGCCGGCCCGGAATACAATGCCGGCATGACGCCGCTGCTCAAGAACGCCGTCGACTGGGTCAGCCGGGTGAGGGAGGCGGGGGAAAAGCCGCTCGCCGCCTATCAGGGCCGCGTCTTCGCCCTCGGCTCGGCCTCACCAGGCGGCTATGGCGGTTTCCGCGCCCAGATGGCGACGCGCCAGGTGCTGGAGATCGGCTGCGGGGCGCTCGTCATCCCCGAGAGCTGTGCCGTCGCATCGGCCCACCAGGCCTTTGACGCGGACGGCAACCTGACGGACGCACGCAACCGCGGGTTCCTCGCAGCCTGCTGCGCATCGCTCGTCGACAAAGCCCGGAGCCTGACCTGATGTCGTCTTTCCCTCTCCCCGATCCCCGCGAGAAGCTCTTCGTCGCGCTCGACCTGCCGAGCCTGGGCGAGGCCGAGCGGCTCGTCTCCCTGCTGGGCGACACGGTGACGCACTACAAGATCGGCTACAGGCTCGGTTATTCGGACGGCATCGGCTTCGGCCGCGAACTGGCCGCCGCCGGCAAGACGATCTTCTTCGATCTCAAGCTGCATGACATCGACAACACGGTGCGCGAGGGCGTCGAGGCCATCGCGCGCACGGGCGCGCATTACCTCACCGTCCACGCCTATCCGCAGACGATGCGCGCGGCCGTGCAGGGGCGCGCAGGGTCGGGCCTGAAGATCCTCGCCGTGACCATCCTGACCTCGTGGAACGACCTCGACTGCGCCGAGGCGGGCTATGCCGGGACGGTGGCGACCCTGGTGCCGGCGAAGGCGCAGCAGGCCGCGGCGATCGGCATCGACGGAATCGTCTGTTCGGCCCAGGAAACCGCGCATCTGAGAGCTATCGGCATCCCGCCCCGCGTCGAACTGGTCACTCCCGGAATTCGGCCCGCCGGGGTCGATGGCGGCGACCAGAAGCGGGTGGTCACGCCGGACGCCGCGATCACCGGCGGAGCCGACCGTCTCGTGGTCGGGCGCCCGATCACGGCGGCCGCCGACCCGGTCGCTGCGGCACGCGAAATCGTGAAGGCCATCGATGGGGCACAGCGATCATTGCGTGGTAAGCTTTGTCGACACATATGACGAGGTAGCGCGCGTTCAACCGAGCCTCCCACCCTTCCGCGCGGGAGCCAGATGAAAGGCGATGTCCATGAACCGAGCTGACGAGAAGCGTCGTTTCGGACCCGTTGCCAGCCTGATCATCGCGCTCGCAGGCGTTGCCGGAGGACTCGTCCTGGCGGCCTACAGTTTCATCCAGCTACGTACCGCCTGGCTTGACGGCTATTTCGCCCTTGGCACCCGCACACGGGCGGCCATCGACCTCGATTACGACAGCGAGCCGCTGAGCTATATCCTCGCCATGGCCGCACTCTATCCCACAGCTATTGTCTGTGGCTTCGGCATCGCGATCGTCAGCGGCATCGCCTTGTACCGGCAGCGCCGGGGGGCCCGCTCGCGCCAACGCTCGCGTTGATCCTGCGCCAGGGCGCAGGCTTCGGGCCCCCTCCATCGGCACCGTCGAACCCGCCCATGGGCGCTTGCGCAACCGCATGGGCGGGGCTACCTGAACCTCGACCCCGAGGACGACCGGTGACCACAGGGAGCCAAGCGACATGCCGCTCGAGACCGATGCCGTGCTGGACCGCCGCCTGTTGCGCCGCAAAGTGACGTTCTGGCGGGCGCTCAGCATCCTCGCCGTCATCGTGGGTGTCACCGTCGCCGGGATCGCCGGCGCGCAGCGCTTCGGCTGGGTAGCGCCGCTCGAACATGTGGCGCGCATCGAAGTCCGGGGCGTCATCGCCCAGAATGCCAATCTCGTCCGCACCATCGAGGCGCTTGGCCGCAACCGGAACGTCCGGGCGGTGATCGTGACGATCGATTCGCCGGGCGGCACAGTGGCCGGCTCGGAGGCCCTCTACACGGCGATCCGGTCGGTCGCCGCCGTCAAGCCGACGGTCGCAGTGGTCGAGGGGACGGCGGCGTCCGGTGGCTATATCGCCGCCATCGGCACCGACCATATCGTGACGCGCGAGACCTCGATCGCCGGCTCCATCGGCGTCGTGGCCCAGTTTCCGAACGTCGTGAAGCTCCTGGATACGCTTGGCGTGCGGGTCGAGGCCATCCGGTCGTCGCCGCTGAAGGCCATGCCGAGCGGCGTCGAGCCGACCAGCCCCGAGGCGATTGCCGCCCTGCGCGAGATCATCACCGACAGCTATGACTGGTTCCAGCGCATCGTGAAGGAACGCCGGGGCCTGACCGACGACCAGCTTCGCATCGTCGCCGACGGCCGGGTCTTCGTCGGCCGCAGGGCGCGCGATCTGCGGCTGATCGACCAGATCGGCGGCGAAAGGGAAGCACGGGCCTGGCTGGCGACCCGCGGTGTCCCGACATCGGTCCGCGTCCAGCTGCACCGGCCCGCGGCGGCCACCGACCTGTCCTGGTTGCGCTCGGTATCGGGCAGCCTGGCCGAAGCCGTCGGTCTCACCGAATGGGCCGACCGAATCCGCAGCTCGGCACTGGCCGTGCAGATCGAGCGCTCCTCGCTTGACGGCCTGCTGGCGCTCTGGCAGCCTCCAACCCCATGACAGATTTCGCGAAATTCAATCGGGAGCGGCCCTCGGGGCTGCGGGCACCATGATCAAATCCGAACTTGTGCAGAAGATCGCCGAGCAGAACCCCCAGCTGTACCAGCGCGACGTCGAAAACATCGTCAATGCCATCCTCGACGAGATCGTCGGGGCCCTCGCCCGTGGCGACCGGGTGGAACTGCGTGGGTTCGGGGCCTTTTCCGTCAAGGCGCGTAGCGCCCGCGTCGGCAGGAACCCCCGCACCGGCGAGCATGTCGAGGTCGAGGACAAGGTCGTGCCGTTCTTCAAGACCGGCAAGGAAATGCGCGAGCGTCTGAACAAGGGCGCCTGATCATGCTGCGCCGTATCGTCAACTGGCTCCTGCTCGCGCCGATAGCGATCCTGGCGGTGGTCCTGGCCGTCGCCAACCGGGCACCGGTGACGCTGTCGCTCGACCCGTTCGCCCGTGGCGCCTCGGCGTTTTCCTTCTCCGTGCCGCTTTTCGCCGTCGTCATCCTGTCGATGATCGTCGGCGTGGCGATCGGCGGCGCCACGGTCTGGTGGAAACAGGGACGCTACCGCAAGCGCTGTCGTACCGCCGAGCACGATCTCGCGGCGGCCCGCAGCGAGACCGAGCGGCTGCGGGCTGATCTCGGCCGCACCGAGGCGGTCCCCGGCAGCGCTCTCGCGCTGATGAACCGTCCGGCAGCCTGATCCCTCGATGCGCATCGTCTCCGCCGCCGAAATCGCCGCAGCCCTCTCCTATCCGGCGCTGGTCGACGCCCTGGCCGATGCGTTCCGCTCCGACGTCACAGTGCCTCTGCGCCACCATCATCCGATCCGCCAGGCCGAGGGCGTGCCGGAGGCCATGCTGCTGCTCATGCCCGCCTGGACGCCGCCGGGTGCCGGCGCCTTCGTCGGCACCAAGCTGGTTTCGGTCTATCCCGGCAACGGCGCGCGCGGCCTGCCGTCGATCTATGGCAGCTACGTGCTCTGCAATGGCGAAACCGGCGCTCCGCTGGCCATCCTCGACGGCACCATGCTGACCGTCTGGCGCACCGCCTGCGCCAGTGCGCTGGCCTCGCGCTACCTCTCGCGCAAGGACGCCTCGCACATGGTGATGGTCGGGGCCGGAGCCCTCGCTCCCCATCTCATCCGCGCCCATGCCGCCATCCGCCCGATCCGCCATGTGACACTGTGGAACCGCTCGCGCGAGAAGGCCACGGCGCTGGCCGAAGGGCTCGGCCGGACCGTGCCCGGGGTCGGAATCACGGTCGCCAGCGACCTGAGGGCGGCGGTGGAGGAGGCCGACATCGTCACCTGCGCCACCATCTCCTCCAATCCGATCGTTTCGGGGGACTGGCTGAAGCCCGGGGCTCATCTCGATCTCGTCGGTGGCTACACCCCTGCCATGCGCGAGACTGACGATGCTGCCGTCCGGCGCGCAAGCCTCTTCGTCGATACGCGCACCGGCGGGCTGAAGGAGGCCGGCGATATCGTCGATCCCATCAAGCGGGGCGTCATTTCCACAAGCGACGTCAAGGCCGACCTGTTCGACCTCACGCGCGGCGTTCATCCCGGCCGAACATCGGCGGAGGAGATCACCCTGTTCAAGTCGGTGGGCACGGCGCTCGAAGATCTGGCCGCCGCCATGCTGGTGTGGCGCTCGCTGCCCGTCTAAGAACAGCGGGCCATGTCCCTTCTCGTCAAGATCTGCGGCATTACGATGCCGACCGCCATCGACGCCGCCGTCACGGCCGGTGCCGACATGATCGGCCTTGTCTTCTTCGCAAGGAGCCCGCGCCATGTGTCGCTGGAGACAGCGCGGGCGCTGTCCGCCCATGCCGCCGGGCGCGCGCGTATCGTCGCACTGACGGTCGATGCCGACGACGACTTTCTCGCGACCCTCGCCGCCACCCTAAAGCCGGACATCGTCCAACTCCACGGCGAAGAGAGCCCGGCGCGGGTCGCCGCCATCCGATCGGCCCTGGCGATCCCCGTGATGAAGGCCGTCGGGGTGGCCGAGGCGGCGGACCTCGCGGCCATCGATGCCTATGCGCAGGTCAGCGACCTGCTGCTGGTTGACGCCAAGCCGCCCCGGACAGCACAGGCCCTGCCGGGCGGAAACGGACTGACATTCGACTGGCGGCTGGTGGCCGGCCTTGACCCCGGCCGCCCTGTCATGCTTTCCGGTGGCCTGCATCCCGGCAATGTGGCGGAGGCCATCCGGCTGACCCGATTGGCCGGCGTCGACGTATCTTCAGGCGTGGAAAGCACGCCGGGTCACAAGGACCCGGACAGGATCAGGGCCTTCGTGGCCGCCGCCCGCGCTGCGCAGGGCGAAGGAGAACGGGTATGAACGCTCCGCTAAAGCCCAATTCGTTCCGGTCGGGACCGGACGAGAACGGCCGGTTCGGCATCTATGGCGGCCGCTTCGTCGCCGAAACGCTGATGCCGAACATCCTGGAACTGGAAGCGGCCTATCGCGAGGCGCGGAAGGACCCGGCCTATCTGACGGAGATGGAGGGTCACCGGACCCACTTCATCGGCCGCCCGAGCCCGCTCTACTTCGCCGAGCGCCTGACCAACCATTTCGGCGGCGCCAAGATCTACCTGAAGCGCGAGGAGTTGAACCATACCGGCTCGCACAAGGTGAACAATGTCCTCGGCCAGATCCTGCTTGCCCGCCGCATGGGCAAGAAGCGGATCATCGCCGAGACGGGTGCTGGCCAGCACGGGGTCGCAACCGCGACGCTCTGCGCCCGGTTCGGCCTCGAATGCATCGTCTACATGGGCGCCGTCGACGTGGCCCGTCAGGCACCCAACGTGTTCCGCATGAAGATGCTGGGCGCGACCGTCGTGCCGGTCCAGTCGGGGGCCAAGACCCTCAAGGATGCCATGAACGAGGCGCTGCGGGACTGGGTCACCAATGTCGACACCACGTTCTACTGCATCGGCACCGTCGCCGGCCCGCACCCCTACCCCGCCATGGTGCGCGACTTCCAGTCGGTGATCGGCGAGGAGACGCGCGAGCAGATGCTGGAGCGCGAGGGGCGCCTGCCCGACAGCCTGATCGCCTGCGTCGGCGGCGGTTCCAATGCC
>CALRLZ020000053.1:0-20329 GCA_943368975.1 Archangium gephyra
ACCTCCGTCGGCGGCATCGTCGACATGGTGTCGGCAGCGGCCACCGAGATGCAGGCCACCGCCACGCAGCTCACCGCCTCCGCCCAGGAAGCCTCGGCCCAGTCGACCTCGGTCGCCAGCGCCGCCGAAGAGGCCGGCGCCAATGTCACCGCCGTCGCCAGTTCGGCGGAGGAGCTCGGTGCCTCGGTGCAGGAGATCGGCCGCCAGGTCGAGCATTCGGCGAACCTCGCCCGCGGGGCGGTGCGGGAAGCCGATTCCACCAGCGGCATCGTCGCCGAACTGTCGCAGGGCGCCGCCCGCATCGGGGCCATCGTCGAGATGATCTCGAACATCGCCAGTCAGACCAATCTCCTCGCCCTCAACGCCACCATCGAGGCGGCGCGGGCGGGCGAGGCCGGCAAGGGCTTTGCCGTCGTCGCCCAGGAGGTCAAGGGCCTTGCCGAGCAGACGGCGAAGGCGACCAGCGAGATCGGTTCGCAGATCGTCTCGATCCAGGAAACGACGCGCAAGGCGGTGGACGCCATCGCCGGCATCACCGGCAGCATCCGCTCGATCGACGACGCCAGCTCGTCGATCGCCTCGGCAGTGGAGCAGCAGGGCTCGGCCACCCGCGAGATCGTCAACGCGGTCGGCCAGGCCTCGACCGGCACCAGCGAGGTCTCCTCTGCCATCACCTCCGTCGCCCAGGCCGCCGCGGAGACCGGCCACGGCGCCTCGCAGGTGCTCAGCGCCTCGTCCGACCTCGCCCGCCAGGCCGAACGGCTCTCGGCCGAGGTGCGGCAATTCCTCGCCAATGTCAGGGCCGCCTGATCGGCAGTGATGAAAGGCCGGGACCCGGGCGACAGCCGCCCGGGTCCCGGCAAGGCCTTTAACGCGACACGGTCAGCCCCGATGAAAAAAACGTCCTTCCGCGTGGTCGACGCATCCTTCGTGCCGCAGAGCACTGCGACCGTGATCGCGACGGAGATGCATGTTCTGGCGGGAGCCCTGCAACGCCTGCAGGGGCCCATCGCCAACGCGCCGCTCCACAATCATGAAGAACTCAACATCAAGTTCGCCATCATGACGAAAACCTATATCGAATTCTTCGCCTGCTATTGCGCGGCGATCAAACACGAGCTGGACAAGTCCGGCTGAGCATCCGGTGAAGAGGATTCCCGCATCGGGGCCAGACTGATGTCGACCAGATGACCGGGACGAGGCCCGCGCTCCCGACGCCGCCGACAGGCAACACTTCCGAACAGCAACGTACCGAGCTCCGACAAGTCACACGCCCCGGAACGGGAAGACTATCCACGCCCTCCCGGCACCATCTCCAGGTGTCTTTTCATTTTTTTATATCACGCCATCGCAATTTGAATATAAGCAAACCATACATTACGCGCATAATCATACAAAAGACGTATTTCGATTTTCAGATCACGCAGACATTCTATATATTGAAAATTTACAGACTACGACTCAAGATTACGCATCGTATCATTGCCCTTCCGCATCGGCAGTCCGATGCGATCTCGTCAAGCCAAGAGGCTCTTGAAGAATGGATGGCGGCATACTCCGGAAGACATCCATTTCGCGGATATGTCTCTGCGTCATTGCGCACCATCTCTGCGGTACGCGCCATCGGGAAGCGATCGCAGCACCTCAGGCGGTACGCCAGCGGTCCCGCCGCCGTCACCGAAGCTGCAGGGTACAGGCCGGGTCCGCCCGCACGGGACGAAGCCGGGCCGCTTCCGCCGTCCTGGCGCGCGCCAGTTTCACAGATGGTTGCGGAACCACCGGGCCGGACCGGCGCGACACCGTCTCACAGGGGCTTGGCAAGGCATGACGCATTCTGCATCCGCCGAGCCCGCGAAGCCTCCCGGGGTCTTGCTGGCCTATGATCAGGAGAGCATGGCCTTTGCACAGGCGTGCCGGGATCTGGCCACCGACATGCCGATCACGCAGCTTCCCCATGAAGGCCAGCCGCGCCATTTGGCGGCCGCGGAGTGTAGCGCCATCGTCTATTGTGGGAACCTGCGCAACATCGCGACCGCCCGGGCGATCCGGGCCCATGTCGATGCCGTCGCCGGCACGTACCAGCTCTACTTCGCCCTGACACGGATCGACCACTGGGCGCGCACGCAGGCCTTTGCCTTCGGGGCCACCGCCGTGCATCCGGTCACATGCAGCGAGGACCTGCGGGCGTTGATCACCCAGCTGCGACATGGGAACGCGGCCGAGTCCGCCACGATCAGCAGCGGCCAGTTCCATGGGATTTTCACCCAGGGGCAACAGGGCCACTGGCTCAGCCCGGACGTGCTTGAGGCCGCCGGCGAGACCGTCATCGACGAGGTCGCGACGGTCGGAATCGGCGAATGGCTCAAGAGGGTGCGACAGCACCACCAGGGGACCTACCAGCATTGCATGACCGTGACCGGGCTTGCCGCACGCTACGGCAGGCTGCTCGGCTTTTCGCAAAGGGACCAGAGGTTCCTCACCGAGGCCGCCCTGCTGCACGACATCGGCAAGGCGTTTATTCCGCTCGCCATACTCGACAAGCCTGGGCGGCTCGATGTGAACGAGCTCAAGATCATCCGCACGCATACGGTCGAGGGACACCGCTACCTCGAGGCTCACGCCCATTGTGACCCCATGGTGCTGGAGAGCGTCCTCAGCCATCACGAGCTTCTCGACGGCAGCGGCTATCCCAACGGCCTGAGCGGCGGACAGATCGCCGACCTGACGCGCCTGATCACGATCTGCGACATCTATGCCGCGATGATCGAACAACGCCCCTACAAGCTCCCGCTCACGCCCGCCGCGGCCGCGGCGGAACTCGAGGTCATGGTCGCGGACGGCAAGCTGGACGGCGCCCTGGTGCGGGCCTTCGCTCGGCTGGAGGCCGAACTGGCCTGAGGCGGAGCATGGACCGGGGGAAGCTGCGCCGCCGCCGGACGCTGTCCTGCCCGCCTCTTCAGGTTCCCGCCAGTTGCTGCTCGACCAGCCGGGCGAAGCAGCTGGCGCCGATCGGCAGCAGGTCGTCGTTGAAGTCGTAATGGCCGTTATGGACCGGCACCGCCTTGTGGGTCTCGGTCACCTGTCCCAGCAGCATGAAGGCGCCGGGCGCCTTCTCGAGATAATAGGCGAAGTCCTCGCCGGCGGTGAGCGAGGGCAGGTCGGTCTTGATGAGATCGTCGCCCACCACATCGCGCGCCGCGGCCTCGAAGGCGGACGCCTCCTCGACTGTGTTGATGGTCGGCGGATAGGAGCGCTTGTAGTCGAGGATGAGCTCGACCCCGTGGGCGGCGCAGAGGCCGTTGACGGTCTGGTGGAAGAGCGCGTCCATGGCCAGCCGCGTCGCGGGCTTCAGCGTGCGGATCGTACCGGACATGGTCACCGTCTCGGGAATGACGATCTGCGAGGTTCCCGCATGGAACATGCCGATGGAGAGCACGACGGTGTCGTGCGGGTCCATGCGGCGGCTGACAAGGTTCTGCAGCGCGCCATAGATCTGCACGGCGCAGGGCAAGGGATCGAGCCCGCGATGGGGCTGGGCGGCGTGGCTGGAGCGGCCCTTCACGGTGATGGTGAAATAGTCGACCGCCGCCAGCACCGTGCCGGGGCGGATGGCGGCGGTGCCCAGCGGCAGGTCCCAGGCATTGTGGATGCCATAGACCTGGTCGCAGGGGAATTTCTCGAACAGCCCGTCACGCAGCATCTCGGCGGCGCCGGTGAGGCCCTCTTCCGCCGGCTGGAAGATCAGGTGGACGCTGCCGGAGAAGTTGCGCGTCTCGGCGAGATATCGGGCGGCGCCGAGCAGCATGGTGGTGTGGCCGTCATGGCCGCAGGCATGCATGCGGTTCTCGTAGGTGCTCCTGTAGGGCAGATGGTCGTTGAGCTCCGGCATCGGGAGGGCGTCCATGTCGGCGCGCAGGCCGATCTTGCGATTGCCCGGCCGGCCGTGAATGACGCCGATGAGGCCGGTCTTGCCGAAGCCGCGATGCACCTCGATGCCCCAGGATTCCAGCTTCTCGGCGACGATGCCCGACGTGCGCACCTCCTCGAAGCCGATCTCGGGATGGGCGTGGAAATCGCGGCGCCATGCCGTCATCTCGGGGTGGAAGGCGGCGATGCGGTCGATGACGGCCATGGCGGGTGTCCCGGGTCACGAAGCGACGCGGGAAGGCTAGCCGGCAGCGGCAAGAAGGCAATCCTCAATGCCGCTGAACCGGCCCTGCGCCTCAGCGGCGGGCGAGCGGGATGGGCACCTGCCGGCCGTCGATCAGGACGCGGGTGCAGGCGAGGCCGAAGACCGTGTCGAGCAGCGCCTCCGACAGGGTCTCCTCCGGCGGGCCGGCCGCCACCAGGCGGCCCCGGTCGAGGACCGCGACCGTGTCGGCGAAACGGGCGGCGAGCGTCAGGTCGTGCAGGACGGCGAGGACGATGCGCCCCTCGGCGGCGATCGCGCGCAGGAGACCGAGGACGGCGAGCTGGTGGGCCGGGTCGAGGGCGGTGGTCGGCTCGTCAGCGAGGAGGAGCGGCGCCTCGGTCGCGAGCGCGCGCGCGAGCATCACCCGCGCGCGCTCGCCTCCGGAGAGTTCGGTGACGGGCCGGCCCGCAAGGGCTGCGAGGCCGAGCCGATCGAGGGCCGCGGCAACGGCCCGCCCGTCCTCGGGCGTCGCCCCTGAGAAGGGGTCGCCATGGGGGAGCCGGCCGAGCAGGACCGCGTCGCGCACGCTCAGGGCCCAGGCAAGTTCGGAGCGCTGCGGGAGATAGGCGATGCTTCGCGCCCGTGCCGCCGCGGCTCCCGCGCCGAGCGTCTCGCCGGCGAGACGCATGGTGCCGGTGAAGGGCGCCAGCCCGGCCACCGCCCGCAGCAGGCTCGTCTTGCCGGCGCCGTTCGGGCCGACGACCGCGATGAGGGCTCCCGTCGCGACGGCGAGCGTCACGTCGTGCAAGACCGGACGGCCGCCGAGGGACACCGAGACCCGGTCGAGGACGAGGCCGCTCATGCACCTTCCTCCGCCCGCCGGATATGCAGGATGCGCCACAGGAAGAAGGGCACGCCGACAAGCGCCGTGACGACGCCGGCCTTGATCTCCGTCGTCGCGGGAACGAGGCGCACCAGCGTATCGGCTGCCGTCAGCAGGGCGGCGCCGGCGAGCGCCGACGGCAGCAGGATGCGGGCGGGATCGGAGCCTGCGGCCCGGCGCACCAGATGCGGCGCGACGAGGCCGACGAAGCCGATGGCTCCGGTGACGGAGACCGCGGCGCCGACGCCCAGCGCCAGCCCCGCGGCGACGGCGAGGCGGCTGCGCGGGACATCGGTCCCGAGACTCGCCGCGACCTCCTCGCCCAGCGTCAGGGCACGGTAGGCCTTGGCCTGGGAGGCCAGCAGAAGCGCGCCGAGCGCCATGAACGGCCCGGCAAGCGCCAGGTGGACGAAGGAGCGGTCCTCGAGCGAGCCAAGCAGCCAGAAGGCGATCTCGAGCGCGGCGAAGGGATTGGGCGCGAGGTTGAGGACGAGGGCCGTGGCGGCGCCGAAGAAGGCGTTGAGGGCGAGGCCCGCCAGCAGCAGGACGGTGATGCCGGCACGCTGGCCGGCGACGAGGAAAAGCAGCGCCACGGACACGAAGGCGCCGGCCATGCCGGCGACCGGCAGTGCCAGCGAAAGGGCCGAGGCGCCGCCGAAGGCCAGAACGACCGCCGAGGCGAAGGCCGCCGCCGCAGGTGCGCCGAACAGGGTCGGCTCGGCCAGAGGGTTGCGCACGAGCCCCTGCAGCGCGGCGCCGGCAAGGCCGAGCGTCGCCCCGATGGCCAGGGCAAGCAGGGTACGCGGCAGCCGGATGTCGGTGACGATGATGGCGGCCGTGCTCTCGCCGCCCGCCAGCCCCAGCAGGACTTCGGCCGGCGGCAACCAGACGGGCCCCGCCATCAGCGACAGGCCGGCCAGGAGGATGCACAGAAGGGCCAGCGCCGCCGTCACGTCGTCTCCCCGGCGGTCAGTTGCGCCGGAAGGTCAGATAGCACGGCGTGCGGCCCTCGCGCAGGGCCTTGGCCTCGTAGCGGGTCGACTGCCAGTTCGGCCAGGGCGTCTTCCAGTCGCTCGCCGTCTCGGCGGCAAAGGTAAAGTCCGGAGCGCGCAGGACATGTTCCAGCGTCCAGGCCGCGTAATGGTCGATGTCGGTGGCGAAACGGAACGCGCCGCCGGGCTTCAGCATGCGGGCGAATTCGGCGACGGTCCGGTCCGAGACGAAGCGGCGCTTGTGGTGGCGCGCCTTCGGCCAGGGGTCGGGATAGAGTAGATAGACGAGGTCGAGCGAGGCATCCGGGACCCAGGGCAGCAGGAGGCCGGCATCCTCGGTGTGCAGGCGGACATTGTCGATCTGCTGACCCGCGATGGCGGCCAGCATCTTGGCCATGCCGTTGACGAAGGGCTCGACGCCGACGAAGCCGAGGCGGGGGAAGGCCGTCGCCTCGCGCACCAGATGCTCGCCGCCACCGAAGCCGATTTCCAGGACATAGCCCTCGACCGGGCGGGGGAAGAGCCCGGCGAGATCACAGGGCCTGGACGGATCGACGCGCAGGCGCGGCAGAAGGGTCTCGAACAGGTCGGCCTGATACGCGCGCAGGGGCTTGCCCTTGCGCCGCCCGAAGAAGGAGCCCTGCCCCGAGAGGCGCTTGTCGTCGGTCATGATCGAATGCGGTGTCCCGGCCATCCACGAAGTCTGCTGGCGCATCCGGTTACAAGTCGCGGATGCCCGGGACAAGCCCGGGCATCACGCAAGGTGGGCGGCGCTGGCCATCACAATAGAAAAGGGGGCCAGAGGCCCCCTTTCCTTCAACACGCGGACCGTTCGCCTCAGGCGGCGACGGCTTCCTTCAGCTTGGCGACGAGGTCGGTCTTCTCCCAGGAGAAGCCGCCGTCGCGCGAGGCCTTGCGGCCGAAATGGCCATAGGCGGAGGTACGGGCATAGATGGCCTTGTTCAGGCCGAGATGCTCGCGGATGCCGCGCGGCGAGAGGTCCATGACCTCGGCCAGGGCCTTCTCGATCTTGGCCTCGTCGACGCCGGCCTTGCCCGTGCCATGCAGGTCGACATAGATCGACAGCGGCTTGGCGACGCCGATGGCATAGGACAGCTGGATGGTGCAGCGGTCAGCCAGCTTGGCAGCGACGACGTTCTTGGCCAGGTAGCGCGCCGCATAGGCGGCGGAGCGGTCGACCTTGGTCGGATCCTTGCCGGAGAAGGCACCGCCGCCATGGGGGGCCGCGCCACCATAGGTGTCGACGATGATCTTGCGACCGGTCAGGCCGGCGTCGCCGTCCGGACCGCCGATGACGAACTTGCCGGTGGGGTTGATCCACCACTTGCAGTCCTTGGCGATCTCGATGCCCTCGAGCGTCTCGCGGATCACCGGCTCGACGATCTTCTGGACGTCCTTCGAGGTCAGCTTCTCGTCGAGATGCTGGGTCGACAGCACGATCTGGGTGACGGCGGCCGGCTTGCCGTTCTCATAGCGGATGGTGACCTGGCTCTTGGCGTCCGGGCCGAGCTTGCCGCAGCCCTTCTCTCCCGACTTGCGGTACTTCGTCAGGTTCTCGAGGATCTTGTGGGCGTAGTAGATCGGCGCCGGCATCAGCTCCGGCGTCTCGCGGCAGGCATAGCCGAACATGATGCCCTGGTCGCCCGCGCCGACATCCTTGTTGCCGGTCTCGTCGACGCCCTGAGCGATGTCGGCCGACTGCGGGTGGAGGAGGACGTCGATCTTCGCCTTCTTCCAGTGGAAGCCGTCCTGCTCGTAGCCGATCGCCTTGATCGCCTTGCGGGCCGCCGACTTGAACTTGGACGGATTGACGACCGGGTTGCCGTGCGCGTCCTTCACGACCTTGCCGTCCTTGCCCTTCTTCAGCAGCGAATCCGGAACGCGGACCTCGCCGGCGATGACGACGCGGTTGGTCGTGGCCAGCGTCTCGGCGGCGATGCGCACGGAGGCCGCGGGAACGCCGGCCTTCGCCGCTTCCTTGAAGACCAGATCGACGATCTCGTCGGAGATCCGGTCACAGACCTTGTCCGGATGGCCTTCAGAGACGGATTCCGAGGTGAACAGGTAGGAACTGCGGGACACGAAACGTCCTCCAGAAGCAAAGGCCCGCGGGTATCGCGGGGCGAGGCGCCGTCGTTATCGGTGGCACCATGAACCGGATTTGAACATCCGCGCGCCTGAAGAGCCACGCGGCTGCCGGGGACGCACGCATCGTCCGGCGCCCAAGACGGGCGAGGTTCTGGCAACAGCTTGTTCGGCGGTCAAGTCCGAATATGGCAAAAAGGCCGGTTCGTTCGCAAAAAAGAACGTGCGTGACCTTTTTCTCCGGCGGAATCCGATGTCAGGCGGATTCTTCCTCATCACCTGCGAAGGCGCTGACGAGATCGACGATCTTGCGGCGGACCTTGGGGTTCTTGATGCGGATGAACGCCCGGTTCAGCGCAAGGCCCTCGCTCGTCGACAGGAAGTCCGACACATAGGACGCTGCTGCGACGTCGGAGAAGCCGCCTTCCGGGGCCGGTTCACCCGAGGGCGCGCCCTCGAAGAAGAAGGAGACGGGAACCGAGAGAATGGCGCCGATCTGCTGGAGCCGGCTTGCGCCGATGCGGTTCGTGCCCTTCTCGTATTTCTGCACCTGCTGGAAGGTCAGGCCCAGGCGCTCGCCCAGTTTTTCCTGGCTCATGCCGAGCATCATGCGACGCATGCGCACACGACTTCCAACGTGCTTGTCGATCGGGTTCGGGGACTTCTTAACTACCATCAAAGACTCTCCGTGCCTCCGCACGCCTTCGAGAAACCCACCCGAGAAGCCCCCCGGCTTCGCAACGTCACCTGTCTGGTCGTACGCCGCGGCGCGACCATAACACCCACATCACGCGGTACCAAATACCGACGGGGAGACGCCTTGGCATCTTACAGTTTGCTTATGGCTAATTGTGCAGATCGTTACAAGTAAATTGACGATCGGCCGCGGCGTCAGGTCTGACGCAGACCGGTCCGGCGGCTCCGCCGCAGCAGGATCAGGACCAGGCCGAGGGCAGCAACGGCCAGGGGAACATGGCCTGCCCGCGCAAAAACAGTGGGTTTTAGGGCTTTTGGCAGGTCCGCATCGAGAACGTCACGGGCGCCGAGCGGCAGGGCACGCAGCGTCCGGCCCAGTGGATCGACCACCCCGGAAATCCCACTATTTGCCGTACGAATCACCGGCAAGCCCTCTTCGATCGCACGCACGGCCGTCTGGTGCATGTGCTGGAAGGGCCCCGGCGTGAAGCCGAACCAGGCGTCGTTGGTGAGGTTGAGGAGCCATTGCGGCCTGAGGTCGGCTGCCGTAGCGGCACCGGGGAAGATCACCTCGTAGCAGATGAGGATGCCGACCGGCGGGATCCCGGGCACGAGGAGCGTGCGGCGGCGGTCGCCTGCCGAAAAACCGCCGCGCTGGCGCGTGATGGCCTCCAGGCCGAGTGCCTCCAGACGCTCCTGAAACGGCAGATATTCCCCAAAGGGAACCAGGTGAACCTTGTCGTAGGTCTGGTTGATGACCCCCTGGTGATCGATCACATAGGCCGAGTTGAAGACGCGCGGCTCGCGCCGGCCCGGCAGGGGCTCGTCCGGACGGGCAGCGCCGGTGATCAGCGTCACGCCGGGCGGGATCAGTTCGGCGATCTTCGACAGTGCCTCGCGATCCCAGATGAGGAAGAAGGGGAAGGCCGATTCGGGCCAGATCAGGTGGGTGACGTCGCGCAGGCCCGAGCGCTCCGGCGAGGTCGCCTTGTCGGAGAGTTCGGCATAGCGGGCGAGGATTTCGTCGCGGGCCTCCGGGCGGAAGCGCTGGTCCTGGGGGATCGCCGGCTGGACGATCCGCAACTTGACGCCGGGCACGAAGGCGATCTCCGTCGCCGAGACGCGCCAGCCGCCGAACAGCGCCAAGCACATCAACGACAGCACCGCCCCGGTCGGCACGGCGAAACGCACGGTGGGTGTCGCCTCCTCGTCCCCCATCACGGTGGGGGCCGCGAAGACGAGGATCGTGACCAGCGTCAAGCCGTAGACGCCGACAAGGGCTGCACCCTGGGCGAGCCAGAGATACTGGGTCAGGGCATAACCGTAGAGGTTCCACGGAAAGCCGGTCAGGACCGTGCCACGCAGATATTCGGCGAAGGTCAGGCCGAGGGCGAGCGCCAGGATGCGCCGGGCGCCCGGACGCCACAGGAGCCGCGCCACCATCGCCCCAACGGCCGTGAACAGGGCGAGACCGGCCGGCAGCAGCATGACGGCGGCCGGCAGAAGCCAGGCGAAACGGTCGGCCTCGACCAGGAAGGCGGCGCCCACCCACCAGAGACCGGCGAGGTGATAGCCGAAGCCGAACCACCAGCCCGTCCGACCGGCGGCGAGCAGCGTCCGCCAGCCTCCGCCCGCGGCGGAAGCGCCGTCGAGCAGCCAGACGAGAATGGGGAAGCTGAAGGCGAGGACCGGAAAGACGCCGAACGGGGGCATGGCGAAGGCGGCAAGGGCGCCGGCGCCGAAGGCCAGCCCCGTCCGTTTCCATCCCCAGGCGAGGATGACCGTGCGCGCCAGACCGCCGACCGTCACGGGGCGGCGCCCGCATGGGATCGGGGCGAATCGGGCAATGTTCCGCTCATGGGCCCCGTGTCCGACAGCGCGGCCACGGGGTCAAGCGGCCCCCGCTCAGGTCTTGTCGCCGCGGCCGGGAACCGGCGGCGGCGTCACCGCTTCGGCCTGGACGGCAGGTGGCGGCAGCATCTGCCCCGCCACGAGGGACGTGGCGGGAGGCAAAGGTGCGGCGGCCGGGGTGGAGGCCACGGCCGCGACGGCGGACTGTTCCTCCTCGTCCTTGCGCCGCCCGCGCGCGGGCGGCCGGCTGATCAGGCCGCGGCCGCGGGTGATCTTGACGCGCTTCACGCGGCGGGGATCAGCGTCGACGATCTCGAATTCCAGTTCGCCAGGGCCGGCGACGAGTTCGCCGCGCACCGGTACGTGGCCGGCGACCACGGTCAGGTAGCCGCCGATCGTATCGACATCCTCGGTCACGTCCTCGCCGGGATCGAAATCGGGGCCGAGAACCTCGCGGACCTCGTCGAGGGTTGCCCGGGCATCGGCGATATAGGCGCCGTCGGCGAGTTGCGCGATGGTCTTGCCATCGTCGACGTCGTGCTCGTCCTCGATGTCGCCGACAATGCTCTCGACGATGTCCTCCATGGCAATGAGACCGTCGGTGCCGCCATATTCATCAACGACGAGCGCCAATTGGATACGGGTCGCCTGCATGCGTGCGAGAAGGTCGATGGCGGGCATCGAGGGCGGCACGAAAAGGATCGGCCGGATCAGCCGCGTTCCCGACAACGGCACCTTGAGGTCGACGGCACCGAGATCGAGGCCCGGGGCGATCTTCGCAGCGGCCGGCTTGTCGGCCTGGGCGCCGGCCTCGGCCTCGCTCGCCCGCGTGCGGCGCTTGCGCGTCGCCTTCTTCGCCTCGGCGAAGAGATGTTTCACCAGGTCCTTGATGTGGACCATGCCGACAGGATCGTCGAGCGTATCGTCGAAGACCACGAGCCGGGTATGGCCGGCATCCTCGAAGGCCTGCATCAGGTCGGCCAGGGAGATGTCCTTCTGGACCGCCATGATGTCGGCACGCGGCTGGGCGAGATCGTTGACCCGGCTCTCGCGCAGATCGAGGATGTTGCGCAGCATCGAGCGCTCCTCCGGCGAGAAGCCAGCGGCAGCGGGCGCATTTTCCTCGAGAACATCTTCGAGATTTTGCCGCGCAGAGGTCTGTGACCTCAGCCGCAGCCGCGCCATGATCCGGTCGATCCACCGGTCATGCTTGTCGGCGACGCGCTCGGGCGCCGGTCTTGGACCGTCCGCAGGCTGTCCGTTCGCAGGGGTCGACGTGGAAGCGGCCTCGGCCGCGGTGGTTCGGTATCGACTGTCGCTAGGGTCGGGCATGGGTTCCGTCGGGCATCATGCGCCCGGTCGCGTGGGGATCGCTGATTCCGAGATCCGCGAGAATGGAAGTTTCCATCGCCTCCATCGCCACGGCCTCCGCCTCGGACTCGTGATCATAACCTAAAAGATGCAGGAGGCCATGGATCGTCAAGTGGGTCAGGTGGTCGGACGGGGTCAGGGCCTCCTCGCCGGCCTCCCGAACGAGGGTCTGGTAGGCGATCACCACGTCGCCGAGGAGAGGCCCGCGCGGCGCCGAAAAAGACAGCACATTCGTGGGGTTGTCCCTGGAGCGATACTCGCGGTTCAGGCGCTGGATCATGGCGTCGTCGGCGAGCGCCACCGACAGTTCCGCATCCGCAGGAATCGTGACGTCGCGCCGGTCCGCCACGGCGGACACGGCCCTGCGGACGATGTCCTCCGCCGCCGGAAGGCCATCCCACAGGTCGGAGAGAATCGCGATGTCCGTCTGAATCGCAGCCTCGTCGCTACCGGAGAGGCTCATGGCTGGCGCATGCGCCGCGGCTGATGGGGCGCGGCATGTTCGCCTGCCCGCGTCGCGGCCTCATAGGCCCGGACGATGCGACCGACCAGTTCGTGGCGTACCACGTCGTCCTCGGTGAAATAGCACTGGGCGATACCATCGACGGTCTCGAGGAGGTCGAGGGCCTCCGACAGGCCCGACTTCATGCCGGGCGGCAGGTCGACCTGGGTCGGGTCGCCGGTGATGATCATGCGCGAGTTCTCACCGAGGCGGGTGAGGAACATCTTCATCTGCATGGATGTCGTGTTCTGCGCCTCGTCGAGGATCACCACGGCATTGGTGAGGGTGCGGCCGCGCATGAAGGCCAGCGGGGCGATCTCGATCATGCCCGACTGCATGCCGCGCTCCACCCGCGGCGCGTCCATCAGGTCGTAGAGCGCGTCGTAGATCGGCCTGAGATAGGGATCGACCTTCTCCTTGAGGTCGCCGGGCAGGAAGCCGAGGCGCTCGCCGGCCTCGACCGCGGGGCGCGTCAGGATCAGCCGGTCGACGAGGCCCTTGTCGAGCAGCGCCACGGCCTGCGCCACCGCAAGCCAGGTCTTGCCGGTGCCGGCCGGGCCGATGCCGAAGACCAGTTCGTGGCGCTTCAGGGCGCGGATATAGCCGTCCTGGGCGGGGGTGCGGGCCCGGACCGCCCGTTTGCGGGTGACGATCTCCTCATGGCCGAGGCGCGGCGCGCCGTCGGCCTCGAACAGGGACCCCTGGGAGGTGGTCATGCGGATGGCGCCGTCGACGTCGCCGAGCGTCAGGTCCTGGCCGCTCTTCAGCCGCGCATAGAGATTTTCCAGCACAACCTTGCCCTGTTCGCAGGGATCGGCGGGGCCGACGAGGTTGACGAGATTGCCGCGGGCGGTGGCGCGAATGCCGAGCCGCTTTTCCAGGAAGGCGAGGTTCTGGTCGTACTGGCCGAACAGGCGGCTCGCGAGGCGATTGTCGTCGAAGGAGAGGGTGATCTCGGCCTCGGCCGTGTCGTCATGGGTCGCAAGCCAGGGAATGTTGCGTCCGCTGTCCGGGCCAAAGCCGCCCCCGCTGGAATTTTTCAACCGCGCCGTCCTCTTGTCCTGGGTTGAGACCGCTCACTCTGCCGCATGCACTGCCGTCATATGGGCGTCCGCTGCGAGAACGCCATCCAGGGAGTTTGTCTTGGCCCCGGTGATTCGCACAGGGACGATGCTGCCGATCACAGACGACGGTGCGATGACCTGGACCGGCGAGAGATAGGGCGAGCGGCCGACCACCTGCCCCGGCTTGCGGCCGGCCTTCTCGAAGAGGACGTCGACCGAGCGGCCGACGAGGCTCTCCTGGAAAGCCTGCTGCTGGGCTGTCACAAGCGCCTGCAGCGCATGAAGCCGCTCGGTCTGCAGAGATTCCGCCACGTGGCCGTCCATCTCGGCGCCGGGCGTTCCGGGCCGGGCGGAATAGGCGAAGGTATAGGCGGCGGCGAAGCCGACGTAGCGCACCAGGTCCATCGTGTCGGCAAAATCCGCGTCGCTCTCGCCGGGGAAGCCGACGATGAAGTCGGAGGTGAGCGCGATATCGGGCCGCGCCTGGCGGATGCGGTCGACGAGGCGCAGGTAGTCGTCGCGGGTGTGCTTGCGGTTCATCCGCTTCAGCACGGCCGTCGAACCGGATTGCACCGGCAGGTGCAGGGAGGGCATGAGGCTCGCCAGGTCGCGATGGGCGGCGACGAGATCGTCGCTCATCTCGCGCGGATGGCTGGTGGTGTAGCGCAGCCGGGCAATGCCCGGCACATCGGCGAGGCGGTGGAGGAGCCGGGCGAGCGTCCATTCCGACCCCTCCGGCCCCGCCCCGTGATAGGCATTGACGTTCTGGCCGAGCAGGGTCACCTCGCGTACGCCCGATGCCGCCAGTTTCTCCACCTCCGACACAACCTGCGTCACCGGACGGGAAACCTCGGCGCCGCGGGTATAGGGCACGACGCAGAAGGTGCAGAACTTGTCGCAGCCC
The DNA here is from genome assembly GCA_943368975.1 of Archangium gephyra. GTDB lineage: Bacteria > Pseudomonadota > Alphaproteobacteria > Rhizobiales > Phreatobacteraceae > Phreatobacter. The sequence continues at coordinate 14,502 of CALRLZ020000053.1, forward strand.
TCCTGCACCGTGACGAAGGCGGTGAGGCCGCGGGCGCGGGTCCTGGCTTCGCTCGCCGCCGGCAGGACCTTGAACTTGTCCTCGACGGGAAATTCGGTGTCGACCACACCGGGCGTAACACCGGCGCGGGCGACGAGGTCGGGGAGACGGTGATAGCTCTGCGGGCCGACGACGAGATCGACGACCTTGGCGCGCCTGACGATCTCCTCGCCCTCGGCCTGGGCGACGCAGCCGGCGACGCCGACCATGACCTTGCGGCCCTTTGCGCGCGCCTCCTCCTTGATGACGCGCACGCGGCCGAGCTCGGAATAGACCTTCTCGGCGGCGCGCTCGCGGATGTGGCAGGTATTGAGGAGGATGAGATCGGCCTCCTCCGGCGTCGCGACCTCGCGATAGCCCTCGGTGCCCATGACATCGGCCATGCGCTGGCTGTCATAGACGTTCATCTGGCAGCCATAGGACTTGACGTAGACGGCCTTGGGCTGGGGCTTTTCGGCGGCTTCGCTCATCAGGGGCTCCGTTGGCCGGAGCTATAGCGGGTTCCCGGAGGGCCGTTAAGGGGGCGTCATCGATGTCACAATCGCGTGATCGGCCTTCGCACTTTCGGAACCATGGACGGATTCCTAGCGTAAGATGTTGATTGTCACCATCGGCGGAGATGATCCATGCATGTCCTCAAGACGGTTGTCTTGTCCGGAGCACTGTTCGCGGCGAGCCTTGCGGGCGCCCAGGCGCTGGAAGGCAACTGGCTGCGCGGCGACGGCAATGCCCGGGTGCGCATCGCCCCCTGCGGCGACAAGGTCTGCGCTACCAATCTGTGGATCGGCGACACGAGTTCCGGCGAGGAGGTGGGCGACCGGCTCGTCATGACCCTGGCCCCCAAGGGACCCGGGAAGTTCGAGGGGACGGCCTTCGACGTCAAGCGTGGCCGCAACTACAACATCATCATCACCACCAGCGGTGATCGTCTCAGCACGCGCGGCTGCATCCTCGGCCGTCTGCTGTGCCGGGAAGTGACCTGGACGGCCGCCCGCTGAGGGGCGGCGATTGTGGGCAAGGCTCTGACCGGCCGTCCTGTCGATGCGGCGCAATCCATGGGATTGACGCGAACAACGCGATGTTTGAGCTACAGCCTCGAGCCCGTGGTCGTGGAATCGGGTGCCGAATTCGAGTGTCGACGTCGCCTTGAGCGTATGAAGCCTGCCAAAGTCCAGCCTACGATCGGTACCACGATCAGCAGGGCAGCAGCCGATAGCCGCCACGCGAATCTCGCGTGAAAAGTTTCGACATCGAACCCACGAACGGCGCTCAGCCACGCCGCCTGTAGAGCCCACAAGAAGAAGACAGGGGACAAGGCGACACTTGCAATCGTCAGCAAGATGGCTACCAGCCTCATGTTGCCGCGCCTCTGCGATGATCCTGCCGGCTTGAACTTCTAGTTTGTATCCAGCGGCGTCGTTCCCGCCGGAGAACCGTCGGCGGCCAGCGTGATCTTCTGCACCCGCGCCTCGGCGTCGCGCAGCAGCGCCTCGCAGCGCTTCTTCAGGGCCTCGCCGCGCTCGTAGATGGCGATGGAATCCTCGAGCGGCACGTTGCCGCCCTCCAGTTTCTGGACGATCTGCTCGAGTTCGCCCAGCGCCTTCTCGAAGGAGAGGGCCGCGACATCGGCATGGGGGGCGGCGCTCTTGTCGCTCATGGGCACTCCAGGGGAATCGGCTGGGGTCAGCCGCGCATGAATGCCATGACATGGGCGCCGACGGAACGGCCGAGCCCCTCGAGGTCGTAGCCGCCTTCCAGCACGGAGACGACACGGCCGGAGCAGGTTTCGTCCGCCACCTCCATCATCCGCTTGGTCGCCCAGGCGAAATCGGCCTCCGTCAGATTGATGTTGGCGAGCGGGTCGCGCTCATGGGCATCGAACCCGGCCGAGATCAGCACGAGATCGGGACGGAAGCCGCGCATGCGCGGCAGGATCACCGTGTCGAAGGCCTCGCGGAAGGCGTCGCCGCCGTCGCCGGCACGCAGCGGCGCATTGACGATCTGGTTGTGGGCGCCGGTCTCGTTCAGCGCGCCCGTGCCGGGATAGAGCGGCATCTCGTGGGTCGACAGGTACATGACCGAGGGGTCCGACCAGAAGATGTCCTGGGTGCCGTTACCGTGGTGGACGTCGAAATCCATGATGGCGACGCGCGTCGCGCCATATTTCGCCTGGGCGTGGCGGGCGGCGATGGCGACATTGTTGAACAGGCAGAAGCCCATGGCGGTCGCCGTCTCGGCATGGTGACCGGGGGGGCGGGTGGCGACGAAGGCGTTGCTGACCTTGCCGGCCATCACCTCGTCGACGGCGAAGACGGCGCCGCCGGCGGAACGCAGCGCCGCCTCGTAGGACCCGGGCGACAGGGTCGTGTCGCCATCGACGTGGACGAGGCCGACGAAGGGCGTGGCATTGATCAGCTTTTCCACGAATTCGGGCGGATGGACACGCAGAATGGCCTCGGCGGAGGCTTCCGGCGCCTCGTCGCGGGCGAGGTCGGCGAAGCGCTCGTGCTCCAGGACATGGGTGATCATGCGGAGGCGGTCGGCGCGCTCGGGATGGCCGAAGGGTGTCTGGTGCTCCAGGCACTTGGCATGGGAAATGACGAGTGTGGTCACAGCGGCCGGCCCTTCCATGCACTGTCACGGGGCGCATAGGCCTCGCCGCCGCCCATCCGGGCATGATTAAAGCATGGGGCGGCCCGCGCAACGGGGGGCCCCCACGCAAACGTGATGGCGCTTGCCGTTTTCCCTGTTGGTGCATCGCAAAACATGGTTTCCCCCCTCGCATCGCCTGTGTCAGGCTGATGACGTTCGGCCTATTGCTCGGGGTTTTTCATGATCCGTGCATTGATCCTTGTCGTGTTCCTGTCGCTCGCCGGGCCCCTTGCAGCGCAAGCGCAGAGCCGATCCGCCGCCACCGAAGTCGATGTGCAGATCGTGCTCGCGGTCGACATCTCCTACTCGATGGATCCCGAGGAGCAGCGCCTGCAGCGCGAGGGCTACATCAAGGCGATCACCTCGCCGGAGGTGCTCGACGCGATCCGCAAGGGCCTGGTCGGCAAGATCGCGGTGAGCTACCTGGAATGGGCCGGTCATCACGAGCGGCAGGTCGTCATCGACTGGCGGATCATCGACGGGCCGGAGAGCGCCCAGGCCTTCGCGGCCGAACTGCAGTCGAAACCCTATCGCCGGGCCTTTCGCACATCGATCTCCGGCGCCATCCAGGCAAGCGTCGACCTGCTTGAGAAATCAGGCCTGCGCTCGATGCGACGGGTCATCGACGTGTCGGGCGATGGCTCCAACAACAACGGCCCCCATGTGGAGATCGCCCGCGACGACGCCCTCGCCAAGGGCATCGTCATCAACGGCCTGCCCATCGTGATCCCGCGGCAGAACACCCGCTTTGTCGATATCCCCAATCTCGACGCCTATTACCAGGACTGCGTGGTCGGCGGTCCCGGCTCCTTCGTCATTCCCATCACCAACCCGGAGGAGTTCGTCACGGCGACGCGGCGCAAGCTGATCCTTGAAGTCGCTGGCATCACACCCGTCTGGCCACTGCCCGGGGGTCCCTTCGTCGTCCCGGCCCAGGCCCAGAAGGTCGATTGCCTGGTCGGCGAGCGGATCTGGCGCGAGCGCTGGGAGCGGAACTGAGCGCAGCGCGCCAGGGCCTCATGCGACGGCGCGGGCGTCACGCCGCGCGAGGGACGATCAGAGGCTGACGAGGCGGATCGCCGTGCCCCAGGGATCGGCTGTCGCGAAGCCGCCGGACAGGGCGGTGATCCCGGTGCCAGCCGCGGCGAGCCTGGCCTGCTGGGCGTCGAGGATGGCGCGGTCCTTCACCTCCAGCGAGAACCAGGCGATGCCCGTTGCGTTGGCATCGCGCGCACCAGCGCCCTGGCTGCGCCAGGCATTGATGCCGAGATGATGGTGGTAGCGGCCCGAGGAGAGGAAGGCCGCGCCGCTGCGCTGGCGCGTCGTGTCGAGGCCGATCGCCGCGCCGTAGAAGGCCTGGCCGTGGGCGACGTCGCCGACGCGCAGATGCATGTGGCCGATGCGCAGGCCCGCCGGGGCGGTGGCATAGTCGCTGACTTGGAGATTGGTCAGGCCGACGAGGTTGTCGACATCCAACGGGTCGGTTGTCATGGTCACCGCCCCGCCGTCCCAGCGCCAGAGTTCGGGGGCGCGGTCGCTGTAGACCTCGATGCCATTGCCCTCGGGATCGTCGAGATAGACGGCCTCGCTGACGGCATGGTCGGCAAAGCCGGTGAGCCGCACGCGGTTGCGGGCGACATGGACCAGCCAGCGGGCCAGGTCCTTGCGGGTCGGCATCAGGAAAGCGGTGTGGAACAGGCCGGCCGTGCCCTGGCGCTCGAAGGGCGCCGACGGCCGCTCCTCGAGCACCAGCAGCACATGGCCGCCGGCACCGAGCCCGGCGCGACCTGGAGCGGTCTCGATCACCGAAAGGCCGAGCACGTCGCGGTAGAAGCCGGAGACGAGGGCGAGGTCGCGGACAACGAGGGACACCTGTCCGACGCGCATCGGCGTCTGGTGGGCGAAGAGGACCGGAGCCGGCTCCGTCCGCGGGCCGGCGGCGACACCCTCGGCCCGCGCCGCTGCAACCGCCGCAACCGACAGGCTGGCGGCGCCCGCCATTTCCAGAAGCGCACGGCGCGTCATCCCTGCATTGAACGCCATCATCCCGTCTCCTGCCTGTCCGAAAAGCCGCGACGCCGGTAACATGGCGCTCGGCCTGCGCGCATTTCACGTCCACGTCAGGACCGGTCACAGAATCGTCGATCGCGGCGCTGGGCAGTCCCGCGACCCGTGCTCTTGCATCGGGGCGCGCTTCGGGTTTGTCTGCGCGCCCGTTTCCCCTGGGAGGATGACATGGATTTCGGCCTGTCCGACAAGAAAGCCCTCGTTCTGGCCTCGAGCCGCGGTCTCGGCCTTGGCATCGCCGAAGCGCTGGCGGCTGAAGGCGCGACCGTCATGCTGGTCGGCCGCACCGCCGACCGCATCAAGGCCCATGCCGATGCGATCACCGCCCGCGGCAAGGGCAAGGCCTATGGCCTGGCCGCCGATCTCGGCGCCGACGGCGCCGTCGACGAGATCGTCGCCCTCGCCGAGAAGACACTCGGTCAGATCGACATCCTCGTGAACAACACGGGCGGCCCGCCGGCCAAGCCTGCGACCGAGGTCGCCCCGGACGAGTGGGCGAAGCTGTTCAAGGTGATGGTCGAGCCGGTCTTCCAGATCACTGCCAAGGTCCTGCCGGGCATGCGCGCCCGCAAGTGGGGCCGCATCCTCACGGTCGCCTCGTCGGGCGTCGAGAACCCGATCCCGAACCTCGCCCTGTCGAACGCCCTGCGCTCGACCATCGTCGGCTGGTCGAAGACGCTGTCGAACGAGGTCGCCAAGGACAATGTCACGGTCAACATGATCCTGCCCGGTCGCATCGCCACCGACCGGATCAAGGAGCTGGACGAGGCCAATTCGAAGCGCTCGGGCAAATCGATGGAGGATATCCAGGCCGCCTCGATCGCCACGATCCCCGCCGGCCGCCTCGGCACCGCCGCGGAGTTCGGCGCCACCGCCGCCTTCCTCTGCTCCGAGCAGGCCGCCTACATCACCGGTTCGAAGATCCGCGTCGACGGCGGCGCGACCAAGAACGTCTGATGACGGGGCGCGGCGCAGCACACTGCGCCGCCTTCACCCGCCCCCGCGTGGCCGGGCTCCGCTTCACCTCTCCCCGGCGGGGAGAGGTCGCCGAGCGCGAGCGAGGCGGGTGA
>CALRLZ020000054.1:0-20099 GCA_943368975.1 Archangium gephyra
ACTTCAATACCGCGCGCCCGCACTCGGCGCTCGGATACCTCACGCCGGCGGCCTATGCCGCCAACTTCACGGCAACGGACGATCGGCTGCGCAATCCCGACCAGCTTCGCCGATCGCACGTTGCTCCCACCGCGCCACAAGGCGTAAAATCCGCCGAGGCTCTAATCGCCGCTGGATGACATCTCAGTGGCAGGTCACACGAAGCAAAGTTGATCTTCGCGCGCCGCCGGCCGCTAAAATAGAATCGATTCTTGTCGGGTGATCAAGGGTTGCAGCTCAGGCGCGCATTTGCGCTGGAAAATTGTGCATTGAGGAAGCATCACCGTCCGGGTGGACTCTGGCCAGACAGTTGCGCTTCACCCCTCACCCGCCCGCTGACGCGGGCACCCTCTCCCACAAGGGGAGAGGGGTCACCGGATGGGGCGTTGCCGACTGAGTGTCCTCGACCGTCATGCCCGGGCTTGTCCCGGGCATCCACGACTTGACCACCGCCGTCCGAAGGGAAGTCGTGGATGCCCGCCACAAGGGCGGGCATGACGGATGGCGGTTCGGGTGGCAGGACCACGAGGGAAGAGGGACGCATCGGGTCGGGCGGTGCCGCACGCGTTGCCTCGCCCGACATGCCCGCTACAAGGGCGGGCATGACGCAGCGGGGCGCGCGCTGGTCCCCTCCCCCCGCTTGCGGAGGGGAGGGGTCAGGGGTGGGGGGCATCCATGGCCGGCGGCAGCCGAGGGATGGCGGAAGCATCACGTGAGAGCGCGCCACGGGTGTCACGGCCCCCCACCCTGACCCTCCCCTCCACGCGGCTGTGCCGCGCGGGGGGAGGGGACAGAGGAGCCACACCCGATCTGCACCGGGGACAACTTCACCCCCGTCCCATCCTCCCCTCCGCCCAACCCCCTGATCCCCAGCGCTTTTCCCGTCGCCCCCGAAAAAAGCGCAGGTCCTTTCTCCCCGTTTTCCGAACCTCCCGTATCTTCCTCGCACCTTCCGTCCTCGTCGAGGCATCGTCCGGTGGTGCGGGTGATGGGGCGGAGGGGCGGTTCTCCCGTGCGGCGGCCTTACCAGCCGGCGTCAGGGGGCGTCGCCGGGACCACCGCCCCTTCGAGAATGCGTGGATGCCCGGCACAACGCCGGGAATGCCGCGCAGTCTCCCTCACCCGCCCGCTGACGCGGGCACCCTCTCCCACGAGGGGAGAGGGGTCATCGGATGGGGCACTGCCAGACGCGTTTCCTCAACCGTCATGCCCGCCCTTGTGGCGGGTATCCACGACTTGAACACCGCCGTCTCAAGACAAGTCGTGGATGCCCGGCACGAGGCCGGGTATGATGACGCCAGGCGCGCGCCTCGCCGTCCAAACGGCCAGGCGCCGTGAGCCCAGGTCTCCCGAAGCGTCCCGCGACCGCGCCGGCCGCTCAGTCCGCGTCCGCGTCCCGGTCGAAATCGCGCTCGGGATCCCAGGGGCGCAGGCCCGGATAGCTGATCGACCGCAGCTCTGGCGGCAGATGCTCCCGCTTCAGCTCGTCGATGATCTCATGCGGCATCAGCGTCAGCCCCATGGGCGGCCAATCGTGGCCCTTCTGCGTCATGTCGAGCCTGACATAGATGCTCCAGCCCGGCGCCTGTTTCAGCAAGGCCTGGAGCGCCAGGATGACGGCGGGCTGCAGGAGCGCGAGGTTGGTGATGTAGATCAGGTGCTCGCGGTTGCCCCAGTCGTCGTCGAGCACCCAGAAGTCGCCTTCGCCGCAGCCGTTCTCGCGGCCGAGCGGGGACAGGATGTCCCGCGCGCCAGTGTAGAGGGAAAGCCAGGTCGCATCTTGTTCAGGGTCGTCGTTCATGCCCGCCTCCTAGTCGCCACGGGGGCCGCGAAACAGGCGGAGCCGGTAGCGCAGTTCCTGACGCCATATCCTGAGATTGAAATCGAAGATGCGCGGATCGCGCGAAGAAAGAATCTGCTGCGTAAAGGTCCGGGCCTGATCGGGCGTCATCTGCTCAGGTTCTATGCCACGGGCGTTCAGAAATGCTTTGAACTCCGTGATGACCGCTCTGTTGTACTCCATGTGGGCCACGGAGTTGCGGTGCCGTTCGGACAAGAGCGCGCCGGTTTTCGCCTTCTCGAAAACCCGCCGCGTGTCGGGTTGGAGGGGCTCGTTTCGGTAGAGTTCGCCTGGTACATAATGGTGTCCGTCTGCAGCGATCTCGACGCGCTCAGGGCCGTCGATGTCCGGGTCCGGCGACAAGGAGACGCCCCCGCCGACGGTCCATTGGCCACCGTCCGGGGCTCCCGCCGGCACGCGTGGTTGGTTCGGATCGAAAGCAAGGATCGACGTCGGTCCTATGAGTCGCCGGTGACAGGTGAGTTGACGTGCCGCACTCACATATCGCTTCCGCGCGAGCAGGCTGCCGCGTGCGAGCTGCAGCACCAGACCCCACTCTCGGTCGAGAGCCGCCGCGCGTGCCTCCCGTCGAAGCCAGTCAAGGGTGATGCAGACACTCATCGGCAAGTCTCCATTGAACTGGAAACACTATAGCACCGCCGCCATGCGCAATTAAGCAAAAGAATCCTATATAGGAAAAAATAGGTTTGGATATGAGGGTGAGGCAGGCATCGCCAGATGAGCCCCGCGAAGGTCGGATTCTCCGCGCCCGCCTCCTAACGCAAAACGGGGCCCGAAGGCCCCGTTCCGGAAGTCCGTCCCTGGCGGGAAGGCTCAGGCCTTGTCGGAGCGCTCGACGCGCTCGGCGATGCGGGCCGACTTGCCGCGGCGATCGCGCAGGTAATAGAGCTTCGCGCGACGGACCTTGCCGCGGCGCACCAGCTTGATGGAGTCGATGATCGGGGAATGGACCGGGAAGACGCGCTCGACGCCCTCGCCATAGGAGATCTTGCGGACGGTGAAGCTCTCCATCAGGCCGCCGCCGGAGCGGGCGATGCAGACGCCCTCATAGGCCTGGACGCGGGAGCGCTCGCCTTCGCGCACCTTCACATTGACGATGACGGTGTCGCCGGGGGCGAAATTCGGCAGCTTCTTGTCGCCGAGGACGCGGGCGGCCTCTTCGGCCTCGAGGGTCTGGATCAGGTTCATCGGTTTGGTCCTTGTGGCCGGGCTTGGCCGGCATCTTGTTGGTCTTGGTTCCGAGGATGGGCAGATCGCCCGCCGGAAGGCGGCTCGATAGTCGAAACGGCAGGGATTGTCACGCGGATTCTGGGGCGGTGGGAGGGGTTTGAGCGAGGACGTGGTCCCTGCCGTTGCCTCACCCGTCATGCCCGGGCTTGTCCCGGGCATCCACGAATTCCTCGAAGGGCGGTGGTCAAGTCGTGGATGGCCGGGACAAGCCCGGCCATGACGGCAAGGGCTCGTCTTGCCGGATCAGCCCCCGCGCTTCGCCCAGAGGTCCGGCCGCCGCTCGCGCGTCAGCCGCTCGGCCTCGGCGCGGCGCCAGCGGGCGATCTTCGCATGGTCGCCGGAGACGAGGATCTCGGGGATGGTCAGGCCCTCGAAGACCTGCGGCCGCGTGTAGTGCGGATATTCCAGCAGGCCGGTCTCGAAACTCTCCTCGGTGCCGCTCTCGGCATGGCCCATGACGCCGGGGAGGAGCCGCACCACCGCGTCGAGGAGGACCAGGGCGGCGAGCTCGCCGCCGGAGAGCACATAGTCGCCAATGGAGATCTCGGTGAGGCCGCGCGCCGCGATCAGCCGCTCGTCGACGCCCTCGAAGCGGCCGCAGAGGATGACGGCGCCGGGGCCGGCGGCGAGTTCGCGGACGAAGCCCTGCGTCAACGGCCGGCCGCGCGGCGACATGTAGAGGCGGGGGCGGGAATCGTCCGCCGGGGAGGCGTGGTCGATGGCGCGGGCGAGCACATCCGCCTTCATCACCATGCCCGGCCCGCCGCCCGCCGGCGTGTCGTCCACGGTGCGGTGGCGGTCCGTGGCAAAATCGCGGATGGCATGGGTGTCGAGGTGCCACGCCTCGCCCAGCGCCCGGCCGGCCAGAGACAGGCCGAGGGGGCCGGGGAACATCTCGGGGAAGAGGGTGAGGACCGAGGCGCGGAACATCGGCCTCAGTCGCGGTCTTCGGGGTCGCGCGGCGTGTCTTCCAAGAGGCCCTCCGGCGGGTCGACGACGATGCGGCCGCCGGCAATGTCGACGGTGGGGACGACGGCCTTGGTGAAGGGGATCATCACCGCCCTCTGCCCCTTGCGCGCCACGTCGATGACGTCGCCGGCGCCGAAATCATAGACGGCGGTGACCGTGCCGACGGGCTCGCCGGTCAGCGTCTCGACCTTCAGGCCGATCAGGTCGGCATGGAGGAACTCGTCCTCGTCATCGGCGGGGGGAATGCGGTCCCGCGGCACGAAGAGCTGCATGTTGGTGACCGCCTCGGCGGCATTGCGGTCCTTCAGCTCGGCGATGCGGGCGACCAGCACCTCGCCGGCCGGGCGCACGCTGGTGACCGTGTAGAGGCGGCCGTCGCGCGACTGCAGGGGGGAGTAGGCGAGGATCGCCGCGGGGTCCTGGGTATAGGACTTGACGCGCACCTCGCCGCGCACCCCGTGCGGGGCGCCGAACTTGGCGACGAGGACGAGGTCGGTGGACATGGATGATGCGCCTGGCACGAGGGGAGGGCGTCCTCCGGAAGGCTCGCCGCGGCCGCAGCCAGCCCTCCGGAGGACGCGCCGGCCTCCGCGCAGGTTGCCCTGCACGGAGGCGGTCGCATGTCACTCGGCGGCGGCTTCGGCGCCCTTGGCAGCCTTGGCGGCCTTCGAGGCGGCGCGCTCTTCGGCCTTCTTGCCGGGCACGGCCTTCTCCGGGTTGTTCGACGGGGTGCGCTTCATCAGGCCCTCGGAATCGAAGAAGCGGGCGACGCGGTCCGTCGGCAGCGCGCCCTTGGCGAGCCAGGCCTTGGCGGCCTCGGTGTCGAGCTCGAAGCGCTTCTGGTCCTTCGACAGCATCGGGTTGTAGGTGCCGATCTTCTCGATGAAGCGGCCGTCGCGCGGCGAGCGCGAGTCGGCGACGACGATCTGGTAGAAGGGGCGCTTCTTGGTGCCGCGGCGGGCGAGGCGGATCTTGAGCGACATGGGATACTCCGTTGGGTCGTTCGTGAGGATCGGGATGGGGTGAGGAAAACGCGCCGGCTATTTCTTCTTGCCGAAGGGAAAGCCGGGAAGGCCGGGAAGCTTGCCCCCGCCGAGGCCGCCGAGGCCGGGGAAACCCGGGGGCAGGCCGCCGGGCGGCAGGGCCGGCATCTTGTCGGGAAGCCCGCCGGGCATGCCGCCCGGCATCTTCTTGGCCATTTCGGCGAGCATCTCAGGGGTCGGCTGCGGCATGCCGCCACCACCGCCGAGACCGAACATGTTGGCGAGGCCCGCCATGGGCCCGCGCTTGCCTTGAGCCCCGCCCATGGCCTTCATCATGTCGGCCATGCCGCGATGCATCTTGAGGAGCTTGTTGACGTCCTCGGGGCTCGTGCCGGAACCGCGGGCGATGCGACGGCGCCGCTTGCCGTCGATCTCCTTGGGGTTGCGCCGCTCCCAGGGGGTCATGGCGTGGATGATGGCGCGCTGGCGCTTCAGCGCCTTGTCGTCGACGGCGCCGGCCAGCTGCTTCTGCATGTTCTTGACGCCGGGCAGCATGCCCATCAGGCCCTGCATGCCGCCGAGCTTCATCATCTGGTCGAGCTGGTCGCCCATGTCGCTCAGGTTGAACTGGCCCGCCTGCATGCGCTTGGCGATCGCCATGCCCTTTTCGGCATCGATCGATTCCGCCGCCTTCTCGACCAGCGAGACGATGTCGCCCATGCCGAGGATGCGGTTGGCAATGCGCGAGGGGTGGAAATCCTCCAGCCCGTCCATCTTCTCGGACGTGCCGAGCAGCTTGATCGGCTTGCCCGTGACCGCGCGCATGGACAGCGCCGCGCCGCCGCGGCCGTCGCCGTCGACGCGGGTCAGCACCACGCCGGTGACCTTGACCCGGCCGGTGAAGGAGCGCGCCACATTGACCGCGTCCTGGCCGGTGAGGCTGTCGACGACGAGCAGGGTCTCGTGGGGGCCGGCGGCCTTCTCGACCTCGGCCACCTCCACCATGAGGGCTTCGTCGACATGGGTGCGGCCGGCCGTGTCCAGCATCACCACGTCGTAGCCGCCGAGGCGGCCGGCCTCGATGGCGCGCCGGGCGATCTGCACCGGCGACTGTCCCGCGACGATGGGCAGGGTGTCGACGCCGATCTGCTTGCCGAGAATGGCGAGCTGCTCCATCGCGGCCGGGCGCCGCGTATCGAGCGAGGCCATCAGCACCTTCTTCTTCTGTTTCTCGAAGAGGCGCTTGGCGAGCTTGGCGGTGGTGGTCGTCTTGCCCGAGCCCTGCAGGCCGACCATCATGATCGGCACCGGCGGCACGGCCTGGAGATCGATGGCGACGCCCTCGGTGCCCAGCGTCTCGACCAGCGTGTCGTGGACGATCTTGACGACCATCTGGCCGGGCGTCACCGACTTGATGACCTCGGCGCCGACAGCGCGGTCGCGGACCTTGTCGGTGAAGGAGCGGACGACCTCGAGGGCGACATCCGCCTCGAGCAGCGCGCGGCGCACCTCGCGCATCGCCTCCTGGACATCGGCTTCGCTCAGCGCGCCGCGGCCCTTGAGGCGGTCGAGGATGCCGGACAGTCGTGTCGACAGGCCTTCGAACATGATCGCTCCAGAGTTCACCTTCGGGATGCCCCCAAGGTGGTCTCGGACACCCGGAACCGCGACGCGTTTCGCGCCCGAGGGCGCATGCTGCGCTGTCGGGCGGGAACCTCCGGGATCGGGTCCCGGTCGGCGAAGGCAGGTCTCGGATGAGCGAGAGTGGGGGTGCGGATAGAGCGGGAGGCGCGGAAAGTCAAGGAAAGGGCAGGAGATCGGCCGGTCAGCCGTCAATCGCTATCACCCGGAACCCAGGCATAGCCCTCGTCAACGCTTGCGAACTGACGGATCTCGGGCTCGTCAAAGCCGAACGTCTCGTAGCAGTAGTCATCGCCAGGGAAGCAGAAATGTCGAGGGGGCTTGCGTTCAACAAATTCAGGGTTGCGGAACATTGGATGGTGGCTGGACATCGCTGCAATCAGTCGCGAGGCATGGGTTTGTCTGATGTAGGTGGGTTGCCAACCATCGCCGTGGCCTGCAGTCGAATAGAGCATCTCTTCGACGGCCAGATAAATGTCGCACAAGATGGAAATGCCAAAAGCGGGCGCTATCGGAGGTCCCTGCCCGGTTGCACGGATAGACGCGCCGATATCGTCGATGACCAGAAGATGGAGCTTGCCCTCCGATTGTCCCTTGTTGATCGCAAACGGATTTCTGATCCCATCAATGATCGAGACATAAGGATGCCATTGGAGATGTGGATCTGGGAACATGAAATCAGATGAACCTGACCGACGGAACTGCGGTAGACATAGGTGAGGCGGATGAAGAACACGTAAGTCTGTCTTCAGCCAAGATCGCGTGACGTCAACTTGAGGTTGCGTCACCCGCCGATGCCGTGATCCAGCATCCGCCCCGTCAGCGCCTCATAACCCGCCCGGCACGACTCCGAGCCCGGGCATGTGGTAACGACAATCATCGGCATCACCACCAACACCCCCGCAGCCACCGCGGCCAGCCCGATCCGGCTCATGCGTGGTCGCAGGATCGCGAGGCCCCCAATCACCAGCGCCTGACCGACGCAGAGCGCCAGCAGCCATCGCCTGAGGCCCACGGTCTCCTGTTCCCAGACGGTGAGGTGGCCATCGGGGAACCCGACCATGGCGAGGCTCGATCCTTCGACGAGGGCGAGGACGAGACAGGCGAGGGCCCAGACGAGGGCGAGCATGCGGGCGAATGTCATGGCGCCCTTCTGCCCCGTGCGCGCTGCCGGCATTTGTCACGGCGCGGGTGCCTGTCCGATCATGCGGAAAGATTCGGCGCGCACCCCAGCAGATCGCCGCGCGATGGAAGCACCCTTGGAAACCACCCTCTACCTCCCGGTCAAAACCTTCCTCGAAGGCCTCGGCTTCGACGTGAAGGGCGAGATCATGGGCTGCGACCTCGTCGCGTTGAGGGACGGCGAACCCGCCGCCGTCGTCATCGGCGAGCTGAAACAGTCCTTCACCCTGGAACTGGTGCTGCAGGCGGTCGACCGTTCCGCCGCCGCCGACGAGGTCTGGCTGGCGGTGAAGGCCTCCGCCAAGGGCCGGGGCCGCGAGCACGACTCCCGCGTGAAAAAACTCTGCCGGCTCTGCGGTTTCGGGCTTCTCTCGGTGCTGCCCATGGGCGGCGTCGAGGTCGTCGTCGAGCCCGTCCCGTGGAAGCCGCGCCATGACGGCAAGCGCCAGTCTCGCCTCGTCGCCGAGCACCGCCGCCGCCGGGGCGACCCGGCGCTCGGCGGCTCGACGCGCCGCCCCATCATGACCGCCTACCGCCAGCGCACCCTCGCCATGGCGCAGGCGCTCGCCGCCGGCCCGCTCCGCCCGCGCGATCTCACGCCTCTCGCTACCGATGCCCCGGCCATCCTCCAGCGCAATGTCTATGGCTGGTTCGAGAAGACCGGGCGCGGCGTCTATGTCCTGTCGGAGGCCGGGCAGGCTGCGCTGGTCACCTGGAAGGATCACCTGCCGGCGAGCGCCGCTACTCCAGCAGCCTGACCATGGCGCCATAGCCACGCCCGCGCGCCAGCATGAGCGGCGTCTGGCCCTGCCGGTCGGCGAGATCGCGTCTGGCGCCGGCCGCCGTCAGCAGCCGCACCGTCTCGACATGGCGCGGCCCGCCACGGCCGAGGATCACCGCCTCGATCAGCGCCGTCCAGCCGAGATTGTTCACATGGTCGAGCGGCGCGCCGGCGCGGATCAGTTCGCCCACCACGGTGTCGTGGCCGAGATGGGCCGCGGCGATCAGCGCCGTGCCGTCATAGAGGCTGGTGACGGCCTTGGGATTGCCGCCGATGGCGATCGCCACCTTCATCGTCTCGAGGTCGTCGGCCACTGCCGCGATGGTGATGGCGTCGTAGCGCTGGTGTTCCAACGCGCGGGGGTCGGCGCCGGTCTGCACCAGGGCGCGCATGGCGTCGTGGTGGCGGGCGAAGGCGGCGACATGCAGGGGCGTGCGGCCGCGTCCGTCGCGGGCGTTGAGATCCTGGCCGGCGGCCGCCAGCCGCCGGATGGCGGCGACATCGCCGCGATGGGCCGCCGCATGCAGCCCGCCATAGCCGGCAATGTCGTCGGCGGAGGGCGGCACCTGCGCCGCGGCGGGCGGCATGGCCGCACCGAGGGCCACGAGGCCCAGTGTCAGCACGCGTCTGGACAGCATCTCTCTCTCCCCGGGCGCCGGATCGCATGTCCGGCTTGCCGGCATCGGAACACCCCGCCCGCCGGGGGTCAATCCGCCGCGGGAGCACGCAGGCCTGCGTCCTAGCGGGCGATCTGGCAGAGGCGGGTGACGTCGGCGACCGTCGTGCGGATCGCCTCTTCCGAGCGGGCGATCATCTGCCGGCCGCTGGCGGAGACGCAATCCCAGCGGTGATGGGCCCGGGCGGCGAGCGAGCGGCGAAAATGCTGCGCCAGGGTGTTGACCGTTGCCGGCTCGATGCAGCCCCGGACCAGGCGGCGAAACCGCGATTCCAGCGCCGGCGGCCGGCCGCAGGCCTTGAGGAAGGTCTCCAGCAACGCATAGGAATCGACCCGCTTCATCACGTCGGCATGCTGGCCGGGAGACAGAAGCGCCAGGCCGAAGCCGCCGCCGGAGGGGCGTCCTTCGGCGCGGGCCGGGCTGACCGGGGCGCTGGACAGCAGCATGGCGAAAAGCACGGCGAGAGCGGGACGGGCGATGGGCATGGACGGTCGGGGGACGGGGGACGAGGCATTACTTTAGCCGATGTCCCGGCCTCGACAAGGCGCCGCGGCCCTTGACGCGGGGCATCACCTCGGCCACCGCTCGCAGGCCATGCTCCGATGACCGTCCGGTTCTCCGCAATGTCCGATGCCTCCGTTCTTGAACAGCGTCTCGCCGCCGCGGCCCGGCAGGTGGAGGCCGAACTCGAATCCCTCCTCGGCGCGGCCGTGCGGCCCGGCGAGACGGCGCGGCCGGAACGCCTGATGGCGGCCATGCGTCATGGCGTGCTGGCCGGCGGCAAACGGCTGCGGCCTTTTCTCGTCATCGAGAGCGCCGCCCTCTTCGGCATCGCTGCCGCGGACGCCGTACCGGCCGCCGCCGCGCTCGAACTCGTCCACTGCTACTCGCTCGTCCATGACGACCTGCCGGCCATGGATGACGACGACATCAGGCGCGGCCGCCCGACCGTCCACAAGGCCTATGACGAGGCGACCGCCATCCTGGTCGGCGACGGTCTTCAGACCCTCGCCTTCGAAACCATGGCCTCGCCGCGGACCCATACCGAGGCGGCCGTGCGCGCCGAACTGACCCTGCTGCTCGCCCGCGCCTCCGGTCTCGGCGGCATGGTGGGCGGGCAGATGCTCGACCTCACCGCCGAAGGCCGTTTCGCCGCCGGTGCGCCGCTCGACCTGCCGGAGGCCGAGATCCGCCGCCTCCAGGCGATGAAGACCGGCGCGCTGATCCGCTTCGCCTGTCTGGCCGGTGCCGTGCTCGGCCAGGCGTCGGAGCCCGAGCGGCAGGCGCTGGCCGCCTATGGCGAGATCATCGGGCTCGCCTTCCAGGTGGCCGACGACCTCATCGACCACGAGGGCGACGCGGCCCTCGCAGGCAAGGCCACCGGCAAGGATGCCGCCCGCGGCAAGGGCACGCTCGTATCGCTCCGCGGGCCGCAATGGGCGCGTGACGAACTGACGCGCCTGGTGGCCGATGCGGCGACGCGGCTCGCTCCCTTCGGTGACGGGGCCGGAACATTGGTCGAGGCGGCCCGCTTCATCGCCTTCCGGCAGGCCTGACCTGCCGCGTCCCGCCTCCCGTTCGCCTTGACTCGACCGCCGCCGGCAAGCCAGCATCGACAATCTTTTTTTGGTTTGAAGGGAGAGGGCGATGATTTTTTCGTCCACGCGGCGTGTCTTCGGGATGATTTTGGGTGTGGCGCTTGCCGCCGGGCTGGCGGCGCCGGCCGAGGCGCAGAAGCGGCAGAACACCATCCGTTTCGCCTATGACCAGGTGCCGGAGAACGTCGATCCCTATTTCAACAATGTCCGTATCGGCGTCATCATCGCCCACCAGGTCTGGGACACGCTGATCTACCGCGACCCGAAGACCAACGAGTACAAGGGCCAGCTCGCCACCGCCTGGCGCTGGATCGACGACAAGACGCTGGAGCTCGACCTACGCCGCGGCGTCAAGTTCCACAACGGTGTCGAGTTCAGCGCCGACGACGTGGTCTACACGCTGAACTTCGTGGCCAACCCGGCCAACCGCTCGACCACCCAGTCCAACGTCAACTGGATCGACCGGGTCGAGAAGATCGACGCCCACAAGGTGCGCATCATCACCAAGCGCCCCTTCCCGGCGGCGATCGAATATCTCGCCGGCCCCATCGTCATCCATCCCGCCGCCTATTACGAGCAGGCCGGCCCGAAGGGGATGAACGAGAAGCCGGTCGGTTCCGGTCCCTACCGCGTCGTCGAGCACCAGATCGGCCGCTCCATCACCCTCCAGCGCAACCCCGACTATTTCCGGGACGGGCCGAAGCCGCAGCCGCAGATCGAGCGCATCGTCATCCGCTTCATCCCCGACCGGCAGACCCAGGTCGCCGAAATGCTGTCGGGCGGCCTCGACTTCGTCATGAACATCGCCCCCGACCAGGCCCAGCAGATGCGGGCCGTGCCGACGCTGCAGATCGTCTCCGGCGGCACCATGCGCATCGTCTTCCTCAACCTCGCGACCACCGAGCGCTCGCCGGCGCCGCAACTGCGCGACCTGCGCGTGCGCCGCGCCATCGCCCATGCCATCGATCGCCAGACCATGGCCCGCCAGCTCGTCGGCGAGGGCTCGCAGGTCATCAATGCGATCTGTTTCCCCACCCAGTTCGGCTGCGACGCCTCGCAGGCCATGGTCTATGACTATGATCCGGCCAAGGCGAGGGCCCTGCTGGCGGAAGCGGGCTTCCCGAACGGCTTCGAGCTCGAACTGCACGCCTATCGCGAGCGCAACCAGTCCGAGGCCATGATCAACTACCTGCGGGCCATCGGCATCCGCGCCACGCTGCGCTTCGGCCAGTATGCCGCCATGCGCGAGCAGGTCCGCGCGCACCGGGCGAGCATGGCCCACCAGACCTGGGGCTCCTTCTCGATCAACGACGTGTCGGCCTCGACGCCGGTCTATTACAAGGGCCTCGACGACGACATCTCGCGCGACCCGAAGGTGATCGAACTGCTCGAGCGCGGCGATTCCGTCACCGATCCGCAGCAGCGCATCGCCGCCTATCGCGAGGCGCACAAGATCATCACCGAGCAGGCCTATTCGGTCCCGCTCTACAATCTCGTGACCTTCTACGCTGCATCCCGGGATCTGGAATTCAACGCCTATCCGGACGAGCTGCCGCGTTTCTGGGAGATGCGCTGGAAGTGATGCTATGGTCCGGCCGCGGGGCATGATGCGCCGCGGCCGGCCACGGCAGCTTCAAGGCGCCTGATTGCATGTTCAATTACACGCTCAAGCGGCTGGCACTGGCCGCTCTGGTTGCATTTGCGGTCTCCGCGCTCGCCTTCGTGCTGCTGCGCCTGTCCGGCGACGTCGCCATCGCCATCGCCGGCGAGGGCGCCCGCGCCGAGGACATCGCCGCAGTCCGCCAGCAATACGGCCTCGACCGACCGCTCCTCGTCCAGTATTTCGACTGGCTCGGCCGCACCCTGCAGGGCGATTTCGGCCAGTCGCTCTATTTCCGCACGCCGGTCTTCGATCTCATCGTTACCAAGATCCAGACGACCCTCATTCTCGCCGTGCTGGCGATCGGCTTCGCCCTTGCCCTGTCCGTTCCGCTCGGGGTGATGGCGGCGGTCTGGCAGAATTCCTGGATCGACCGGCTCTGCCTGTGGATCGCCGTGGCCGGCCAGGCGCTCCCGAACTTCTTCTTCGCGCTCTGCCTGGTGATGGTCTTCTCCATCGGCCTCGGCTGGCTGCCGGTCTCCGGGGCCGACAGCTGGGAGCATTTCGTCATGCCGACTGTGGCGCTCGGCTATTACGTCACGCCGCCCTTCATGCGCCTGGTGCGCGCCGGCATGATCGAGGTGCTCGGCGCCGACTATATCCGCACCGCCCGCGCCAAGGGCCTGCCGGCCTCGACGGTGATCCTGCGCCACGGCCTGCGCAACGCCCTGGTGCCGGTGGTGGCGCTCACCGCCGTCCAGCTCGGCTTCCTGCTCGGTGGCTCCATCGTCATCGAGACGGTCTTCGCCCTCGACGGCCTCGGCTATCTCGCCTACCAGGCCATCTCGCAGAAGGACTTCCCCGTCATCCAGGCGGTGCTCATGCTGCTCTCGGTCGGCTATGTCCTGCTGACCCTGCTGGCCGATCTCGTCAACGCCTGGCTCGACCCCAGGATCAGGGTGGGCTGACATGAGCGATATCGTCCAGACCGGCCCCGTCGCCGTCGCCGTCGTCCCGCCCTCGCGGTTCAAGCGGCGCGTGCTCAAGCACAAGGGCCTGATGATCGGCACCTTCATCTTCGCGGTCATCGTGCTGATCGCGCTGCTGGCGCCCTTCATCTCGCCGCACGATCCCTATGCCCAGGACCTCAACAACCGCCTCGTGCCGCCGGTCTGGTACGAGCGCGGCTCCTGGCTGCATCCCTTCGGCACCGACAATCTCGGCCGCGACTACCTCTCGCGCACCCTCTACGGCGCGCAGATCTCGCTGCTGATCGGCATCTCCGTCATGCTGATCTCGGGCACGATCGGCACGGCGCTCGGCCTCGCCGCCGGCTATTTCGGCGGGCGCATCGACCTCGTCGTCACCTTCATCATCACGACACGCCTCGCCCTGCCGGTGGTGCTGGTGGCGCTCGCCGTGGTCGCCATGGTCGGCGGCACGCTCTTCATCGTCATCGCCGTGCTCGGGCTGCTGAAATGGGACCGTTTCGCCGTGGTCATGCGCTCGGCGACGCAGCAGGTCCGGTCGCTCGACTTCGTCGAGGCGGCGCGGGCCAGCGGCGCCAGCCAGCTGCGCATCATCCTGCGCGAGGTCCTGCCCAACGTCATGCCGCACCTGATCGTCGTGGGCACGGTGGAGGCGGCGAGCGCCATCCTGCTGGAGGCGGCCCTCTCCTTCCTCGGCCTCGGGGTCCAGCCGCCGCTACCCTCCTGGGGCCTGATGATCTCGGAGGCGAAGAACTTCATGTTCTTCTCCTTCTGGCTCATCGCGATCCCCGGCGCCGCCCTCGCCATGCTCGTCCTGGCCATCAACATGATGGGCGACGGCCTGCGCGACGTCACCGCGCCCGACAGCCGCTCGTGAATCGCGGCGGGCCGGGTTCTGGTCCCGCCCCGCTTCCGTCTCCCGTCTCCCCGGGCGGGGAGAGTCCAGGGGACATTCCGTCGCCCGGCCGGCGAGGCTGCGTTCCGCCGGCGCATGCCACCCTGTCCGCATGCGCCATGGCCAAAGCCTCCACCCGCGCTAATCTGCCGCCGATACCTCCTGCGAAGAGACTGACATGACACGCGCCTCCGCCATCGCCGCCGCCCACCAGATGTTCGACGACGGCAGCCTGAAGGCGATCTTCGCCCGCCGCATCGCCATTCCGACCGAGAGCCAGAACCCGGCCCGCGCCCCGGACCTGGCGCGCTACCTCACCGAGGAAATGCAGCCCTCGCTCGAATCGATGGGCTTTGCCTGCCGCATCCTGACCCACCCCAATGCCAAGGGCCCCTTCCTCCTCGCCGAGCGCATCGAGGACCCGGCCCTCGTTACCGTGCTCGGCTATGGCCATGGCGATGTCATCGCCGGCCTCGAGGGCCAGTGGAAGGACGGCCGCGACCCCTGGACCCTCGATGACACCGGCGACACCTGGTACGGCCGCGGCGTCGTCGACAACAAGGGCCAGCACGCCATCAACATCGAGGCACTGCGCTGCGTGCTGAAGACCCGCGGCAAGCTCGGCTTCAACGTCCGCTACCTCATCGAGATGGGCGAGGAGGTCGGCTCCGCCGGCCTGCATGACCTCGCCCGCGACAACCGCGAGCTCTTCCTCGCCGACATCCTCATCGGCTCCGACGGTCCGCGCATGACCGCCGAGCGCCCGACCCTGTGCCTCGGCGCCCGCGGCGGCTACCGCATCGACCTCGCGATCAACGCCCGCGAGGGCGGCCATCATTCCGGCAACTGGGGCGGCCTGCTGTCGAACCCGGCCATCCGCCTGGCCCATGCCATTGCCACCATCATCGGCCCGACCGGCCAGATCCGCGTCCACGAACTCCTGCCGAAGGACATGCCGGATTCGGTCAAGCGCGCCCTCGCCGATATCGCGCCGGCGAGCATTCCCGGCGGCCCGCAGATCGACGCCTGGTGGGGCGAGCCGGGCTTCTCCGCCGCCGAGAAGGTCTATGGCTGGAACACCTTCGAGGTGCTGGCCTTCGGCGCCGGCGATATCGGCAATCCGCAGAACGCCGTGCCTCCCTCGGCGAAGGCGACATGCCAGATCCGCACCGTGGTCGGCTCCGATCCCGACGGCTTCATTCCGGCCATCAAGCGCCATCTCGTCCGCCACGGCTTCCCCGATGTCGAGGTCTCCTCCGGCCGTGACGCCGCCTTCAAGGCGACGCGCACCGATCCCGACCACCCCTGGGTGAAATGGGCGGCGGCCTCCATCGCCGCGACCACCGGCAAGAAGCCGGCGGTGATCCCCAATGCCGGGGGGTCGCTGCCCAACGACGTCTTCGCCGAGATCATCGGCATGCCCACCATCTGGGTGCCGCATTCCTACCCCGGCTGCTCCCAGCACGCCCCCAACGAGCATGTGCCCTCGGCCCTCATCCGCGAGGCCATCGGCCTCATGGCCGGCCTTTACTGGGATCTTGGCGAGGGCGGCCATCCGAAGGTCGCCCGGTGAGCGCGGCGGCAGGGCAGGGGGCCGGGATGACCACGACCGCGCGTCCCGACGTCGCCATTGTCGGGGGAGGCATGGTCGGCACGGCGACGGCGCTCGCCTGCCTCGCCCGCGGCCTGACCGTGACGCTGGTCGATCCCGGCGGCATCCGAAACGCCGCCAGCTACGGCAATGCCGGCGTCATCTCGCGCGGCTCGCTCTTCCCGGTCGCCGGCCCCGGCATGCTGAAGAAACTGCCGCGCTATGCCCTCAACCGCGACGTCGCCATCCGCGTCGACTACGGGTCGCTCCTGGCGGTGGCACCCTGGCTCCTCGCCTTCATCCGCCGCTGCAACGAGACCTCCTGGCGCGCGGCGGCGAGCGCCCTCGATCCGCTCTGCGCCGCCGCCTATGACGAACACTGGCGCATCGCCGGCGAGATCGGCACGCAGCATCTCATCATGCGGCGCGGCTGGGTGAAGCTCTACCGCAGCGAGGCGGGCTTCGCCGCCGGCGCCCTGGAGCGCGAGTTGCTGGCCCAGCACAAGGTCGCCTTCGAGGTCATCGACGGCGCCGAACTGCCGCAATTCGAGCCGGCCCTGAAGCGGCGCTACGCCAAGGCCGTCTGGCACACCGAGACCGGATCGGTGCGCGACCCCGGCGGGCTGGTGCAGGCCTATGAGGCCGCCGCCCGCGAGCGCGGCGCGACCCTCGTGGCGGCGCGCGCACGCACCGTCGAGGAGGACGGCGACGGCGCCAGGATCGTTCTGGAGACCGGCGGCGCCATCCGGGCGAAGACCGTGGTCATCGCCGCCGGCGCCGCCGCCCATGACCTCACCCGGACCATGGGCTACCGCCTGCCGCTGGCCGCCGAGCGCGGCTACCATCGCCATTTCGCCGATGCCGGCGACCACAAGCTGTCGCGGCCGATCCATGACACCGGCGGCGGCTATGTCGTCTCGCCGATGAATGCCGGGCTCCGGCTGCTCTCCGGGGTGGAACTCGCCCGCCGCGACGCGCCACCCGACACGACCCAGATCGAGGCCGTCGAAACCGATGCCCGGCAGACGCTGGCGATCGGCGAGACGGTCGAGTCGGCGCCCTGGCATGGGGCGCGGCCCTCGACCCCGGACGGCCTGCCGGTGATCGGGCGCGCGCCGCGTCACCCCCATGTCGTCTTCGCCTTCGGCCACGGGCATATCGGCCTGTCGACCGGACCGATCACCGGGCGGCTCGTCGCCGAGATCGTCACCGGGGCCCCCGCGAGCCTGCCGATCGGTCCGTTCAGCCCGGCGCGTTTCTGAGCCCCTATCGGGCCGGCGCCCCCGACGAGGGTGAAGCCTGTCATGCGACAATTCGACGTTGTCATGGAATACCATCGGGCTACAGTCGCTCCCAGGCGGGCGTCATGACCCGCGAACCAGAGGTGTGAGCGAGATGTTGAAGCGGTTCATCATGGCGGCCGGCCTGGCCGCCGGGCTGTTTGCGGGTGCCACGGCGCCGGCCGCGGCCCAGACGGTCGAGTGGCGCGGCGGTTCCATCGGCGGTGGCTGGTACACGATCGTCTCGGGAGCGGCGAAGCTCCTCGAGGACAAGATCCCCGGAATGACGATCAAGGCCGTTCCGGGTGGCGGCGCCGCCAATCCGGTGGCCGTCCAGCAGGGCCAGGCGCAGCTCGCCATGTCCATCGACATCTTCGCCAGCATGGCCGCCACCGGCACGGGCACCTATCAGGGCCGTCCGGCCGCCGACAAGCTGCGCATGATCGGCCAGTCCTTCGGCGACACGCCCTATCATTTCATCCGGGCGCCCGGCCAGACCATGGACATCGCGACCCTCTTCCGCGAGGGCCGCAACATCCGCTTCGGCGGTGCCAATAACGGCGCCACCGACGAGATCGCCCTGCGCTGGCTGCTGGCTGTCTACGGCCAGACCTATGACAGCCTGCGCGCCCGCGGCTGGCGTTTCCAGCTCGCCGCCTATGGCGACCTCGCCAGCGCCTATCGCGACGGCCAGCTCGACTACCTCTTCTTCGCGCTCGGCCTGCCCGGCTCCGCCGTCGTCGACATGGCGACCGGCCGTGACGGCGAGATCCTCGACATTCCCCAGGATGTGATGGACGCCTTCAAGCAGCGCCACGGCATGGGCTCGGGCGTCATTCCCGCCGGCACCTATCCGCGCTTCCAGGGCAACCGCGAGGTCAAGACCCTGGTCATGGCGACGACGCTCGTCACCTCGTCCGACGTGTCCGAGGAGATCGTCTACAAGATCACCAAGGCGATCTGCGAGAGCATTCCCGAACTGCCGCGCATTCACGGCTCGCTGAAGGACTATCGCTGCGAGACCGCCGTCGCCAACCGTCCCGTGCCGGTCCATCCCGGCGCGCTGCGCTACTACCGCGAGCGCGGCTGGGTGCAGGGCTGACGCTCCCCGATGGGGCGACGCGGTCCGGGCCGATGGTCCGGACCGCGTTCATTTCAGGACCAGGACTGACGGTGGAATGACACGATGCGCGAGCTGAAAGGGCCGGTCTTCTGGCTGGCGGCGGCTGTCGCCGTGGCGGCTTCGGTGTTCCATCTGTGGACGGGCGGCTTCGGCTTCTTCGAGCCGCGCGAGCAGCGGTCGATCCACCTGCTGCTGTTACTGCCGCTCGCCTTCATTCTCTATCCGGCGACCGAGCGCTCGCCGAAGGACAGGCCGAGCGCCGCCGACTGGCTCTTGTCCGTGCTCGCCGTCCTGCCGAGCTTCTATTCCTTCACCTGCGCCAATGGCGGGCCCTATTGCTCGTCCATCATCAACCTGCGCTTCGAGACGGTCGATCCGGTCTCGCCGGTGGAGATGGCGTTCGGCATCATCGCCATCGTCCTCGTCGTCGAGGCCCTGCGCCGCGCCGTGACGCCGGTCCTCGCCGGTCTTGTCGCCACCGGCATCCTCTATCTCTTCGTCACCGAATACATGCCGGGAATCCTGCATTTCCGCGACATTCCGGCGGTGCAGATCATCGAGACCATGTACCTGTTCAACTCGAACGGCATCTACGGCTCGATCACCGGCATCTCCGCGACCATGGTCGCCATGTTCATCATCTTCGGCGCCTTCATCGAGGGCTCCGGCGTCGGCATGTTCTTCCACAATCTCGGCATGAAGGTCGCGGGCCGCCAGGCCGGCGGGCCCGCCAAGGTCGAGGTCGTCTCCTCCGCCATGTTCGGCACGATCTCGGGCTCGTCGGTGGCCAATGTCTTCGCCACCGGCTCCTTCACCATTCCCGCCATGGTCAAGCTCGGCTACCGCCGCCAGTTCGCCGCGGGCGTGGAGGCAGCGTCCTCGGTCGGCGGGCAGATCATGCCGCCGGTGATGGGGGCGGGCGCCTTCATCATGGCCGAGATCACCAACATCCCCTACCAGACCATCGCCCTCGCCGCGATCGCCGGCTCGATGCTCTACTTCTTCATGATCCTCATCAGCGTCCATTTCGAGGCGCGACGCCTGCGGCTCACCGGCTGCGATCCTTCCGAAATCCCGACCTGGGCCTTCGTGTTGCGCGACGCCCACCTGCTCGTGCCGGTCTTCGTCATGATCGGCGCCATGGCCGCGGGATACTCGCCGTCCTTCGCCGCCTTCTGGGGCATCATGGCGGTCTGGCCAGCGTCCTGGCTGAGGCCGCACACCCGGCTCTACCCGGCCGACATCATGCGCATGCTGGCGAACGGGGGCCGCAACATGGTGGTGGTCGCCCTGGCCTGCGCCGGTGCTGGAATCTTCGTCGCCTGCCTGACCGTCACCGGCATGGTGATCTCCTTCTCCACCATCGTGACCGGGCTTGCCGGCAACAATCTCTACATCGCGGGCATCCTCATCGCGATCACCGTGCTGATCCTCGGCATGGGCGTGCCGACGACGGCCGCCTACATCATCGGGGCGGCCATCGGTGCGCCGATCCTCCAGCAGTTCGGCGTACCGGTGCTGGCGGCCCACATGTTCGTCTTCTATTTCTCCATCCTCGCCGACGCCACGCCGCCGGTCTCGGTGGCATCCTACGCGGCGGCGTCGATTGCCCGCTGCAGCCCCATGGCGGCGGGCGTCGTCGCCTTCCGGCTCGCCATTG
>CALRLZ020000055.1:0-19757 GCA_943368975.1 Archangium gephyra
ATGCGGGTTTGCGAGGGCAAGGAATGGCGCTCCCTACGGGATTCGAACCCGTGTACCCAACGTGAAAGGCTGGTGTCCTAGGCCTCTAGACGAAGGGAGCGAACCGCTTGTCGGCGGCCGGGGTTATAGGGGTGTTCCCGGCCGCCATCAAGCGTCCCCGGCGGAAAATCAGCTCGCCGTGATGGAATTCTCCCGCACCACATCGCCCCAGATCTTCATCTGGCTGGCGAAGAATGTCCTCAGTTCGTCCGGCCCGCTGGCGAGGAGCTTGATCTGCTGCGTCTCCGTGAGCTGTTTGGCTGTCGCCGGCTCGCGGAAGGCGGCGGTGAGCGCCTGCTGGAAACGTGCGACGATCGGCCCCGGCGTGCCAGACGGCGCGAACACGCCCCACCAGGCCTCCGCCTCGAACCCGGCGAATCCGCTCTCGGCCACGGTCGGCACCTGGGGCAGCGTGGCAGCCCGCTGCGCGCCGGTCTGGGCGAGCGGCCGCAGCGTGCCGGCGGTCAGATGGGCGGCGAGAACGGCGACGGAGGCAATCGACAGCGGGACATGGCCACCGAGCGCATCGTTCACCAGCGGACCGCCGCCCCGGTAGGGGATGTGGTTGAAGGTGGAGGCGGCGCGGCGGGCGAGCAGCGTCATCGCGAGATGGCCGAGGCTACCATTGCCAATGGTCCCGTAGGGCACGCCGCCGGCCCGGTCCTTGCCGGCCTGGATCACGTCGGCAAGGGTGCGAAAGGGCTGCGACGGATGGGTGACGAGCACCATCGGCGCCGTACCGATCAGCATGACCGGGTCCAGATCCTTCACCGAATCGAAGGGCATGTTCGGCAACAGGGTCGGATTGACCGCATGGGTGTCGAAGACGAACAGCCAAGTATTGCCGTCCGGCGCCGCCTTGGCGACGGCATTGGCACCGACGCTGCCGCCAGCCCCGGCGCGATTCTCGACGATCACTGTCGCGCCGAGGCTGCGCTCCAGCACCGGCTGGGCGAGGCGTGCAAGCGCGTCGACCGATCCACCCGGCGGAAAGGGCGCGATGATCCGAATGGTCCCGGATGGCCAGGACTGCGCCCTTAGGACGGCAGGGGCGAGCGGCGCGATGAAGGCCGCAGCGGCAAGGCCGCGGCGCGTGATGGATGGCATTGGCGTTCTCCCGGTCGATGTGCCGGCGGAGGCGTCGAGGCCTCCGCCCGGACGGGAGTATAGGGCGCGCTCAGGGAATGCGAAGCACCCAGCCCGGCTGGATCAGATCCGGATTGACGATCGGCGGATTGTTGGCCGCGACGATCTTCGGGTAATCCGCACCCTTGCCGTAATGGGTCTCGGCGATCTTCCAGAGCGTGTCGCCCTTCTTGACCGTGTAGAACTTGGCCGCCGGCGTCTCGGCCGCCACGATCAGCTGGCTGGTATCGACCTGCGCCACGCCCACCGTATTGCCGAGGGCGAGGATAATGCGCTCGGCCTCTTCCTGCGACTTGACCTGGCCGGACAGCTGCACGTTGTTGCCGGACGAACCGATCTGCAGCTTGCTGGTGTCGAAGCCGTGGCTCGCCACCTCCTGAGTCAGCGCCGGGGCCGGCGCCGCCTGTGCCTCGCTGGCACCGATCAGCTTCTTGCCGACATTCTTGACGAAATCGAAGAAACCCATGCTCTGCTCCTCGCTGCCACGTCGCTCTTGATAGGCGACCGCGCGAACACTAGCGCCAGTGTGGCGCTCTGACCAGCGGACATGACGTAAAGGCAGATGCCGTGTGTGACACGGTGCAGCATCGCTGGTTGTGGATAAGGCCGATCTGGTGGTACCTACCAGTTGCCGTTGCGGCAGCACAGGAGTGCAATCGTTTTGTCGGGTGTGCCGATTCCGTATCGTCAGTTGCGTGTCAGGTGCGATGTCATGGGTTTTGCGTCAGCGGATGTGACGGCGACCGGCGCCGAGATTGACGACGATGGCCTCGTCGCGCTCGTCCTCTGGCGGCTGCACGATCCCGCCTGGACCCCCTCCTTCCGGGACCTTCTGGAGGATGCCCGCACGTGTGCCGACCCGGCCACCGAGGCCAAGACCCTCCTATCGGTTCTTCGCGAAATGGTGACGGCGGACCATGCACTGGCGCCGCGTGCCAGGACCCTGGCCATGCAGGCGGTCGAGCTCATGGCAGCGCGCGGTCAGGGCCATGATGGCGGCTCGAAGGCTACAGCCGCGAAGCCCCGGCGCCGGCTCGCGAGTTTCCGCCCTGCCTTCTTCGCCAGTTGATCATCCAGCCGGCAGCAACGCGGCGTCGATCATCCGGAATTGCACCCGCTCCTGCCCTTGCCAGCGGTTGATCCCGACAGAACCGGCAACATGCAGGCCCCGGCCGCGGCTCGCCGCCAGCATCTGACCCAGCGGTTGCCCCACCGCGCGGAATGCGATCGCCTCCACTGTCTTGCCGTCACCACTGCGCAGGCGCGTCCGCAGATGCGCGCCGGCCAGTTCATCGACATGCACAAGCGTATGGGAGGGCAGGACGAGAATGGGCTCGGGATTGCCGGTACCGAACGGGCCGGCCCGGTCGAGCATCGCGACGAGGTTCGGTGAAAGCGCCGCGGCCGTGGTTGCCGCATCGACCAGGAGGGAGTCCTCGCGGCGCGCGCGCGTGACGGCATCGGCGAGGTGACCTTCGAGAAAGGCGCGGAAGGCCGCGAGCCGGTCACGCTGCACGGTGATGCCGGCCGCCATCGCATGGCCACCGCCTTTGACAAGGATACCGGCGGCAACGGCACGGCGGACGGCGGCGCCGAGATCGACCCCGGCGACGGAGCGGCCGGACCCGGTGCCGACCTCTCCGGTGAAGGCGATCGCGAAGGCGGGCCGCTTGAAACGCTCCTTCAGCCGCGAGGCGACGAGACCGACGATACCCGGGTGCCAGCCGTTCCCGGCGGTCACCACCACCGAGGCCCCCTCCTCCAGAGGCCCGAGCGCCGCCAGGGCCTCGGCCACGGCCTCGGCGACGGTGCCCAGTTCGGCCACCTGTAGTTAGCGATTGAGGCGGTCGAGATCGGCGGCGATGCGCCCCGCCTCGAGCGTATCCTCCGTCATCAAAAGCCGCAGGCCGAGGGCCGCGTCGCCGATCCGACCGCCGGCATTGATGCGCGGGCCGAGCAGGAAGCCGAGATGGTAGGGCGTCGGCGGCCCGTCGAGCCGCGCCACGTCCATGAGGGCCCTCAGGCCGGCATTCTCACGCCGCCGCATCACCACGAGGCCGCGCGTGACAAAGGCGCGGTTGAGACCGGTCAGCGGCACCACATCGGCGACCGTGCCGAGAGCGACGAGGTCGAGAAGGCCCATCAGGTCGGGTTCAGGCCGTGCCGTCGTCCAGTGCCCCTTGCCGCGCAGATGGCGGTTGAGCGCCACCACCATCATGAAGGTGACGCCGGCGGCACAGAGCTGGCCCAGTCCGGAAAGATCGTCCTGCCGGTTGGGATTGACGATCGCCTCCACGGCGGGAAGCGTCTCGTCGGCCTGGTGATGATCGCAGACGACGACGTCGAGGCCGATCGCCGCCGCCTCGCCGAGCACCTGGTGGCTCGTGGTGCCGCAATCGAGGGTGACGAGCAGCGTCGCCCCCTTCCCCGCCAGCATGCGCAGGGCCTCGGCATTGGGACCATAGCCCTCGAAGATGCGGTCGGGGATATGCAGCAGTGGGTCGAGCCCTGCAGCGCGCAGGAACAGCGCCAGAACCGCCGACGAAGAAGCGCCGTCGACGTCATAGTCACCGAATATCGCCACCTGTTCGCCCGTCAGCACCGCCTTGGCGAGGCGTTCAACCGCCCGGTCCATGTCGGTGAGAACGGAAGGGTCCGGCATCGCCTCGCGGACCGTCGGATCGAGGAAGGTCTCCGCCGTGTCGGCGCCGATGCCCCGGCCCGCGAGGACGCGGGCCAGGATGTCCGGCAGGGCAAGGGACTGGGTGATGGCCAAGGCCCTGGCGCGTCCCGCTTCATCGAGCCGGTCGCGCCAGGTGCGCCCGAGGGCCGACTTTTCGATGCCGAGAAACAGCCGGCGGCGTTCCATCGGATCAGTCGAGATGGAATTTCTCGAGCTGGCGGTGTTCACCGAAGATGCGGCGCACGGTGCCGGTCGTCGACCGGTAGACGATGGTTTCGGTGGTGATCAGGTCGGGACCGAAGACGACGCCCTTCAGAAGCGCGCCGTCGGTGACGCCGGTCGCCGAGACGATCACGTCACCAGAGGCCATCTCCTCCATCTCGTACTTCTTGATCGGGTCCTTGACGCCCATCTTGCGGGCACGCTCGATCTTGGCCTCGGTATCGAGGATCAGACGGCCCTGCATCTGGCCGCCGACGCAGCGCAGTGCCGCCGCCGCCAGCACGCCCTCGGGCGCGCCGCCGATGCCAAGATAGATGTCGATGCCGGTCTCCAGCGCATTGGCGGTATGGATGACGCCCGCGACATCGCCATCGGTGATGAGGCGGATGGCGGCGCCGGTGCTCCGCACGGCCTCGATCAGCTTGGCATGGCGGGGCCGGTCCATGATCAGCGCAGTGATCTCGCCCGGCTTCACGCCCTTGGCCTTGGCGAGGGCATGGATGTTCTCCACCGGCGAGGCGTCGAGGTCGACCACGCCTTTCGGATAGCCCGGGCCGATGGCGATCTTGTCCATATAGACATCGGGTGCGTAGAGCAGCGACCCATGCTCGGCCATGGCGATGACGGCGATCGAGCCGGGCATATCCTTGGCGCAGAGCGTTGTGCCCTCGAGCGGATCGAGCGCGATATCGACCTTCGGACCCTTCTTGGTACCGACCTCTTCACCGATATAGAGCATCGGCGCCTCGTCGCGCTCGCCCTCGCCGATGACGACCGTGCCGTCGATCGGCAGCTTGTTGAGCTCGCGGCGCATGGCGTCTACCGCCGCCTGGTCCGCCGCCTTCTCGTTGCCGCGGCCGCGCAGGCGTGCGGAGGCCACAGCCGCCCGCTCCGTCACCCGGACGAGCTCCATCGAGAGCACGCGCTCGATGATGAGGTTCTTCGGGATGGAAAGCCCCTGCTCGGCCATGGTGATGTCCTTTTCGCGCTTGTGTCGTGCGTTCAGTTGCGTTCGATGCGGATGACCTGCGGTGCCCCCAGCAGGATGCCGTCCGCGTCCATCGACTTGACGGCGCGGCGGACGGCCGCCTCGGTCGTGGCATAGGTGATGAGCACGACGGGCGCCGGAGCGGCCGCCGCGGCCGGATCGGTTCCGCCGCGCACGGGTCCGGCCCGGCGCTGCACGATCGATTCCAGGGAGATATTGTTCTGCGCCATGCGCGACGCAATGCGCGCCGCGGTGCCGGGCTTGTCGACGACTTCGAGGCGGATGTAATAGCCGCCCTCGTGGCGCGTCATGGGCGCGCGGCTCGGCTTGGTCAGGGCCGAGACCGGCCGGATGAACGGTGCCGTGCGGTGCCCACGCGCCACATCGACGATGTCGGCGATCACAGCCGATGCCGTCGCATCGCCGCCGGCGCCGGGGCCGACAAGGGTGAGGTCTACCGCATCGGCGTCGATGGCCACGGCGTTCAGCACGCCATTGACCTGGGCGATGGCCTCGTCCTTCGGAATGAAGGTCGGATGGACGCGCTGCTCGACCCCGTCGGCGGTGCGCTGCGCGACGCCGAGCAGCTTGACGCGATAGCCGAGTTCCTCGGCCATCCTCAGGTCGACCGGCTTGATCGAGCGGATGCCCTCGATCGAGATGCCCTTGGTATCGACCAGCGTACCGAAGGCGAGGCTGGTGAGGAGCGACAGCTTGTGGGCAGTGTCGAACCCATCGACGTCGAAGGTGGGATCGGCTTCGGCATAGCCGAGGCGCTGGGCGTCCTGCAGGCACTCCTCGAAGCTGATCCCCTCCTCCGCCATGCGGGTGAGGATATAGTTGCAGGTGCCGTTGAGGATGCCGTAGACGCGCTCGATCGTATTGCCGAGCAGGCTCTCGCGCAGCGTCTTGATGACGGGGATGCCGCCCGCGACCGCCGCTTCGAAATTGAGCGCGACGCCCTTGGCCTCCGCCTTCCGTGCCAGGACCGTACCATGGGCGGCCAGAAGCGCCTTGTTGGCGGTGACCACCGCCTTGCCGCTCTCCAGCGCCGTCACGACCGCCGCCTTGGCGGGGTCACCGGCGCCGCCCATGAGCTCCACGAAGACGTCGATATCGGGATCGGCGGCGAGGCTGACGGCGTCGTCGAACCATCGGGCCCCGGCCAGATCGATGCCACGGTCCTTGCCGCGCGAGCGGGCCGTGACCGCAGTGACGCGGATGGGCCGCCCGGCGGCCTCGGCCAGGCGATTGTCACGCTTGGCAATGAGCCGGACGACCGAAGCCCCGACCGTACCGAGGCCGGCGATCCCGACTTTCAAGACGTCCTGCATGGGTAATCGATCCGCACTGCCGCGACCACCGCGTCGCGCCGGGCTTGTGCCCGATTTGGCCGGCCAAGGCAAGGAATGCCGGCCCTTCGGGCTCAATCCAGAAGGTGATCGATGCCGCGGATCAACCCTGTAGAACCCCTCACCTTGCGCGCCGCCAGCAGCGTGCCGCCGACATAGGGCGCAGCCGAGGACCCGGCATCATGGCGGATGGTCAGCCGCTCGTCCGGCAGCCCGAAAATCGCCTCGGCGGACAGGACGAACGACGGCATGCGCACGGAATGGACCTGCACCGCGATGCCGCCGGCATTGACCGCGCCCCCCCGCGTTTCGCGGATGCCGCCGAGTTCGTCCACCGGCTTCGAGGTCGGCGCGCCGCGAATCGCGGAGAGAATCTCGCCGAGCTCGCGGCCGGTGCCGGACGGCGTGTCGGGCTTCTTGGCCGAGGCATAGTCGATGATCTCGACATCGGGCACATGCCGCGCCGCCATGGTGGCGAAGCGCTTCAGCAGCGATGCGGTGATCGAGAAATTACCGGCGGCAATCACCCCGCGCCCGGCGGCAACGGCTGCCCGGTCGATCTCTGCATAGTCTTCCGCCGACAGGCCAGACGTTCCGATCACCACATGGCGACCGGCGGCGAGTGCCTCCAGCGCATGGCCCTTCACCACATGTGGCTTGGTGTAGTCGATGACGACATCGCTCGGGACGGCCAGCGCCTCGGCCAGGCTCGCCACGACGGTCACGCCGGTCGCGGCCATCCCCGCGACATCGCCGGCATCCCGTCCCGCGGACGAACGCGCCACGGCAGCGGCGAGCGTCAGGTCCGGAGCGGCGGTGACGGCCTTGACCAGTTCGCGGCCCACCCAGCCGGACGTTCCGGCAACGACGATGCGTATCATGGCGGCTCCTGCCGGACTGTCCGCGTCTGGCTCAACGGCCGGCGGCGGTGATGGGGATGACGTTGTGGAGGGTCGTCGCGGCGCCGTCGAAGAAGCGCTTCACGTTGCGCGCCGCCTGGCGGATCCGCTGCTCGTTCTCGACCACGGCGATTCGGACATAGTCGTCGCCATGTTCGCCGAAGCCGATGCCCGGAGCGACGGCGACTTCCGCCTTCTCGACAAGCAGCTTGGCGAATTCGAGCGATCCCAGCGGCTTGAACTGGTCCGGGATCGGCACCCAGGCGAACATCGAGGCCTGCGGCGCGGGGATGTCCCAGCCGGCCTTGCCGAAGCTCTCGATCAGCGCGTCACGGCGCTTGCGATAGGTTCCGCGCATCTCATGGATGCAGTCCTCGGGCCCGTTCAGGGCAGCGGTCGCAGCCACCTGCACCGGGGTGTAGGCGCCATAGTCGAGATAGCTCTTCACGCGCGCCAGGGCCGCACAGAGCCGCTCGTTACCCACCGCGAAGCCGATACGCCATCCGGCCATCGAGAAGGTCTTCGACATGGATGTGAACTCGACGGCCACGTCGAAGGCGCCGGGCACCTGCAGGATGGACGGCGGCGGATTGGCGTCGTCGAAATAGACCTCGGCATAGGCGAGGTCGGAGAGGACGATCAGTTCGTGCTTCTTCGCGAAGCGCACCAGTTCGGCATAGAAGTCGAGATCGGCGACCTGGGCCGTCGGATTCGAGGGATAGCAGGTCACCACCGCGATGGGCTTCGGAATGGAGTGCTGCATGGCACGCTCCATCGCCCTGAAATATTCCTCGTCGGCGGTCGCCGGCACCGAGCGGATGACGCCGCCCGCCATCAGGAAACCGAAGGCGTGGATCGGGTAGCTCGGATTGGGGCAGAGCACGACATCGCCGGGCGCGGTGATGGCCTGCGCCATGTTGGCGAAGCCCTCCTTCGAGCCGAGCGTGGCGATGACCTGCGTGTCCGGGTCGAGCTTCACGCCGAAGCGGCGCGCGTAATAGGCCGCCTGGGCGCGCCGCAGGCCCGGAATGCCCTTCGAGGCCGAATAGCGATCGGTGCGCGGCTTGCCGATCGTCTCCTTAAGCTTCTCGATGACGTGATCGGGCGCCGGCAGATCGGGATTGCCCATGCCGAGGTCGATGATGTCGACGCCCTTGGCCCGGGCGGCGGCCTTCACCTTGTTCACCTGCTCGAACACGTAGGGCGGCAGCCGGCGGATGCGGTGGAACTGGGAGTGGGTCATCGGTGACAGGTCGCTCGGGCGGCAGGCCTTGCCGCAAGGGGCTCGCCTCGTATCACATTGCAATACGGCTTGAAACGGGACGGCCGCACGATCTCAGCCATCTTTCGTCCTAGTCGCTGCCACGCTCCGCCGGATCGATGGCCGGGCGGGCGCCCGCGCCAGCCCCGCGAACCCGGCCTTCCCGTTCGATCCGTTGCGCCATGGCAGGCGAGGTGCCGGCACGGGCCGCCTCGAGTTCCTGACGGCGGGCGGCCTGCTGGGCGGGATCGAGCAGTTCCGGAGTCTCGGACGAGCGCGGCGGCGGTGCGACGCGATCGGGGGGCGGAAGACGTGCGATCAGCAACGCGGCACCGTAGCCCGTCGCCCGGATCGGTGCGGGATACCAGAGGCCGCCGCCGGCGACCGGCGGCAGGGGCGTGGGTTGCGAAGGGCCATAGGGCGACGGATAGCCGTCATTGGCGTGCTGGCAGCCGGCGAGCACCAGCGCGGCGAGCGTCACGACAACGAGGCGTGGCGCGGCGCGATCGATCAACCGGCGGGATGAAACTGCCATAGCGCTCTCCGAGGGAAGCCGCACATCTTTTGCTTGGCGGCCACCGCATCGCCTTCCTAATATGCTCAGATGAAAAAGTGGACCGATTTCGTAATGGACGAAAGCGGCGATTTTCGGAGGGACGCTCATGGCGAAACGCGATTCGGGCAAGCCGAAGTCGCCGAAGGCCTCGCGGAAAGCGCCCTCCCCGCAAGATGAGGTCAAAGCGGCCCCCCTGACGAAGAAGAAAAAGTCCGGCAAGGGCTCGAAAAAGCAGGACGCCGGTTCGGCGCGCCCGCCAAAGCCCGAAGCGTCCAGGTCAGAAACAGTAACGGCAAAGGCGGCCGAGGTCACACCGGCCAGGACCAAGCCGCCAAAAGCGGGCAGCCCGAGATCCGCGGTCTCGAACGCGTCCGCGATGAAATCGACGCCCCTCGCGTCGACGACAGCCGCCAAAGCCACCGCATCCGGAGTCGAAATCTCCGGGGTCAAGGCATCGACGATCGCGCCATCCCCCACGCGCAAGACCACGAAAACAGCTTCCAAGACCGCCGCCGCCAAGATCCCCACCGCCAAGAACCCCGCCGCCAAGAGCGCCACCGCCAAGAGCGCGGCGCCGCGCGTTGCCACACCGGCAACTCTCACCGCGGCGAAAACGCCTCAAGCTGCGGTGCAGGTGAAGCCAGCGGCCTCGACGCCGTCACCTTCGCAGCGGCGGACCGTGCCTGCCCCGCGCGTCCCGCTCTCGACCCTGCTGGGCGAGAAGCGTCCCGAGAAGACCGCGGCCCCGGTCCCGCCGCCTGAACCCGCGCCCGTCGCCGTAACATCGAAACCCGCCACGCCTGCCCCGGAACCGGCAGGCGACGACCCCTTCCGTTTCCAGGCCATGGATGTCGAGCGGTTGTCCTCCAACATCGCCCGGATGGTGGAACTCGGCGGCAAGGCGCTCGCAGCCTATCTCAAACCGCGCGAGGCCGGCGCCCACTCCGCCGACTCACCGGATGGCGTCGCCGACGTCGCAAAGACCCTCGGCCATGTCGCAGAATTCTGGCTGAAGGACCCGCAGCGGGCCATCGCGGCGCAGACGGAGGTCGCCACCCGCTACATGGACCTGTGGGCGCAGTCGCTGAAGTCCATGGCCGGCGAACCCGCCGAACCGGTGGCCCGGCCCGACCCGCGTGACGCGCGGTTCAAGGACCCGCAATGGGAGAAGAACCCATTCTTCGACTTCCTGAAGCAGTTCTATCTGGTAACCACCCATCTCGCCGAGAAATTCGTCACCGAGGCCGAGCTCGACGAGCACCTCAAGCACAAGGCGGCATTCTACGCCAAGCAGATCGCCAACGCGCTCTCGCCGTCGAATTTCGTCGTCACCAATCCGGAATTGCTGCGCGAGACCATCTCGTCCAATGCCGAGAACCTCGTGCGCGGCATGAAGATGTTCGCCGAGGATGTCGAGCGCGGCGGCGGTGACCTGCGCATCCGTCAGTCCGACGACAGCCAGTTCGCGCTCGGCCGCAACCTCGCCATGACGCCGGGCAAGGTGGTCTACGAGAACGACCTCATCCAGCTCATCCAGTACGAACCGACGACCAAGGCGGTCGGCAAGGTGCCGCTGGTCATCGTTCCGCCCTGGATCAACAAGTTCTACATCCTCGATCTCACCCAGGAGAAGAGCTTCATCAAATGGGCGGTCGACCAGGGCCTGACCGTCTTCGTCGTGTCCTGGGTCAATCCGGACCAGCGCCACGCCACCAAGAGCTTCGACGATTACATGCTGGAGGGTCCGCTATCGGCCTTCCGCGTTGCCGGCGAGATCACCGGCGAGGAGAAGGTCCATGCTATCGGCTACTGCGTCGGCGGCACCCTGCTGGCGGTGACGCTCGCCTACATGGCGGCTAAGGGCATCGACACCGTCCAGACGGCGACCTTCTTCACCACACAGGTGGACTTCACCTATGCCGGCGACCTCAAGGTCTTCGTCGACGAAGAGCAGATCCAGAGCCTTGAGAAGCGCATGGCGCAGACCGGCTATCTCGAGGGCAAGCAGATGGCCAATGCCTTCAACATGCTGCGCTCCAACGACCTGATCTGGAGCTATTTCGTCAACAATTACATGAAGGGCAAGCAGCCGATGCCCTTCGACCTCCTCTACTGGAACGCCGATTCCCCCCGCATGCCCGCGGCGAACCATTCCTTCTATCTCCGCCATTGCTACCTGCAGAACGATCTCAGCCAGGGCCGGATGCAGGTGGCGGGCGAGACCCTGGACCTGAAGAAGGTCAAGGTTCCGGTCTATAATCTGGCCGCCCGCGAGGACCACATCGCCCCGGCCCGTTCGGTCTTCATCGGCTCCCAGTGCTTCGGCGGACCGGTTGACTATGTGGTGGCCGGATCAGGGCACATTGCCGGCGTCGTCAACCCGCCAGCGAAGAACAAGTACCAGCACTGGACCGGCGGCAAGCCGGAAGGCTCCTTCGAGGACTGGATCGCTCGCGCCGAGGAGCATCCCGGTTCCTGGTGGCCGCATTGGCGCGAATGGATCCGCAGCCACGACGGCGCGGAGGTCGAGGCGCGCCGCATCGGCTCCAATGCCCATCCGCCCATCGAGGACGCCCCCGGGCGCTATGTAAAAGTGAAGGACTGACAGTGCCTGTACCGCCCAGCGAGCGCCCGGCGCTCGAAGCCTATCCGTTCCTGACCGTGCATCCCGTCCGCTACGGTGATCTCGACCCCAATAACCATGTGAACAATGCCGTCATCGGCACCTATCTGGAGATCGGCCGCACCGAATTCTTCGACCGCGAGGGCATCCGCCTGACGGCCGAGGGGCGCGGCATCTCGCTCGTTCACATGGAGGTCGAGTTCCACCGGGAGATCCTCTACCCCGGCTTCGTTCAGATCGTCTCCGGAATCCGCCGGGTGGGATCCTCGTCGCTCACCTTCGATCAGGCCGTCTTCGTCGACGGCGTCAGGCACATCTCGGCTTCCACGACGACGGCGCAGGTCGACAAGGCGACGAAACGCTCGACGCCCTGGAACGATGTCCAGCGCGCCAAGTTCGCGCGGCTGATGATGCGGTGACGAGCCCGGCGCCGCGGCTGCGGTGTCGCCCGCTCAGGGGAACAGGGCGATCTGCTCAAGGCCCGTCGTCTCCGGAAAACCGAGGACGAGGTTCATGTTCTGGAGCGCCTGGCCGGCCGATCCCTTCACCAGGTTGTCCAGCGTCGAGATGACGATGGCGCGGCCGGGGATGCGATCGGCGAAGACGCCGATCTGCACGTAGTTGGAGCCGCGCACGTTCTGCGTCTGCGGCACCACGCCCTTCGCCGCCACGTGGACGAAGGGCTCGTCCCGATAGGCCTCGGCCAGCGCCTGCCGGAGGTCGTCGGCCGTTGCGCCGTTCAGCCGGACATAGGACGTGCAGAGCTCGCCGCGCGCCATGGGAATGAGGTGCGGCGTGAAGTTGATCGTGACCTTGCCGCCCACCGCGACGCCGATCTCCTGCTCGATCTCCGGCGCATGCCGGTGCTTGCCGATCGAATAGGGCGAGAGCCCCTCGCCGGCCTCCGAGAACAGCGTGTTCTGCTTGAGGCCCCGGCCGGCGCCGGTGACGCCAGACTTGGCGTCGACGATGATGTCTTCGGCATGGATGAGGCCGGCCCTGGCGATCGGCACCAGCGCAAGCAGGGTGGCCGTCGGATAGCATCCCGGGCAGGCGACGAGGCGCGCCGCCGTGATCTCCTTCCGGTAGAGCTCGGTCAGGCCGTAGACCGCCTCCTTCTGCAGCTCCGGCGCCTGGTGCGCGTGGCCGTACCACTCGGCATAGGTCGCTCCATCCCGCAGCCGGAAATCGGCCGACATGTCGAGGATCTTGATTGTCGGATTGGCGGCGAGCACCGCCGCCGTGATTTCCTGGGTGGTGCCGTGCGGCAGGCCGCAGAACACGGCGTCAAGGCCGGTCCAGTCGACGGTCTCCCAGGCGACCAGCTTCGGCAGATCGAGCATGAAGAAGTGCGGGAAGACCTCCGCCATGGACTTGCCGGCATGGGTGTTGGCGGTCAGGGCGACCATCTCCACATGCGGATGGCGCGCGGCGAGGCGCACGGCATCGGCGCCGGTATAGCCGGAGGCTCCGAGGATCGCGATTTTGGCCTTGGTCGCCATGGCAGTCTCCGCAGGGTGCGAGAAGTCGGGTTCAGGATGTCAGGGACAAAAAAACCGCGCTGAGGGCGCGGCGATCAGGTCGATCATCAGGGCACAGGGCCGCGCACTCATCGCTCAATGAGGATACGGCGTCGGGTACGGGTCAAGGCCAGTGACATGAGGGCTAAATGCAATCGGCTCATGTCACTGTCAAGACGCGTCGCACCGACGGTCACTCAGCGGTTCTTCCCCGGCACCCAGAGCACGTCCGCCCGGCCCTTGTCGTTGAGATAGCGCGCGGCCACGAACAGGAAGTCCGACAGGCGGTTGACATATTTCAGCGCCGGGGCCGAGACCCCCTCGCCCGGGCGGCGGACGAGATCGACCATGATCCGTTCGGCCCGCCGCGACACGGTACGGGCGACGTGGAGATGCGCCGAGGCCGGGCTGCCGCCGGGCAGGATGAAGCTCTTCAGCGGATCGAGTTCGGCATTGAGCTGGTCGATTTCCTGCTCGATGCGGTTCACCTGGGCATCGACGATGCGCAGCGGCTCGTAGCCGAGGTCCTCGCCGAGATCGGGCGTGGCGAGATCGGCGCCGAGGTCAAACAGATCGTTCTGGATGCGCATCAGCATCGCGTCGACGACGGGGTGTCCGGCGGTCGCCAGCCGCGCGACGCCGAGCGCCGAATTGGCCTCGTCGATGCAGCCATAGGCCTCCACGCGCAGGTCCGACTTCAGCCGCCGCGGCCCTGCCGCCAGACCCGTCGTCCCGTCGTCGCCGGTCTTCGTGTAGATCTTGTTCAGCTTGACCATGCCGGTTTCGTCCCTGTCCTCAGCCGCCGTTCGACTTGTAATAGATCGCGATGACAATGATGACGATGGCGACGAACTGCAGACCGACGCGCCAGCGCATCAATTTTTGCGAGGTCGTCGCGTCGCCGCCCCGCATCATGTTGACCAGACCCATGACCAGGACGAGGGCGACGGCCGCGATCGCGACGGGAACGAGCATGTTGAAGGACATCGGACGAATTCCTGTCAGCCGTTCAGCCGCCAGAGGGCGACATTGAGCAGGGTGGCGTAGCTGACCCACGCAAGATAGGGGATGAGAAGGAGCGAGGCCAAGCGATCCTTGGACCAGCCATAGACGATGGTGGCCAGGATGGCGAACCACAGGGCGACGATGACCGCGATGGCGGCACCCATGGCCTGGCCGTAGAAAAACACCCAGGACCATGCGGCATTGAGCGCCAGCTGGGTGATGTAGAGTGCCAGCACCGGCTCCTTTTCACGCGCAGGCGAGAGAACGTAGCGCGCACCGGCCACCGCGATCATGACATAGAGGACGGTCCAGACGGGGCCGAAGACCCAGTTCGGCGGATTGAAGAAGGGCTTGACCAGAGCCGGATACCAGCTGGTCAGTCCATAGGAATTGGCAAGCCCCCCGGTGGCTGCGACGAGGGCGCAGACGAGGATGAAGCCCGCATGGACCGCGACGGTGCCGCCGGTCGATATCCGATTGTCCACGCCTGTCTTCCTCATGCTCACGTCGACCACTACGTTGTGGCAACGCAGGGGGATCAGCGTCGTTCCGCAATGCGGGACACCGCCATGTCCGCCAGGCGGGACAGCGCCCCCCGGGCGGGCGGGGCGATGTGGTCGGAGCGTTTCCGTTCCGTTCGCGCTGAAGCCCCGCTATGCCATCATGGTGCGGAATGATTCGCGGCCGCCCCGCGGCCTGAGGATGATATGACGATGGACAATTCCAGCGACCTTTTCGGAGGCCCGAAGGAACCCGCAGCCAAGCCGCAGCCGGCAGCCCGCGCCCGGCCGGAGCCCGCCAGAGCGGCCAAGGCGGCCGGCACGCCCGGCGAACAGGGCTATTCCGCCTCCGACATCGAAGTTCTCGAGGGTCTAGAGCCGGTGCGACGCCGCCCGGGCATGTATATCGGCGGGACCGACGAGAAGGCCCTGCACCATCTCTTCGCCGAGGTTATCGACAACGCCATGGACGAGGCGGTGGCCGGTCATGCCACTTGGATCGAGGTGGAACTGTCTTCCGACGGCTCACTCTCCGTCACCGACAACGGCCGCGGCATCCCGGTCGACCCGCACCCGAAATTTCCCGGCAAGTCGGCGCTCGAAGTGATCATGTGCACGCTCCATGCGGGCGGAAAGTTCGATTCAAAGGTCTATGAGACCTCCGGTGGCCTGCACGGTGTCGGCGTGTCGGTCGTCAACGCCCTCTCCGTCACGCTCGACGTCGAGGTGGCCCGCGGCCAGATGCTCTACCGCCAGCGCTTCTCGCGCGGCATTCCGCAGACCGGCCTCGAGGAACTCGGCCGCGTCAACAACCGCCGCGGCACCAGGGTGCGTTTCGTGCCGGATCCGGAGATCTTCAAGGAGACGAGCACCTTCAAGCCGGCGCGCCTGTTCAAGATGGCGCGCTCCAAGGCCTATCTCTTCGGCGGCGTCGAAATCCGCTGGTCCTGCGATCCCGACCTCGTCAAGGGCACAGACACGCCGGACAAGGCAGTCCTGCGCTTTCCAGGCGGCCTCAAGGACTATCTCGCCGCAACTCTCGACGGCGCAACACGCGTCCACCCGGAGATTTTTGGCGGCAAGCTCGACAAGAAGGGCCACGGCTCGGTGGAGTGGGCCATCGGCTGGGTCGGCGACCAGGACGGCTTCGTGTCCTCCTATTGCAACACCATCCCGACCCCGGATGGCGGCACCCATGAACAGGGCCTGCGCATCGCCCTGCTGCGCGGCCTGAAGGACCATGCCGAGCGCACCGGCAACAAGCGCGCCGCCCAGGCCACCGCTGAGGACGTGCTGGCGGGCTGCTGCGTCATGCTCTCGGTCTTCATCCGCGAGCCGGAATTCCAGGGCCAGACCAAGGACAAGCTCGCGACCTCGGAGGCCTCGCGCATCGTCGAGAACGCCATCCGCGACCCCTTTGACCATTGGCTCGCCGGCAATCCGAACCAGGCCAACCGACTGCTCGAATGGGTCATCGAGCGGGCCGAGGAACGCCTGCGCCGCCGCGCCGAGAAGGATGTCAGCCGCAAGACCGCCGTGCGCAAGTTGCGCCTGCCCGGCAAGCTGGCGGATTGCTCCAACACTTCCGCCGCCGGCTCGGAGATCTTCATCGTCGAGGGGGATTCCGCCGGCGGCTCCGCCAAGCAGGCCCGCGACCGCCAGACCCAGGCGATCCTGCCGCTCCGCGGCAAGATCCTCAACGTCGCCTCGGCGGGGCGCGACAAGCTCGCGCAGAACCAGCAGCTCTCCGATCTCACCCAGGCGCTCGGCTGCGGCACCGGCTCGCACTACCGCGACGACGACCTGCGCTATGAGCGGGTCATCATCATGACCGATGCCGATGTCGACGGCGCCCATATCGCCAGCCTGCTGATCACCTTCTTCTACCGGCAGATGCCGCGCCTCATCGACCAGGGCCATCTCTATCTGGCCGTGCCGCCGCTCTACCGCCTGACCCAGGGCGGCAAGACGCTCTATGCGCGCGACGACGCCCACAAGGACGAGCTCCTGCGCACCGCCTTCAAGGGCAGCCAGAAGGTCGAGATTGGCCGCTTCAAGGGCCTCGGCGAGATGATGCCGCAGCAATTGAAGGAGACCACCATGGACAAGAAGGTGCGCACCCTGCTGCGCGTCGGCATCGTCCCGGAGGATCGCCCGGAGACCTCC
Organism: Archangium gephyra; assembly: GCA_943368975.1. GTDB lineage: Bacteria > Pseudomonadota > Alphaproteobacteria > Rhizobiales > Phreatobacteraceae > Phreatobacter. Next base: position 16,961 of record CALRLZ020000055.1, read on the forward strand.
GACAGCGTCGAGCGGCTGATGGGCGTCAAGGCCGAACCGCGCTTCGCCTTTATCCAGGAGCGCGCCGAATTCGCCGAGGAACTGGATATCTGACCATGGGCGGGATGCTGGCGGCATCGGCAGGCCTGGCGCTGCTGGCGACGGCCCTCGCCGCCGGGCCGCTTCGTGCCCAGGCCCCCGACCCGGTCCGCGCCCTCTCCAGCCTGGCCCCGGAGGTCATGTTCGTGCGGGCGACGGGCAACTGGTCGTCAGGCGAGCGGAGCGGAACCACGCGCATCGTTCTCCTGCGTTCAGGATCGCCGGACGGGGCCCAGCGGCTCTTCGTCCAATGGCTGAACCGGCCCGAGGACGCTGCCGGCCGCCCGGCCGTGGCCGCCACCGAGGAAATCCCGGAAATCTTCGACTGGCGCGTCGGCATCGCGGATTACCGCGTCGAGCCCGAAGCCAACGGCGCCCGTGTCGTCCTCGACGGCCGGATCATCGGCACCGACCGCAATCGCCGTTACCTGCTTTCGATCGGCCCGCCCGGCGAGGTCACCTTTTCGGCGCTGCGCTGACCGTCAGGCGCCGAGCCAGGCCTCAAGCGCCGCATTCACCGCCTCCGGCTGTTCCAGCGTCGACAGGTGCCCGCAATCGGGCAAGACGACCAGGCGCGAGCCCGCAATGGCATCGGCCATGTCCTCCGACATGAAGCGCGGCGTGATCGCATCCTCTGCCCCTACCAGCACGAGGGTCGGGCAACGGATGGCGGAGAGCCCTGGCAGGAAGTCTGCCCGCGCCATAACGGCACGCTGCTGGCGGATGAAGCGGGCCGGCCCGGTCTTGTCGGCCATGGTCCTGACCACGGTCTCCAGAGCCGCGTCGCCAAGGCGCCCGAGATGGACAAGCCGCGGCCAGAGAATACCGTGAATGTCGTCGAAGCGACCGGTCTCGGCGAATCGGATCGCCACCTGCCGGATCTCGGTGTCTTCCGGCTCATCGGCGCTGGCGCGGGTGTCGAGGAGGGCGAGGCGCTCCACCCGCTGCGGCGCCTGCCGCATGACCTCCAGCGCCACATAGCCGCCCATGGACAGGCCGGCGAGCGCGAAGCGCGGTGGCGCGGTGGCGAGCAGCCGTCGGGCGATGTCGGCGATCGTCTCGTCGCGCGCATGGTCGGCGATGCTGATGTCGCAGCGCCCGGCAAAGGCTTCGACCTGGGGTCCGAACAGTTCGGCGGTGCAGTTGAGGCCGGGCACGAGAATGAGCGGCGGGCGCCCGACGGCGGGCCGCGAGGAGGCAGGAAGCGTCATGGTTCTGATCCTTCACCATGCGCCGCGAATCCCGCCCGACCGGCTGCGCCGCGAAGCGTTCGCACAGGTGACATTCGTTGACAATCAGCCAATTGAGACTATGTTGCGCCGCGTCGAAGGTCCCTGCAAATGCCGGTCCTTCGCTGCTCTGTCCGTTCGGCCTCGTGGGTTCTAGGGGCCGCCATGCGCGAAAGCCGTTTCGCGCCGAACGCCTCAAGACATCGTCGCAAGACCCCGCCAGACCACAAGGACACTCTCACAACATGTCGTTTTCCGAACTCGGCCTCAGCGCCAAGGTTCAGGCTGCCGTCGCTGCGGCAGGCTATACCGAGCCGACCCCGATCCAGGCCCAGGCCATCCCGCACGTTCTCGCCCGCCGCGACGTCCTCGGCATCGCCCAGACCGGCACCGGCAAAACCGCCGCCTTCACCCTGCCGATGATCACCATGCTGGAGGAGGGCCGCGCCCGGGCTCGCATGCCGCGCACGCTCATCCTCGAGCCGACGCGCGAACTGGCCGCCCAGGTCGAGGACAACTTCGTCAAATACGGCGTCAACCACAAGCTGAGCGTCGCGCTGCTCATCGGTGGCGTCTCCTTCGGCGACCAGGATGCCAAGCTGACCCGCGGCGTCGATGTGCTGATCGCCACCCCCGGCCGCCTGCTCGACCATTTCGAACGCGGCCGGCTGCTGCTGACCGGCGTCGAGCTCCTCGTCATCGACGAGGCCGACCGCATGCTCGACATGGGTTTCATCCCGGACATCGAGCGCATCTGCAAGATGGTGCCCTTCACCCGGCAGACGCTGTTCTTCACGGCCACCATGCCGCCGGAGATCCAGCGCATCACCGAGCAGTTCCTGCATAATCCGGTCAAGGTCGAGGTGAGCCGCGCGGCGTCCACCGCCAGCACGATTACCCAGCGCCTGGTGCGTTCCGGCAAGAAGGACTTCGAGAAGCGCGACACGCTGCGCGGCCTTATCCGCGACGCCGAGAGCCTGAAGAATGCGATCATCTTCTGCAACCGCAAGAGCGAAGTCGCGACCGTCTACAAGTCGCTACAGAAGCATGAATTCTCCGTCGCCGCCCTGCATGGCGACATGGACCAGAGCGCACGCACGGCCGCCCTCACGGCATTCCGTGACGGAAAGACACAGCTCCTCGTCGCCTCCGACGTGGCCGCCCGCGGCCTCGACATCCCCGACGTCAGCCATGTCTTCAACTACGACACGCCGCACCATGCCGAGGATTACGTCCATCGCATCGGGCGGACCGGCCGCGCGGGGCGCCTCGGCACGGCGATCACCATCGTTACGCCGGAAGACACCAAACTCCTCTCGGCCATCGAGAAGTTGATCGGTCAGCCGATCGAATGGGCGGGCGATGCGATCTCCGACGAGGAAGCCAGCGAGGCCAAGCGCGAGCGGCGCGGGTCCGGCGGGCGCCCGGGCCGGTCATCCGGCGGCCGCGGCGAGCCGCGCGGCGAAAGCCGTGGCGAGCCGCGTGGCGAG
>CALRLZ020000056.1:0-19458 GCA_943368975.1 Archangium gephyra
TATTGCTGTCCTGGATGAGCGCATCGGCGCGGCCGTCGCCGGTGAAGTCGTCGGAGCCGACGAGGCGCCAGCCGGCCGGCAGCGACGACAGCAGGCTGGTGAAGGCACCCGCCGTTCCCGCATTCATGTTGACATAGGCGACCTGGCCGGTGGCGCTGTTCTGGAACAGCACGTCGTCGAAGTAGGACCCGTCCATGTTGGAGACGAGGTTCTGCTGGATGCCGGCAAGGCCGAAGGCCTGGTTCGTCGGGCCGAACCCCATCACCTCGACATTGACGAGCACATCGGCGCCGTCGGTGCCGGAGGCCGCCGACACCTGGGTGAAGATCTGCCCGCCGGACGCGAAGCTGCGCACGAAATAATGGGCACGGGCGAGGGTGAACAGCGCCACATCCGTCCCCGCCCCGCCGTCGAGGCCGTCACTGCCGGCCGCGCCGGTCATGGTGTCGCCGCCGACCTCGCCGAACAGCATGTCATTTCCGGCCCCGCCCGCCATGGTGTCGTCGCCGTCGCCGCCGAACATGACGTCGTCGCCGCCGAGGCCGAACATGGTGTCGTTGCCGCCGAAGCCGGAGATCTGGTCGCCGCGGAAATCGTTGCCATAGAGCGTGTTGGCGTTGATGTCGCCGGAGACCACACCGTCGCGCGGGTCGAGAATGCGGGTGAAGATGCCCGTGTCGGAGCCATCAGCCGCGCCCGCGCCGCTCCAGGTCACCGCGATGCGGCCATCCGGGAGCGCCGACACGTCGACCGCGTTGAAAGCATTGCTCGTGTCGGCGATACGGAGGCGATCACCGTTGGGGAGGCCGAAGCTGTTGAAGGCCTGCGCCACGATGGACCCCGTCGTGGTGCGGTAGACCACGACGAAGCCGCCCTCCTGCGTCGCCGCGACAGCAGCCGCATCATTCGTGCTGGCGTCCAGCGCGACCAGGAACTCCGATCCGATCCTGCCGCCCGCCGTGGTGATGATCTGGCCCCTCATTCCCACAACGTCGTTCCAGACCACGACGTGGTTCTGCGTGGTGAGGAGGGCCACCGGCGAGAAACTCTGGACGTTCGCCGTCGAGGTGTTGACCGTGACCTCCGCCGTCGGCGAGCCGCCGGTCAGCGAGAAGCTCCGCGCCTGGATGTCGCCGAGGTTGGCGGAGGTGTCGTACCAGGTCACGAGGATCCCGCTGGCATTGCTGGAGAGGTACGGGGTGCTTTGCTCGCTGCCCGCGAGTTTATCGACCACGACTTCGCTGCCAATGCCTGCCGTGCCGGAGACGATGCGCAGGGCGATGTCTCCTACGCCGGCGGTCAACCCATAGGCCAGAGCATAGGTGTTGTTGGCGAGACCGATCATGTCGAAAGGCTGGACAAGCAGGGAGGTTGAGTTGGTGGTGATGACCGTCGGTCCGCTGCCGATGGCGCCGTTCGCGTCGAAGCGCAGGATCGAAAGGGTGGTCCCCGACGACATCCAGGCCACCGCATAGCGCCCGTCGGGCAGGACGGCCACCTGCGGGACGCCATAATCGCCGATATTGCCGACCGTCGTCTCAGCGCCCACCGGGGCCCCGAAAGCGTCAAAGCGCTGGATGCGGACGACGCCGGGAATGGGGCCGGTGTCGGTCCAGGCCACCACGGTTCCGCCATCGGGCAGCACCGCGACGCTGGGTTCGGACTGAGAGCCTCCTGTCGTGGTGTTGACCAGGCGTTCGGGGTTCCAGAAGGTGATCGGCATCGGGGTTCCCTCTCGGCCGCAGTGGCCGTCACCGGCCGCAGGGGATCGGGGATCTCCCGGCGCGGTGCGACATTACCTCGCACAGCTGACGCTAAGTCAACTTCGACAGGGACCCGACGGGCCGAGGGGAGATGGGGTATCCGCCGAAGCCGCGGACGGCGCAGCATTCTCGCGAGGGATGCCGGCCCGCGGCCTCCGCCGGATCACAGAGAACACCGCCGCCGCCAGATGGCCGGGCGCCGAGGGCCACAGGGACTGCACCGGTCATGGCTTGGGAAAACAATGGTGCCCGGGGACGGAGTCGAACCGCCGACACTGCGATTTTCAGTCGCATGCTCTACCAGCTGAGCTACCCGGGCGACCGCCGCATGTGACCATCTCGCGACGATCAGCAGCAGTGCGGGGCGGCTTATAGAGGCTCCCGCGGGGGCTGTCCACCCTCCCCCTGCCGGGTGATCCACAGGCCCGGCGCGGCGGCAGCGGGCCGCTGTTCCCGGCCGCAAGAAAAAGCCCCGACGGCGGGGCCGTCGGGGCAGGTGGAGGTCATGCGGCAGGCACGGCAAAGGGATGGGGATCAGCGCAGGACGACCACGCGGGTGCCGACGCGGACGCGGTCATAGAGGTCGATGACATCCTCGTTGAGCATGCGGATGCAGCCGGAGGAGACGGCCTGGCCGATCGTATGCGGCTCGTTGGAGCCGTGGATGCGATAGAGCGAGGAGCCGAGATAGAGGGCGCGGGCGCCGAGCGGATTGTCAGGACCACCGGCCATGAAACGCGGCAGGTCGGGGCGGCGCTGCAGCATCTGCACAGGCGGGCGCCAGTCCGGCCATTCCTGCTTGCGGGTGATGGTGGGGCTGCCGGCCCATTCGAAGCCGGGGCGGCCGACGCCGATGCCATAGCGCAGGGCGCGGCCGTCGGCGAGGACGAGATAGAGGCGGCGCTCGGCGGTGTTCACCACCACGGTGCCTGGCGCATAGGCGCCCTGGAAGGCGACGATCTCGCGCGGGATGGCGGGGGCGCGGGCCGGGGCATGGGGCCGGGCGACGAGCGGTTCGCGCGTATCGGGATCGAACATGATCGTCTGGGCGAAGGGGTTGGCGGAGGCGGCCGAGGCGGCGAGCGACAGGGCGGCGGCGAGGACGAGGCGGCGGTTCATGGCGGGCTCCGGGCGGGCGGAAGGTGGGGTGGATCAGCGGCTGGTCTGGTCGAGGGCGACGAGGCGAACGGGGCGCCGGTGCTCGCCCTGCGGCGAGGTCTGGCAGGTCTGCGGGATATGCGGCCAGGCGAAGCGGGCGCAGTCGCCGTCGAGGGTGGCGGTGCGGCGCGGCGCGGTATCGAGGCGGTTGCGGAACTGGTCGAAGGCCTTGTGGGCGTGATCGATGTCATCGGCGGTGTGGGACACGGCGAGGGCGGAGCTCGACACCGCGGCGCGGCCGTCGGGAGCGATCACCACGGCCAGGGCGAGGCCGAGAGCCGCCACACCGCCGAGAGCCAGGAACTGCGAAATCCGGTTCATGTGCCATCCCCCATCACGGCCCTCCATGGGCCGGTCTCCCCTCTGTGTCGTGGCGGCGGCCGAAAAGGTTCATCGGCTCGGTGCGCCCGGCGTCATCGGGTTGAAGAGAACGTAAGGCTGCGGATTGTCGCGGTGGTGTCTCGCGGCGAGAGGCTGCGTTTCAATGATGCACGGCCTGTTTCAAGCCTTGCCCGCCGGTGTCGGCATCCCGAGGCGATTGTTGCGGGAAGGGCGACCATTGCTTCCGGCAGCCGGGATTCAGCCCTTCTCGCCCTCGGGCATGAACATGTAGCCGGCGCCGCGCACGGTGCGGATATAGGCGGGCGCATCGGCGTCGGGCTCGATCTTGCGACGGATGCGGGTGATGCGCACGTCGATGGCGCGGTCGAAGGCCTCGGGGTCGCGGGCGCCGGCGAGATCGAGCAGGCGGTCACGCGACAGGACCCGGCGCGGGTTCTCGGCGAAGGCCTTCAAAAGGTTGAACTCCGAACTGGTCAGGGGATGCTCGGCCCCCATATCGTCGCGCAGCACCTGGGCGCCGAGGTCGAGGATCTTGGTGCCGAACCGGACGAGGTCGCGGGTGCCGCCGGCCCCCGCCGGCCGGGCCGGCGCCACGGCGCGGCGCAGCAGGGCGCGGATCCGCGCCAGCAATTCGCGCAGTTCGCAGGGCTTGGCGAGATAGTCGTCGGCGCCGAAGTCGAGGCCGGCGATACGATCGTCGGGGCTGGCGGTGGCGGTCAGCATGATGACCGGCACGGGCAGCCGCTGCTTCAGGTCGCGCAGGATGGTGAGCCCGTCCTCCCCCGGCATGTTGAGGTCGAGCACGACGACGGCGGGCCGCTCCGCCTCGATCGCCTGGCGCAGGGCCGCGCCACCGTCGCAGAGCATCACCCGGAAGCCGTGCATCTTCAGGTAGTCGCCGACCATGTCGCGGGCGGCGGCCTCGTCGTCGACGACGATGACGAGCTGCCCGGCGATCATGACGGCCCCCGCTGCACCAGCGGCGGCAGCGTGAAGGCGAAGGTCGCGCCCTTGCCCGGACCGTGGCCCGTTGCGGTGATGCGGCCGCCATGCAGCTCGACGATGCGCCGGCAGATGAAGAGGCCGAGGCCGGTCGAGCTCTCGCCCCCGGTCGGCTTGGCGGAGAGCCGCTGGAAGCGTCCGAACAGGCGCTGCTCGTCCTCCGCCGTCAGGCCGGGACCGGAATCGCTGACGGCGATGCGGTGACCCGCCTCGCTGGAGGCGAGCGACACGCTGATGCGTCCGCCGGGCGGCGAATATTTCACCGCGTTGGAGACGAGGTTGTCGATGGCCTCGCGCAACCGGTCGGGATCGGCGCGGCCGGGCAGGACGTCCGGGCCACTGTAGACGAGCATCTGGCCCTTGCGTTCGGCCAGCGGCGCATTGGCGTCGATCACCGCGCCGACGATGGCGGCGGCGTCGATGTCGGCGAGGCGCAGGACGATGTCCTCGGCATCCAGCATGGCATCGTTGATCAGATCGTCGACCATCGAGGTCATGCGGGCGACGGAGGCACGGATCTGCTCGATCTGGCTGCGGGCGCGGTCGATATTGGGCGGGTCGAGGCAGAGGAGCTCGTTCATCATCTCGGACCGGCCGAGAATGACGCCGAGCGGGTTCTTCAGGTCATGGGCGACGGTGCCGAGCACGTCGGCCTTGTGGTCGTTGGTGCGCTTCAGGCGCTGCCACTGGGCCGTCAGGCGCTCGTTGGCGAGGGTGAGCTGGCGGGTCCGGTCGGCAACGCGGCGCTCGAGGGTGGCGTTGGCGGCCTGCAACTGCTCGTAGAGGATGACATTGTCGAAGGCGGTGGAGAGGCGGCCGCAGAAGACCGCGACCAGGGTCTGGTCGGTCTCCGACAGCGGCCGGTCGGAGGTCAAGGCGACGACGACCTCGCGGCCGCTGGCGGTCCTGATGTAGAGGGCCGTCTCGCTGGCCTCGAAGGCGTGGCGGCGCCGCTCGAAGGCGCGGTGGACAAGCCGCTCCATGGCGGCGTCGAGAGGGCCGTTGCCCCCGGCCGCAAAGGGGGCATAGACGCCGGAGCCGGCCAGCACGGCGAAATGGTCGCGGCGATCCTCGCGCAGGACCAGGATGCCCTCGCAGGAGGCCTGGACGAGCCCGGCGATCTGGGTCAGGACGCCGGCAGCGAGCTTCTTCATGGATTTCAGGTCGAAGAGCTCGGAGGCCGCCTCGACGATCAGTTCGAGGCCGCGCCGTGTCTCCACCAGGCGCATCAGCTGCTGGTAGGAGCGGATGGCGGCGGTGAGCGAGGTGAAGAGCTTGTCGCCGGTCAGCTCGGTCTTCGCCTTGTAGTCGTTGATGTCGTAGTCGACGATGACCTGCCGCTCTGGCGCCTGGCCGGGCTGGCCGGTGCGCAGGATGATGCGCACCGTGTCGTTCTTCAGCTCCTTGCGGATATACTCGACGAGGTCGAGACCGGCCCCGTCGCTCTCCATGACGACGTCGAGCAGCACCACCGCCATGTCGGGATGGCGGGCGAGAAGCGCGCGGCCCTCTGCGGCGGAGAAGGCGGAATAGAGGTCGAGCCTGTGGCCGGCCAGCTGGTAGTCGGACAGCGCATATTTGGTGCCGGAATGGATCGCCGCATCGTCGTCGATGATGGCGACCTTCCAGCGGCCCGCTTCGGTGACGGCGTCGCCGGGACCATCGTCAAGGATCGCGACGAGATCGTCGTCATCCTCGGGCAGTGGTGCATCCTGGTGCGGGTCGGACATCATGCAGGTTCCTGCCGGTCGCCGGGCTCCTGCGGCGCGGTCAGCGGCAGGACAATGCGGAAGCTGGTGCCGACGCCCGGCGTCGACGCCAGCGAGATACGCCCGCCGAGGCGGCGTGTCACGATGTTGAAGACGATGTTCAGGCCGAGCCCCGTGCCCCCCTGCCCGCGCCGCGTGGTGAAGAAGGGATCATAGGCCTGGCGCTGCACCTCGGCATTCATCCCCATCCCGTTGTCGCGGAAGGTCATGACGACCTGGTCGCCTTCCGGCACGGCCTCGATGACGAAGGTTCCGGCGCGGCCGTCCGGAAAGGCATGGGTGAGCGCGTTGATGAACAGGTTGGTGACCACCTGCCCGTAGGGACCGGGATAGCTGTCGAGGACGATGTCGGGCGGCACATGGACCTCGAGCTTCACAGGCGCCCGCCTGAGCGTCGGCCTGAGGCTGGCGACGATCTGGTCGGTGGCCTCGGCCAGGTTGAAATGGCGGCGGTCGGCATGGCTGCGGTCGACCGCCACCTGCTTGAAGGCCTGCACCATCTCGCCGGCGCGCTGGAGGTTGAGCGCGAGCTGGCTGGCGGCCTCGCGGCTGCCCTGGACGAATTCGGTGAGGCGCGAGCGGCGCAGCTCGCCGCGCTCCACGTCGGCGGCGAATTCGTCGATGCGCCGCGACAGCGTCGAGGCGACGGTCAGCGAAATGCCGATGGGATTGTTCACCTCGTGGGCGACACCGGCGACGAGGCCGCCGAGGGCGGCGAGCTTCTCCGCCTCGACCAGGCTCTGCTGCGTCTCGCGCAGGTGGTCGAGTGCGGTTTCGGCGCGGTCCTTGGCGGCGACGAGGTCCTGCTCGGCGCGCTGCTTCTCGATGGCGTTCTGGCGGAACACCTCGACCGCCCGCGCCATGCGGCCGATATCGTCGGTGGTGGTGAGGCCGGCTGGCGGGCGCTCGAGATCGCCGGCGACAATGGCGTTCATGCTGCCGGCGAGGTCGTCCAGCGGCACGCGGATCGACCTGGCGATCAGCGTCCAGATGATGGCGGCGATGACGAGGAAGATGCCGGCAATGCCGGCCGCCTGGACGAAGACGATGCGCAGCGTCTGGTCGAGCCGCTGCTGGGCCGCATCCTCCTTGGCGCGCACGCGATCGGCGACCTCCTGGATCACCGTCGCCATCACCGCCTGGTTGCCGTCGATCTCGACCTGCAGAAGGCGGTTCTGCATGCCGAGAACCTGGATCATCCGGCCGAACCCCGCCCGCAGCGCATTGGTGCGCTGGGCGAGCGTCGTCAGCGCGGCGCGCTGGAAATCGGTCTCGGCGAGATCGACCATGACCGGCGCCGTCTGCTGGATCACCTCGATCGATCGCGAGGCCTCGCGCTGCGCCTGGACGGACTGGGTCAGGTAGTAGTCGTTGATGGCGACGAGAAAGACGGAGAAGGCCTCGCGCGATTTGCCGAGCGAGGGCCCGACCAGGGCGGCACGGCCGGCCATGGCCGTCTCGACCACGGCATAGAGCTGCGAGAGCTCGCTGGCCGGCTTGCGGATCTCGTTCTCGTAGATGGAGGAAATGGTCTCGCGCACGCTGCGCAACTCGTCGAAGCCGAGCATGAAGCGCTCGGTGACGCTGGTGACCGAGCGGGCCGGATTCTGCAGCGCGAGGTCGATCTCCTGCTCGATGGCGAGCTTGGCCAGGAGCGCCCGGCGGCGCTGCTCGATCTCGTTCAGCACCGTTTCGTTGGGCAGGGCGAAATAGCGGTGGATGAGGGTCTGCAGACGCCCGGCATCATTCTCGATGGCGGCCAGCAGCCGGTCGATGCGGCGCGCCTCCTGCAGGTCACCCCAGGCCGAGCGGATGGCCCGTGCGCCGGAGGCAATCAGCAGCATGAGGAGGGTGATGAAGGCGAGGTTGAGGATGACGACGGTGACGATACGCCAGCGCACCGGGATGCGCCGCAACTGTTCGGAAGCCCGGTCAAGCCGGCCGCGGATCGTCCGCAGCGCCGGCCGGACCATCACCCGTCGTGCGGTCGTCGCATCCATCAGCGGGCCTGGCGGATGCGCGCCACCAGCGCGGCGAGTGGCGGATCGGCGGAGAAGCGTTCGACGATGGGCCGCACCGCCTGCTCGAAGCTGTCGCGGCCCTCCAGGGTGACCACGGTGACCCCCGCCGCCTCGGCCTGGCGGCGCGAGGTCTGTTCGAGCTTCAGCCATTGCTCGCGCATGGCGCGGGCGGACTCGCGGGCGGCGGCGCGGAAGATGTCGCGGTCGGCCGCGGAGAGTTCGTCCCAGGCCTTGCGCGAGACCACCAGGACCTCCGGGCTCATCGTGTGTTCGGTGAGCGTGATGTGGCGTGCCGCCTGGTAATGGTCGGTGGTGACATAGGACGGCCAGTTGTTCTCGGCGCCCTGGATGAGACCCGTGACGAGGCTGACGCTGACCTGGCCATAGGGCAGCGCCACCGGCTCGGCGCCGAGGGCGCGCATCATCTCGACCATCATGTCGGACTGCTGAACCCGGATGCGCAGGCCCTTGAGGTCCTCGACCCTGCGGATCGGCCTGACGGAATTGTAGATGGAGCGGGCGCCGGAATCGTAGAAGGCGAGCCCCACCAGGCCGTAGCGTTCGAATCCGGAGAGAATGTCGTCGCCAACCGGGCCGTCAAGGACCCGGTGCAGGTGGTCGACCGAGCTGAACAGGAACGGCAAGGCGAGGATGTTGGCCTCGGGGATGAAGCTCGCCAGCGGCGCGACATTGGTGCGGTTGATGTCGATGGCGCCGATGCGCGTCTGCTCGATCGTCTCCTTCTCCTCGCCGAGCTGCCGGGAATGGAAGATGCGCAGCCGGTGGCGGCCGCCAGTGCGCTCGGCGATGAGCGCGCCCATCAGCTCGAGGGCCTTCACCGTCGGGTAGTCGGCGGGCTGGGTGTCGGCGACGCGGAATTCACGCGCCGCGAGGTCGCCGGCAGGCCACAGCGCCAGAAGGCAGGCCAGCGCGAGTGCTGACACCCTTCCTGTCGCGATGGCGAACATCCCGCCCATGTCGAGCCCTTGCGCGTTGCGGGCGCCGCCGGCGGCTCCCTTCTGAAAATCATGGCACAGATTGCGCGCCCTTCGCCATGGCCGCGCCGGGCCAGGACAGTCACCGTGCGGGCATGGTGAAGACGACGGCATTGTTTCATTTCCGTGTCGCAGCGACCGCAGGGTGTCGCCACGGGAAGCGTGCGCGCGACATCGCGCCGAAACCGCCCCGGCCGACAATCGCGGCGATCGAGGGTGCGGCCGGCAGCGGCAGCGCCCGCTCCGCCGTGAGCGGCAGCAGGAGATTGTGCATGCCCCTGATCCGGACACTTGCCGTCGTCATCGCCCTGGCGGGTGGACTTCACGGCGGGGGCGCGGCCCTCGCCCAGGAGGATATCGGTATCCCGGAATGTGACCGCTTCATCACCAGCTACGAGGTCTGCGTCACCACCAAGGTTCCGGCGACCCATCGGGTCACCTTCGCCCAGCAGGTGGCGCAGCTGCGCACGACCTGGCGCTCGCTCGCCCAGGACCCGCAGGCCCGCCAGCAGCTGGAAGCGATCTGCCGTACCCAGGGCGAGCAGATGCGCCGCGGCCTCGAACCCTTCGGCTGCGCCTTCTAGCGCGAACAGGCCGCCAGCAGCTGCTGGCGGATCTCGGCGATGCCGTCGAGCTGGTAGGTGCCCTCGAAGCGCCAGCGGCGCGAGCCCTCGAGGCGGATGGCCAGGGTCCCGGTGGCCGGCAGGCGGCCAAGGAACTCGCGCACCTCCCCGGGAAACAGCGCCTCGTGCAGGTTGCGGGTCCCCTGCCAGATATCGCCGGGGGCCAGCCGGTCGTTGATCCGCACATTGGCGAAGACGCTGGCGGCCCCCATGACCGGGCCGTCACGGCCGACGGACAGCACGACGCGGTCGTCGCGGCAGGTGATGCGCAGGATGATGCTTTCCTCGCCCCAGGGCTCCAGCGGCCGCTGGTCGGCGACGATGACACGGCCGGACGGGCCGGTGGTCGTGGTGACCTGCCAGCGGCCGAGGGTGACGGTACCCTGGGCGGCAGGAGCCGCCAGGCCGGCGGCGAGCCCGTCGAAACAGGCGAGCCGTTCCGCCTCCTTGGCGATCGCGCCGCAGCGCCTGACGGCGTCCGGCAGGGCGGCATCGTTTGCGCTGGCGGCGGGTGACAGGATGAGGCCGGCAAGAAGGGCCGTCAGGACCGCAATGGCTTTCATGAACCAGAACGTAGTGTCGCCGGGGGGCGAGACAACCCGCCAGGAGGTCGCAGGACGCGATGAGACCGGGTCCTGGACAGCCCGCAGGCCAGACTTGCAGGATCGCGAGGGCCGGCAGCCGCCGGCGGGCCCATATCGGCAGCGTGACACTGCCCGGGAGACGAAGACGATGGCCGATCTGTTCCGTGACGACACAACCGCCGGGCGGTTCGAACTCGATGTCGACGGCCGCCAGGCCTTCGCCCTCTACCGCCGCGATGGCGACCGCCTCGTGATCGACCATGTGGAGGCGGAGCCCGCCCTTCGCGGCACCGGCGCGGCAGGGCGGCTGATGGAGCAGGTGGTGGCGGCAGCGCGGGCGGAGAACCGCACCATCGTGCCGCGCTGCGGCTATGCGGCGAGCTGGCTCCGGCGTCACCAGCGCTGACCAGCGGACCCAGGCGCGGCTCAGCCCGCCATCTTCCCCGGATTCATGATGCCCCGGGGGTCGACGGCCTGTTTCAGCGACGCCATCAGCGCCAGAGCGGCGTCGCCATGCTCGGCGGCGAGATATTGCATCTTGCCCTGGCCGACCCCGTGCTCGCCCGTGCAGGTGCCCTCCATGGCCAGGGCCCGCTCGACGATGCGGCCCATGAAGGCCTTGCAGGCGGCGACGCTGGCCGGATCGCTCTCGTCCATCAGCGGCAGGACGTGGAAATTGCCGTCGCCGACATGGCCGACGATGGGGGCGATGAGGCCGCTCGCCTCGATATCCTTCTTGGTGGCGTCGATGCACTCGGCGAGGCGCGAGATCGGCACGCAGACATCGGAGGACTGGCCCTTCCAGCCCGGCCGGAGCGCCATCGCCGCCCAATAGGCGTCATGGCGGGCCTGCCACAGCCGCGTGCGGTCCTCGGCCCGCGCCGCCCACTGGAAATCGCCGGCCCCATAGTCGTCGGCGATGGCGCGGAAGCGCTCGACCTGTTCGGCGACACCGGCCTCGGTGCCGTGGAATTCCAGCAGCAGCAGCGGCTTCTCGGGCAGGGAGAGTTTCGAATAGGCGTTGACGGCGCCGACCTGCACCTCGTCGAGGAGCTCGATCCGGGCCATGGGAATGCCGGTCTGGATGGCGACGATGGTGGCGTCGGCCGCGTCCTTCACCGTCGGGAAGGAGCAGGTGGCCGCCGAGATCGCCTCGGGGATGCCGTGCAGTTTCAGGGTGACCTTGGTGATCACCCCGAGCGTGCCCTCGGAGCCGACGAAGAGGCGGGTGAGGTCATAGCCGGCGGAGGTCTTGCGGGCGCGGCGCGCGGTGTCGATCACCTCGCCGTTCGGCAGCACCACTTCGAGGGCGATGACATTGTCCTTCATCGTGCCGTAGCGCACCGCATTGGTGCCGGAGGCACGGGTCGCCGTCATGCCGCCGATGGAGGCGTCGGCGCCGGGGTCGATGGGGAAGAACAGGCCCATGTCGCGCAGATATTCGTTGAGCTGCTTGCGGGTGACGCCGGGCTCGACCACCACGTCGAGATCCTCGGCATGGACGGCGATGATCCGCTTCATCAGCGAGGTGTCGAGGGAGATGCCGCCGAAGGGTGCGTTGACGTGGCCCTCAAGGGAAGACCCGGTGCCGAAGGGGATGACCGGCATGTCATGGGCGGCGGCGATCTTCATCACCGCGACGCAGTCCTCGGTGGTCTCGGCGAAGACGACGACATCCGGCGGCTGGTTCTCGATCCAGGTGAGGGTATGGGCATGCTGCTGGCGCACCGCCTGCGAGGTAACGGCCCGGTTGCCGAAGCGGGCCTGCAGTTCGGCGACCACGGCGGCGACGGTCTCCGGGCTCGGGCGGGTACGGGTGGACATGATGTGGATCCCTGGTCACTCCGGCGGCGGAGCGTGAGCGGACCTTAGGGGCTGGCGCGGCCAAGGCAAAGGGCGGGGCCCCCCTTGCTGCGGCGTTCCCCGGACGCGCTCATGCGGCGGGTGCGCATCCCCTCCCCCGGCCGGGCGATTGCCGGACCCTGTCGCCATCGGCTAAGCGGGAGTCATGACCGCCTTCGACCTCTGCCCCGAGACGGGCCTTGCGATCACTCCGCGGATGGCCGTCCGGCCGGAGATGATCGACTATAACGGCCACGTGAACGTCGCCTTCTACGTCAAGCTCTTCGACGAGGGGCTGGACATGCTGTTCGAGCGGATCGGCCTGTCGGAAAGCTATGTGCGCACGCGCAACATGAGCTTCTTCGCCATGGAGATGCATGTGCGCTACCTGCGCGAGGTGCATCTGACGGACCCGGTCCAGGCGCGCATCCGCATCCTCGACGTCGACGCCAAGCGCATCCATTACTGGATGGAACTGATCCATGCCGAGGAGCGCTGGCTGTCGGCGACGATGGAATCGATCTCGATCCATATCGACATGGCGACGCGCAAGCCGGCGCCCTTTCCGGACGACATCATGGCGCGGCTCGCGGCCTGGCATCAGGACAGCCAGGGCCGTGAGCGGCCTGAAGGGGTCGGTCAGGTGATCGGCATCAGGCGCAAGCCGTCCTGAGGACGGCGCGACGGGATCAGCGGGCGAAGGGCAGGGTGTAGGCGCTGCCGAGCGTGGTCAGGATGCCGGCGCGGCGCAGTTCGTCGGCCGAAACGATGGTCTCGGCCTCGCGCGCCATGCGTTCGGCACGGCGGCGGCGCATGGCGTTCAGGTAACCGGCAATGGTCGCGAAGAACATGCTGCCCTCCAGGGGCGGGGTGACGCGGACGGCCGGTCCTGCGGGGGCAGGACCGGCCTCGTCCTGCGATGGCTTGGCGAACCTCAGCCAGTCGCCATCATGCTGCGGGTGCGACGGACCATCTGGTCGCGGGTCAGGCCGTGGCGGGCGAGTTCCTCGTCCGACAGATGGGCCAGGTAGCCGTTGACATAGGTGGCGGCGCGCAGTTCCTGGGCCTCGACGATGGCGTCGTAGATGGAACCCCAGAAGCCGCGCTTGCCCGTGGCCTTCTCGGCCGGGGCGGCGGAAGTGATCTTGTCGAGTGCAATGGTAGCCATGGTGGTCTCTCCTCTGAAAGAGCGGACGACCTCGAGGCTTCCTCCCTTTACACTCCCCTATTTTGTTGCAGTGCAGCGATTTTACAAGATTGTGCGATGCACAATCGTCTTGCATTCCGCGCATGGCTTGTGGAAACGAACTGTTAACGATCTGGATTCGCGAGATTATTTTACAAGCTCGAACCATTCGTCCTCGGTCATGACGGCGACCCCGAGGTCGCGCGCCTTGTCCAGCTTGGAGCCTGCCCCGGGGCCGGCGACGACATAATCCGTCTTCTTCGACACCGATCCCGCGACCTTCGCCCCGAGCCTTTCGGCCATGGCCTTGGCCTCGTCGCGGGTCATCTTTTCCAGCGCGCCGGTGAAGACCACGGTCTTGCCGGCGACGGGGGTGTCGGCCTTCGGCCTCTCGGCCGCCTCCACCGACAGTTCGGCAACGAGGCGCTCGACCATGGCGCGGTTGCGCGGCTCGGCGAAGAAGGCGGCCATGGCATCGATCACCGCATCGCCGATCTGGTCGAGGGAATCGAGTTCGGCGCGGGTCTCCGCATCGCCCTCGGCGAGGCGCACCGCCGCGTCGTGGAAGGCCTGCCAGGTGCCGTAGGCGCGGGCGAGGACACGCGCCGTCGTCTCGCCGACATGGCGGATGCCCAAGGCCGCGATAAGGCGATCGAGGGCCACCGTGCGGCTCGCCTCGATGGCGTCGAACAGGTTCTTCGCCGAGAGGGCGCCGAAGCCCTCCTTGTCCTTCAGCTTCTTCAGGTTCTCGCCGTCGCGCCGCGCCAGGGTGAAGATGTCGGCCGGCTCGCGGATCGGCAGGTCGGGGTCGGCGAAGAAGAAGGGCAGCCGCTCGGCGCCGAGGCCTTCGATGTCGAAGACGCGGCGGGAGACGACATGGCGCAGCCGCTCCACCGCCTGCGCCGAACAGGCGAAGCCGCCGGTGCAGCGCCTGATCGCCTCGCCCTCCTCGCGGATCGCAGGGCTGCCGCAGGCCGGGCAGGTGGTGGGAAAGGCATAGGGCTTCGCCTCCGCCGGGCGCTTGTCGATGACAACGTCCAGCACCTGCGGGATGACGTCGCCGGCGCGCTGGACGATGACGGTGTCGCCGACGCGGATGTCGTGGTCGCGGAAGCGCCCGCCATCGGTGCCGATGCCCTTGATGTAATCCTCGTTGTGCAGAGTCGCGTTGGAGACGACGACGCCGCCGACGGTGACGGGGCGCAGCTTGGCCACGGGCGTCAGCGCGCCGGTGCGGCCGACCTGGATATCGATCGCCTCGAGGATGGTCGTCGCCTTTTCGGCGGCGAATTTGTGGGCGACGGCCCAGCGCGGCGAGCGCGAGACGAAGCCGAGGCGGGCCTGCAGGTCGAGGCTGTCGACCTTGTAGACGACGCCGTCGATGTCATAGCCGAGGGTGGCGCGCTTCGCCTCGATCAGCCGGTAATGGGCGAGGAGCGCCTCGGCGCTGTCGCAGACCACGGTGAGCGGATTGGTGGGGAAGCCGAGGGCGCGGAACCAGGCGACCATGCCGGACTGGGTGTCGCGGGGACGGGCCGGGCTGATCTCGCCCCAGGCATAGGCGAAGAAGCGCAGCGGCCGCTGGCGCGTGATCTCCAGGTCGAGCTGGCGCAGCGAGCCCGCGGCGGCATTGCGCGGATTGGCGAAGGGCGGCAGCCCCCGCTCCTCCTGCCGGGCATTGATGGCGCGGAAGTCCGCGTGGCTGAGATAGACCTCGCCGCGCACCTCCAGCACCTCGGGAGCCCCTTCCAGGACCTGCGGGATCTCGTGGATGGTGCGGATATTGGCGGTGACGTCCTCGCCGACCGCGCCGTCGCCGCGCGTCGCCGCCACGGTGAGCCTGCCCGCGACATAGCGCAGCGAGCAGGACAGGCCGTCGATCTTCGGCTCGGCGGTCATGGCCACGGGCGCATCGGCGTCAAGGCCGAGGAAGCGGCGCACGCGGCCGACGAAGTCGATGACCTCGGCGTCGGCGAAGGCGTTGGACAGCGACAGCATGGGAACGGCATGGGTGACCTTGCCGAATTTGCCGGCCGGCGCGGCGCCAACCTTCTCGGACAGGCTGTCGGCGGTCCTGAGCGCCGGAAATGCCTGTTCCAGCGCCTGGTAGCGGCGACGCAGGGTGTCGTAATCGGCATCGGTGAGGGTTGGCGCGTCGTCCTGGTAATAGTCCCGGTCGGCCTCGGCGATGGCCTCGGCGAGCCGCTCATGTTCGCGGCGGGCCTCGTCGGCAGTCATCGCATCGACGGGAGCTTGGGGGGCGGGACTTTTCGACATGGGCAGGCTCGACCGATTCCGGGCAGGCAGGTTCTCGCACCGTCATGCCCGGCGGCGCGCCCGGCATCCACGGTTTTCTGGCGGGGACGACAGGGCGTGACGATAGAGCCATGGGCGGCGGCGGCAAGAGTCGGAATGGCAGCAGCTCAGTCGACGATGCCGAGCCTGATGCCCTGGACCGCCGCCCGGCGGATCACGGCCTCGTGGGAGGGCCACCACATCGCGACGATGCCGGTGAAGCCATGGCGGCGCAAGGCGGCGGGGGTCGCGGTCCATTCCTCCGCGAGCTCGCGCAGGCCGGAGCGCGGGTCGCGCCACCAGGGCGGGTCGTAGGTGATGGCGCCGTCGACGCCGATCTCGCGGTAGAAGGCGCGGGTGAGCGACAGCAACCCGCGCTCCTCCCCGCCACCGAACAAGCCACCAAAGGCGCCGGGCGCGATGCCGCCATGGAAGATGAGCAGGCTCTCCGGCGCCACCGCCTTGGTCCGGGCGGCGGGGAAGAGAAAATTGGCGCAGGAGGAGATGCACTGGCCCTTGACCACGAGCAGCAGGCCGTGGGCGCGCAGGGCGCGGGCGAGGCGCAGCGCCGCCCTGACCTCGCCGCCGTCTGAGGTCACGACCATGGCGGTGAGACCGCGGTCGGCGAGGAGGCTTTCGGCGCGGCCGGCGGTGGCGGCGTCGATATCCCCGCTGAAGCAGAGGGTGGAGCCGGCGACGCGGATGTCGGAGACGGCGGCGCAGGCGGCAAGGGCCTCCGTCACGGTGGCGGGCTGGGCCAGGGCGGGGCTGGCCGCGAGAGGTGCCAGCAGTGCCAGCCCGATCGCAGGGATCAGAGTGAGCGGCAAGGCAAGCGCGCGGGCAGCAGCGAAACTGGTCATGCGAGCGACATCACGCGCCAAAGCCGGCAATCCGATGACGGCTCATCCGACGGTCAGCAGCTTCTCGGCGGCGGCGCGGGCCTCGTCGGTGATGGTCTCGCCGGCCAGCATGCGGGCCAGTTCCTCGCGGCGCAGCTCGAAGCCGAGCGGCTTGACGCGGGTGGCGACGCGCTGGCCCGTCGTCTCCTTGGCGATCAGATAATGCCGCGTCGCCTTGGCCGCGACCTGCGGGGCATGGGTGACCGAGAGCACCTGGACCTTGCCGCCAAGGCGGGCGAGGCGCTGGCCGATGGCATCGGCCACCGCGCCGCCGACGCCGGTGTCGATCTCGTCGAAGACCAGGGTTGGCGCCGAGCCCTGGTCGGCGAGCACCACCTTGAGCGCCAGCATGAAGCGGGAGAGTTCGCCGCCCGAGGCGACCTTCATCATCGGCCCGGGGCGGGTGCCGGGATTGGTCTGGACCCAGAATTCCAGCCGGTCGATGCCCTCGGCGCCGGAGCCGTCGGCGGCATGTTCGGTCATGAAGCGGGCGCGGTCGAGCTTCAGCGGCCCGAGTTCGGCATTGACGGCGGCATCGAGCCGCGCCGCCGCGGCCTTGCGCTTGGCGGAGAGGGCGGCCGCGGCCTTGCCATAGGCGGCCTCGGCGGCGCCGGCGGCCTTTTCCAGCGCCACCAGCCGGTCCTCGCCGGCATCGAGCGCCGCGACATCGGCGAGGTAGCGGGCGGCGAGATCGGCGAGCCCCTCGACCGGGACGGCGAATTTGCGCGAGGCGGCGCGCAGGGCGAAGAGCCGCTCCTCGATGCGCTCGAGTTCGCGCGGGTCGAACTCGGCGGCGCGCTGGGCCGCCTCGACCGCGGCCCTTGCGTCCTCGATCCGGTCGAGCGCCTCGCCGAAGGCCCGGACGATGGGCTCGACCAGGGCCGGCGCCTGGCCGGCGCGGCGCTCCAGCCGGCGCCAGGCGGCGGCCAGCGAGGGAACGGCGGAGGCCGGTCCGGCCAGAACGTCCATGGCCTCGGCGAGGTCGCTGGCGATCTTCTCGGAGGCCATCATCTCCTGCCGGCGGGCAGCGAGATCGGCCTCCTCGCCCGGCGCGGGCTTCAACCGGGACAGTTCCTCCACCGCCAGGCGCAGGAAGTCGCCGTCGGCGCGGGCCTTGGCGAGGCGGGCCTGCGCCTCCTCCACCGCCTTGCGGGCGTCGCGCCAGCCCTTCCAGGCGGCGCGAACCGACTCCACCTCACCGGCGAGGCCGCCGAAGGCGTCGACGACGCCGCGATGGCTCTCGGCCTCGATCAGCGCCCGGTCGGCATGCTGGCCGTGGATCTCCACCAGCGCCCCGCCGATGGCGCGCAGCACCTGGACGCTGACGGCCTGGTCGTTGACGAAGGCACGGGTGCGGCCGTCGGCGAGCTGGACGCGCCGGAGGATCATGTCGCCTTCGGTGTCGATGTCCGCCTCGGCGGCGATGCGGCGGGCGGGATGGGCAAGCGGCACGTCGAAGACCGCCGTCACCTGGCCCTGGTCCTGGCCGTGGCGGACGAGGGCTGCGTCACCACGGGCGCCGAGCGCCAGGGAGGTGGCGTCGAGGAGAATGGACTTGCCGGCGCCGGTCTCGCCGGTGAGCACGGAGAGCCCCTCGGCGAAGGTCAGATCGAGCCGGTCGATCAGGACGATGTCGCGGATCGAAAGCTGGACGAGCATGGGCGGTTCGCGAGTTCCCGGCAGCGACGTGGCGCGCGGGCCGAGAGATTCGGCCGGCCCCGCGCCCCCAAGGGCTTATCGCGAACGGAGAAGGAACGGAAGGGTCAGCCGGTGATGCGGCGGAAGGCGCGGCTGATCCAGGAGCCGGTGTCCTCGCGCGGGGTCAGGCCCTGGCCCTGAATCAGCGCGTAGCTGTCGCGGTACCACTGGCTGTCCGGGAAGTTGTGGCCGAGAACGGCGGCCGCAGTCTGCGCCTCGTTGACGATGCCGAGCGCCATGTAGCACTCGACGAGGCGGGCGAGGGCCTCCTCGACATGGCGGGTCGTCTGGAACTGCGAGATCACCGTGCGGTAGCGGTTGATGGCCCCGGCGAACTGGCGGCGGTCGAGATAGTATTTGGCCACCGACATCTCGCGGCCGGCGAGCTGGTCACGGGCGACCTCGACCTTGCGGCGGGCGGCGATGGCATATTCCGACTGCGGCCACTTGCGCGTGACCTCCTCGAGGACCACGAGAGCGCGCTCGGTGCGACCCTGGTCGCGCTGGACGTCGGGAATCTGGTCATACTGGGCGGCGCCCATCAGATACTGGGCATAGGCGGCGTCGTTCGAACCGGGATGCAGCTGGAGATAGCGGCGCGCCTGGTTGATCGTCTCCTCGTAGTCCTGCGCCTCGTAATAGGAATAGGCGGCCATGACGAGCGCCCGCTTGGCCCATTCCGTGTAGGGATGGGTGCGGTCGATCTCCATGAACTTGAGGGCGGCACGCCGCCAGTCGCGGCGGTTCTGCAGGGCGATGCCCTCGTTGTAGAGCTTTTCGGCCGGCTCGTCGGGCAGGCTGGCCGAATCGGTGTTGCCACCGAACAGATTGCCGAGGGAAGGCGCGTTGGCGCAGGCACCGAGCGGGAGGGTCACCGCCAGAACCGCTGCCAGGATCACCGCGCGCGACGAGGCGCTGCGGGCCGGACGCTCCGAAAGGGGCTGAGAAGGCTGCCCATCCACGGGATGCTTCTGCACGGTCACGACCTTCCCACTCGACGTTATGACACGGGCCCCGAGGCCCGGGACGGCTCATAACCGAATTTGCACGGTGGGGCTATCACCCCGTCGCCACGTTCTGAAGCGGAGTTGAGGCCCAATTGGGGCAAAGCGTCAGTTGGCGTCCGGCCCATAGGCGGCGACGGCGACGCCGAGATCGGCGTGACCGCGCTCGCGCCGGGGCGCCTGGTCGACGATCGCATAGGCGCTCGGATCGGCGAAGAGAGCTTCGAGCAGCTTGACGTTCATGCGGTGCCCGCCGCGATAGGAGCGGAAGCGGGCG
>CALRLZ020000057.1:0-19438 GCA_943368975.1 Archangium gephyra
TCAATGAAGGCGATCATCGTTTGAATGGGCGGTCGAGCTCCGCCTGGGCGAAATAAGCCGATGCCTTACGCAGGATCTCGTTCGCCTGGCGCAGCTCGCGGTTCTCCCGTTCGAGCGCCTTCAGCTTCTCCGCGACATCGGAGGGAACCCCAGCGCGCTTCCCGCCATCGACCTCCGACCGCCTGACCCACTCCAGCAGCGTGTGGGTCGAGCAGCCGATCTTGGCGGCGATCGATGCGCAGGCAACCCAGCGCGAGGAATGCTCGTCCTCCTGGTCCAGCACCAGCCGCACCGCCCGCTCGCGGACCTCAGGTGAAAACTTGTTCGTGGTCTTGCTCGTCATGGCTCCATCCTACTTGGAAGTTGGAGCCTCCGGCAAAACCGGGGCGGTTCAGATGGCCTTGGCGCACGTCAAAGCAGCCACGACGCTCATCAGGCGTGCAGAGGGCGACTACAGCCGCGACCGGGAAGCCGACCGTTTTCCGGACTTCGAGCCGGATAAGCCGGCGGCAACCACCACGTCAGCGGTCCCGTTCAGGACCCTGATCGAAGGCTGGGCCAAGGAGAAGCAGCCGAAGCCGGCAACCCTCCATCTCTACACCACGTACATCACCCGCTTTTCCGAGTTCGTCGGGCACGACGATGCCAGCCGTGTCACGAAGAAAGACGTGGTGGGGTGGAAGCAACACCTGCTCGATGCCGGGGACGCCCCGAAGACGATCAACGGGGCCAAGTTGGCTGCCTTGAAGGCGGTCTTCTCATGGGCCGTAGAGAACGACCTCCTCAGTGACAACCCCGGGGCCCGCATCTCGGTTGTCAGGAAAGCCAGACCGAACGAACGGATGATGGCGTTCACTCCCGAGGAAGCGAAGGCCATCCTCACCGCTGCGGCCAAGGAGAAGAGCCCAGTCCGTCGATGGGTGCCGCTCCTCTGTGCCCAGTCGGGAGCCCGTGTTGCAGAGGTGTGTCAGCTTCGCAGGGAGGACATCCGGAACGAGAAGGACATCTGGTTCATGCGGATCACCGGGGAAGCAGGCTCCGTCAAGAACGCCAACTCCGAGCGAGACGTGCCGCTGCACCCTGACGTGATCGCCGCTGGCTTTCTCGACTTCGTGAGGGCGAAGCCCGATGGCCCCCTCTTCTACGACCCCAGGCGACGGCGCGAGGGCTCCACCAAGCCACCAGCGAAGATCATCTCGAAGAACCTCGCGGCGTGGGTCCACACGCTCGGGCTCAAGGTCGGTCGCGACCATCGGAAGGACCCGAACCACGCTTGGCGGCATTACTTCAAGACGGTGGCCCGCGATAACGGTATTCAGGACAGCGTGTCAGACCGGATCACCGGTCATGCGGCTGCGAACGAGGGGCAGAACTACGGTGGGCTTTGGCTGACGACGCTGTATCAGGCGGTGGCCAAGCTCCCCCTACCCGGAATGTCAGACGAGAAGATGCGAGACGGCATCGATCCATCGGACCTCGCGTGAGTTCCCCCGTCCGGGTGGGTCAGTCGTCCTCAAGGAAGAAGTCCTCGTCCAATCTCTTCACTTCGATGGTGCGGAAGGTTCTGACACCGACGCCGTGCTCGACAAGCAGGTCCGTCAACGCCTGACCATCGATGAGCACGACCCGCTGCGACAGGTGCTTTACGAACTCACGGGCCTGCGGACTGAAGGAGGATGTCGTCACGAACACGCCCTTGGATGCCCCAAGACCCACGAGGCTCCCGACGAAGCCTTGGACATCGGGACGGCCGATGGTGTTCGCAGGCGCGTACCGCTTGGCTTGGACATACACACGGTCCAGCCCCAACCGGTCCTCGTTGATGACGCCATCGACGCCTCCGTCCCCTGACCGGCCGAGCTGTGCAGCCGCGTTCTTGTGCGAGCCGCCATAGCCCATCGCGACAAGCAGGCTGACGATGAGCTGCTCGAAGAACGAAGGTGTGTTGGCGATGATCCGTTCGAGTAGCTCCGCTCTCAACGCCGACAGCAGGGCTTGCTGGGCAGCATCGATCTGTTCCTCGGGAGTTGAGCCCTGCACGGCTTGGGCCTGCAGGACTGGGGCAGCATGCCCATCCTCTCCAGCCTCAGCCCCCTCGTTCCGGTAGAACTCCCTGAACTGAGGCATTCGCATGAGCACCGACACGTCGATGCGGGAGGGGTTGGTGGCCAACAGGTCCTTGCCCGCTTGGCTGGCCGTGAAGCGCCCTCGCGAGGGAGTGTCGATGAGGCCGGCCTTGGCCATGTAGAACTTGGCCCAGTGTATGCGGTTGTGCAGGACCCGCTGCTTACCGCTGGACAGCAGCTCTTCCCGCTCGGCTTCGGACAGTCTGAACTCGTCAGCCACCCTGGTGGCGACATCGGGCACTCGGCATTCTCCCGTCGACGCGAGCTTCAGAACGGGCAGCATCAAGGTCTGGTAGTCGGGAATGGCCACTGCGACTCTCCGGTTTCGGATAAGTGTGCCGCAACCTTGACTTCAACCACAAGCCGTGTGACATATCTCACAACGCTCGTTGTTGGAACCGTCACACCATGGCTCAAGGCTCGTTCGTCGCGTACTACCGCGTCTCCACCGAGGATCAGGGTCGGTCCGGCCTTGGGCTCGAAGCCCAGCGTGCCAGCGTCCACCGTTACCTCAACGGCGGGGACTGGACCTTGGTCGGTGAGTTCACCGAGGTCGAGAGCGGTCGCAAGAACGACAGGCCGATGCTGGAGCAGGCGCTTCGGGCCTGCCGGGTCCATCGGGCGACCCTCGTCATCTCTAAGCTGGACCGCCTGTCCCGCGATGCGCACTTCCTGTTCGGACTGGAGAAGGCCGGGGTGGACTTCATCGCGGTGGACAACCCGCACGCCAACAGGCTGACCATCGGCATCATGGCCGTCATCGCGGACGAGGAGCGGAGGGTCATCTCGGAACGCACCAAGGCAGCCCTTGGGGCGGCCAAGGAGCGCGGTCGGAAGCTCGGTGGCTATAGGGGCACCATCATCGCCCCGGAGACTCGGGAGAAGGCCCTGAGGGCCAAGAAGGCCAAGGCTGATGGACGTGCGTCCGACCTCGCTCCTGTGGTCGAGGAGGTCATGGCTTCCGGCCTGTCGTCGCTGCGGGAGATTGCTGCGGCACTCAACGAGCGGGGCATCCCCACGGCCACGGGTCGAGGGGTCTGGCAGGCCACGCAGGTGCGCCGTCTGATGGACGCCATGACCCGAACCTGAGGCTGTCGAGGCGCAGTTCCGGGAGACCCCCCAGTCCAGGAGAAGGGGTCGAAATCGAAGACCCCCCACACTACAGAAACGAGATGTCCATTCGGGGCGTTTCTGCCCTCCTTCGCTATGTTCGCGTCCCTGTGTCCGACAGGGTGCCTAACCCTTTTGCCCGTCCCTTCTGAAAGTGCCTGACATGACCGATGAGACCCCGAGCCTCCCGAGCGCGCCCGTGACCGAACCGGGGGCCGCTGGAGCCGAAAGCCCCGACTTCGAGCCGATGGAGCTTCTGACCAAGCTGGAGGCGCAGGCACAGCAGCCGTCTCCCGCCACATTGCCGGACACGCTGGCGTGGAAGGATATCCGGCAGGAGCCCGTCCTTTTTCAGGCCCGAGGCGGGGCGTTCTACGAGCCGCACCTCGGGGACCTCATCAGCGCCATCGGGCGCGAAGGCAGGCTTGATCCAGTTGTCGTGGTCCAGCTTGGCCCGCAGGCGGTGCTGATCGAAGGCCACCATCGGATGGAGGCCTACCGGCGAGCCGGGATCATCGAAGGCATTCCGGTCGTCTACTTCACCGGCACCGTCGAGGAGGCCGTTGCGGAGAGCGGCAGAGCGAACTCGCGGGCGAAGCTGCCGATGCGGCTGACAGAACGCAGTGACTACGCGTGGAAGCTGGTCCTCCTCGGCCGTCACTCCATCAAGCAGACAGCCTTGGCCGCCGGCATCTCGGAACGGCAGGTCGCGAACATGAGGAAGGTCGCGAGGGCCTTGGGAGCCGAAGCGTTCGACCATGACCGTTGGAAGGCGGCGCTTCGGGCATCCAAGGGTATCGCGTCGTTGACGTGGGAGCCGGACGAAATCGAGGCGAGGAAGGAGGCCCTTGCGCAGGAGTATGCCGAGCGCCTGTCCAAGGCGTTCTACACCAAGCTCACCAACAACCCCGAGATTGCCGCACGAGCCTTGTCCCTGCATTTCGGCGACAAGCTCCGGGAGGTCGTTCGTGAACTGGAGGGCTACGTCGATGAGCCGGACGACGAGGAAGAGGGCGATTTCTGACCCATACCCCATGCATCCCCTTGGTGTGCATTCTGCATAGGCCACCTCGAATGCCGCAGGCTCACGAGTTGAGCACAAACCAGCCCTGAGGCGAGCGGCGGGCAACACCTGCCGCAGCGAGGAGTTGGAGGCCACGTTCGACCCGGCGTGTGGCCCTGCGGCCTTCCTTGAACCGGATGGCGATATCGTTGGCTTCGGCAGGGCGACCGATGCCCCGCAGCGTCCGGCGCAGCTCCGCCAAGAGGTCGCGGTCGTCCTTG
The DNA here is from genome assembly GCA_943368975.1 of Archangium gephyra. Taxonomy (GTDB): domain Bacteria; phylum Pseudomonadota; class Alphaproteobacteria; order Rhizobiales; family Phreatobacteraceae; genus Phreatobacter. The sequence goes on from CALRLZ020000057.1 coordinate 4,521, forward strand.
GGCAGGCTGGGGTTGCCAGTGGTCGGCGCATCGAGGTCGGCTTCGATCTGGGCTTCCTTGCGAGCCGAGCGGCCTTCCCCGAACCGGGCGGCCTGATATTCGGGGCGAATCCATCGGACGAGGCCGTTGCGCTCCTCCTCGGCTCGTTCGGCGTTCAGGGCAACGAGACGGGTGAGGATGTCGTCCTCACTGAGGTCGGCAGGCCAACCATAGGCATCAGCCACTGCACGATCGATACGCTGGTGCAGTTCATGGATGACACCGACCGAGCCTGCCTCATGGATGGCGCGGTCGCTCTCGTCAAAGGGCTCACCCTTCAGGAGCTTGTCGCGGACATTGTAGAGCTTGGTCATAGTCAGGAAGGCGTGCTCCTCCAGCACCCGCGTGCGAAGGGCGTCCAGCTCCTCGGCAAGGGCACCAATGGTCGCCCTCTGCGTCTCGGTGGCGTCCGGGAAGGGGAAGGGGTCGAAGCAGCGGGACTTTGAGTACCGGGGATCATTCCCGACTCCGAGCCAGCCTCCAGCCCTCAATGCCCAGATGACGTGAAACCGGGATGAGAGAACACCAAGATGGAAGGCATCTGACGTCGCCACGCATATCAGCATGTTGTCCGGTAGAACGTTGCCCGGCAAGAACTTGAAGAAGCGATGTTTCGCGGTCTCCACGGTCGCAATGAAGCGAGGGAGCCCAAGGAGTGCGGGACGGAGCTCTTGGCGAGGCTTCCCGAACAGCCACCAGTTTTCGCTGTATGAGATGGCGTCCGCCGTCGGAGATTTCGCCGCTTGGGCTTCACGGGCGGGCTTCACGGTCTCGTTGAGCCTTTGCCAGAGTGCGGGGAACCGCTGCCGCACCTCATCCTCCGACAGCCCGAACACGTCGATGACCAAGACTCCCCGAGGTCTGGAGGTTAGGTCGCGACCGTTGCGATACTCTCGGATGTGGTCACGGAGACCCGCGTCTTTTCCCAGACCCCACGCCAGTGCTTGATGCGGTGTGATGATGAAGCCGTCACCATGGAGCTTCACCCCGGGGCTGGTGATACCTTCATTGGAACGGAGCACTGTTGTCGATGTGAGGTCTGCACCGACGTTCAAGTCGGCGCTGATCCTGCCGAGGACCGACCGAAGCTCGACATGAGGCTGGTCAGTATCGAGTCGGCTCTCGTGAACCACCTCCGCCAGTTGCCCTTCCCGCAGCCCGCGTTCTGCGACCGTCATCGCGATGCGGACGGCGGCTCGCTTGCCTGTACTCTTGCCACTCTTGACCCACGGGTGATCCGGAACCGCGAACAGCAGCGAGATGGGGTTCTTCGCGGCCTTGAGGTGCTTCTCTAGCACCCGTCGCGAGAACTTCTGAGTGATCGAGTTGGTGGTGATGAAGCCGAAGCGGCGAAGGCGGGTCCCCTTGGCCCGCAGCATGGTCGCGGCCATGTCCCACCAGTACATGACGAAGTCGATAGAGTCGGTCTTCTTTCCTCGGGACTTCCACAGGGCCTCGGCATAGCCGTCCCCCAGCTCGGCACGGATGTCCTTGCCCCCGATGAAGGGAGGGTTGCCGACGATGAAGTCCACCATCGGCCACTTGGCTGGCCTTGGGTTCACGAGGCGGTACACCTCCAGCCGCGCATCCGGATCAGGGATGACCTCACCGGTGATGGGGTGGAGCTTGGTCGCCTGCGGGTCCGCACGGGTCACAGGCCGCCCGCTCTCGTCCTTCAGCAGCTCTTCCCGGTCGAAGGCCAGGACAGCATCTGCCACCTTGATGGTGCCGAAGTCCTTGAGGATGGGCTCTTGGATGACGGCTCGCTCCCGAGTGCGGAACCACCACTGAATGAATCCTATCCACAGGACTAGCTCGGCAATTGGGACGGCACGGGGGTTCTTCTCGATGCCGAGAAACTGGTGGGGGTCGATGGTCCGCAGCGGCTCGCTCGGCTCTCCCAACTCCTTCAGGAAGTCCAGCACCTCGCCTTCGAGGCGCTTCATCAGCTCCAGCGCCACGTACAGGAAGTTGCCCGTACCGCAGGCCGGGTCGAGAACGAGCGTGTCGCAGAGACGGTCATGGAACTGCTTCACCGCCTCACGGGCGGCCGGGGCATCGCCTTCGAGGAACCTGCCGATGGCATCGCTCTGGACGATGTCCCAGTCCTCACGCAGCGGCTCCACGATGGTAGGCACCACGAGGCGCTCGACATAGGCCCGGGGCGTGTAATGGGCTCCAAGGCTCGACCGTTCCCGGTCGGAGAGTGCCTGCTCCAGCAGCGTGCCGAAGATGGCGGGCTCGACGTTCTTCCAGTCACGACGGGCCGCCTGCTCCAGAAGGCCAAGCTCGTCCTCGGTGATGGGGACCGAGATGGCCTCGCGGAACAGGCCGCCGTTAAACCTGCGGATGTCGGCTTGGATGGCCGGGAGGTGGCCACCCTTGTCCATCTTGTCGAAGAAGTCGTTGGCCGCGTGGTGGAACCGGTCTGCCCTACCCTTGTACATCTCGATGAGCTTGAGGAAGCCACCGGCTGGCAACAAGCCGATGTCCTCTGCGAACATGGCGAAGATGCACCGCATGAGGAACTTCGAGATACGGAAGGCATGCTCCGCCTTCTGGGTCGGGTCCTCCAGCTTGGCCCGCGCCTCCAGCGACTGGGTCATCTTGGCGAGGAGGGAGGCGATGCCCTGCGTGACCTCGGCGGCCCGGGTGGCGGGGTCGAGGCTGAGGGGGTCTGTCCAGATGTCCCTGAGACGGTCGCGAACCTCCTCCCGCTGGAGGTCGTCCATCGTGATGCGGAACTCGTTCCGGTTGGGGAACTGGGCGTAGTTATTTCCCTGCCGGGAGAAGTCGGCATAGACCTCGATGGCGTGACCCACGTCCACGACGATGATGAAGGGCGGCCACTCGTCCAGTGCCCGGGCGTAGTCCTCAGCCTGTCGCTTGGCGGAGCGCATGAGCACGTCCCATGAGGACGCCACCGCCTTGGCCCGGGGCCTCTCCTTCACCGCAACACCACCATCGGCCTCCAGCATGAATGAGAGCTGGTCGTAGGTGTCGCCACCCTTCTGCCGCTTGGTGGACTGCTTGGCCTCCAGCACGAAGGAGCCCTTGCGGTACAGGTCGATGCGGCCGGGGGAGGTGGAACCGTCCTCGTAACGGAACCTGACGGCTCGCTCGAAGCAGTAGTCCTCGGCTGGGAGGCCCCGTTCACGATGGTCGTGCGGCTGATCCACCCCAATGAGGCGGCACAGCTCGTTCAAGAACGTCTGGGCATCCCCTCTCTCTGTCCCCGCTGCACCCTTCCACCTCCCAATGAAGCGGGAAGGCTCGAACGGGTCGCTACCTGAGGTTGGCGGAGGGGTCATGCAAGGCAAGCTACCGGCAGGCGACGGGTACCGGCAAGGTGACCGAACCGCCTTAATGGTCGGTGATGGAGCGCAACAGCGGATGATGGTGCGAGTCCGTCTCCGGGCATCACATCGGGCATGGGTCGGCTGGCGCACATCACCGCGTCACCAGCATGGGCGGCGAGGCTTGCCACAGGCACACCGAGGAGGTACACAAGAGGCTCCAGCGGCCCACGAGGGCCATTGATATCGCTGGGGAATTCGCTCTGATCGGCCAGTCCTCTTCTGGGCACCAATTTCAAGCGCCCGCATGCCCCCCCGGCATGCGGGCGTTGTCGTTTGCGCGGGGACGAAGGCTCGGGTGCGGACGGAGCTGCGGCATCCCGCACCATCGATGAGGGCGCTGCCGCAAGGTTTGCTTTTTCCGTCGCAGTGGCGACGCGGTCCGACGGGTCAGCCGCCGGAAATGCGCTCGATATCGGCGCCGACGGCGGCGAGCTTGGTCTCCAGCCGCTCGAAACCGCGGTCGAGGTGATAGACGCGGTTCACCGTGGTTTCGCCCTGGGCGGCCAGTGCCGCGATGACCAGCGACACCGAGGCCCGCAGGTCGGTGGCCATGACCGGCGCGCCCTTCAGCGTGTCGACGCCCTCGATGGTCGCCGTCTGGCCGTCGAGCTGGATATGGGCGCCGAGGCGGGCGAGCTCCTGCACATGCATGAAGCGGTTCTCGAAGATCGTCTCGGTGATGTGGGAGGTGCCCTTGGCCCGGGTCATCAGACCCATGAGCTGGGCCTGCAGGTCGGTGGGGAAGCCCGGATAGGGGTCGGTGGTGACGTTGACCGGCGACAGGCCATGGCCGTTGCGCTTCACCCGGATCCCCTCGTTGGTCGAGGAGATCTCGGCGCCGGCCTCCACCAGCACGTCGAGGGCGGCCTGCAGCAGTTCGGGCCGAGCGCCCTCCAGCAGAACATCGCCGCCGGCCATGGCGACGCACATGGCATAGGTGCCGGTCTCGATGCGGTCGGCCACCACGGCGTGGTGGGCGCCGCGCAGGCGCGGAACGCCGGTGACCTCGATGGTCGCCGAGCCGTGGCCCTTGATGCGGGCGCCCATCTTGATGAGGCAGTCGGCGAGGTCGACGATCTCCGGCTCGCGGGCGGCATTGTGGATGACCGTCGTGCCCTCGGCGAGTGAGGCGGCCATCAGCGCCACGTGGGTGCCGCCGACGGTGACCTTGCCGAAGTCGATCTCGGCGCCCCTCAGGCCCTTGTCGGCGGACACCACCGCATAGCCGGCGTCGATGTCGATGGTGGCACCGAGGCGCTCCAGCGCCATGAGCAGCAGGTCCACCGGGCGCGTGCCGATGGCGCAGCCGCCGGGCAGCGAGACCTTGGCGCGGCCCATGCGGGCGACGAGCGGCGCGATGACCCAGAAGCTCGCGCGCATGGTGGAGACGAGCTCATAGGGCGCCGTGGTGTCGACGATGGAGCGGGCGTTGAGGCGGACAGTCTGGCCGGTCAGCACCTCGTCGCCGTTGCGCTTGCCGGCAATGGTGACGTCGACGCCGTGATTGCCAAGGATGCGGGCGAGGTTCGACACGTCGGAGAGGCGCGGCACATTGGCCAGCGTCAGCTCGTCCTCGGTCAGCAGCGAGGCGATCATCAGCGGCAGCGCGGCGTTCTTGGCGCCCGAGATCGGGATGGTGCCGTGAAGCGGGCGTCCACCCGTGATGCGGATGCGGTCCATGCGGAACTCCTCGGAGGGAGGGCTGGCCTCGACTGGGCGCCCGACGTCGAATCGCCCGGCAGCGTTGCAGAACCTTGCCGCCCGGCGGGGGCCTTCGTCTAGCCGACCAAAGGAGGCGAAACAAGGAAGGCGGCGCGGCGGAATTCCGCCCGGCCGCTCAGCCGGCCTCGTCCTCGTTCGCCGCGCGGCCCCGCGCCTGGTCCTTGCGCCGCCGGAGATTGGCCTTGAGCTGGGCGGCGAGGCGTTCGGCGCGGGCGTCCCTCGGCTTCGGAGCGGCTCCCGAACCCACCGTCTGCTGCCGTCCCGCCTCGTCCGCATCCCCGGCCATGGCCGCTCCCTGTCCGCCCGCATCCGAAGCGCGACGATGCCGCGCCACGGGGCGACGCGCAACGCGCCTGTCGCCGCCGGCCACCAAATCGCAGCCCCGCCCTTGCATCGCGCCGCACCCTGTGGCAGGGAAGCGTCCCGTTCGCACCGCGCATCGTTTCGCGCCTCCGGTGCCCTCGCTGCGGTAGCTCAGTGGTAGAGCACTCCCTTGGTAAGGGAGAGGTCGAGAGTTCAATCCTCTCTCGCAGCACCATCTTCCCGCTCCACGCTCGTCCGCTCAGGCCGCCTCACCGCCGCCGTTCCAGGCTCTTCAGGAAGGCGATGAAATCCTCGATCTGGTCGGGGTCGAAGCGGAATTGCGGCATGGAGGGGTGGCCGGTCATGATGCCCTCGGCCAGCGCCTCGGAGAGGCTCTCCACCGGATAGTTGCGATGGAGGTCGCGGAAGGGCGGTGCGGCGGTCAGCGGGCTCGGCGAGGTGCGGTCGAGGGCGTGGCAGGTGGCGCAATAGGTGCGGGCCAGCGTCTGCCCGCGCTGGATATTGGCGGCCGCGGCCGGCGCCGGGAGAACCGCCAGCCAGGCGGCGAGACCGGCGGCGAGGGCCAGGGGGCGGCCGGCATGGGATCGGCTCGTGCTCGACATGGCGGCGCCTCCGGCGTTCCGGTGCGGCGCGGGCCGCTGGGCAGGATGCGCCAGCGGAGTCCCGGACCGCCACCCCGCATTGACGCCGAATCAGCCGGGCAGGGCCTTGTTCTCGATCAAGCGCCGACCCGGAGAGGCGGCCGCACCCGTCACGTCCGTTCGAGTCTGGCCGCCTTGGCCGGGTCGAACCACCATGTGGCCGGGACGCCGCGGCTGTATTTCGGCTTCCGCTCGGGATGGCCGAACTGGTCCCAGTAGGCGATCCAGTGGGAGGCCTTGTACCAGTTGGGCACCCAGTAGCGCCCCGAGCGCAGCACGCGGTCGAGGCACAGGCAGAGGGTGGTGAGTTCGGGGCGGGTGTTCACCGCCAGGATCTTCTGGATCAGCGCGTCGATGACGGGATCGGCGATTCCGGCGAGGTTCTGCGAGCCCGGCTGTTTGCCGCTCTCCGAGCCGAAGAAGGTGCGCAGCGATTCACCGGGGGTGAGGGAGAGCGAGTAGCGGCGGATGGTCAGGTCGAAGTCATAGTCCTTGAGGCGCGACTGGTACTGGGCCGAATCGACCCGCCGGATGGCCGCCTCGATGCCGAGGCGCCGGAGGTTGGCGACGAAGGGCTGGGTGTGGCGCTCCAGGGAATTGTCGAAGTCGAGGAATTCCACGGTCATCGGCTTGCCGGCGGCATCGAGCAGACGGTTGTCCCGCAGGGTGAAGCCGGCCTCGCGCAGCAATTGCGTGGCGCGGCGCAGCAGGTTGCGGTCCTGGCCGGAGGCGTTGGAAACCGGCGGCACATAGGGCTCGTCGAAGACCTCGTCGGGCACCTTGCCGCGGAAGGGCTCGAGGATGGCGAGTTCCTCCGGCGAGGGCTTGCCGACCGCCATCATCGGCGAGTTCTGGAAGAAGGAATGGGTCCGCCGGTAGCTGTCGAACATGACGTTCTTGTTCGTCCATTCGAAGTCGAAGGCGAGGCCAATCGCCTCGCGCAGCTTCGGATGGGCGAATTTCTCGCGGCGCGTGTTGATGAACCAGCCCTGGGCGCCGGAGGGCGTCTCGTCCGGCACCTCGCGGCGGACGACGCGGCCGTCCCTGGCGGCCGGAAAGTCATATTGCGTCGCCCAGGCGCGCGAGGTGAACTCCTCGCGGAACGTGTAGGTGCGGCTCTTGAAGGCCTCGAAGGCGACGTCGCGGTCGCGGAAGAATTCGAGGCGGATGACGTCGAAATTGTTCTGGCCGACGGAGACGGGCAGCCTCTCGCCCCACCAGTTGCGGACACGCTCATATTCGATGAAGCGGCCGGCCTCGAAACGGCCGACCCTGTAGGCGGCCGAGCCCAGCGGGACGTCCATGGTGGAAGCCTCGAAGTCGCGGTTGGCGTACCATGCCCTGGACAGGATCGGCAGGCCGGCGACGGTCAGCGGCAGCGAGCGGGAACGGCCCCGCGCGAAGCTGACGGCGACGAGGCGCGGATTTTCGGCGACCGCCCCCGCGACGTCGCGCAGCACGACGCGCAGCAGCGGGTGGCCCTTCTCCTTCAGCGTCAGGATCGACCAGGCGACGTCATCCGCCGTGATCGGCGTGCCGTCGTGGAAGGTGGCGCCGGCACGCAGGGTGAAGCGGTAGGTCAGCCCGTCGGCGGTGATGGCGACCTTTTCGGCGGCGAGCCCGTACATCGAATCGGGCTCGTCGCCGCCACCGGTCATGAGGGTGGCGAAGATGTCGTCGAGGCCGGGCGGCGCGTCGCCGCGCAGCACCAGCGTGTTCATGGTGTTGAAGGTCGTCGGGTTCTGGTTGAAGGACCAGGTCGAGGCGGTGTGGATGAAGGTGCCGCCCTTGGGCGCATCCGGGTTCACATAGTCGAAGCGGGGAAAGTCCGCCGGATATTTCAGGTCGCCGAAATAGGAGAGGCCGTGGCTCTCGGTAGCGGTCTGGGCATGGGCGCCGCGGCCGAGAAGGCCCGCTCCGGCGCCGGCGGCGGCGAGAGTCAGGACGGTGCGGCGGGAGAGGCGCGACATGGCGGGGATCCTCGCGATCGAAGAGACGAGAAAGGGTAGAGGCTCGGCGCCGCCTGTCAAAGCCCGTGGCCGGCTCCGCCGCCCGCCACCTCAGGCAAGCGGCAACACGTTCGTGTGTTTGACCTGGGCGAGGGCGAAGGAGGATTCGATGGAGGCGATGCCGTCGAGCCGCGTCAGCCGCGCCTTGAGGAAGCGCTCATAGGCCGGCAGGTCGGCGCAGACGACACGCATGAGATAGTCGCGCTGGCCGGTCATCAGGTAGCATTCCATCACCTCCGGCCAGCGCGCCACAGCCTCGGCGAAGCGGTCGAGGTCCTCCTCGCGCTGGCGCTCCAGCTTGATCGAGATGAAGACGCTGACCGGCAGGTCCACCGCCTTCTGGTCGACGACGGCGACATAGCCGCCAATGATGCCCGCCTCCTCCAGCCGCCGCAGGCGCCGGAGGCACGGGGTCGGCGACAGGCCGACCTTTTCGGCCAGGGCCTGGTTGGTCATCCGGCCGTCGCGCTGCAGTTCCGCGAGGATGCGACGGTCGATGGCGTCGAGCCTGATCATGAGCAGAACCTGTCGATCTGAGCGATCATCGTAGCAGATACTGCTCTTTGTGTCGTTGCTGTCAGGCGTTTTTTAGCAGGAGGCTGCCGGCCAGTTTCGGCATCATGGCGGTCCCCAAGGGAAGCGCCCCACCATGACCGACCGTCTTGCCGCTCTCGCCGCGCTGGAACAGAAGATCCTCTGGCTCGCCTCCTGGACGATCCACAATGCCAACCACCTGCGCGCCAGTGCCGATGGGCTGAAGGTTGGCGGGCACCAGGCGTCGTCGGCCTCGCTGGCGACGATCATGACGGCGCTCTATTTCGCCGTGCTGCGGCCGGAGGATCGGGTGGCAGTCAAGCCGCATGCGAGCCCGAACTTCCACGCGATCCAGTATCTCCTGGGACAGCAGACGCGCGAGAAACTGGAGAATTTCCGCGGCTTCAAGGGGGCGCAGAGCTATCCCTCGCGCACCAAGGACATCGACGACGTCGACTTCTCCACCGGCTCGGTCGGGCTCGGCGTGGCGCAGACGCTGTTCTCCTCCCTCGCCCAGGACTATGTGCGCGCCCATGGCTGGGGGCTCGACCGGCCTGAGGGCCGCATGGTCGCCCTGATCGGCGATGCCGAGATGGACGAGGGCAATATCTACGAGGCGCTGATCGAGGGCTGGAAGCACGGCCTCAGGAACACCTGGTGGGTGGTGGACTACAACCGCCAGAGCCTCGACGCCGTGGTGCGCGAGGGGCTGTGGGAGCGTTTCGAGGCCATGTTCCGCAATTTCGGCTGGGACGTGGTGATCCTCAAATATGGCAAGCTGCTGGAAGCGGCCTTCGCCGAGCCCGGCGGCGCGGCGCTCCGGCGCTGGATCGACACCTGCCCGAACCAGCTCTATGCGGCGCTCTGCTACCAGGGCGGGGCGGCCTGGCGGAAGCGGCTGGAGGACGATATCGGCGACCAGGGCGCGGTCTCTGCCCTGATCGGCCGGCGCTCCGACGGCGAACTGGCGCGGCTGATGACCAATCTCGCCGGCCACGACATGCCCTCGCTGCTCGAGGCTTTCGAGGGCATCGACCACGATCGCCCCGTCTGCTTCATCGCCTATACGATCAAGGGCTTCGGCCTGCCCTTCCAGGGCCACAAGGACAACCATGCCGGCCTGATGACGCCGACGCAGATGGAGGCCTTCCGCGCCGCCATGAACGTCCGGCCGGGCCATGAGTGGGAGCGCTTCGAGGGGCTTGGTGTGCCGGCGACGACGCTGGAGGGCTTTCTGAAGACCGTGCCTTTCGCGGCGAAGGGGCGGCGGCGCTATACCGGGGCGAAACTGCCGATCCCGGAGCGGCTGGCGGTGCCGATGCAGCCGGTGATGGCGACCCAGCAGGGCTTCGGCCTGATCCTCAACGAGATCGCCCGCGGCCAGGAGCCCTTCGCCGAGCGCATCGTCACCTGTTCGCCGGATGTCACGGTCTCGACCAATCTCGGCGCCTTCGTCAACCGGCGCGGGCTCTTTGCGCGCGAAAGCCTGGCCGACACGTTCCGCCAGGAGCGCATTCCCTCCACCTTCACCTGGGACTTCTCCCCGCAGGGGCAGCATATCGAACTGGGCATCGCCGAGATGAACCTGTTCATCCTCCTGTCGGCGCTCGGCCTGACCCATTCCATCCACGGCGAGCGGCTCCTGCCGGTGGGCACGCTTTACGATCCGTTCATCCAGCGCGGGCTCGATGCGCTGAACTATGCCTGCTACCAGGATGCCCGCTTCATGCTGGTGGCGACCCCCTCGGGCGTGACGCTCGCCCCGGAGGGCGGGGCGCACCAGTCGATCGGCACGCCGCTGATCGGCATGGCGCAGGACGGGCTGGCAGCCTTCGAACCGGCCTTCGTCGACGAACTCGCCGCCATCATGCGCTTCGGCTTCGACTATATGCAGCGCGACGGCGAGGGTGACCCGGACGAGGAGACCTGGCTGCGCGACGAGACCGGCGGTTCGGTCTATCTCCGGCTGTCGACGCGCAGCATCGACCAGCCGCAACGGGTCATGGATGAAGGTCTGTCCGCCGACATCATCAATGGCGGTTACTGGCTGCGCCGCCCGGGGGCCAATGCCGGCGTGGTCATCGCCTATATGGGTGCGACCGCCCCGGAGGCCATCGCCGCCGCCGGCCTGCTGGCCGAGAGCCACCGCGATGTCGGCGTGCTCGCGGTCACCTCGGCGGACCGGCTGAATGCCGGCTGGACCGCGGCAGAACGGGCACGCCAGCGCGGCCATCACGATGCCACCAGCCATGTGGAGCGGCTGATCGGCGGCCTCTCGCGCGATTGCGGGCTGGTCACCGTCGTCGACGGCCATCCGGCGACGCTCGCCTGGCTCGGGGCGGTGCAGGGCCACCGGGTCAAGTCGCTCGGTGTCGAACATTTCGGCCAGACCGGCACGGTGGGCGACCTCTACCGTCACCACGGCATCGACACCAACGCCATCCTGCATGCGGCGCAGGCGATCCTTGGCAAGCGCCCCGTCCGCTACCTCTCGGCGCTGGCCTGATCCGTCCCGGCGGGGGACGGAAGCGTTAACGCCCGGAGCCAACCCGCCATCGGATGGCGCTCCCGCGGCGAGCCACGGGCGGCCGAAAGCGGCACAGGCGCCGTGGACGAAGCGGGAACGGGACCATGCTCCTGATTCGGGCGCGATTCGTTCGCCGGCTGATCGCGAGGTTAACGCCCCGGCGTCCCGGGGCTCGTCTCGCGTGGCGCCGGCGGTGCGGCGGAGCCGCGACGACGGCCCGCAAGCGGTTGTTTCCGCTGCCCCGAAATGACACGCCGCGGTTAAGGCTTGGAGGGCGCCACGACGGCGCCGCGGAGCCCGGCGGTCGCAGCCTCCGGCCCGACCGCGGCAAAAGCGGCTCCCGGGGACGGGAACGAAGAGCGATCCGGTCGATGTCCGTGATTCGGACGGGTTTCGTTCCCGTCCCGGCCCGGAGGTTAACCCCGCCGCGCTCAGCTGCGGCCGGGACGCGCCGGCGGCATCACCAGCTGGTCACGGCGGCAGGCCCTGCGGTCGACCTCCTGGCAGGCGGTGAAATTCATGTCGCGGCCAATGCAGATGCGCACCTCGCGCAGCCGGCGCTGGTCGCACTGCACCGCGATCATCTCGCGGGTGAGGCCGGGATTGACGCGCACGAAGGCGTCCTCCACCTCGTCCGGCGTGACCATGCGCGGCTCGGCGATGCTCTCATACTCGGCGGGGATGCGCACCTTGGCGCGGGCCTGCCGGACCTGCTCGAAATAGGCGCCGGCCGAGCGGGCGCCGGAACAGGTGCCGTGCTTCGACCATTGGTGCCGGACGAGGCCCGGCGCCGGCATGATGTCGAGCATGGCGGAGACGGTGCGGTTCTCCAGCACCGGCGCCGGCACCTGGCAATATTCCGGGAAGCCGCGTTGGAATTGCGGCCAGAGGCCATGGACGACGAAATGGAAGGGGCGGTCCCCGGCGCATTGCATGGAGCGCGACGTGCGCTCGCTCGTCGCCTCACAGAAGGAGGGCGACCACGACAGGGCGAGGACATAGAAATCGAACTCGCCGGGCGGTGCGCCGGGCCGGGCCTGCGCCAGGGCGGGCGGTACAGCCGCCAGGACGATGAGGACCATGGCGGCGGCGGTGGCGCGACACCAAGCGAGGCACCAACCTGCGAGACCAGAACCTGCGCTCATGCGGGTCATCATGGGCACCCTCCCCCTCCCGGCGGATCGAGTTAGCCAAGGGACACGGAACAAATCAAGAACTATTCGAGGGGCTGGTATTTGTCCGGATCAGCGCCGCGCCATGCGGCAGGCCGGGTCGAAGCTGCGTCCGCGGTCGAGGCCGTGGACACACCATTCGACGCCCCAGGTGGCGCCGATCATGCCCTGGTCCTCGAGGATCGCATAGCTGACGGTGCGGACGCGGCCGTCGGAGAGCAGGGCACGCGCCGTGCAATAGCGGCGCGGGATGAGGTTCTGGCCGTGCGGGTTGGTCGCCACCAGCCGGACCCGGTCGAAGCCGCGGATGCCGAGGGACGAGTTCCAGAAGCGCGCCTCCTTCTCGGCGAAGGTGTCCTGGATCCGCTCCAGGGCCAGGCCCGAATCGCAGGGCAGCAGCCGGTTCTGGAAACGCGGGTCGCGGAACAGGGCGACGCCGACAGGTCCGCGCAGCCGCAGGTCCTGCTCCACCGCGCCGGGATAGGCGGCGCCCGGCACGCGGCCCGTCGTATAAGTCGAGCCGGCGAGCCCGCGCGGCCCGCCGTCATCGAGAAGGACGGTCTGGGCCTGCGCAGCCGGGGCGGCGCAGAGGACGGCGAGGGCGAGGGCGAAAAGGCGGGTCCGCATGGGCTGCTCTTCCGGATCAGCGGGATGTCGTCCGGACGATCCATCCGGCGCGGCCGCGGGTCAAGAGCGCCGGGGCCACAGCCCCGGCGAAATCGGCGCGGCCGGGCCCTCAGGGGCGGCGGATACGGACATAGAGCGCGCCTGCACCGCCATGGCCGGCGGCGGCCTCCTCGAAGCCGATGACCAGCGCCCGCATTTCCGGCAGGGCCAGCCATTGCGGCACCACCCGGCGCAGCACGCCGCGGCTGGCATAGGGATCGGGGCGGAAGGCCTCCTCGTCGAGCTCGCGCAGCCGCTTCGGCGCGCCCTTGCCGGTGATGACGATGACGAGGCCGTGGCCGGCCGCCTGGGACTGGCGCAGGAAGGCCATCAGCCGGCGATGGGCGGCCTCCTGGGTCATGCCGTGCAGGTCGATGCGCGCATCGGCGTCGCGGCGGCCGCGAGTCAGCTTGCGCTTCAGGCCCTTCTCCAGCGCCGCCAGCGGTGGCGGCGGCGGAAGGGCCGGGACGATGGAGCGCGGCGCGGCGGGGGCAGGGGAGTGCTTCTCCGGCGTCGCGGGAGCCGGTTCCGGCGGCTCCGGCAGGGCGAGGGCGCGGGCGGGATCGAGAGGCTTCACGCTCGCCGCCACATGGGTCCAGAGCCGGCGATCCTCGGGAGACAGGTGTCGCGGGCGGCGGCTCACGGCTTTGGCTCCGGGACAGGAACGGCGGCGGCCTCCGGCGACAGCGCCTTCGGCAGCAGCACGAACCAGTCGGCGCGGTGGCGGATGCGCCCGGCCGTCGACCCCGCCTCGAGGCCGGTGCCGAGATAGAGGTCGCCGCGGGCCGGACCGACAATGGCCGACCCGGTGTCCTGCATCACCATCAGGCGGCGGAAGGGCTCGCCGGTTTCGGCCTGTCCGGTCGGCAGCAGGGCGCTGATGAAGACCGGCGTTCCATAGGCATGGACGTTGCGATCGACGGCGATGGTCCGCCAGTCGGAAACCGGCACGCCCTGGGCGCCGATCGGGCCGTCCTCGGCGGCGAGCTCGCTCTTGACCCGGAAGAACACATAGGAGCGGTTCTGCCAGCGCACGTCGCGGGCGGCTTCCGGGTTCTCCGCCATCCAGGTGCGGATGAAGTCCATCGACATCTGCTCGCGGGTGGCAAGGCCCCGCTCGATCATGACGCGGCCGACGGGCACGTAGCGGTGGCCGTTATGGGCGGCATAGCCGATGCGCAGGGTGCTGCCGTCGGGAAAGCGCAGCCGGGCCGAGCCCTGGATCTGCGTGAACATGACGTCGGTCTGGTCACGGGCCCAGGCGATCTCGAGGCCGCGGCCGTCGAGGGCGCCCTGCTCGATCTCGCCGCGGTCGAAATAGGGCAGGAACCGCCCGCCGACCCAGCGACCGGCGCCGGAGCGCGCGTCGAAGCCCGCGGTGCGGCCGCGGGCCGAGGTCAGGTCGTCGGGCCGCAACAGGAAGGGTGCCGAAAAGACCGCGGTGCGCTCGCGCGAGGCCAGAACCTCCGGCTCGTAATAGCCGGTGAGGAACCCGTCCTCCTCGAACCTGTCGGCGAAGCGGGCGAAGCGGACGGGGCGGAACTCCGCCTCGAAGAAGGCGCGCGCCGCCTCCACCGGGACGGGATCGGCGAGGGCCAGCGCCCGCGGGCAGATGTCGCGCAGGGCGCGCCAGATGTCGGGCGCCGCGCGCGGCGCCGTCCGCGCCGCGAGGATGGGCCGGCAGGACCGGCGGAAGGCCGCGAGCGTCAGGTCCTGGCGGTCCTCGGCCCAGCCGGGGAGGGCGGCGAAGGCGACCGGCTCGCTCCAGGTGTCGGGAAAGACGAAGGGAAAGCCGGAGGCATGGGGCGGCGGCGGCGTGAAAGGGCCCTCGGCGACATCGGCGGGCGCTGCGGCTGTCGCCGGCGCCTCGGGGCTGGCGGGCGCACCCTCGGCGGCGGCTTCGGGTGGCGCAGGCGCAGCCGCCG
>CALRLZ020000058.1:0-18186 GCA_943368975.1 Archangium gephyra
GCGCTGACTTTTGCTGGCGCTGCCACCGCCACACTTGGCGCCTCGCAGATCGGTTCCGGCTTTGCGACGACGCTGGCCGTCACCGGCGACGGCTCCGCCAATGCGATCGCCGTCAATCTCGGCGCATCGACCTCGGTCAATCTGTCCAGCTGGACCTTCTCGAACTGGACGGCCGGAACCGATACGATCACTGTCACCGGCTCGAGCGGCAATGACACGATCACCGGGTCCAGTCAGAACGACGTGATCATCGGCGGGGCCGGCAGCGACGTCCTCAATGGCGGCCTGGGGAACGACACGTTCCAATTCGCGAGCTCAGATTTTGCGTCGGGCGAATCCGTCAACGGCAGCACTGGAACCGATACGATCCTTGTCTCGGGATCGAACACGTTCTCATCCGGCACGGTCACGTCGATCGAGGGGCTCACCTTTGCCGGCGCTGCGACCGCCACGCTTGGCGCCTCGCAGATCGGGTCCGGCTTTGCAACGACGCTGGCCGTCACCGGCGACGGCTCCGCCAATGCGATCGCCGTCAATCTCGGCGCATCGACCTCCGCCAATCTGTCCAGCTGGACCTTCTCGAACTGGACGAATGGATCCGACACGATCACCGTCACCGGCTCAAGCGGCAATGACACGATCACCGGGTCCAGCCGAAACGACGTGATCATCGGCGGGGCCGGCAGCGACGTCCTCAATGGCGGAGCCGGCGCCGACACGCTGAGCTATGCTGGATCGACCTCGGGCGTCAGTGCGAATCTTGCAACGGGTGCCGTTTCGGGCGGCCACGCCACCGGCGACACGATCTCGAACTTCGAGAACCTCGCGGGTTCGGCCTTCGGCGACACCTTGGTCGGCGATGACGGTGCCAACGTTCTCAACGGTGGACGGGGCGACGACACCCTGACCGGCGAAGGTGGGTCGGACTGGTTCACCTTCGTCGTGGGCGACGGCCGGGACATTGTGAGCGGCGGCACCGGCGGCGGCTGGATCGATGTGATCGAGATGACCGGCCTGCCGGCCGGCACCTTCACCCTCGAGCTGGACTCCGGTTCAGTCATATCGAGCCAGAACGCGAGCGAAATCATTCTGTCTGCGGATGCGTCCGGGCGCATTCGCTACGGCGCCAACAACGACGATCGGATCGACTTTACCGGGATCGAGCGCATTACGTGGTAATTTATGATTCTAAGCGTCAGTTCGCAAAAATTTAACTTATCTGTATAGTCAATACGCTGAATTTGTGAGAAAGCCTGCGAGAACAACGACCCAGGCTGCTCTTCCGGTCATTTTTACGCGCTTAAACTGCAATTAACCCTGACGCTTTACGTTGGGTCTGCTGGGGTTTCCCCGCTCAGGTGTGGTTGCGTTATGGCGTCGATGGTCGGGCCGGGGAACGGTCTCCCAAGATCCGCGAATGCTGAGATCGTTGCGGCGACCGTCGTCGTCAATGTGCTGGGCCTCGCTTTGCCGATCGTGCTGCTGCAGGTCTATGACCGGATCATCCCGCGTCAGGCCATGGCCAGCCTGGTCATCCTCGGTCTCGGCCTGTTTGTCGCCGTCGTCCTCGAATTCACTGTTCGCGCCGCCC
Organism: Archangium gephyra; assembly: GCA_943368975.1. Lineage (GTDB taxonomy): Bacteria > Pseudomonadota > Alphaproteobacteria > Rhizobiales > Phreatobacteraceae > Phreatobacter. Next base: position 1,592 of record CALRLZ020000058.1, read on the forward strand.
GAGCGGCCATCCTCGGCTGGGTGGGGGCCGTCTATGAGCATCGCATGCGCATCGCCGCTATTCGTCATGCGCTGGCCTGCGACCTCGACGGCCTCGAGCAGACGTCACCGGGACGCTACCTGGAACTGATGTCGGCCATCGACCGCCTGCGTGAACGCCGGGTCGGGGAGAGCGGCGTCGCCTTCGTCGACCTGCCCTTCATCGTGGTCTTCATTGCCGTCATCGCCTGGGTTTCCCTGATTCTTGCGGCCGTCACTGTCGCCATGATCCTGGTGGTCCATGTGACCGGAGCCATCTCGGCGAGACGTCTGAGAAAGGCCGTCGAATCCCGTGCGCAGGCCGATGGCGAGCGCGGATCCTTCGTCATCCACTCCCTCGAGGCACTCGAACCCATCAAGAGCCTCGGGCTCGAAGCCCTGATCACGCGGCGCTACGAGAAGCTGGTGCGGTCGACGAGCGTCAACGGGCACAACGTGGCCGTCTTGAGCCAGTCGGCCGCCGGCCTCAACGCGATGTTGCTCAATCTGGTCGCCACCGTGGTGGGCGCGGCAGGTGCCGTCCTCGTGATCCAGGGCACGGTGACCGTCGGCGCCCTCGCGGCCTGCGTCATCCTTGCCGGCCGCGCCGTCCAGCCGGTGGTCAATCTGCAAGGGCATCTCGCCGGCGCCCTGCAGGCCGCCGACTACGAGCGACGCTATCAGGCCATGCTCGCTCTGCCCTTGGCCCCCGCCGGACATCGTGACCCTGGCCCGATCGAGACACTGACCCTCGAGAATGTATCGCTGGCCACAAAGGCCGGTGAACCCCTGCTGCAGAACGTGAATCTCGAACTGAAGGTCGGCGAGACGATTGCACTGACCGGACCATCGGGCTCCGGGAAAACGGCGCTGCTCAACCTGCTGGCGGGACTGGTGGCGCCGACGCGCGGCCAGGTTCTCGTCAATGGCGTCAACCGCGAGACACTGGATCTCGAAACGGTCGGGCGCCAGATTGCGCTTCTCCCCCAGCGAGCACCCCTTCTGACCGGAACGGTCATCGAGAACCTGACGTGCTTTGCGCCGGAGGACCATATCGAGGAGGCGATCGAGCTCAGCGTGGCGCTTGGCCTTGATCGGTTCTTCGGCTCCAAGCCCGAGGGCTTGACCCTGCAGGTGACGGGCGCTGGTCAGACACTTCTGCCCAGTTCGATTGCGCAGCAGGTTGCAATCGTCCGCGGCCTTCTGGGCGCGCCCCGGATCATTTTGTTCGACGAGGCCAACAAGGGCCTCGATCGCACCGCCGATATGAAGCTCAGGGCCTATCTGGAAGCCCAGAAGCCGCATGCGGCCATCGTGCTTGTCACCCACCGGCCGTCCTATCTCTCGCTCGCGGACCGGAGGCTGCGCATTGTCGATGGGGGAGTCTACGAGGACGCTGTCGCATCGCTCGACGAGAGAATCGCCTGATGACCTCGTCAGTGTCGCGACCAAGGGACGGAACAGCACGCGGTCTCCTGCAGCATCTGCGGAGCCGGCTCGAGGCGCCGGAATCGGCAAGAGGCGGTCAGGACGGCTATTACCGCGAGCTGGAGGAACAGCTCCGCGACGGCGCCTTTGGAACAGGACCCATGGAAGGGCCGGCGCTATCGGCTCTGCCGATCTTGTTGCGCCTTCTCGACTGGCGCGGATCCAACCGCGTGCTTGCCGAAGCCCTCCCCCATGACGGAGGGGTCTTTGACGATATTGCCCTGTTCGACGTCCTTTCGCGCCTCGGCCTGCCGACACGCCCCTGGCGCCATGGCCTGGCTGCGCTGGACACACGACTCTGCCCGGTCGCGATCGTCCGCCCCGATGGCGCGATCGACATCGTCACCGCGATCAACGGGAACATGGCCGACCTGATCAGCGCCGAGGGCCTGCGACAGCAGGTCCCGCTATCCAGCCTGACGGGCGATGCTCTCACCTTCGAGAAGGGCAGCAGCACCCTCGGCGAGACCCAAGCCAACCGCTCTTTTCTTGGAGACCTTGTCTGGCGGCTGAGGGGATCTCTGGGGCTGCTCCTGTTCCTCACGCTGCTCATCAATGTGGTCAGCCTCGTATCACCGTTCGCGATGATGGCGGTCTACGACAGCATCATCCCTGCGCGTGCCTTCGACACGCTCCTGGCGATCGTGATCGGCGTGCTGATAGCTGCCTTGCTCGAGGTCGTGCTGCGGTCGGTGAAGGCACGGATCGTCGGGTTCCTTTCAGGACGCATCGACTTCCTCGTGTCGACGCACGTGTTCGCCAAGCTGCTGAGCCTGCCCTTCGAAATGACGGCGACGATTCCGACGGGAGCACAGGTTTCCAAGCTCAACCAGTTCGAGAATCTTCGAGAGGTCTTCAGCGGTCCGTTGCTGGCCATCGCACTGGAGCTTCCATTCATACTGTTCGTGGTCATCGGCCTCCTGGTGCTCGCCCCCCAGCTGATGATCGGACCCCTTGTGGTCGCGGTGGTGTTTCTGGCGGTCGGTATTGCGGTTCTGCCAGCCTTGCGTCGACGGTCGAGCGAGGCGGGTAGGCTCGCGGCCGAAAGACAAGCGATGCTTCTCGACACCTTTTCCCATATGCGGGCGATACGGGCCGCCCGGGCCGTGGATCAGTGGGGGAGGAACCTGGAAGCCGCCTCGGCTGCCGCCACCCTCGCACAGAAGCGGGTGGTTTATCTGTCGTCCCTCCTCCAGAGCCTCGCCCAAATGGCGGTTCCTCTGGCAGGGGTCGCGACAATCACATTCGGCACAGCGCTGGTCTTCGCGGAGCAACTGACCATCGGCGGCCTCGTTGCGGGCATGATGCTGGTCTGGCGGCTCCTGGGGCCGCTGCAGCAGCTGTTTCTGACTGCCATTCGCCTGAGCGAGATCGCCCAGTCGCTGGACCAGCTGAACCAGTTCATGTCCCTTCGGCCTGAAGGTTCGGGAGCCCTCGTTTTCCCCTGGCAGAAACAGATTTCAGGCGAACTCAAACTGACCGATGTCGGCTATCGCTATCCGCGTGCAAGCGACCCTGCGGTGGTTGGTGTCAACATTGTCGTGCAGCCTGGCGAGCTCCTGGCGGTCATGGGTTCGTCTGGAGCCGGCAAGAGCACGCTGCTTCGCATCATTCTCGGGCTGATCCAGCCGCAGGGTGGAACGGTTTCGCTCGATGGAATCAATCTGAAGCAGTTTGACCCGGCCGCGGCACGGGCGGCCATCGGCTATGTACCCCAGGCGGCGACTTTCTTTAGCGGATCGATCATCCAGAACATGCGCCTGGCGGCACCCGCTGTACCGCTCGGTGATATCAAGACTGTATTGGCCGAGGTGGGCGCTCTCGAAACCATCGAACTCCTCCCCGATGGCCTCGACACACAGATGTCCGACGCCAACCACAGCAGTCTGTCCGAGGGCGTCAGGCAGAGCCTGGCGCTTGCCCAGGCGCTCCTGCGGCAACCGCGCCTGCTCCTTCTTGATGAGCCTGCTCAGGCGCTCGATCCGAAGCTCGACGCGGCGCTGGTCGCCACGCTCAAAAGGCTCAAGGGCAAGACGACCGTCATCATGGTGACCCATCGCCCGAGTCACGCCGCCTTGGCTGACAAGGTAGCCGTGATCGACCGCGGCCGCGTGATTGGTCTGGCCCCACCCGACCAGGTCCTGCCAAAACTCGAAAGGTTGCTTGGCGATGTCGCCTAAGGCCGCCGTTATCGACCGTGTACCGCGGGAGGTCATCGCGCCCAGCAGGCCGATCGATAGCAAAGTCGCGCGCTACCTGACCCCGGTGCTTCAGATCGAGGAACGCTCGCCGCCGATACTGGCACGCCTCACCGTGTTCGCCGCCGCTTTCGCAGTCCTCGGCTTCTTCACGTGGGCGGCTGTTGCTCCGTTGCGCGAAATCGCCATAGGGCGGGGCGAAATTCTTCCCGAAGGGTTCGTGCAGCCGATCCAGCATCTGGAAGGCGGCAGGGTCGCCAGGCTTTTCGCGAACGAGGGTCAGCGGGTAAGGTCGGGTGATCCCATCATCGGTCTCGATGATGCACCGCTGAGATCGGAGCTTGAGCACACGCGGGCGCGTCGTCTGGCGATCGAGGGTTCGATTGGGCGTCTCCAGGACTTTGCGGAAGGACGTGCGCTGTCTCTGCCGGAGCTCGGTCCGCGCGGGGGCGTCAGTGATCAGCGGGCGTCCTTGGATGCACAGGTCGAAACCAGGGCAGCCCAGCTGCGCGCGGCGCTTGCCGAGATCGAAAGCCGCCGACAGGCATTGGGCGCGGCAAAGATCAAGAAGGAGAAGCTGTCCGAAGAGCTTGGTGATGTGCGGGTGTCCATCACCCGTCGGGAGCCGATGCTGCGCGCAGGCCTTGTTCGCCTGCCGGAAATCGAAGCGCTGCAACGAGATCGCGTGCGTCTCGAATCTGAGCTCGCCCGAACATCCAATGAGCTTGCCGGCGCCGAAAGCGCTGTCGATCAGGCGACGGCGCGTCACGCCGAGATCGTCGCGAGGGCGCGGCAGGACGCTTACCTGGAAATCTTGAAGCTCAGGGTTGATCTCTCCGAAGCCACCAGCGCCGAACAGCGCCTGGAAGAGCGGCTGCAGCGCCTGGTGATCCGCTCCCCGGTTGATGGTCTCGTCAATCAGCTGAGCGCGCGCAGTCTGGGGGCTGTGATCGCACCGGGGGGGCCGGTCGCAGAAATCGTTCCCTATCGGACGGCTGCCTTTGCTGAAGTTGAAGTGTCACCAGATGACGTCGGACATATCAGGCCAGGCATGCCTGTGATGGTCAAAGTCTCAGCCTTTGACTTCGCACGTTTCGGCGGAATCCCCGGGATCGTCGAAGCCGTCTCCCCGACAAGCCTGAAACGCCCCAACGCGCCGCCAGTGTTCCGGGTTCGTATCAGGCTCGAAGCCGAACATGTCGGCCCTGCCGGTTTGAATATGACGGTCCAGCCGGGAATGGTCGTGAATGCGGACATCAGGACGGGCCAAAAGACGCTGCTGGCCTATCTGCTGAAGCCTGTTCACGCTGCCTTCTCCTCGGCTTTGTCGGAGCGATGATCGGGAAGGGCCTCGTGACCGAGGACGCCGAAGCGGCTGGTCGAAAAGACATTGGATGAATTCCGCCGCTTGTGATCGCAATGGTGGTGCTGACACCCTCGATCGAGATCGGCGTGCGGACCGATACCGCCGTCCCGCGTGAGTCGCGCGACGGCTCCTCTGGCCGAACGGTCGAGGTCGCGCGCGCCTTGGTGGTTCAATGGACGATCCGAGTGAACCATAGGACGCGTTGCCGCCGGGCCCTTGACCTTGTCCATGCAGAGGTTTGGCAGAAGCAATCTAAGCCTCTGAGTACAATCATGAAATCATGAGCAAGGGTGCGATCCGGTTTGGTCTTTGGGGCGGTTTGCGATCATAGGTCCGGATGGCCGCGATTGCCGAATGGAACGGCTGTCTCCGCCCACAAGCCAGGCTGCCTTAAGGCGAGTTTCTGTCACCGGACCCAACGGAAAGGCGCTTGCTGTTGGCCTGCGCTGCGTGGCGCAGAAAGTTCACCCGCAAGACGTCTACCGGGCGTTAAGGGGCAATTAACGGTATTTTTAGACCGCTCATTTACCACGTTGTATCACGGTAAAAGGGGCGGTCCCGGCGGTGCGTTTTCGCAATCTCATTATGGTTTGGCCTCTCCTGGCAGCCGTTGGCGGCTGTACGGTCGGGAGCGACCATCGCGCGCCGGGCGCAGTTTTTGCTGATCGATATCACTCTGCCCGTTCGAGCACGCCCCGCGATCCCGACTCACATTGGTGGAAGGCATTCGCCAGCCCGGTCGTTGATGAATTCGTCGACCGCGGCCTGTCCCAGAACTTGCGGATCCAGCAAGCCCTTCAACGCGTGGTCGAGGCACGCGCGCGGTTGGACTCGGTGGTGGCGACCCCCTTGAGCGGGCAGGCCCAGATATCGGGTGAAGGTGAAACCGGCCGGGCAACCCTTGATCGATTCGGACGGAACAGCATTATCCAGGCTGGACTTTCGTCGACGGCAGCCTGGCAGATCGACCTCTTCGGGCGATTCCGACGGCAAAGGGAGTCGGGCTCCGCGTCCCTCGACGTCGCCAGGATCGACGTGGAAGCGGCAAAGCTGCAATTCATCGCCGAGATGGTCGATGCGGCTATCGATGCCTCGGCTTTTCTGGAAGGTGATCTCGCCGCACGGCAGAATCTGCGGTCCCAGGAACGGCTGGTCGCCACATTGCGGCAGAGCCTGAGCCGCGGTGAAGGCACGTCGCTGGCCGTTGCCCGTGCGGAAGCCTTGATGCATCAAACAGCGGCTCAGGTGCCATCCTTCGCGGCCGGCTTTCAGAATGCCGTCAACCGGATGTCGGTTCTTCTCGATGAACCGGCACCGCAGATCGAGGCCAAGCTGCGGACTCAGGTGCGTGTTTTGCTTCCAAATCGTTCCGAACGTACCGGACAACCCGCGGATCTGTTGCGACGGAGACCCGATGTGCGCCGCGCCGAGCGGGCGCTGGCGATTGCAACGGCAGATGCCGGCGTTGCGGAGGCCTTGCTCTATCCGAGCATCTCAATCAATGGAACGATCAGCGTCACCGACTTGGCCATGCATGTGGGAACAGCCGGACGGTTTGGAGCCTCGCTAGGTCCGCAGATTTCCATTCCGGTACTGGATCTGCCTCGGCTTCGTGCCAACCTCTCGGCGCAGCGTTCTCTCATCGAGAGCCGCCATCTCGAATGGCGATCCATCGTCGCCAGCGCAGTGGCGGAGGTCGATACAGCCATCGCGCGGCTGCGCAGTGCGAGAGTGGCCATGGACCGGTTGGCAAGCGCAGTGGAAGCGAACCAGCGTGCAGCGCGCCTCGTCACCCAAGCCTTTGGGCTGGGTGCCGCCACCTACAGCGAGGTCCTTGAGGTCGAGCGGTCGCTCGCGCAAAGCCGGGAACAGCTGGTGACAGGACGCCAGCAGGTCGCAAAGGCTTATGTTCAGCTGCATATGTCCCTTGGGGCCGGGTCGGAAGCGGTCATCCGACCGGTTAGTCTGATCCACCAGCATATGCCGGATACCGGGCAGCAGGCCGATTCCAATCTTGCGCTGCCGGCGATCACTGAGACGCCCGCGCCAAATTGACCTGTCTTCTGGTTCGTCTGGTATGCGATGTGACTGGTCGGAAGTTTGGTGCCAGAACGTCGCGGCGTGAGTTCCGCAGGCTTGGCAGACCCGTCTGACCGTTTCCGCAGCACCGGATCGACCCGATTCAGGCGCGCTTAGTCAGACATATCGGGGGTGTTGATCGCGCGTCGGGATCTCGCGGTTGTATAATCAAACGTCAGCCGTCATCGCCTGACCGGCGGACCAAGACCAGAGGCGGCCAGCGCGAAGCCATTGATCCAGACGATCGGCCACTCGACGATGGAAGGGTTGCATCCGGGCGGCCCTCGCCAATGCCGGTAACGCCAGCGCCATCGCTGCTTGCCTCAAGCCGAGTTGGGAGGCTTCTGGACCAAACATACGTCCATTTCGCCGCGACGGAGCGGCGTGACGCCGCCCCACCTTGCCCCATCACGCCGCAGCGTCGGCCAGGGCGGGATAGTCGGTATAGCCCTTGGCGTCGCCGCCGTAGAGCGTCGCGCGGTCGAGTTCGTTCAGCGGTGCGTCGACGCGCAGGCGCTCCACCAGGTCCGGATTGGCGATGAAGGCCTTGCCGAAGGCGACGAGATCGGCCTTGCCGTCGCGGACGGCGTCGATGGCGAGGTCGCGCGTATAGCCGTTATTGGCGATATAGGCGCCCGAGAAGGACTTGCGCAGCGCCACCCAGTCGAAGGGCACGTTGTCGCGCGGGCCGCCGGTGGCACCCTCCACGACATGGATGAAGGCGATGCCGCGCTTCGACAATTCCGCCACGAACAGGCCGAAGACCTCGGCCGGATCGGAAGTGACGGTGTCATTGGCCGGGCTGACCGGCGACAGCCGGATTCCGAGGCGGGTCTTCGGGAAGACCTTCAGGATTGCGTCGACCACGTCGAGGCCGAACCGCACCCGGTTCTCCGCCGAACCGCCATAGGCATCCTGGCGCTGGTTGGCGCCGTCCTTCAGGAACTGGTCGATGAGATAGCCATTGGCGCCGTGAATCTCGACGCCGTCGAATCCGGCCTTCAGGGCATTGACGGCGGCATCGGCATATTCGCCGACGACGCCGGGGATTTCAGCGAGCGACAGGGCGCGGGGAGGCGAGACGTCGGCAAAGCCACCGGCAGTATAGGTCTTGGACTTCGCCGGAATGGCTGAGGGCGCCACCGGCACCCCGCCATTCAGCAGCGATTCGTGCGAGACGCGGCCGACATGCCAGATCTGCGCGAACATGCGCCCGCCGGCGGCATGGACCGTGTCGGTGACCGTCTTCCAGCCAGCGATCTGCGCCTCGCTGTAGAGGCCGGGTGTCTGCAGATAGCCCTGACCCTGCGGCGACACTTGCGTCCCCTCGGAGATGATCAGGCCGGCCGTGGCGCGCTGCCGGTAGTAGGTCGCGGTCATGGCATTGGCCGCATCGGTTCCCGGCGCCGCGCGATTCCGCGTCAGGGGCGCCATGACGATGCGGTTGGGCAGCACCAGATCGCCGAGGGTGAAGGGTTGGAACAACGGAGCGGGATCCTGGCTCATGGTCATCTCCTAATGAAGCGGGCGGCTCTGGAAACCGCGGAAAGGGACCGGTCCCACTTGGTGGCTCCGCTGCATCGCAGCAAGACGAGCCCTCCACCCGGGAGATCACTTCGGGGTGTCTTCAACCTGACAGGGCGCGGGCCGCCTCGATGGCCAGCGGCGCGAAACGCTTGCGGAAATCCTCCGCGGACCAGTCGGCCAGCGACCCTGCGATGTGGATGGCGCCGACGGGCATGTTGCGCTCCTTGACCACCGCCGCCGCGACGACGATCTCGCCCATCAGGCTTTCCTCCAGAACATAGGCATAGCCGTCGCGCCGGGCCTCCTCGACGCGCTGGCGGATCAGCACCGGGTCGACGAGGGTCTTCGGGGTCAGGGGCGCCAGTTTGGATCGCCTGACAATGTCGTCGACATGGCGATCGTCGAGGCAAGCCAACATGGCCCGGCCGCCGGCCGTGGCGAAGGTCGGCATGCGGCGGCCCGACAGGGTGGCGTAGAAGGTCTCGCGCTTGCTCTGCAGGCGGATGGCATAGAGGATCGTCACGTCGTCGAAGAGGCTCAGGTCCACCCGCTCGCCGCAGGTCTTGCGCAATTCGGTGAGGATCGGCGTGGCCCGTTCGATCAGTGGATTGGACCGCAGATAGTCGAAGGACCGGTCGAGGATGCGACGGCCCGGCACGACACCCGTCCCGGTCGGGGAACGCTCAAGATAACCGAGGACGAGCAGCGTCTGGACGACACGCTGGGCGGCACTCTTCGAAATCTTGGCGGCCTTGGCGACCTCCGCCAGCGACAGCGGGCGCGGGCTGCGCGCAAAGGCCTCCAGCACGTAGAAAGATCGCGCCGCGGATTTGAGGAAAAGACGCTCGTCGACCTCGATGATCGGTTCGCGCTCTGGCGCCTGATAGCGGCGCTCGAAACCCTGCTGCGTCGACACGATCCGTTGTCCTGGGCACGGCAGACGCAAGCTGCCTCGTCATGATCTGGTACGCTTGTATTGACTGTCGATACATTTGCAAGGGCCTGTCCATGCCCTGGACGGGACCTTGCCTTGCGAAAAGCGGAGCCGTCGCGCAGTGAGACCCCCAGCCGTCCCTCCCGCGCGAGGATCTCGGCGAGGCAGGTTCCCGGGCCGATGGGACATGCAAAAAAGGGAAGGCCTGAAGCGCGCTTCGGCCCCTGGCATCGGCCGTGCGACCTCGGCCGGACGCAGCGCCTGAGCCTCAGCCCCGCGCGCCGAAAATGGCGCTGCCGACCCGCACATGAGTCGCCCCCATGGCGATGGCGGTCGGATAGTCCGCGCTCATACCCATCGAGACGGTCTTCAGCCCGTTGCGCCGCGCGATGGTGGTGAGCAGCGCGAAATGCGGCGCCGGCGGCTCGTCCGCCGGCGGGATGCACATGACGCCCTCGACGGTGAGGCCATGCTCTTCACGGCAGGCGCGGATGAAGGCGTCGGCCGCCTCCGGCAGCACGCCGCCCTTCTGCGGCTCGGCGCCCGTGTTCACCTGCACGAGGAAGCGCGGCACGCGCACACTGGCGGCCTTCGCTCTAGCAACTTCCTTCGCCAGTTCCTTTGCCAGCGAGGGGCGGTCCAGCGTCTCGATGACGTCGAAGAGGGCCACCGCCTCCTTGGCCTTGTTCGACTGCAGCGGCCCGATCATGTGGACCTCTGCATCGGGATAGCGCGCGCGCAACTCCGGCCACTTGCCCTTCGCGTCTTGCACGTAGTTCTCGCCGAAGACGCGCTGTCCTGCCGCGAGCACCGGCTCGATCGCCTCGGCCGGAAAGGTCTTCGACACTGCCACCAGCGTCACCGACCCCTCGGGACGCTTCGCATCGGCGGCGGCGGCGGCGATGGCGGACTTCACTTCGGCGAGACGGGACACAGCATCGGACATCGATCAGGCTCCTCGAACGGCGTTCGAGCTACCATGCGCGGCGGGAGACGACCAGCACGCGCCCCGCATGCGCCAAATCCTTGACCGGCCGGGCCCTTTCGTGTGTTGTCCGCGCTCGCTTTTGCCCTGCTGTCCGGACCTGCCGCCCATCATGTCGACCGAACGCTACAATGCCCGCACCGCCGAGCCGAAATGGCGCGCGGTCTGGGACGAGAAGGCCATCTTCGAGACGAAGAACGACGATCCGCGGCCGAAATACTACGTCCTCGAGATGTTCCCCTACCCGTCCGGGCGCATCCATATGGGCCATGTCCGCAACTACACGATGGGTGACGTCGTCGCCCGCTACAAGCGCGCCCGCGGCTTCAACGTGCTCCACCCCATGGGCTGGGACGCCTTCGGCCTCCCGGCGGAAAATGCGGCGATGGCCTCCAAGGTCCATCCGAAGGAATGGACCTACGCCAATATCGCCACGATGAAGGCGCAGCTGAAGAGCATGGGCCTGTCGCTCGACTGGTCACGCGAACTGGCCACCTGCGACCCCTCCTACTACCGCCACCAGCAGAAGCTCTTCGCCGATTTCATGCGCGCCGGCCTGGTCGAGCGCCGCTCGGCCAAGGTGAACTGGGATCCCGTCGACCAGACCGTGCTCGCCAACGAGCAGGTCATCGACGGCCGCGGCTGGCGCTCCGGGGCGCTCGTCGAGCAGCGCGACCTCACCCAGTGGTTCCTGAAGATCACCGACTATTCCGACGACCTCCTGACCGCCCTCGACGGCCTCGACCGCTGGCCGGACAAGGTCCGGCTGATGCAGAAGAACTGGATCGGCCGCTCCGAGGGCCTGATGATCCGCTGGGCCCTGAAGGACGGTACGGCGCCTGCCGGCCATGCCGAGCTCGAGATTTACACGACGCGCCCTGACACCCTGTTCGGCGCCGCCTTCATGGCGATCGCGCCCGACCACCCGCTGGCACGGGCCGCCGCAGAGACCAATCCGGACCTCGCCGCCTTCTCCGACGAGTGCCGCCGCATGGGCACTTCGGTCGCGACGCTGGAAACGGCGGAAAAACTCGGCTTCGACACCGGCATCAGGGCGATCCACCCCTTCGATCCCACCTGGGAAGTCCCGGTCTATGTCGCCAACTTCATCCTGATGGACTATGGCACGGGCGCCATCTTCGGCTGCCCCTCCGGCGACCAGCGCGACATCGAATTCGCCAACAAATACGGCCTGGCGTTCCAGACGGTGGTGAAACCCGCCGATGCCGGTTCCGATTTCACCGTCACCGACACCGCCTATGACGGCGACGGCCTCATGGTCAATTCGCGCTTCCTCGACGGAATGACGACGGACGCCGCCTTCGCGGAGGTCGCCGGACGGCTAGAAACGACGGCGTTGCACGGCAAGCCCGTTGCCGCCCGGAAGGTCAATTTCCGCCTGCGCGACTGGCTGATTTCTCGCCAGCGCTACTGGGGCTGCCCGATCCCTGTCGTCCATTGCGACGATTGCGGCGCGGTGCCGGTACCGGACGACCAGTTGCCCGTCGTCCTGCCCGACGATGCCGACTTCTCCAAGCCCGGCAACCCGCTCGATCGCCATCCGACCTGGAAACACGTCGCCTGCCCGTCCTGCGGCAAGCCCGCCCGGCGCGAGACCGACACGATGGACACTTTCGTCGATTCGTCCTGGTACTTCGCCCGCTTCACCGATCCCTGGCGCACCGACAGCCCGACCGATCCAGCCGTGGTCGATGCATGGCTGCCCGTGGACCAGTATATTGGCGGGATCGAGCACGCGATCCTGCACCTGCTCTATTCGCGTTTCTTCACCCGCGCCATGAAGGCGACGGGCCATGCAGGCCTCGACGAGCCGTTCCGCGGCCTGTTCACGCAGGGCATGGTGGTCCACGAGACCTATCGCGTCCCGGACGGAACCTATGTGACCCCGGCGGAGATCACGATCTCCGGTGAAGGCGACCAGCGCATGGCCGTCCTCAAGGGCTCGAACCAGCCGGTGGAGATCGGTTCCATCGAGAAAATGTCGAAGTCCAAGAAGAACGTCGTCGATCCCGACGACATCATCGACACCTATGGCGCCGACACGGCCCGCTGGTTCATGCTGTCGGACTCGCCCCCCGAGCGCGACGTGATCTGGACCGAGGCCGGCGTCGAGGGCGCCAGCCGCTTCGTCCAGCGGCTCTGGCGCATCGTCGGCGAGATTGCCGCGCAGACCGCTTCCGCGGCCACGACGGCCTCTTTTGGCGAGGAGGCCACCGCCATCCGCCGCGCGGCGCACCAGGCCCTGGCCGCAGTCGAGGCTGACGTCGAGCGGCTCGCGTTCAACCGCTGCGTCGCCCACATCTACACGCTCGCCAATGCCCTGGCGAAGACGCTCGACGGTCTGCGCGGCGCCATCCCGGCGCCGGACATGGCGGCCGCCCTCGCCGAGGCGGGCAGCATCCTCGTGCGCCTTGTCGCCCCGATGATGCCGCATCTGGCCGAGGAGTGCTGGACGGCGCTCGGCCAGAAGGGCCTGGTGGCGGAAGAACCATGGCCAGTGGTCGACCGGGGCATTCTCGTCGAGGACACGATCACTTTGCCGGTTCAGGTCAACGGCAAGAAGCGGGCGGACTTGACGATCCCTCGCGAGGCGGCCCAAAAGGATATCGAGACCGCTGCGATCGCCCTCGACGCCGTTCGCAAGGCGCTTGAAGGGCGGCCCGTGAAGAAGATCATCGTCGTGCCGCAGAGGATCGTGAATGTCGTGGGTTGACACCTCGTTCGCTCGCCTTGGCCGCGTCGTCGCGGTCTGCGTCTGTTCCGCCGCCCTGGCAGGGTGTTTCGCACCGCTTTACGGCGATCCGACCGTGGTCACCGGCGGCCGCAACGCTCAGGCGGCGCTGCGCGACCTCGACATCCCGGAAATTCCCGGGCGCAGCGGCGTCATCCTGCGCAACGAGCTCATTTATCTCACCCAGGGCGGTGGCGGCCGCGCCGCCTCCCCGACCCACGTGCTGCGCGTCGCCCTCGGGGTCGACACCGTGCCCCTGGCGCTCAACACCGCCGCCGGACGGCCTTCGGCCCAGTCCGTCACCATGTTCGGCTTCTATACGATCACCGCGGTCGGTGACACGCAGGTGATCCATCGCGGCTCCGCCTTTGCCTCCGCCTCCTTTGACCGTACGGCGCAGCGCCTCGCTTCCGACCGGGCCGTGATCGAGGCGCAGGAGCGCGCGACCAAGGCGCTCGCCGAGAACATCGTCACCCAGGTCGCCGGCTGGTACGCCACCCGCCCGAGATGACGGCGTGACGATCCTCAAGGGCTCCGACATCGATCGGTTCATCGCCGGACCGGACCCGCGGCGCCCCATCATCCTGGTCTACGGCCCCGACGGCGGCCTTGTCTCCGAACGCGCCCGCGCCATCGCCGGCAAGATCGCCGCCGACCTCGACGATCCCTTCACCGTCACCCGGCTCGACGGCGATAGTCTCGCCAGCGATCCGGCGCGGCTGGCCGACGAGGCCGGCACCCTGTCGATGTTCGGCGGAAGGCGGCTGATCTGGGTCCGGGCCGGCGAAAAGCCGATCGCGGCCGCCGTCGCGCCGCTGCTCGCCTCGCCTCCGGAAGGCGCCGCCATCCTCATCGAGGCCGGCGATCTGAAGAAGACGGCACCGCTGCGGACCGACGCGGAACGCTCTGCCGCCGCCGCCGTCATTCCCTGCTATGCGGATGGCGAGGCCGAACTCAAGCGCCTGGTCGCCGACGAGTCCCGCCTGGCGGGCCTGCAGATCGAACCGGCGGCGGTGACGTTGCTCACCCAGATCCTCGGCGGCGACCGCGCCGCTTCACGCGCCGAAATCCGCAAGATCTGCCTCTACTGCCACGGCCAGGGCGCGATCACCGTCGCCGATATCGAGGCTGTCGCCGGAGAAAGCCTGGCGCTTGGGGTCGACGCCATCGTCGATGCCGCACTCGGCGGACAGCCAGAGGAGCTCGATCGCCTTCTGCTGCGCGCCGACGGGGCCGGCATCGCGGTACCCCAGATCATCGCGGCGACGACACGCCACGCCCTCGGGCTTCACAAGGCGCGCCTCGCCGTGGAGAGCGGCACACCGGCGCGCAGTGCCGTGGAACGGTTCGAACCGCCGGTCTTCTTCCGGCGCAAGCCCGCCGTCGAACGGCAAATCGGCCTTTGGACGGCCGAGAAGCTGCAACGGATCGTGATCAGGCTCGCCGAAGCCGGCTTCGAGACCCGCGCCCGCGCCGCGATCGCCGCGACACTGGCGGGACGCCTGCTGATGTCCATCGCGACAGCAGCGCGCCAGGGCGCCCGCGGCTAACCCGCGGGCCGCCGACCATCAGCCCTGCAGCCGCCGGCAGATGTCTTCAAGCTGCTCGAGGGAGCGATAGCGGACCCGCAATTCGCCACCGGAACCGCGGTGGTCAATGCTGACGCTCATCCCCAGCGCATCGGACAGTGTCTTTTCCAGCGCCCTCGTGTCGGCGTCCTTCTCCAGGCGCTCGCGCTGCCTAGGCGGTCGGCCGGCTTTTTCCGACTGCTCCTGGGTCAGTGCCTCGACCTGGCGGACATTGAGCCCCTGGTCGATGATCTGCGAGGCAACCCTGCCGGGATCGTCCACCGCCAGCAGCGCCCGGGCATGGCCGGCGGTCAGCTGACCCTCGCGCAACATGCCCTGCACATTCTCGGGCAGTTTCATCAAGCGCAGGGTATTGGCGACATGGCTGCGGCTCTTGCCGATGATCTTGGCAAGGTCCGTCTGGCTGTAGCCGAACTGCTCGATCAGCTCGTTGTAGCCGAGCGCCTCCTCCAGCGGATTGAGGTCGGCCCGCTGCACGTTCTCGATGATGGCGAGTTCGAGCGCCTCCCGGTCGCCGACCTCGACGAGATGGATCGGCACCTCATGCAGCTCGGCCCGCTGGGCCGCCCGCCAGCGGCGCTCGCCGGCGACGATCTCATAGGCATCGACCACCCCCGCCACCGTCCGCACGACGATCGGCTGGATGATGCCGCGCTCCCGGATGGAATCCGCCAGCTCCTGCAGATCCTCCTCCCGGAACATCCGGCGCGGGTTGCGAGGGTTGGGACGGATAAAGGCGATGGGGACCTTGCGCGCCGCGCGGACACGGTCCACCGCCGCCGTCTCCTCGCCGACATCGCCGATCAGGGCAGCAAGACCCCGTCCCAGCCGCGAGCGGTTGGCATCCTCAGCCATGTCTTGTCTCCTTCGGGACGCCAGCGTAACGACGTCGGCAGGCAAATCGGAACGCGGACGAATCGAATCCATGATCAAGCTGCCCGCAGCACGCGCTCGCGCTGGATGATTTCGGACGCGAGGCGCAGATAGGCCTGGCTGCCGAGGCATTTGAGATCATACAGCAGCACCGGCTTGCCGTAGCTCGGCGCCTCGGAAACCCGGACATTGCGCGGGATGATCGTCTGGTAGACCTTGTCGCCCATGAACTGACGCACATCATCGACCACCTGGGCCGAGAGATTGTTGCGCGCGTCATACATGGTCAGCACGATGCCATGGATCGTCAGGCCGGGATTGAGCGTGGCCTTCACCTGCTCGACCGTCTTGATCAACTGCGACAGGCCCTCAAGGGCAAAGAACTCGCACTGCAACGGCACCAGGATCGCATCCGCCGCCGTCATCGCATTGATGGTCAGCAGGTTGAGCGACGGCGGGCAGTCGATCAGCACATAGGTATAGTCGCCACCGAGGCTCTCGACGGCCCGGCGCAGGCGATAGGCCCGGTCCTTCGCGCTGGCGATTTCCAGCTCGACGCCGGAGAGATCCATGGTGGAGGGCGAAATCGACAGGCGGGGAACCGAGGTTTCCTGGATCGTTTCGGCAAGAGAATGATCTCCGACGAGAACGCTGTAGGTCGATCTCGCGCGAGCCCTGCGATCGATGCCCAGGCCCGTGGATGCGTTGCCCTGCGGATCCAGGTCAAGGATGAGAACACGCTCACCGATTGCCGCCAGAGCCGTCCCCAGATTGATGGCGGTGGTGG
>CALRLZ020000059.1:0-18065 GCA_943368975.1 Archangium gephyra
AAGGCGGCGTCGGCAAAACGACGCTCGCCCTCCACCTCGCCGGCGAATGGGCCACCCGCGATCAACGCGTCATGCTCATCGATGCCGATCCGCAGGGTTCCGCACTCGACTGGTCCCAAGCTCGCGCCCGTGAAGGCCTACCCCGCCGGTTCGCCGTCATCGGGCTGGCGCGCGACACCTTGCATCGCGAAGCGCCCGAACTGGCGCGCGGCGCCGATCATGTGGTGATCGATGGTCCCCCGCGGGTCGCCGGCCTCATGCGCTCGGCCCTGCTAGCCGCCGATCTCGTCCTCATCCCGGTTCAGCCGTCGCCCTTCGACGGATGGGCGTCAGCCGAGATGTTGGCACTGCTCCGCGAAGCACGCCTGTTCCGCCCGTCGCTTGTCGCCCGGTTCGTGCTCAACCGCTGTGGCGCGCGCACCATCATCGCACGCGAGACCGCGAAGGCACTCGCCGAACACGATCCGCCGGTGCTGGCGAGCGCGATAGGCCAACGCGTCGGCTTCGCGGATGCCGCGCAATCCGGCCGACTGATCTCGGAGCTCGATGGCCAGCGTGCCGGCACGCGCGAGATCGCAGCGCTCTGCGCCGAAGTTGGAAGGCTCGCACCATGACCAGGCGCAGCTTCGCCGCGCGGCCCGGCGACCCGGACACCTGGATCAAGGCCGCCGACGATCCGCGCGGCCGCAGGGCTGACGCCATCGCCTACACCGCGCGCCTCACGATCGACGTCACGCCGGACCTGCGCGGCCGGATCAAGGTCACCGCGTTCCAGCGCGGCCAAACCGTCGCCGACATGCTGCGCGAGCTCCTCGCGGGCGCCTTTCCTGCCGAGGGGGACGTGCCATGAGCGCACCGGCAATCCATGGCGCAGCAGGCGTTCGGCCGCCATCACCTTCCGGTCGGCTCACCGAGGTCGAACTGGTTTGGCGCGAGAAGCAGATCGAGCACTGGATCCGCTTCGGCCATGCGGTCCACGAGCAGATCCTCGACCGACGGCGCCGCGTCCTCAGCTTCCCCGCCGGGGCTGTCTTCGCCTTCGTCCGCTGGGCATCGAATGGCTTTGGCACCGTCGTCTCGCGCATCGACATCCTGCGCGCCGTCAGCGCGAGCGAAGGCTATCAGACGCTACCCTCGGTGCGGCCCGGTGGTGAAATCCTGCTGCAAACGAGCGGCTGGCCGAGCGTCGAGCAGGTGCTGCTTCTGATCGACGCGATCGAAGCGCTCGACATCGATCCCGCCGAAGCTGCGCCTGACTATTGGCGCCATGTCCATAACCGGCTCGCCGCCGGGGACGCCCCGCGATCCTACTCCCGACAGCAGCATCGCGCCTGGCACTTGCGACAGAGGGCCGAGCCATGACGCGCGCCGGCTACCTGCTGACGGCCACGGGCGCCGCGCTCCTGCTGATCACGCTGGCGATGGTGCACGTTGCACCGCGGCTTGTCTGGAACGCATCGGCCAGCGTCCCGGTCGGCCTCTATGAGATCGGTTCGGCTACGCCGCTCGAGGTCACCGACCTTGTCGCGGTCAATGCGCCGGAGCCGCTTGCCGCATTCCTCGCGGACCGGGGTTATCTGCCGCGCGGCGTACCGCTCTTGAAGCGCGTTGCCGCACTTCCCGGGCAGACAGTCTGCCGTTCGGAAGGGGACATTACCGTCGACGGGATCACCGTCGGCAATGCGCTCGACCGCGACCGTCTGGGACGCACGCTGCCCAACTGGCAGGGCTGCCACCGGCTCGGTGCAAACGAACTCTTCCTCATGAATATCGGCGTCCGGGACAGCTTAGACGGCCGCTACTTCGGGCCTCTCGCCGTCACCACCGTGATGGGCCGGGCCACACCTCTCTACACCGACGAAGACGGCGACGGTCGCTTCGTTTGGCGCGCGCCGACGCGGTGACGGCGCAGCCATGACCCGTTCCACTGCACCGCCAAGGAGGTTGCCATGAGCCTGATCGGAGAATTCACCCGCACCAAGAACGGCTATGGCGGCCGCATTCGCACACTCGCCCTCGACGCCGCTCTGGTGCTCGTGCCGGCGGAGCACTCCGACGCCGAGAACGCGCCCGACTATCGCGTTTACCTCGGCGATGATGCCGATGGGCCGGAAGTGGGGGCGGGATGGAAGCGCACCGGCGAGAAGGCCGGCGAATATGTGTCGTTGCAGCTCGACGATCCGACCTTCGCGCAGCCAATCCGGGCCAACCTGTTCCAGTCGGCCGACGACAAATCATCATGGGGTCTCTACTGGAACCGGCCGACCAAGCGCAGCGAGCGGGACTGACCGATGCGCGTCTCCCATCGCCAGCCCGCTGCCGGAGCGAAAGGGGCCGCCCGCCGACTGCCCTTCCTTCTCCTTTCCGGCCTGGCCTTTGCTGGCGCGATGCCCGCGCCGTCTCTGGCGCAGACCTCGGTCATCGAGCGACCCGCTGCAGGCTCGCCCTACACGCAAGCGGTCGCCGAGGCAGCGCAGCGGTTCGGCATTCCCGAGCGCTGGATCTGGGCAGTCATGCGCGTCGAGAGCGGCGGTCGTGTCCGCGCGGTCTCGTCCAAGGGCGCGATGGGACTCATGCAGATCATGCCCGCGACTTGGGCAGATCTGCGGGCGCGCCACGGTCTGGGCGCCGATCCCTTTGACCCGCGCGACAACATCCTCGCTGGTGCAGCCTATCTGCGCGAAATGCACGATCGCTACGGCGCGCCGGGCTTCCTCGCGGCCTACAATGCCGGCCCCGGGCGCTACGATGACTATCTCTCGGCTGGCCGCGCGCTGCCCGCCGAGACCATCGCCTACGTGGCCGCGATCGCGCCGTTGATCGGCAGTGAGCCGCTCGCTGCCGGCGTCGCTGTCGCGACCGTCGACCCGCTCGCGTGGACTCGGTCTCCGTTGTTCGTCGCGCGCTCCGACGGCAGCGTTGCAGCGGAACGATCGCAGCCCGATCGTCAAAGGAACGGCAGCCGAACGGCAGATCCGCAGCAACCCCCAACCGCCGGTTCGACGCAGACGGCAGGCATCTTCGTGACCCGCGCCGATGATGGGGGGCGTCCATGACCAGAATCGCACTCCGGCGAGGTGTAGCGAGTTCCCCGAAAGCGGCGGCATGGGGCGGTTGGGGCGAAGCAGACACGACCAACAGACGGCGAGATAAAAGCGGCTCGCCACTCGCGTGCAAGCCATTGCTTTCGCATGGCTTTTCACGTGCCGGTCGGTCGGGGGCAGTGCCGGTTCCGGCTATTTTCCACGCTATTTCAAGGACATTGCCGGCACTGTCCCGCGTTTGGCCCGCCGGAGGCCGGCGATGAGCGACGGCGACAGCGACTTCCGAGTCCGGCCAGGCCGCATCGGTTCGACGCGGGCGCCGAAACCCAAGAGCTTCATCAACCAAGTCCTGCGCGCCGCCAAGCGCTCGGGCCATGTCGGCACCGGCGGCGGTCCGGGCCGCAAGGCGTCCGGCTATGGCCGTTCGAGCTTCGGGCGCGGACGGATTGCCTTCAGCCGCGCGCGGCTTTTCAGCTCGTCGCGCCGCGTCGTCGTCAAGGCGCGGATCGCCCGCCACCAGGGCCGGGCCTTTCGGTCTGCGCCGCTCAATGCCCACCTCTCTTATCTCAAGCGCGACGGCGTCACGCGCGACGGTGAAAAGGCCGTGATGTTCGATGCCGACAGCGACCGCGCCGATGACGCTGGTTTCGCCGCGCGCTCGAAGGACGACCGGCACCATTTCCGCTTCATCATCTCGCCCGAGGACGCCGGCGAGATGACGGACCTGCGCGCCTTCACGCGCGACCTCGCGCGCCAAATGGAAGCCGACCTCGGGACCCGGCTCGATTGGGTCGCGGTCGATCACTGGAACACCGACAATCCCCACGTCCACCTGCTGGTGCGAGGCGTCGACACCCAGGGCGCCGACCTCGTCATCTCACGCGACTACATCAGCCGCGGCTTGCGATCCCGGGCCGAGGATCTCGTGTCGATCGAACTCGGCCCGAAGCCGGAGCACGAGATCAAGACGGCGCTCGAGCGCGAAATCACGGCCGAGCGCTGGACGCGCCTCGATGTCGAGATTCGCATAGCCGCCGACGAGACCGGCTTCATCGATCTTCGTCCCGAGCAATCCGGTGCCGGTGATCCCCAGACCCGCCGGCTCATGATCGGCCGACTCCAGCACCTGGAGAAGATGGGCCTCGCGTCATCCGCCAGCCCCGGCGAGTGGATGGTCGGCCTCGACGCCGAACGCCACCTGCGCGACCTCGGGCTTCGCGGGGACATCATCAAGACCATGCACCGCGCCTTCGCCGAGCGCGGTGAGGATCGCGCTGTCGCCGACTATGTCATCGAAGGCGGCAGCGGACAGGCGCCGATCATCGGGCGGCTGGTCGATCGCGGCCTGCACGACGAGCTGACGGGCGAAGCCTATGCGGTGATCGACGGCACCGACGGCCGCGCCCACCATGTCCGGTTCCGCGGCGTCGAGGCCTTCGAGCATGCGCCTGCGATCGGCGGCATCGTGGAAGTTCGGCGCTTTGGCCGAGCCGATGAGCCGCGCCCGACGCTTGTTCTCGCCCCCCGGTCAGACCTCGAACTCGCCCAGCAGATCAAGGCGCCAGGGGCCACCTGGCTGGACCATCGGCTCGTGGAAGCGGATCCCATGCCGCTGTCGATGGGGGGCTTTGGGCGAGAGGTGCGCGACGCCCTGCAGGCACGGGCCGAGCATCTCGCCGACCAAGGCCTCGGTCGCCGCCAAGGCCAGCGGATCATCCTACAACGCGACCTCCTCGCCACGCTGCGGCGGCGCGAACTGGATGCGGTCGGGGCGCGCCTCTCCGCCGAGACTGGTCTGGCGCACTTGAAGCCGACCGCCGGTGATCAGGTCGCGGGCATCTATCGCCAGCGTCTCGACCTCTCCTCCGGCCGGTTCGCGATGATCGACAACGGCCTCGGCTTCCAGCTCGTGCCCTGGTCCCGCGAGATCGAACGCAAGCTCGGCCAGCATGTCGCTGGCGCCATGAAGGACGGGGGCGGCATCGAATGGGGCCTCGGCCGCAAGCGCGGGCTCGCCCTCTAGCCAAAAAGGAAGAAAGGACCGCCGCCGATGTCCGCGACGAAAATTCTCTGGGGCCAGATCACCACCGTCTTCCTCATCGTGCTGCTCACGACCTGGGGCGCGACCCAATGGACCGCCTGGCGGCTCGGCTTTCAGGCGCAGCTCGGCACGCCGTGGTTCGAGCTGGCGGGTTGGCCGGTCTACTATCCACCCGCTTTCTTCTGGTGGTGGTACTTCTACGACGCCTATGCACCGCCGATCTTTGTTGAAGGCGCTATGATCGCCGCCTCAGGCGGCTTCATCTCCATCGCCGTCGCCATCGCGATGTCGGTATGGCGCGCCCGTGAGGCGAAGAATGTGGAGACCTATGGCTCGGCCCGCTGGGCTGAAATCCGGGAGGTGAAGGCAGCGGGCCTACTCGGACCCGATGGCGTCGTCCTTGGCAAGCTCGGTGACGCTTATCTCCGGCACGATGGACCGGAGCATGTCCTGTGCTTCGCACCGACCCGATCGGGCAAGGGTGTCGGCCTCGTCGTTCCCACGCTCCTCACCTGGCCGGGCTCCGCTATCGTCCACGACATCAAGGGCGAGAACTGGCAACTGACTGCCGGCTTCCGCGCGAGGCACGGCCGCGTCCTGCTGTTCGATCCCACCAACGCCAAATCGGCCGCCTATAACCCGCTCCTGGAAGTGCGACGCGGCGAGTGGGAAGTCCGCGACGTGCAGAATGTCGCCGACGTTCTCGTCGACCCCGAGGGCTCACTCGACAAGCGCAATCACTGGGAGAAGACGAGCCATTCTTTGCTCGTCGGCGCCATCCTGCATGTGCTGTACGCGGAAGAGGAGAAGACGCTCGCCGGTGTCGCCGCCTTCCTGTCGGATCCGCGCCGTCCGATCGAGGCGACGCTGAAGGCGATGATGACGACGCCGCATCTCGGCCCTGGCGGCCCTCATCCCGTGGTGGCGTCGACGGCGCGCGAACTCCTCAACAAGAGCGACAACGAGCGCTCGGGCGTCCTGTCCACCGCCATGTCCTTCTTGGGCCTCTATCGCGACCCGGTGGTGGCGGAAGTGACGCGCCGCTGCGACTGGCGGATCGCCGACCTCATTGCCGATGAGAAGCCAGCAACGCTCTACCTCGTGGTTCCGCCATCCGACATCTCCCGGACGAAGCCGTTGATCCGGCTCGTGCTCAACCAGATCGGCCGACGCCTGACCGAGGATCTGCATGCGCGAGACCGGCGGCATCGCGTGCTGATGATGCTCGACGAGTTCCCGGCGCTCGGCCGCCTCGACTTCTTCGAGAGCGCGCTCGCCTTCATGGCGGGTTACGGCCTGAAGTCATTCCTCATCGCCCAGTCGCTGAACCAGATCGAAAAGGCCTATGGCCCGAACAACGCGATCCTCGACAACTGCCATGTGCGCGTGAGCTTCGCCACCAATGACGAACGCACCGCCAAGCGCGTGAGCGACGCCCTCGGTACGGCGACCGAGATGAAGGCGATGCGGAACTATGCCGGGCATCGGCTCAGCCCCTGGCTCGGTCATCTGATGGTCTCGCGCTCGGAGACGGCGCGGCCGCTCCTCACACCCGGCGAGGTGATGCAGCTGCCGGCCACAGACGAGATCGTCATGGCCGCCGGTGTCCATCCCATCCGAGCCAAGAAGGCCCGTTACTTCGAGGATCGCCGCTTCAAGGAGCGCATCCTGCCATCGCCCGACCCGGCGAAATGCGGGCGTTCGGCCCGAAAGGACGCATGGTCCGAGTTGAAGCCGCAGCGGCCCGACGCAGTGCTCGCGGCTGAGCTCGACAAGGCGGAGGACGCTGCCAATGGCGGGCTGCGGCGCGAGCCGGAGCTGCCCGACCATGTCGCGATCGCCACGGAAACAACCGGACCTGCCGCGGCCGACGAGTTTTCCATCATGCTGGACGATGAGCCGGAAGACGCGGCGCGGCAGCGTCAGGCGCTGCGCCAGCAGATGCGCGGCGTGGCGAGACAGGTCGCGCTCGATCCCAATGACGGCATCGATCTGTGAGGCAACCATGCGCGACCGGATGAACGTTTATTTCCCGCCCGAGATGCTCCGCCAGATCGCCGATCTCGCCGACCGCAAGAAGCTCTCCCGCTCCGCGATCGTCGAAGCGGCGGTTGCCTCATTCCTGTCACCTGATGGCGCGGACAAGCGCGAGGCCGCGTTCGCGCGCCGCCTCGATCGCCTGTCGCGCCAGGTCCAGCGCTTGGAGCGCGACCTCGGCGTCACCGCAGAGACACTGGCCCTCTTCGTCCGGTTCTGGCTGACGATCACGCCGCCCTTGCCGAACGATGCTCAAGCATCAGCACAGGCCAAAGGGCGGGAACGCTACGAGGGATTCATCGAGACGCTAGGGCGGCGCCTGCAGAAGGGGCAGAGCTTCTTGAGGGAGATTCCCGACGATATCAGCGGGGTGGACGCACCAGATGGCTAACGTACCGTTCGGAGCGGCTTATCCCAGGCGTTCAAGGAGAGTTCGGTAATCCTCAATGCCATGCTCTCGCATCGCCTCAATGGCTTCGACGCGGGTCCTTCGACCCAATTCGGTATCCTCGACGAAGCGCGTGCCCCTCAGCGCGGCGACATGAGCTGTGGCCAGCCCATGATATTCGGCGCCGGCAATGACGGTCGCGAGGTACCAATCGAAAGGCCGTAATGTGTGGTCCAACGAGGTGCCCAGATAGCTGCTCGCCGGAACGGTGCTTCCCTCGATGGCGAAAGTGTCGTCGCGCCGGTAGCCAGAGCCTACTCCCTCGTGCCGGTCCAACTGCTCTCGTTCGGCCAGATCAATCTCGAAAATGACCCCGGGCACGGCAGAATTCGGGGCGATAACCAGGGTCGCCTTTCCTGAAGCGTCCTTACTCGCCTTCGAAAACGCAAGACTCCAGGCGCGTGCAACTCCCGTCCTGACGACCTTCGCCGACGGGCAACGGCCAAGCAGACGTGCCGGCAACATGTTGGAGCCATAAGCGAAGTAGAGAAATGTCATTGGCCATTGCTCCCTTCGACATTCTCCCCATCGCGCAGTTGGCTGGCCGAGCGGCCGGGTTCCACCACTGTCAGTGCGCAGCGCTCCGCTCGTTCGCGGACCATCGCGGCAAGGCTTTCGATGGCCGCCCGATCGAAGCCGGGGCGCACCAACTCGGCGGTAACCTCGCCTGTTCGCGCAATCATGCCTTTGCTGATCTCCGTTACCCGCCTGCGTATAAGCGGCAGGCCGACACCCGCGTCCGCCGCGAACGCTGCCCACCCCTTCGCATCCAGTTCGGGAAGCGTCGCTCGTTTCCCGATCTTCATGGCGAATTTCGGCGAGAGATCGGGATAGGCGACGGTCGCAAGCAAATCATAGAGCGGGGCGAAGCGTGGGCCGTCGTCGCCGTAGAGGATCGAGAAATTCTTGCCGTGTGCGTCGGCGTTCCCGGCGATCACATTGAAAATCACAGCATCGAGAAGCTTCAGCACATCGACAGCGGGCCTTGCGGCGACCCGGCGGAGCAGCGCGAAGCAATCCTTGAAGGTCGGGCCGCCTTCGCTCGCATATTTGGTCTCCGGTGGCACGCCGAGCGCCTGGCAGAAATCCTCCTGATGGATCCGGCGCACGAAGCCATCGTCGCCGATGGCGCGGTCATAGCGCTGGACCAGTAGAAACGTTCGATCCTGCACAGTACGCGGCTCGACAGGTGCAACATCGAGGCCGATCGCGGCGGCAAGGCGCATCACGAACGCCTCGTTCTCGGTCGTGGCCGCAAACCGCGAAATCGGGGGTTTCAGAATATGCGTCGTCGGCTGGCCCGGTGCAGGCAACGCCACCGCGCCATCCACCAGAACCACCGGCACCTTCGATTGGGCGCCCGCGAGAGAGAGGCGCAGGCCTTCCTCGCCCGCGAGCAATGGGCGGACGGGCAGCGCGTCCAGCACCCGGATCAGGCCCGCATCGTCAAGCGGGATTGGTCCCTGACTGAGGGCGGGTGTGGTCGGTGCTTCACCGGGTGGCAGAAGCTGGAGCGCGCCCGCGACATCGCCGCCGAGGCGATCGAGAAGGGCGAAATCATTGGCGCGCGACACGCCGAGCGCCTGAGCCGCGGCGTCGCGCTGGCTTTCCTCCGGCAAGAGACCGCCGAAAAACGGGCGGCACTCGCGACGAGTGAACGGCTCCGCCCGCTTGGGCAGTGAGGCGGACAACGGCTGCGCCGCCTCGTCGTCGAGCCAAGCCCGCGCATAGGCGAAGCCGAGTTCACCGTGCTTGTCCTGCGTCAGTTGACCCACCAGGCGCCCGTCCCACCAGATATCGAGGGTGCGCGTCATGGCTTCTGAGGATCTTTTGGCCGCGCTCCTTTGGTGTCGGGCGGCGGTGTGATATCGAGCGAGCAGCCCAGCGCTGCCAGGACCTGAAGCGTCTTGCCGATCTGTGCGGTCGGCTTGCCCGCTTCGAGATCGACGATGAAGCGCAGGCCGACGCCAGCTGCGCCGGCAAGCTCGTCCTGCCGCAGGCCAGCGGCCTTGCGGGTTGTCCGGACAATGTCGCCGATCTCGGCGGTGGTGAGGTTGCGTCTGGCCATGATATTTACCGAACGGGAAAGTATCATGGATTTCTGAAGAATGTCTATAAGAATTTCCCGCTCGGGAAAGCCTGCGCCTCGGGGTAGCTCCCGAGCCTGAATTATTCCCGCTCGGGAAAACGCGCCGATCGGGAGCCTCAGACGCTGCCGTGGCTCGACGCCGGTCCGCCGATCACC
The DNA here is from genome assembly GCA_943368975.1 of Archangium gephyra. Classification (GTDB taxonomy): domain Bacteria; phylum Pseudomonadota; class Alphaproteobacteria; order Rhizobiales; family Phreatobacteraceae; genus Phreatobacter. The sequence continues at coordinate 9,816 of CALRLZ020000059.1, forward strand.
TGTCTTTCTTCGCCACAGTACGATGACCACCTGAGCGTTGTTGCAACGCCCCAATTCCTGCCTTTCTTACTCATCCCCGATCCAGGGCCGCGCGTCGCGCGGGCCCGCAAGCGAACGGGGACGACGTGGCGGTCAACCATCAGCATTCGGAAGCAGCTTCACGCGGCGCACGCATGCTGCGCACCGCGCTGGGGCCTGCGATCGCCCGATTCCTGGAAGACCCCGCGATCGTCGAGGTCATGCTCAACCCCGATGGGCGGCTCTGGGTCGACCGGCTCTCTGACGGCCTGTCCGATACGGGGGAACGGCTTTCGGCGGCCGATGGCGAACGCATCGTCCGCCTCGTCGCCCATCATGTCGGCGCCGAGGTGCATGACCGTCGCCCGCGCGTCTCGGCCGAGCTTCCCGAAACCGGCGAGCGCTTCGAAGGCCTGCTGCCGCCGGTCGTGACGGCTCCGGTCTTTGCGATTCGCAAGCCTGCCGTCGCCGTCTTCACGCTCGACGACTATGTCGCTGCGGGCATCATGACGGCCGACCAGGCCGTCATCCTCCGGCAGGCGGTCGCAGCGCGCGCCAACATCCTCGTGGCCGGCGGAACCAGCACCGGCAAGACCACGCTGACCAATGCCCTGCTGGCCGAGGTCGCGAAGACAACCGACCGCGTCATCGTCATCGAAGACACCCGCGAACTGCAATGCCGGGCGCAGAACATCATCGCCATGCGGACCAAGGACGGCGTCGCGACCCTGTCCGACCTGGTGCGCTCCTCGCTGCGGCTGCGGCCGGATCGGATTCCGATCGGCGAGGTGCGTGGGTCTGAGGCGCTCGATCTCCTGAAGGCCTGGGGCACCGGCCATCCCGGCGGGATCGGCACGATCCACGCGGGCACCGCGCTCGGCGCGCTGCGCCGCCTCGAGCAGCTCATCCAGGAAGCTGTCGTCACCGTCCCCCGGGCCCTGATCGCCGAGACCATCGATCTGGTGGCCGTGCTCTCCGGCCGCGGCGCTGCGCGGCGTCTCGCCGAACTCGCCCGCGTCGAAGGGCTCGGGACGGACACCGACTACCGCCTTTCCCCCGCAACCCAGCCTCCCGACCCAAAAGGAGAACCCGCATGATCCGACATATCGCGCGCGGCCATCAGCGCCTCGCAACTGCCGCCACGGCGCTGACCCTAAGCTTTCTTCTGGCGCCCGCCGCCCACGCATCCGGCTCCTCGATGCCCTGGGAAGCGCCGCTGCAGTCCATCCTCCAGTCGATCGAGGGACCGGTCGCCAAGATTATCGCGGTGATCATCATCATCGTCACAGGCTTGACGCTGGCGTTCGGCGACACGAGCGGAGGATTTCGGCGTCTCATCCAGATCGTCTTCGGCCTGTCGATCGCCTTCGCGGCGTCCAGCTTCTTCCTGTCGTTCTTCTCATTCGGCGGCGGGGCGCTCGTCTGATGGCGGGCCTCCTGCAACATCCCGATGAGGTCGCGGGCTTCTCGGTTCCGGTCCACCGCGCGCTGACCGAGCATATCCTGCTGGGCGGCGCACCGCGCAGCATCGCCATCATGAACGGCACACTCGCCGGCGCTGTCGGTCTCGGATTGCGGCTATGGCTGGTTGGTCTCCTCATTTGGGCGATCGGCCATTTCGCCGCCGTTTGGGCAGCAAAGCGCGATCCGCTCTTTGTCGAAGTGGGCCGCCGGCATCTGCGCATTCCGGGCCATCTCTCGGTGTGAGGCGTGGCCATGATGAACCTCGCCGAATATCGCCGTACCGCGACCCGTCTCGCTGATTTCCTGCCCTGGGCGGCGCTGGTCGGCGAAGGGGTCGTGCTCAACAAGGATGGCAGCTTCCAGCGCACCGCGCGTTTTCGTGGTCCCGATCTCGACTCAGCTGTGGCCGCTGAACTGGTGGCCGTCGCCAGTCGCCTCAACAACGCCTTCCGGCGTCTGGGCTCGGGCTGGGCGATCTTCGTCGAAGCGCAGCGTCACGAAGCCGCCTCCTATCCGGCAAGCCGCTTCGCGGACGCCGCCTCCGCCCTCGTTGATGCGGAGCGCAAGGCCGACTTCGAGGAAGCGGACGCGCATTACGAGTCGAGCTACTTCCTGACCTTTCTCTATCTCCCGCCTGCCGAGGACGCCGCGCGGGCGGAGACCTGGCTCTACGAGGGTCGCCAACAGTCCGGCGTCGATCCCCATGAAGCCCTCGCGGCCTTCATTGACCGCACAAACCGCGTCCTCCAGCTCGTCGATGGCTTCATGCCGGAATGCCGGTGGCTCGATGACGCCGAGACCCTGACTTACCTGCACTCGACCGTCTCGACGAAGCGCCACCGCGTCCGCGTGCCCGAAACGCCGATCTACCTCGATGCGCTTCTCGCCGATGAGCCGTTGACCGGCGGCCTCGAGCCACGGCTCGGCGCCGCTCATCTGCGCGTGCTGACGATCAACGGCTTTCCGACGGCGACGACGCCAGGGATTCTCGACGATCTCAACCGGCTCGCCTTTCCCTATCGCTGGTCCACGCGGGCGATCCTCCTCGACAAGACGGACGCCACGAAACTGCTGACGCGCATCCGGCGGCAGTGGTTCGCCAAGCGCAAGTCGATCGCCGCAATCCTGAAGGAGGTAATGACCAACGAGGCCTCCGCACTCGTCGATACGGACGCTGCGAACAAGGCCGCCGATGCCGACATGGCCCTGCAGGAGCTTGGGGCCGACTATGCCGGTCAGGCCTATGTGACCGCCACGGTCACAGTCTGGGACGCCGATCCGCGCACCGCCAACGAGAAGTTGCGCCTCGTGGAAAAGGTGATCCAGGGCCGCGACTTCACCGCGATGTCCGAGACCATCAATGCCGTCGATGCCTGGCTCGGTTCGCTGCCCGGCCATGTCTACGCCAACGTCCGCCAGCCACCGATCTCCACTCTAAACCTCGCCCACATGATTCCGCTCTCGGCGGTCTGGGCCGGGCCGGAACGGGACGAGCATTTCGGAGCGCCGCCGCTGCTGTACGGCAAGACCGAAGGGAGCACGCCGTTCCGCTTTTCGCTGCATGTCGGCGACGTCGGCCACACACTGGTCGTCGGGCCGACAGGCGCGGGCAAGTCCGTGCTGCTCGCGCTCATCGCACTTCAGTTCCGGCGCTATCCGGGCAGCCAAGTCTTCGCCTTCGACTTCGGCGGCTCCATTCGCGCGGCCGCGCTCGCCATGGGAGGCGATTGGCACGACCTCGGTGGCAGCCTGACGGACGGCGCCGCGTCGTCGGTCTCCCTCCAGCCACTCGCACGCGTTCACGAGACCCATGAGCGTGCCTGGGCAGCCGACTGGATTGCCGCCATCCTTGCCCGCGAGAGCGTCACGATCACGCCGGAAGTGAAAGAACATCTCTGGACGGCGCTGACCTCGCTGGCGTCCGCGCCGATCAAAGAGCGCACGCTGACGGGCCTCGCCGTCCTCCTCCAGTCGAACGATCTCAAGCAAGCGCTGCGCCCCTTTTGCGTTGGCGGTGCCTACGGACGGCTGCTGGACGCCGAAGGCGAGCAGCTAGGGGAAGCTGCGGTCCAGGCCTTTGAAACCGAGGGGCTGATCGGCGGCGGCGCGGCGCCGGCGGTCCTCGCCTATCTCTTCCATCGGATCGGCGACCGTCTGGATGGACGGCCCACGCTCCTGATCGTCGACGAAGGCTGGCTCGCGCTCGACGATGAAGGCTTCGCGGCGCAACTGCGCGAATGGCTGAAGACGCTGCGCAAGAAGAACGCGTCGGTCGTCTTCGCCACGCAATCGCTGGCCGACATCGATGGGAGCGCGATCGCTCCGGCCATCATCGAAAGCTGCCAGACGCGCCTTTTGCTGCCGAACGAACGCGCGATCGAACCCCAGATCACCACGATCTACCGGCGCTTCGGCTTGAACGACCGCCAGATCGAGATCCTCAGCCGGGCCACACCCAAGCGCGACTATTACTGCCAGTCGCGGCGCGGCAACCGGCTGTTCGAGTTGGGGCTCTCCGAAGTCGCCCTCGCGCTCTGCGCGGCATCCTCGAAAACTGATCAGGCCGCCATCGAGGCGATCCTCGCCGAGCATGGCCGCGACGGCTTCCTGTCCGCCTGGCTGCGCGCCCGCGATGTCGGATGGGCCGCCGACCTCATTCCCGATCTCACCAACCTGGAGCCCAAGCCATGATGATCCGACGCTCTCGCGCGGCGCTGTTCGCCGCAACCATCCTGTCGCTGCCCGTCGCCTTCTCGCCCGTGTTCGTGACCCCGGCAGCGGCGCAGTGGGTCGTTTATGATCCGACCAACTACGTCCAGAATGTCCTATCGGCCGCGCGGGCGCTCGAGCAGATCAACAACCAGATCCAGAGCCTCCAGAACGAAGCGCAGATGCTGATCAACCAGGCCCGCAATCTCGCGAGCCTGCCCTATTCCTCGCTTCAGCAGCTCCAGCAATCGGTGCAGCGCACGCAAGCGCTTCTGGGTCAGGCACAGCGCATCGCCTTCGACGTGCAGCAGATCGACCAAGCCTTTCAGAGCCAGTACAGCAACATCTCGCTGTCCACTTCGGATCAGCGTCTCGTCTCCGATGCACGATCGCGCTGGCAGAACACGGTCGGCAGCCTTCAGGACGCGCTGCGCGTGCAGGCCGGTGTCGTCGGCAATATCGACACCAACCGCGCCGAGATGGCGGGTCTGGTCGGGCAGAGCCAGGGTGCGACCGGCGCGCTTCAGGCAACCCAGGCCGGCAACCAGTTGCTCGCATTGCAGGCGCAGCAACTCGCAGACCTGGTCGCTGTGGTCGCTGCGAACGGCCGAGCGCAGGCGCTTGTCGATGCCGAGCGAGCCGCAGCCGCCGAACAAGGCCGTGAACAGCGCCGCCGGTTCTTGACGCCCGGCTCCGGCTATCAGCCCGGCAACGCCCGGATGTTCCCGAACGGCAACTAAGGACAGCAGGATGGACGGCAAGACGCTGGCCCGCGTGGGCGCAATCATCTTCGTCTCCGTCGCGATCACGGCAACGGCGATCGAGATGACCCGGAAAGAGGAAAGGCCAGCGGCTCGGCCGACGCCCGTGCTTGAGGAGGCGCCGGACCCGCTGCGCGAGGGCCAGCGTCGGTGCCAGCAGATGGGGGAAGCCGCCGCAAGGGACGGCGAGTGTCTGCGCATCTGGGCCGAAACCCGCGACCGTTTCCTTGGCACCCGCACCGCGCCGCGACGCGCCGACGAAGGGCGGTGAGCCATGGGCGGCAGCGGCGTCATCGACAATTTCCTCGGGGTCTTCACCTCCTACATCGACAGCGGGTTCGGTCTGCTCGGCGGCGAGGTGGCGTTCATCGCGACGACGCTGATCGTCATCGACGTCACGCTGGCCGCCCTGTTCTGGAGCTGGGGCGCGGATGACGACATCATCGCACGCATTGTGAAGAAGACGCTGTTTGTGGGCGTCTTCGCCTACATCATTGGCAACTGGAACAACCTCGCACGGATCGTCTTCGAAAGCTTCGCCGGCCTTGGACTTCAGGCGGCTGGCACCGGGTTTTCCATCCAGGACCTGATGCGCCCGGGCCGGGTCGCGCAGACGGGTCTCGATGCGGCGAGGCCGCTGCTCGAATCCATCTCAAACCTGATGGGCTGGATCGCCTTCTTCGAAAACTTCATCCAGATCGCCTGCCTGCTCTTCGCCTGGGCGCTGGTGCTGCTCGCCTTCTTCATCCTCGCCATCCAGCTCTTCATCACGCTGATCGAATTCAAGCTGACCACGTTGGCTGGCTTTGTCCTGATCCCGTTCGGCCTGTTCGGGAAGACCGCCTTCATGGCCGAGCGCGTGCTGGGAAACGTCATCTCGTCTGGGATCAAGGTACTGGTGCTCGCCGTCATCATTGGCATCGGCTCGACTCTGTTCAGTCAGTTCACGGCAGGATTCGGCGGTCAGCCTCCGACCATCGACGACGCGATGGCCGTCGTATTGGCGGCGCTGTCGCTTCTCGGTCTCGGCATATTCGGTCCGGGTATCGCCAACGGCATCGTTTCCGGCGGCCCGCAACTCGGCGCGGGCTCCGCCATCGGCACCGGCCTCGTCGCGGGCGGCGCAGCCATGGCTGCCGGCGGCGCGGCCGGGCTCGCCCTGCGCGGTGGCGCGAGCGCCATTTCCGGCGGCGCCGCCGCCATGCGCGGTGGAGCCACCGCGGCGGGAGCCGCCTCTGCTGCCTACAGTCTCGGTTCCCTCGGCCAGTCGGGCGCTGCCGGCGTCGCGTCGGGCCTCGGCGGCGTCGCACGAGCGGCCGGCGGCGCGGCAGCCTCTCCGCTGCGCCGGGCCGCGCAAAGCGTTCGCTCGAGCTTCGCCGACGGCGTCAAAAGCGGCTTCGGCGGCACCGGCGGCTCCTCGAGCATGGGAACGGTCGCGAATGATGTCGGTTCGGCCGCACCAACTGCGACAGGCTCTGCCGCCAACCCGCCGGCGTGGGCGCAACGCATGCGGCGTGGGCAGACCATGAGCCACGGCGTCACGCTCGCGGCACACGCGATCCGATCGGGCGACAGCCACGGCGGCGGCTCTTCCATCAATCTCTCCGGAGGCGACCGCACATGAGCTTCTTCAAGCGACCCGCAACCCACTATGGCAAGACGCCCGAGCCCGAGACGCCGTATCAGCGCGCGGCGCAGATCTGGGACGATCGGATCGGCTCAGCGCGTGTCCAGGCCCGAAACTGGCGTCTCATGGCCTTCGGCTGCCTGATCCTCTCCGCCGGCTTCGCTGCCGCGCTGGTCTGGCAGTCGGCGCGCGGGACCATCGTCCCGTGGGTGGTGCAGGTCGACAATCTCGGCCAGGCGCAGGCGGTCGCGCCAGCGCAGGCCGACTACCGCCCCACCGACCCGCAGGTGGCCTGGCATCTGGCACGATTCATCGAGCAGGTCCGCTCGATCCCGGCCGACGCCATAGTCGTGCGGCAGAATTGGCTGCGCGCCTACGAGTTCACGACTGATCGCGGCGCGGCGGCCCTCAATGACTTCGCCCGCGCCAACGATCCGTTCACCCGCGTCGGGAAGCAGCAGGTGTCGATCGAAGTGTCGAGCGTTATCCGCGCGTCGCCTGACAGCTTCCGCGTCGCCTGGACCGAACGCCAATACGAGAACGGCCAGCTCTCCACGACACAACGCTGGACAGCCATCCTGACCATCGTGATCCAACCCCCACGCGACGCAGAGCGGCTGCGGGCCAATCCGCTCGGAATCTACGTCAACGCCATCAACTGGTCTCGGGAGATGGGGCAATGAGAGATCATCTCCGCCGATCCGCGAGCCGCAGCTTCCGTCTATCCGGCTCTGCGCTTTTGCTGATCTCCGGATTGGCGCTGGCCGGCTGCGCGACCAACCGGCCGCCACAGGTCAGCTACGACGCCGATGTGCCGCCGCTTCCCCCTGTGCCGGCTGCCGTCACGGAGGCGCCACCAAGGCCGCTTCACACACCGCCCGCCTGGACACCGGCGCGCGGTGGCGCTGCCGCAGGGACGCCGGCGGGCCGCGTGGAGAATGCCAACGCCGCCGCGCGCGTCGAACCACGCCGCGAGGGGTATTACAACTCGATCCAGATCTATCCCTGGAGCGAGGGCGCGCTCTATCAGGTCTATGCCGCTCCCGGGCAGATCACTAACATCGCGCTGGAACCAGGCGAGAGCCTGACCGGCGCCGGCCCGATCGCTGCGGGCGACACAGCGCGCTGGATCATCGGCGACACCGAGAGCGGCTCGGGGATCACTCGCCGCGTCCATGTTCTCGTGAAGCCGACACGGCCAGATATCACGACCAATCTGGTCATCACCACCGACCGTCGCATCTACATGATCGAGCTGCGCTCGGGCGAACGCCCTTATATGCCGGCCGTCGCTTGGGCCTATCCCCAGCCGCCCGCCTCGCAGAGACAGGCAGTGCCCGCTACGCCAGTGCTCCCGGCCGTTGCGGCACGGAACTATCGCTACGGCCTCACGGGCGACACGCCGCCGTGGCGGCCAATCTCGGTCTACGACGACGGGCGCCGCGTCTATGTCGAGTTCCCGCGTGGGATCGTTCAGGGCGAGATGCCGCCGCTCTTCGTCATCGGCGCAGATGGCGAACCGCAGATCGCCAACAGCAGGATCCACCAGAACATACTGATCGTCGACCGCCTGTTCGGCGCCGCCGAGCTCCGTCTCGGCAGTGGCGAGCGCCAGCAGACGGTCCGGATCGTTCGCACCGATGGGAGGCCCGCGTCATGAGCGAGCGCGAC
>CALRLZ020000060.1:0-17151 GCA_943368975.1 Archangium gephyra
GCGGCGGGCTTCGTTGCCCTCACCGGCGCTCAGGCAGCGGATCTCCCGGGCAAGGCAGCTCCCGCCGAGTACGTGCGCATCTGCGACACCTACGGCGCGGGCTTCTTCTTCATCCCGGGCACCGACACCTGCCTTCGCATCGGCGGCTATGTCCGCATGGATGCCTACCTGACCCAGCAGTTTGGGCCGGCGACCAACCTTTATACCACCCGCACCCGCCTGCTGCTGAACTTCGACGCCCGCTCGAACACCGAGTACGGCCTCCTCCGCGCCTATGGCGAGTTCTTCGTCCAGCGCGGCCCGGCCAATAACGTCCTGCCCTCGCTCCAGGCCACCGGCGCCGGTTCGTCGGGCCAGGCCTCGGCCGCATACATGTCCCGCGCGTTCATCCAGTTCGCTGGCTTCACGTTCGGTAACTCGGCCTCGTTCTTCAACTTCTACCAGGGCGACCTCCAGTTCGTTGCTTCGTCGGGCGCCGCCATGGACCCGTCGCGCAACTCGTCGAACCTCATCGCCTACACGGCGTCGTTCGGTTCGGGCTTCTCGGCCACGGTCTCGATCGAAGATCAGCAGTTCCGCCGCATCGGTTCGATTCCCGGAACCTACCTCGTCGCGGCACCTGCGGGTCAGATTCGCGGTGTAGTTTATGACGGCAATGGCATCCCTGACATCGTCGGCAACCTCCGCGTCGACCAGGGCTGGGGTTCCGCTCAGGTCATGGCAGCCTTCCACGAGGTTCGTTCTAGCCTCGGTCTGGCTGGGGGCCGTACGGCTGCTGGTTGGGCTGTCGGCGGTGGTGTCCGTCTGAATCTCGACATGCTCGCCCGCGGCGACGTGCTCTGGTTGCAGGCGACCTACACGGACGGCGCTCTCTCCTATGCCTTCACGAACGATAACTCGGACGGCCTGGTTCAGACCCGTCAGACGGTTGGCACCGGCCTCGTAACCGGCATTTACGCGGACGGTATCGTCAATGCTGCCGGCACTGGCATCGTCAAGTCCAAGGCTTGGTCCGTCCACGGTGGTTTCCGCCACTTCTGGACCCCGGCTCTCCGTTCCGCGATCTGGGGCAAGTACGTCAACATCGACTCCCCGGGGGTGGCTGGGTTTGCTGGCAATGCCCTGAACGACATCCGCTTCTGGCAGGTTGGCGTGAACACCATCTGGTCGCCGGTTCGGAATTTGGACCTTGGTGTCGAGGTTGTTTATTCCAATCTCAGCGCGCGGACCTCTGGCGCGGGCTACAGTGGCGTGCAGGCGGGTCAGGTTATCGGCAATGCCAACGCCTGGTCGGGCATGTTCCGCGTCCAGCGCAACTTCTGATCGGGTCCGGTCTCAGACCGGTTCCAGTCTCAAAGACCCCGGCGGGAAACCGCCGGGGTTCTTTGCGTTTCGGACCTTGAGAACAGAGGCGTCCCCCTCCCCGCGTCAGACCGGCGGGCGGATTTTCTCCAGGGCCTCGGCCATCATCACCATGGACACGGACCCGTAGCGGCGCGACGTCGTCGCCTGGGCATGGCCCACAATCGCGTCGGTAATCTTTTCAGGCACCCCTTCGGCGAAGGCCTGCTCTTTGAACCAGTGCCGCCACGCATGGTTCGGATCGACTTTCGCATCCCGGCCGATGCCCAGATCCAGCGAATGGAGCCAGTCGCTCAGCCGTCGCAGCGTACTGCGCGCCGGATGATAGACACGCGGTCCGGTTTCCGCGGTGATCATCAGCTGCAACCCGTTCACTGCGAGTGGCTTTTCGATGAAAAGCCGCTCCCTGTCAGTCTTTTCGACGAAGGACAGGAAACCACGCGCCAGGACGGCGGAATGAATCGGCACCAGTCGCTCCGACGCGGCGGTCTTGATCGGTCCCGCCTGGCGGCTGATCCGCAGACACCAGATGCCCTCGACCTGGACCACATCCTGCTTGCGCAGATTGGCGATGGCCGCAACCCGGCTGCCGGTCAGCGCCGTCAGCCAGGGGATCCAGCGGCGCGCGGCGAGGGTCTCCTTGTCGGCAGCAGCCAGAATGCCCCGCGCCTGAACCGGCGAAAAGGCCTTCATCGCCTGCGCCGCCGCCAGCCGCTCCGGCTTGAAGCGAATTCCGGTCGTCGGATTGCCCGTCACGAACTCGTTTTCCACGGCGAACTGAAACAGCGCCCGGAGGGCCGCGAAATCGGAATGGCGCGCCGTTCGCAGCCGCCGCCCTGTAGCGATGAGATGATCGCGATAGGCCCGGATGTCATGGGCGGTGACGTCCTGCGGCCGGTCATGGCCCAGGAATGCGACGAAACGCTGAATGAGGACGCGCCAGTAGGGCGGCGTTGTCGGCGCACCGCCGGTTTGCACATGCTGGAGCGCCCAGACCTCGAACAGCTCCGCGAAGGTCAGCAACTGCTGGTCGGAACGACCAGCATCGCCGCGCACCGCGGTGACGATGCCGGACGCCGGCGTTATGTTGAGGCTCGCTGGCGGCACCAACCGGACATCGCGCGCCGCGATCGGCACGCCTTGAGCGTTTCGCTCAAGCTCGAGCAGCCGAACAACCACCTGATTGGCGACCACCGACACCGCACTGCGAGCATCGTCGAACGATTTGCTTGCCAGGGGCAAGGCCACCTCGTCATCGACATCGACGCAGAACCGGAAACAGTCATAGACGACGTCGACAGCCAGGTTCTTGTACTTCCTGACAACCGTCGTCGGCAGTGGGATCGCGAAAAAGATGCGCCCCTCCCGATCGATGCGGATATCAAGACTTGGCTGCATTGATATTTTTCCTAATATCCCATGAGCTCGAACGAGTAGGATCGCAACATCGACCAGATTTCAAGGCTTCCATTGAAGCGGCAAGAACCGGAAGAAAAGCAAAGAAATAAAATTTCTCGTTTTCGGTATTTTTTGTTTCTTTCTTAGCTCGATCATAGGCCTTTTTGAGCCTTTTTCAACAGAAATCGAATGCTAAACACATATTTAGTGCCACCAATGGCGTGGCGTTGTTGGGTTTTATTCTTATTCCGCCATTTTATGACTGCGCCCCAAGGCGATTCGGCGCGCTCCGAATAGCAATCAGTCAAACTCAGTCACTATTCGCGCATAGGGCGCGTCAACGATCGAGCGCCCGCGAAAAACGCCACTGCCGCAAGGGGTCCTTGCCACCTATGGTTTTATCGAAGTCAATTAACAACCAAAGAAATGTGAGGATAATATTCTTAAATGACGCCTCACCCCTTGGCCGGGACCGGCACTTCATAGGCCGTCGTCGACTTGATCCGCTCCATCGCGAAGCGCGACGTGACGTTCTTCAGCGGGATGGTGTCGATCAGCCGCTTGTAGAAGGCGTCATAGGCGGCCATGTCGGTCACGACCACGCGCAGCATATAGTCGACGTCGCCGGCCATCCGGTAGAATTCCATCACCTCCGACATGCCCGACACCGTCTCGGCGAAGCGCGCGAGCCATTCCCGGGAATGATCGGATGTCTCGATGGAGACGAAGACCGTCAGGCCGAGGCCGAGCTTTTCCGGCGACACCAGCGCGACGCGCTTGATGATATAGCCCGCCGCCTCGAGCTTCTGGATGCGCTTCCAGCAGGGGGTCTGCGACAGGTTGATGCGCGAGGCGAGCTCGGCGATCGAGATCGCCGCATCGTCCTGGAGGAAAGTGAGGATTTTCCGGTCGATGGCATCCATGCTCTTGCCCCCTGTGGCACCGGGCCCACCCTCGCCCGGAAAAGAAAACTAACGTCCCTTATCCTAGCCCTATCGTGATCTCACGCAAAATTTTTCTCCTTCCGCAACGAAATTTGCGTGCCACGTGACAGCGTGACGAGACGCGTCATGGCAGGCACCATGGCCCGCAGCCCCTTGCATCGGCGCCGGCCTCCCAGCACCTTGGCGCCTGCGGCCATCCGCCAAGACCGCAGAGGAAATGACCATGTCCACGACCCAGGCCGGCCTGCCCCGGCGCCTCGACACCATCGCCATCACCATTGCCGGGAGGCCCGCGCGATGAGCCAGCCCTCGACATCCCTCTCACTCGCCGGGCTCAATGCCCTCGTCATCGGCGGCTCCAGCGGCATCGGCGAGGCCATCGCCCACGGCTATGCCGAGGCCGGCGCCCGCGTCGCCATCGCCGCTCGCAGCCCGGACAAGCTGAACGAGGCCACCGCGCGCCTCGCCGCCGCCTATCCCGGCTCGAAGGGCTATGTCGCCGACGTCACCGATTCAGGCCAACTGGAGGACCTCGCCGCCACGGTGGAGCGCGATTTCGGGCCGGTGGACATCCTCGTGCCGTGCCAGGGCACGACGATCATCAAGCCGACCCTCGATTTCACCCCCGCCGAGATCGACCTGATCTTCCGCACCAACCAGACCAGCGTGTTCTTTTCCTGCACCACCTTCGGCCGGGCCATGGTCGCGCGCGGCAGCGGCGCCATCATCAACATCGCCTCGCTCTCGGCGCATCGCGGCTGGCCAAAGGCCTGCCCCTACGCCATGACCAAACATGCCGTCGTCGGCCTGACACAGACCCTGGCGTCCGAGTGGGCGCCGCAGGGCGTCAGGGTCAACGCCATCTCGCCGGGCTTCTTCATGACCGAACTGAACGCGGCGAAGATGCCGGCCGACCGCAAGGAAAATGCCTTGCGCCGCACCCCCATGGGGCGCTGGGGCCAGACGCGGGAACTGGTCGGCGCGGCGGTCTATCTCGCCTCGCCGGCCGCCAGTTTCGTCACCGGCACCGTCATCGCGGTCGATGGCGGCTATCTCGCCTCGGGGATCTGACCTCCATTTTCGCCGTGATTTCGGCCGGTTCCCTGGCGGGGAATGTTGTCTCGCCAGGGCGCAGTCCCCATAATGGTCGGACCGGCGCCCGCTGCCCGGTTCCCAGCCATGATGTTCGAGGATGAAGGCCGCCCGATGCCGCATGACACCCCGTTGATCGCCACCATCGTCGCCGGTCTCGGGCTTGCCTTCATCTTCGGTCTCATCGCCAACCGTCTGAAACTTCCGACACTGGTCGGCTATCTGCTCGCCGGAATCCTCATCGGGCCGCATACGCCGGGCTTCGTCGCCGACCAGAAGCTCGGCACCGAACTCGCCGAGATGGGCGTCATCCTGCTGATGTTCGGCGTCGGCCTGCATTTCTCGCTCAAGGACCTGCTATCCGTGCGCGCCATCGCGGTGCCCGGCGCCGTCGTGCAGATGGCAACGGCGACTCTTTTGGGCATGGCGCTGGCCTGGATGCTCGGCTGGCCGATTGGGGCAGGCATCGTCTTCGGCCTCGCCCTGTCGGTCGCCAGCACCGTGGTCCTGCTCAGGGCGCTGCAGGAACGCCGCATCATCGAGACCGAACGCGGCCGCATCGCGGTCGGATGGCTTATTGTCGAGGACATTGCGATGGTCCTGGCGCTGGTCCTGCTGCCAGCGCTGGCGGGCGTGCTGGGCGGGGCGCCCCAGACGAGTGCCGCGAGCGATCCCTTCGTGCAATGGCTCGGCCTCGGCGTCGGCGGCGTCATTCTCGTGACGCTGCTGAAGGTGCTCGGTTTCGTCGCGGTGATGCTGGGCCTCGGCCGCAAGGTCATCCCCTGGCTGCTGCACTACGTCGCCCATACCGGATCGCGCGAACTGTTCCGCCTCGCCGTGCTCGCCATCGCGCTCGGCGTCGCCTTCGGCGCCGCCAAGCTCTTCGGTGTCTCCTTCGCGCTCGGTGCCTTCTTTGCCGGCATGATCATGAGCGAATCCGAGCTCAGCCACCGCGCGGCGGAGGAATCGCTGCCGCTTCGCGACGCCTTCTCGGTGCTGTTCTTCGTCTCCGTCGGCATGCTGTTCAATCCCTGGACGCTGCTGACCGCCACCTGGCCGATCCTGGCAACGCTTTTCATCATCATCATTGGCAAGTCGCTGGCCGCCTTCCTGATCGTTGTCGCCTTCCGCTACCCCGCCGGAACCGCCCTGACGATCTCCGCCTCGCTGGCCCAGATCGGCGAGTTCTCCTTCATTCTCGCCGAGCTTGGCGTCGGGTTGAAACTCCTTCCACCGGAAGGCCGCGACCTCATCCTCGCCGGCGCCATCCTCTCGATCATGCTGAACCCGGCTGTCTTCGCCGGCATCGGCTGGCTCAAGCGGCGGCTCGACCTGAATGCCGCTCCTTCCGCCGAGACCTTTGCCCGCGGTGAGGCCGCCACGCCTCCGCCCGGCGCGCCCCCCGGGGCGGACGACGAGACGCCGCAGAGCACGGCGCTGACCGGCCATACGGTCCTCGTCGGCTATGGCCGTGTCGGCACCCTCGTCGCCGAGGCCCTGCGCGCGAAAGGCGTGCCCTATCTCGTGATCGAGGATGCCACCCGGCCGCAGGCGCGCCTGCGCCAAGAGGGCGTCGAGACCATCTCCGGCAACGCCGTACAGGAGGAGATCCTGGCCAGCGCCAACATTGCCGGCGCCCGCCGCCTGATCGTCGCGATTCCCAATGCCTTCGAGGCCGGTCAGATCATCGAGACCGCGAAAGCGGCCAATCCGGGCCTCGTCGTCATCGCCCGCGCCCATTCCGACTCGGAAGTGGAGCACCTCAAGGGACTGGGCGCGGGAACGGTGATCATGGGCGAAAGGGAAATCGCGCGCGGCATCATCGCCGAGTTTCCCGGGTCGACCCCGCAGGCAGCGGCGGCGGGCACCGCCCATCCCCATGACCTCCCCTTCGTCGCGCTGGACGAGCCCGGGTCCACGGCAACCGCGGCAGAGCGCAAGCCCGCGACCTGACGGCCGTATGGGAACCGTCCAGGAGCCTCAGGCGCGCTTGAGGCTCCAGGGATAGGGCGCGGAGCCGTGAGGCATGCCGGTGAGCGTCTTGCGATAGGCCGTGCGCAGGGTGAACTGGCCGAGCGGCACCGTCGCGACCTCCTCGAGCGCCAGGCGACCGAGCTCCTTGGCCGCCTTCTGCTGGCCCGCCGTATCGGGGGCATAGAGCCACTCCTCGGTCAGAGCCTCGGCCTTCGGGCTGTCCCACCAGCCGAACCAGCCCCGGGCGCCCTGCCCGCGCACCAGCAGCGATGTGGCGGGCGTGCCCCAGCCGGAAGCCGGGCCCGTCGTGTGGAAGATGCTCCAGCCACCCTTGTCGGTCGCCTCGCGGCTGCCGCGGCGCTGGATGACAGTGCCCCAGTCGGTCTCGGCCAGTTCCACATTCATGCCGATCTTCTGCAGGATATCCGCGGTCACCTGCCCAAGCGGACCGATATCCGGAAAATCGGTCGGGTTGATGATGACGACCTTTTCTCCCGCATAGCCGGACGCCTGGAGGGCCGCCTTGGCCTTGTCGATCGACTGCGGCATCAGGTCTTCCTGCTCGCCGCTGTAATAGGGCGTTCCTTGCGGCCAGAGGCTCCGGCAGAGCGTCCAGGCCGAGGTGTCGTTGCCCTGTGACCCCCGCATATAGTCTTCCTGCATCGCCGCCATCCTGACGGCCTGGCGCACCTTCACATTGTTGAAGGGGGCCTGCAGGTGGTTGAGGCGCATGATGGCCAGTCGGCCCGACGGATCGGTCACCTCGCGCGTGATGTCGCGCGAACGGGCGAGCAGCGGCTGCAGGTCGGCGGGCGGGCGCTCCCACCAGTCCATCTCGCCGCGGACGATCGCATTGGCGGCCGTCGAGGGATCGGGGAGGATGTGCCATTCGATGCGCGGGAAATGCGCAACCTTGCCGCCTGCCCCGCGGCTCGCGGCCTCCTGGCGCGGCACATATCCGTCGAACTTCTCGTAGACCACGCGGCTGCCGGAATTGTACTCGCCGGCGACAAAGCGATAGGGGCCAGAGCCGATCATCTCGGTGACCTGCCGGGTGGCTTCCGTCTTGGCATGGCGCTCGGGCATGATGAAGGCTGGCGTGTCGGGCTTGCCGAGCGCGTCGAGCAGAAGCGGGAACGGCCGCTTCAGCTTCAGGTCGAACGTGCGGTCGTCGACCACCTGCCAGCTGTCGATGACCCGCGCGACCAGCTGGCCGAAGGAATCGCGCTGCGTCCAGCGCATGATGGACGTGATGCAATCGACGGGACGGACCGGCTCGCCGTCATGGAACTTCAGGCCGGCCCGCAGCTTGAAACGCCAGCGCAGCCCGTTGTCGAGCACCTCGTGCCCCTCGGCCATCTGCGGCCGCGCGACGAAGTCCATGTCGGCCGCATAGAGCGTGTCATAGACGTAGTAGCCGTGGTTGTTGGTGACGGTCGCGGTCGTCCAGATGGGGTCGAGCGAGGACAGGTTCGCCTGGGGAATGAACCGCATGGTGGACGCGCGCCAGTCCTGCGCCAGGGCCGGTGCGGCCACCAGCGATACGGCAGCGGCCTTCAGCAGCGAGCGGCGATCGATAGCCATGGACACGTCTCCCCTTGCAGTTGGCGCGCCCTTCAACCGGGCGTAGCCTGCGGCATCGTGGCGCGGCCGGATGCACCTGGCAATCCCGGCCCGCGCGGGCCCGTCAGTCGAAGCCGAGGAAACCCGGCATGGCGCTGATCGGCGGCGCAGCCGCCAGCCTGGCGAGATCGGGAACCGGACGGGCGGTTCTGGCATCGCCGGCCAGTTCGCGCTCCAGCGCCGCCGCCACGGCGAGAACCTTGGCGTCGCCACCGCGCGGCCCGACGATCTGCAGCCCGAACGGCATGCCCGCGTGGTCGACGCCCACCGGCAGCGACAGGGCGGGATGGCCGACATTGGTCACCGCATAGGCATTGGCGAGCCAGTGGAAATAGCTGCGCGTCGGCTGGCCGTCGATCTCGGCAGGATAGAGTTCCGACCAGGGCCGCGGGCTCAGCGTCACGGCGGGAGACAGGATCACGTCATAGCGATCGAAGAACCGCTGCCAGTTCTTGTAGAGGACGGTCTGCTGCTTCAGCGCCCGGGTCACGTCGAGCGCCGAATAGGTCAGCCCCTCCTCGACATTGGTGCGCACGTTGGGGCCGACGAGCTCGGGCGTGTCGCGCACCCGCTCATACATGCCGGCCATGAAGGCGACCGACCGCAGCACCTCGAAGGTCTCGTCCGTGCCGGTGCAGTCCGGTGTCGCCTCCTCGACCCCGGCGAAGAGATGGCCGAAGAGCGCGACCTTCTCGGCGAAGACGGCGCGGATGTGCCGCTCGGTGGGGCTGAAGCCGAAATCGGGCGTGACGGCGACCCGCAAGCCCGCGAGGTCGATCTCCGCCGGCATGGCGAAGTCCTCGGCCCGCCGCACGGTGCGGCCGTGGATGGTCGTCGCCAGCGGATCACAGGCATCGTCCGACACCATGGTGGACAGGAGCAGGCAGAGATCCGGCACGGTGCGGGCCATCGGCCCGAGCACGCTGAGCGGGTTCCAGCCGAGCGGCCGCTTGTCGCTCGGCACGAGCCCAGGCGACGGGCGGAAGCCGACAATGCCGTTGAAGGCGGCGGGATTGCGCAGCGAGCCGCCGGTATCCGATCCCGTGGCGATCGGCACTATGCCGCAGGCGAGCGCCACGCCGGAACCGCCGGAGGAACCGGCCGCCGACCGGGTGGGATCGAAGGGATTGCCGGTCGCGCCATAGACGGAATTGCGGGTATTGGCGCCGGCGCCCCATTCCGGCGTGTTGGTCTTGCCGAGAACGATGGCGCCGGCATCCCTGACGGACTTGACGATGAGCTGGTCTTCCTCCGGCACGAAATCCTTGAAGATCAGGCTGCCATAGGTCGTCCTGAGACCCCTGGTGTTCTCCAGGTCCTTCACGCCCACCGGCAGGCCGTGGAGAGCGCCGAGAGCATCGCCACGCGCCACGGCCGCGTCGGCGGCCTTGGCGGCGGCACGCGCCGCGGTATCATCCCGCGCCACCATGCAGTTCACCGCCGGGTCGACCGCGTCGATGCGCGCGAGGCAGCTCTCGACGAGCTCGGTGGCGGAGAGCTTCTTGGCACCGATCAGGCGGCGCGCTTCGACGGCGGAGAGATCACAGGGGTTCATGAAGGACTGTCTCGGACAAGGAAGGTGGCAACGCCCCATCCTTGGCCGCGCGGCCGCCGCCATGCAATCGGGCGGCCCGACCGGCATGGCTGCCGCGCAAGGATCGCGGGCGGCACCGGCAATGCCCGCATGGCCGTCCGCATCGAGCGCGGCTATGGTCACGGCTTGGCCACGTGCCGACCCGTTCCGAGCCCCTGAGAGCCCGCCATGCCGATCCCCGACAAGATCTCCGCCCTCGCCCCCGAGATGACCGCCTGGCGGCACGACTTCCACGCCCATCCCGAGATCGGCTTCGAGGAGACGCGCACCTCCGAGATCGTCGCCAAGGCGCTGGAGGGCTGGGGCTACGAGGTCCACCGCCATGTCGGCAAGACCGGTGTCGTCGGCCGCCTGAAGGTCGGCACGTCGCCGCGCTCCGTCGGCCTGCGCTGTGACATGGACGCGCTGCCGATGCACGAGATCACCCAGCTCGCCTATCGCTCGAAATTCGAGAACCGCATGCATGCCTGCGGCCATGACGGCCACACCGCCAGCATGCTGGGGGCCGCCAAATATCTCGCCGAGACGAAGAATTTCGACGGTACGGTGACGCTCATCTTCCAGCCGGCCGAGGAAGGCGTCGGCGGTGCCCGAGCCATGCTGGCCGATGGCCTGTTCGAGCGCTTCCCCTGCGACGCCGTCTTCGGCTTTCACAACGCGCCGAAACTCGACGTCGGCAAATTCGCCATCCGTCCCGGCTACATGATGGCGGGCGGCGCCTTCTTCGACATCAAGGTGCAGGGGCGCGGTTCCCACGGCGCCCATCCCGAGCACTCCATCGACCCGGTGCTCACCGCCTGCCAGATCGTCACGGCCCTGCAGTCCATCGTCGCCCGCAATATCGGCGCCGTCGACCAGGGCGTCATCTCGGTGACACGGATCGAGGGCGGCGATGCCTATAATGTCGTGCCCGACACGGCCTGGATCCGCGGCACCGCCCGCTATTTCAAGCCGGAGGTCGGCAAGCTGCTCGAGGACAACATGAAGCGGATGGCCAAGGGCGTCGCCGCGGGCTTTGGCGCGACCGCCGAGGTCGACTGGCGTCTCATTTTCGCGCCGCTCTACAACACGCCGGACCATGCCGCCTTCGCTGCCGACGTGGCGGCCGAGCTCGTCGGGGACGCCCAGGTCAATCGCGATGGCGGGCTCAAGATGGGCTCCGAGGACTTCTCCTTCATGCTGGATAAGGTGCCCGGCGCCTATATCAACATCGGCAACGGCGATTCCGCACAGGTCCACAACCCCGCCTATGACTTCAACGACAAGCTGCTGCCCTATGCCGCCGCCTTCTATGCGCGTGTCGTGGAGAAGAAGCTCGCCGCTGCCTGACCGGCCCGCCTCCGGGAGGTCGCCCTTTCACCATCCGGCGATCTCCCGCTTTCCCCCTGTCGCAGCGCCGTGCCAAAGTCCGGCCGACATGCATTGCAAGGGGTGGGAACCATGGACGCCTGGCTGAGGGCCGCGCTCGACTACGTGCCGCGCTGGATCGATTTTCAGGTCCAGCACGTCGACCAGCCCGGCTGTTCCATCGCCGTCGCCCACCGGGGCGAAATCGTGCTGGAGGAGGCCTTCGGCACGGCCGACCTGTCCACCGGCGAGGCGCTGACCCCGCGCCACCGATTCCGCGTCGCCTCCCATTCCAAGACCTTCACCGCCGCCGCCATCCTCAAGCTCAAGGACCGCGGCCTTTTGCGCCTCGACGATGCCGCCGGGACCTTCGTCCAGGGCCTGCACGAAGAGGCGGCCGCCGCGACCCTCCAGCAGCTTCTCTCCCACAGCGCCGGCTATGTCCGCGACGGCGCCGATGCCGGCTATTTCGGCGACCTCAGGCCCTTCCTGACCGCCGCGCAACTGCGCGAGGAACTGGCCCTGCCCCCGCCCCTGCCAGCCGGCCAGCGCTTCAAATATTCCAACCACGGCTTCGGCATTCTCGGCCTCGTCATCGAGGCGGTGACCGGCGAGCACTACCGCGACTGGATCATGCGCGAGATCGTGGCACCGGCCGGCCTGACCGAGACCTATGCCGATATCGGGCTCATGACCGCCGGCACGCTGGCCAGGGGCCATTCGACCCGCCTGCCCTTCGGCAAGCGGCTGGTCATCCCAGGCAATGCCCCGACCGCCGACCTCGCCTCCGCCACCGGCTTCGTGTCCACGGCCGCCGACCTCGCGCGCTTCTTCTCCCAGCTCGCCCCCGCCTCGCCTGCGGCGCTGCTCTCCGCCGCCGCCCGCCGCGACATGACGCGACGCCACTGGCGCGACGGCGAATCGACGCTGGAGCGCTACTATGGGCTCGGCACGATCTCTGGCTCGCTCGCCGGCTGGGACTGGTTCGGCCATTCCGGCTCCTTCGCCGGCACGCTGTCGCGCACGGCGGTCTTCCCCGGCCAGGATCTCGCCATCTCCGTCCTGACCAACGCCATCGACGGCCCGGCCCAGGCCTTCGTCGACGGCATCGCCCATATCCTCAAGGCCTTCGAGAAGAATGGGCCGCCGACGGAGGAGGTCGCGGACTGGGCGGGGCGCTGGTGGACGCTCTGGGGCGCCGTCGATCTGGTCCCCGTCGGCGACAAGGTCCTCGCCTCGCCGCCAGCGCTCACCCCCCCGCTCGCCGAGGTCAGCGAAATCACCGTCACCGGTCTCGACGCCGGGCTGATCACCCGCGCGCCCGGCTTCAGCCAGGCCGGCGAGGCTGCCACGCGGATGCGGGATGCCGACGGCGAGGTCAGTGCGATCTGGCTCGGCGGCGTCCGCCTGATCGGTGAATTCGCCTTCGCCGAGGAGGCCGGCACCCGCTACGGCGGATGACGCGGCCGCCCGATCCTGTCCGCCAGAACAATGGCAAGAACGACAGGAATCCCGTCCTATCTTCTTGCTACAACCACTGCGCGCTCCGGTTGTATGCGGGCAAGAGACGACGGCCCCCCTTCGGGCAGGAACACTCCTCCGGAGGGCCGCCGTAGAGCCACTCCCTGGCTCCGGCATGCGATCAGGCCGCCGGGGCCGGATCCGGTGGGAACGGCGCCAGCCAGGCGTCGTTCTGCGCCAGGCGGTCATGCCAGCGCCGCACCGCCGGGAAATCCGCCAGCGGTATCCCAGCCCTGTCGGCGTAGGGAAAGGTGATGGCCACGGCGACGTCGGCGACAGTCAGGCCGGGGCCGACCAGCATGTCACGGTCGGCCAGATGGGCCTCCAGCACAGCCAGGCTCTTGCGGACACGCTTCTGCGCCGCGGCTTCGACGGCAACGTCGACCGGACCCAGGCCGAAATCGTTCCGGATGACGTGCTCGAAATACAGGGTGCCGGCCTGCGGATTGAACTCGTGAGCCGCCCAGCTCAGCCAGCGCAGCACCTCGACCTGGTCGCGCGGAGCGGCTGGCCAGATGTCCGACCCGACGCGGTTCGCGATATGGACCATGATGGCGTCGGATTCCCACAGGGTCACGTCGCCGTCGACCAGCACAGGCACCTTGCCATTGGGATTGAGCGCCCGGAAGGCCGGCGCGCGATTCTCACCCTTGCCCAGATGGACCCGGACGAAATCGACCGCGGCATCGAGGTGCCGCGCGACGAAACATGCCTTCCGCGGCATCATCGTGCAGTCGTAGTAGAGACGCATCCGTCCCGCCATTGGCTTGTCCATGTGTCAGGCCACCCTTGCGAAATAGGCTTCCAGCTTGTTGAGTGAGGCGGTCCAGCCACGCGTATGGCTGAGGCGGGCCGCCTCGTCGAAGAATTGCTCGTGGATAAGGGTGAGCATGCAGCCATCGCCGTCGGGCCGGCAGCGGACGGTCACCCGGGACACCCGTTCCGGCGTCGACTTCCAGAACCAGGAAAAGACCAGCGTCTCGCCCGGGACCACCTCCTGATAGGTGCCGTGGACGTCATGGCGCTCGCCCGCATAGGCGAAGCCGATGTGGAAATCACCGCCGACGCGGACGTCCATGTCGGCGACGATCATGTCGTCCGGCGTTCCCGGTCCCTACCATTGCGCTAGTTTTTCGGGGTCCGCCCACGCCGCGTAGACACGGGCGGGCGCGGCGTTGAACCATCGCCGGAGAGTGAGGCTCGGCTTGGCTGCGGCGATGGCGCCGCCGCCGGCGCTGTGGATGGGTCGGGACTGGGCGGACATGCATCTTCCTCCAGGAAGGCTTGCAACCGGTCGAGCCGGTCGGTCCAGAAGATCTGGTAGTGGGCGAGCCAGTTCACCGCCTCCTCCATCGGAGCGGCGTTCAGCCGGCAGAGCACGGTCCGCCCCGCCTTGGTGCGGGTGACGAGGTCGGCATCCGCCAGCACGTCGAGATGTTTCATCACCGCCGGCAGCGACATGGCGAAGGGCCGCGCGAGATCGCTGACCGACATCTCCGCGCTGGAGGCGAGCTGGGCCAGCAGGGCGCGCCGCGTCGGATCGGCGAGAGCCTGGAAGGTGCGACTGAGCGGCAGCCCTTGATGCTTAACCATAAAGTTAAGCGTTAGGGCGACGGAGCAACGCTGTCAAGCGGGAGGCATCAGGCCACCCTGTGCAACGCGCAGCCCGTGGCGACGGCGACGCCGAGCGGTCGCGACAGCGCGACAAGGCGGGGATCATTCCGCGAGACACCGACGGCGAAGCCGGCGCCCGCCGCGAGCGCCAGCATGCGACTGTTGCCCGGGAGCACCTCGCCGTGGAGAAGGCGAGCCCGCGGCACGGCACGGTGGGCAAGGCTTGCGACAAGCGCCCGGCCGATTCCCTGTCCCTGCCAGGCATCGGCCACCGATAGCGCGAATTCGGCGCGGCCATCGCTACCGAAGGCACACACCGCCTCCCCCACCATGAGCGTCTCGCCGCCGGTCTCGACCAGCCCCGCCAGCGCGAAGACGCTGGAGCCAGCGATAAGGCGCAGCGCTTCGGCCTCGGTGATGCGATTGACCCCGCCGAGGAAGCGGCTGTGCCTGGATGCCGGCGTCAGGGCCGCGACATGGGCGACGAGGAGGTCCGCCTCCGCAGCCGCCAGCGGGCGGAGCGTCAGGAGCCCGGCGGCGAGCGCCACATGGTCGGCCACGCTCATGGCTCAGGCCGCCTGGCTGGCGGGCATGGGCCGTTCCCCCGCCGGCGTGGCGGGCGCCGCCTCGATCAGCAGCGTCGCCGACCCGGCAATGGCGCAGACCAGCGTCAGCCCGCCGCGGTCGACGACGAAGGCCTCGCCCGCCTCCACCAACAGGTCGCGGGGATCGTCCTGCAGCGTGATCCACAGGGCTCCCGCGAGGGCGCGGATGCGGGTGCCCTCGGCCTCGGAGAGGCGGACGATGCCTCCCCGCACGAGGGCGACGCGAACGGACCGGTCGAGACAGACCATGGCGGCCTCGTTGAATGAGTAGGAAGAATGTGAAAGGCGGTGGCAGGGGCGACATCAGCGCCACTGTTCGATTAGAATGCTGGCGTTTCCTGCACCGCACAAACGATCAAATCTCACGCACAGGATGAGTTCTGATCATGCCACGCAAACGCTATGACCTCCCCCCGCTGGGCTTCGTCCAGGGCTTCGAGGCCGCCGCCCGCACGCTCTCCTTCACCCGCGCTGCCGACGAGCTGGCACTGACCCAGTCCGCCGTGAGCCGCCAGATCAAGACGCTGGAGGACCATCTCGGCGTCACCCTCTTCGAGCGCCGCCACCGCACGCTGGCCCTCACCGAGGACGGTCGCGCCTTCCAGCGCATCGCGGTGGACGTTCTCGACCGCCTGCAGGGCGCCATCAACCAGATGCGCGCCCGCGACGCCGACAACCAGCTCGCGGTGACCACCGTTACCGGCTTCGCCTCGCTGTGGCTGATCCCCCGCCTCAAGCGCTTCACCCGCCTGCATCCCCATATCGACGTCCGGATCATCGCCAACGACCGCATCATCGACCTCGACCGCAGCCAGATCGACCTTGCCATCCGCTATTCCAAGGTGGACCGCGCCGCGCCCGACGCCGAAAAGCTCTTTGCCGAGGACATCCTGCCGGTCTGCCATCCCTCGCTGGTGGCCGATGCCGCGACGCCGCTGCTGCGGCCGGAGGACCTCAGGCACCACACCCTGCTGCACCTCGACTATCATGGCGCCAGCCGCACCTGGTTCGACTGGGGCACCTGGATGACCGCCCTCGGCATCGACGACCTCAAGCCGGCCGGCGCGCTGCGCTTCTCGCGCTATGACCAGATGATCCAGGCCGCCATGAGCGGCCAGGGCGTCGCCCTCGGCGTCTCGCCGCTGATCAATGAGGCGATCCGCTCGGGCACGCTCGTCGCGCCCTTCGACCGGCAGGTGGACGGCCCACACGGCTACTATCTCTTCCGCTCCCGCGCCGGGGCCGCCAGGCCCCAGGTCGCCGCCTTCTGCGCCTGGCTGCGCGAGGAGGCCCTGGACGATGCCGTCGCCGAGCCTCTGGCCGACGGCGCCGGCTTCGGCGCGGCGGTGCTGTGAAGGACGATGCCGGAACGGACCGCAGGCGATCACCTCGGGCAAACACGACGATGGCCTGCCCGCGCCTGTCCACAAGCCCATGCCGCCCGCCTTGCAAATCACCGGCGGCGCGGGCATAGAAGCCCGCTAACGGAGACGTGGCCGAGCGGCTGAAGGCACTCGTTTGCTAAATGAGCATACCCCAAAAGGGTATCGAGGGTTCGAATCCCTCCGTCTCCGCCACTAACTCCGCTTAAGTCTATGATATTATTGCTGAAATTAGCAATAAACCGGACCGCAACCCAACAGCGGCCCCAACTCAGAGGCTCGCATGACCGCTATCAGCCGTCGTTTCACCGTCGGCACCCGGGCCGCTACCGCTGTGGCCCCCGCTATCGGCGCTTCGATTATCGGCCTCGAAGCTACCATTTCCGAGCACCGCGAAGCCGTTGCCGAATATGATGACGCTGGAGGCGTGCCCGGCCGCATGGAAGTCGGTGCCGATACCACGCGCGCCTAGTCCGTCGGCGTCCGTGGGTATCGCAGGACGATGGGATGCAGACGCCGATTTGGCGGCTAAATCGCCCTGTTTTAGGTGTGACCTGCCACTGAGATTTTCCTCCACGCGGAGTTAGAGTCCGGCCCTGACGAGGACGGACTGATGAAGCGAGCAAGGTTCACTGAGGAACAGATCATCGCGGTGCTGAAGGAGCATGAGGCCGGGGCGAAGACCGCCGACCTCG
>CALRLZ020000061.1:0-16705 GCA_943368975.1 Archangium gephyra
CGGACAAGGCTGCCCTTCACCTCTCCCCGGCGGGGAGAGGTCGGCCGCAGGCCGGGTGAGGGGGCCTGAAGTCCTCTGCCCTCTGCCCTCTCCCACTCACCCGCCTCGCTACGCTCGTCGACCTCTCCCCGCCGGGGAGAGGTGACGCGGTTCGGCCGTCGCGCGCCAACCTTCAGACACCTGCCCGTCATCCCTGATCAACCCACAAGGAGACCCCCATGGCCGCCCAGAAGGGTAAGGACCTGCTCGTCAAGATCGCCGACGGCGCGTGCTTCGTCACCGTCGCGGGCCTGCGCTCGCGCCAGCTGCGCTTCAATGCCGAAACCGTCGACGTCACCCATGCCGAGAGCGCCGGGCGCTGGCGCGAGCTGCTCGGCGGCACCGGCGTCAAGCGCGCTTCCGTCTCCGGCTCCGGCATCTTCCGCGACGAGGCCTCGGACGCGCTGATGCGGCAGGTCTTCTTCGACGGCGTCATCAGCGACTTCCAGGTGATCATGCCCGATTTCGGCACGGTCGCGGGCGCTTTCCAGATCACCGCGCTGGAATTTGCCGGCAACCACAATGGCGAGGTGACCTACGACATGGCGCTGGAAAGCGCCGGCCCGCTCGCCTTTACCGCTGCCTGATCCCCCGTTCGCAAGGAGAGACCCATGCCCAATGTCCGACGCGGCGAGATCGAAGCCGAACTCGGCGGCACCCCCCGCCGCCTTGTCCTCACCCTCGGCGCCCTCGCCGATCTCGAGGCCCATTTCGAGGCGGGCGATCTCGTCGACCTCGCCGAGCGTTTCGGCTCCGGCCGGCTGGCGGCGCGGGACCTGATCGCCGTCATCGGCGCCGGCCTGCGCGGGGCGGGCGAGGTGATCAGCGACCGCGAGGTGGCCGGGCTTGCCGTCATGGGCGGCGCCGCCGCCTATGCCCGCATTGTCTCCGACCTGCTGACCGCGACCTTCGGGGCGGGCCAACAGGTGGCGTCAGCCGCCGGAGAGGATCAGGCGCCGCCCGCCGGCCCTTTCGGTCCCGCGCCGAACCCTTTCCCTGGGACGACGTGATGCGTCTCGCCCTTGGCCAACTCGGCTGGTCGCCGGACGGCTTCTGGCGGGCGACGCCGCGCGAGCTCGCCGCAGCGCTGGAGGGCCGGTTCGGGCGCATCGGCGGCGCCCTCGACCGCTCCACCCTCGACCGGCTGATGGCCGCCTATCCCGACGGGTGAGAACTGGCCGGACAAGGGCTCCCGCATCGGGCAATTGCGTCCTTCGAGGCTCGGGCTGGAGCCCTCGCACCTCAGGATGAGGCGCGGTGTGGATTGCACGACGGGTGACTTGCCGAGATCTGGAGCCGCGTCCCGCCGTGGTGCAGGTCG
The DNA here is from genome assembly GCA_943368975.1 of Archangium gephyra. Classification (GTDB taxonomy): domain Bacteria; phylum Pseudomonadota; class Alphaproteobacteria; order Rhizobiales; family Phreatobacteraceae; genus Phreatobacter. Next base: position 1,361 of record CALRLZ020000061.1, read on the forward strand.
CTCCCTCCTCATCCTGAGGTGCGAGGCGCCGGCGATGCGTCGGCATCGTCCGGAGCCGAGCCTCGAAGGACGCACTTGTTCGGTTCAGCGCTCCGATTCCAGGCCAAACAGGCAGGTCCACGCATTCAGGGAGATCCCCATGACCGCCATCGACACGCTGTCCGTCGAGATCACCGCCGACACCTCCGCCTTCCGCCGCGAGATCGGCGAGGCCGACAAGCTGGCGCGCGGCTTCGGCACCTCCATGAGCCGCGCCTTCGCCACTGCCGTGGTCAAGGGCCAGGATCTCGGCGGCGTCGTTGCCGCCCTCGGCCAGCAGCTCTCCGCCATGGCGCTGCGCGCCGCGATCCGGCCGGTGACGGACGGGCTCTTCGCCTCCTTCCAGGACATGATGATGGGCTTTCGCGGGCTCGGCGCGGGCGTCACGGCCGACGCCGGCGCGCTCTCCGGCCTGGTGCCCATGGCGCGCGGCGGTGTCATCGCCGCGCCGACCTATTTTCCGCTGCCCGGCGGGCGCACCGGCCTGATGGGCGAGAGCGGTGCCGAGGCGGTGATGCCGCTCGCCCGCACCGCCGACGGACGTCTCGGGGTCGCGGCCGGCGGCGGCCCGGGCCGGCCGCCCATCGTCATGCATGTCACGGCGACGGATGCGGCGAGTTTCCGCCGCTCCGAGGCCGAGGTCACGGCCATGCTGGCCCGGGCCGTGGCGCGCGGGCGGCGGGGCCTGTGAGGCGCGCTCAGGCCGCCTTGTCCATCAGCGCGACGATCTCGTCGAGCAGATGCAGGCGCTCCTTCTTCAGCTCTTCCGTCGTCTCGTCCGAGGCCGGGGCGACCTGGCTGTCGATGCGGTGAATCTCGCGGTTGACGACGTGATAGCGCTCGGCGAGCCGGGCGAAATGCGCGTCCGACTGCTTCAGCCGCGAGATCAGCGCGGCCTTCTCGGGAAATTCGGCGGCGAGTTCGTGGGGGGTGTGGCTCACGCGATGGGTCTCCTGTTGCGTTCGCCGCACCATCGCCCGGCGCGCCGCCGCCGGCCTTGTCCAGGATCAAGCGGAGACCCGCCATGCAGGCCTTTCACGAGGTGACCTTTCCGCTCGACGTGGCGCTTGGCGCCGCCGGCGGCCCGGAGCGGCGCACCGACATCGTGCTCCTCGGCTCCGGGCGCGAGGAGCGCAATGCCCGCTGGGCCCATTCGCGCCGCCGTTACGACGCCGGCTACGGGGTGAAAAGCCTCGCCGGCCTGCAGACGGTGGTCGCCTTCTTCGAGGAGCGGCGCGGCCGGCTCCACGGCTTCCGCTTCCGCGACCGGCTGGATCACGCCTCCGCCCAGCCCGGCGCGGCGCCGTCGCCCACCGATCAGCCGATCGGCACGGGCGACGGCGAGACCCTCGCCTTCGCCCTGGCCAAGACCTATGGCCTCGGCGCCAGCGCCTATCGCCGCCCGATCGCCAAGCCGGTGGCGGGGTCGGTGCGCGTCGCGGTGGCGGGGGCCGAGACCACGGGCTTCTCGCTCGATGCGGCGACCGGCCTGGTGACCCTGGCGGCGCCGCCGCCCGCGGGGGCTCCGGTCACCGCCGGCTTCCTCTTCGACGTGCCGGTGCGGTTCGACACCGACCGTCTCGACGTCAACCTCACCTCCTTCGCGGCGGGGGAGATCCCCTCCATCCCGCTGGTCGAGATCAGGGTGTGAGGCGTGCCGGCGGGCGAGGCTCCGCTTAACCTCTCCGGGCGGGGCTCAGCTTCACCTTTCCCCGGCGGGGAGAGGTCGGCCGCAGGCCGGGTGAGGGGGCAATACCTTTCCGATATCCATGCTCCCCCTCACCCGCCTCGCTGTCGCTCGGCGACCTCTCCCCGCCGGGGAGAGGTTCAGGGGAGCCTCGTCGTGTGTCGCCGGCGAGAGGTCGACGTCCGAGCCTGCCGGCCCGTTGTCGGGCCTGATCACGTGGAGCCCCCCATGCGCGCCATCCCTCCCGCCCTGCAGACCCGGCTCGACGGCGGCTGCACGACGCTCGCCACTGCCTGGATCCTGCGGCGCACCGACGGCGTCGTGCGCGGCTTCACCGACCATGACGGCGACCTCGTCGTCGCCGGCGTGCCCTGCCGCGCCGCCAGCGGTTTCGACGCCACCGCCGCCGCCGAGAAACTCGGCTTCGCCACCGGCACCGCCGAACTCGCCGGGGCGCTGGTCGATGACGCCATCACCGCCGCCGATCTCCGCGCCGGCCGCTATGACGGCGCCAGGGTCGAGGTCCATCTCGTCGACTGGACCGAGCCGGCGCTTCACGTGCTGCTGCGGGTGATGACGCTCGGCGCCGTCACCCGCGAGGGCGGTGCCTTCCGCGCCGAACTGCGCTCGCGCGCCGCCGGACTCGACATCGAGCGCGGGCGGCTGTTCACGCCGCGCTGCGCCGCCGATCTCGGCGATGCCCGCTGCGGCGTCGCCCTGTCGGGGCCCGGCCGCGCCGGCTCCGGCACGGTCGTGGCGTTCGCCGACGGCGCGCCGGTCATCGCCGGCCTGGCCGGGCTCGCCGCCGATGATCTCGCCGGCGGCCGGCTGACCGTCGCGACCGGTGCGCCGGCGGGCTTCACCGTCGAGATCGCCGCCGCGACGCCGGTCACCGGCGGGGTGAGGCTGTCGCTCTGGCAGGCGCCCCCCGAACCGCTGGCCCCGGGCGATGCGGTCTCCGTCACCGTCGGCTGCGACAAGGCCTTTGCCACCTGCCGCGACCGCTTCGCCAATGCGGCGAACTTCCGCGGCTTCCCGCACATGCCCGGCATCGACCGCATCCTCGCGGTGCCGGTGCCCGGCGAGGGTGGTCATGACGGGGCGGTGGTGGGGCGATAGACCCATCGCTCGGGCTCCCCTTCACCTCTCCCCGGCGGGGAGAGGTCGGCCGCAGGCCGGGTGAGGGGGCCATCCGCCCTCCTTCTCGCACTCTCCCCCTCACCCGCCTCGCTTGCGCTCGGCGACCTCTCCCCGCCGGGGAGAGGTGAAGCGGCGGCGGGCGCGCCCCCCTCTCCAGACCGTCATCAGGCCCGCCCCGCACCGCCTCCAGAATCGACCCGGATCCTCCCATGCCGACACGCGCCGCCATCGTCGCCGCCGCCCGCGCCTGGCGCGGCACGCCCTACCGCCACCAGGCCTCGGTCAAGGGCATCGGCTGCGACTGCCTCGGCCTCATCCGCGGGGTCTGGCGCGAGGTCCTCGGACCCGAGCCCGCCGCCCTGCCGCCCTACACGCCCGACTGGGCCGAGGCCCATGGCCGCGAGACCCTGGCGGAGGCGGCGCGGCGGCATCTCGTGGCGGTCGCCGTGGCGGAGGCGCTCCCCGGCGATGTCCTGCTGTTCCGCTGGCGCGCCGGCCTCCCCGCCAAGCACTGCGCCATCCTCACCGGCCCCGCGACGCTGATCCATGCCCATGACGGCGCGGCGGTGGCCGAGATCGCCTTCGCGCCCTGGTGGCGCCGCCGCCTCGCCCATGCCTTCGCCTTTCCCCACATCGTCCCGGAGACCGCCTGATGGCCGCGCTCGTCCTCTCGCTCGCCGGCGCCGCCCTCGGCGGCAGTTTCGGCGCGGCCGGCGCGCTCGCCGGGCGTCTCGCCGGCGCGCTCGCCGGGGCGGTGATCGACCGGGCGCTGTTCGGCGCACGCCCGCCGGATGGACCGCGGCTGAAGGATCTCGACGTGCTGTCCTCCACCGAGGGCGCGCCGATCCCGCGCGTCTATGGCCGCATGCGCGTCGCCGGCCAGGTCATCTGGGCGACGGCCCTCACCGAACAGGCCTCCGGCGGCGGCAAGGGCAGCCCGCGCGGCCGCAGCTACAGCTACACGGCCAATTTCGCCGTCGGTCTCTGCGAAGGCCCGATCGCCGGGATCGGCCGCATCTGGGCCGACGGCAAGGAACTCGACCAGGCGGGGCTGACCATCCGCGTCCATCGCGGCACCGGGGACCAGCCCGCCGACCCGCTGATCGTCGCCAAGGAGGGCGCCTCCGACACGCCGGCCTATCGCGGCCTCGCCTATGTCGTCTTCGAGAACCTGCCGCTGGATGATTTCGGCAGCCGCATCCCGCAGCTCACCTGCGAGGTGCTGCGCCCCGTGGGGCGGCTGGAGGAGCGGGTGCGCGCCCTCGTCATCATCCCCGGCGCCACCGAATTCGGCTACGAGCCCGCCGTCCATGTCCGCGATTTCGGCTTCGGCCGCTCGGCCCCCGAAACGCGGCACACGCGGCGGGACGGCGCGAATTTCGACGTGGCCATGGACGAGGCCCAGGCGCTCTGCCCGAACCTCGAGAGCGTGTCGCTGGTCGTCGCCTGGTTCGGCGACGACCTACGCGCCGGCCCGTGCACCATCCGTCCCGCCGTCGAGCGCCGCGACAAGACGGTCGCCGGCCTCGTCTGGGAGGCCGCCGGCGAGACGCGCGCCACCGCCCGGCTGGTCAGCGAGGTCGACGGCCGGCCCGCCTATGGCGGCGCGCCGTCGGACGCTTCCGTCATCCGCGCCATCGCTGCGCTGAAGGCCCGCGGGCTCAAGGTGACGCTGATCCCCTTCGTCATGATGGATGTGCCGGCGGAGAACGGCCTGCCTGATCCCTCGACCGGCGCCGCCAGCCAGCCGCCCCATCCCTGGCGCGGCCGCATCACCTGCACCCCCGCACCCGGACGGCCCGGCTCGCCGGACGGCAGCGCCGTGGCGGCGGACGAGATCGGCGCCTTTCTCGGCACGGCCGCCGCTTCGGATTTCGCCGTCTCCGGCGAGACCATCGCCTATGCCGGTCCGCCGGAATGGCGCTACCGCCGCTTCATCCTGCACATGGCGGCCCTGGCCAGGGCCGCCGGCGGCGTCGACGCCTTCCTCATCGGGTCCGAGATGGTCGGGCTGACGCGGGTGCGCGGTGCCGCCGGCCATCCCTTCGTCGAGGGTCTGGTGGCGCTGGCGGGGGAGGTGAGGGCGCTGCTGCCGGCGGCGATCCTGTCCTATGCCGCCGACTGGACCGAATATGGCGGCCAGGCCCGTGGCGCCGACCTCGACTTCCCCCTCGACCCGCTCTGGGCCCATCCCGAGATCGGCGCCGTCGGCATCGACTGGTACGCACCGCTCGCCGACCGGCGCGACGGTACCGAGGGCTCGCCCTATGACGGGGCGGCGCTGGCGGCGGGATTTGCCGCCGGTGAGGGCTTCGACTGGTACTATGCCTCCGACCTCGACCGCGCCGCGGGCACCCGCACGCCGATCACCGACGGGCTCGGCAAGCCCTGGGTCTATCGCCAGAAGGATCTCGTCTCCTGGTGGTCGCAGCCGCATCTGCCGCGCCGCGGCGGAGTCGAGACGGCGCCGACCGCCTGGGTGCCGCAGGCCAAGCCGATCTGGCTGACCGAGCTCGGCTTCCCCGCCGTGGACCGCGGCGCCAACCGGCCCTCGGTCTTTCCCGACCCGAAATCCAGCGAGAGCGGTTTGCCGCCCTTCTCCAGTGGCGACCGCGACGACCTGATCCAGCGCCGCGCCCTGGAGGCGGTGCTGTCAAGGCTCGATACCGCCTTCGGCGCGAGCGTAGCCGCCAATCCCGTCTCGTCCGTCTATGGCGGGCCGATGATCGATCCGGCGCGCATCGCCCTCTGGGCCTTCGATGCGCGGCCCTGGCCGGCCTTTCCGCGCGCCACCGACGCCTGGGCCGACGGCGCCAACTGGGAGACCGGCCACTGGCTGAACGGCCGGCTCGGCGCCGCCCCGGTCGGCGACCTCATGCGGACGGTGCTGGCCGACTACGGCATCGATGGGGTGGAGGCAGACACGGTGGAAGGCGTGGTCGACGGCTTCTCCATCGACCGTCCGATGACCGCCCGCGATGCGCTGGAGGGCCTCGCCCGCGCCTTCGGCGTCGAGGCGGTGGAGAGCGCAGACGGGCTCGTCCTGCTCGGCGGCACGGCGCCGCTGGTGGCGAACCTGACGGTCGCGGATCTGGTCGAGGAGGAGGAGCGCCATCCCCTCGCGGTGACGCGGGGCGAGACCCAGGACCTCCCCGCCGAGCTCTCCATCGCCTTCGCCGAGACCGACGCCGAGTTCCGCGCCACCGCCGTCACCAGCCGGCGCATCGCCGGCGGCGGGCGCCGCGTCTCCGGCCTGTCGCTCTCCGCCGCCGCCGATCCCGGCGAGATGGCCCTGCGCGCCGAGGCGCTGCTGCACCGGATCTGGGGCGCCCGCGACCGGGCGGTCTTCGCCCTGCCGCCCTCGGCCCTGCGGCTCGCGCCGGGCGATGCGGTGACGATTGCCGGGGAGGGCGGGGCGCCCGTCTTCCGCCTGACCGGCCTTGAAGGCGGGCTGATGCGCCGCGCCGAGGCCGAGAGCCTCGCTCCGCCGGTGCGGGCGCGCCGCCTGCGGCCGGCCCGTCGCGGCTATGACGGCCCGGCGGGTGTCGGCGCGCCCGCCGTCGCTATCCTCGCCGTGCCGTCGCTCACCGAGGCCGAGCCGGTGCCGCTCGCCTTCTGCGCCGCCGCTGCTGCGCCGTGGCGCGGGCCCTATCGGGTCTGGCGCGGCGGCGAGGGGCTCGGCGATGCGGCCGTCGGCACGCTGGAACGGCCCTCGCTCATGGGCCGGACCCTGACGGCCCTCGCTCCCGGCCGCCCCTGGCGCTGGGACCGCGGCGCGGCCGTCACGGTCGAACTCGTCACCGGTGCGCTTGCCGGCCAGCCGGAGGCGGCGGTGCTGGACGGTGCCAATGCGATGGCCCTGCGCCATCCCGACGGCGGCTGGGAGGTGCTGCAGTTCCGCGACGCAGTGCTGGTCGCCGACCGCACCTATGTCCTCTCCCGCCTGATCCGCGGCCAGCGCGGCACCGAGCACCGGACCGGTCCGGTGCCGCCGGGCGCGCTCTGCGTCCTGCTCGATGGGCCGCTGGCGTCGCTCGGCAGCGGCTTCGACCTGGTCGGACGGCCCTTCCGCTACCGGATCGGCGCCGCCGTGCTGCTGGCCGGCGATCCCGCCATGGCAGAGGTCGAGGCCACCGCCGACCTGACCGCCCTGACACCCTTTGCGCCGGTTCATGCCCGGGCGTGGCGCGAGGCCGCCGGCATCCGCATCGCCTGGATCCGCCGCACCCGCCTCGGCGGCGACGGCTGGGACATGGCGGAGATCGGCCTCGGCGAGGCCGCCGAACGCTACCGGCTCACCATCCGCGACGCGGCGGGCGCGCCGCTGCGCGGCCTCGAGACGACGGCGCCCTCCCATCTCTATGCCGCGGCCGACGAGATCGCCGATTTCGGCGCGCCCCAGGCGCTCCTCCGCCTCTCCGTCGCCCAGGTCTCGGCCCTCGCCGGGCCCGGCCATCCCCTCGACGCCGTTCTCGCCCTCTGACGCGGGCGGCAGGCCTTCACCCCAGCACAGGAGACTGACCATGACCGATCTCACCACGCTCGGCCTCAAGCCCGTCCTCGCCAGCCGCACCGTCTGGTCCAGCCTCGTGGGCCTCGCCTGCCTCGTCGCCTCGGTCTTCGGCGTCGAGACGCAGCTCATCGACCAGGGCGCGCTCGCCGAGGCGCTGCTGCAGGCCGCCACCGGTCTAAGTTTCGCCGGTGCCATCGTTTTTCGCGTTCTGGCGCGCCGTAAGCTCACGCCTTGAGCACCGATCACGGCAATCTGAACGCGCATTCATCCGGGGTTCAGGCCAGCCGACTAGCGTGTCGACCTCATCCCGGCCACGATCTCCCATGACCCTCGTCCCCACATCGGCCCTGGCCCTCGCCCTGGCGGTTTCCGCCGGGCCGGCGCTTGCGCAGATGGCGTGCCTGTCGCCGGCCGAGCGCCGGGTGGCGGTGGCCGAGGGCCAGGCGATCCCGCTGGTCCAGGCCCAGCGGGCGCTTCGGCCCGAGCACCGCGGCGAGGTCATCAATGCGCGGCTCTGCCGGGCCGGCAACCAGCTGGTCTACCTGCTGACAGTGGTCGCCCGGCATGGCAAGGTCATGCGCGTGCGCATCGACGCGACGAACGGCCAGATCGTCCAGGTGCGCTAGCCAGCGGTCCCGAATCCAGGAGTCCTTCCCTTGCGCCTGCTCGTCGTCGAGGACGATCCGGATCTCAACCGGCAGATCACCACCGCTTTGACCGATGCCGGCTATGTCGTCGACAAGGCCTTCGACGGCGAGGAGGGCTATTATCTCGGTGACAGCGAGCCCTATGACGCCGTCGTCCTCGATATCGGCCTGCCGAAGATGGACGGCATCTCCGTGCTCGAGCAATGGCGTCGCTCCGGCCGCACCATGCCGGTGCTGATTCTCACCGCCCGCGACCGCTGGTCCGACAAGGTGCAGGGCTTCGATGCCGGCGCCGACGATTATGTCGCCAAGCCCTTCCACATGGAGGAGGTGCTCGCCCGCCTGCGCGCCCTCCTGCGCCGGGTCGCCGGCCAGGCCACCAACGACTTCAATTGCGGCCCGGTCCGCCTCGACGCCCGCGCCGGCCGCGTCACCGTCGACGGCAACCCGGTCAAGCTGACCTCCCACGAATACCGCCTGCTCGCCTATCTCATGCACCAGCAGGGCAAGGTGGTCTCGCGCACGGAACTGGTCGAGCATATCTACGACCAGGATTTCGACCGCGATTCCAATACGATCGAGGTCTTCATCGGCCGCCTGCGCAAGAAGCTCGGCGTCGAGGTCATCCAGACGGTGAGGGGTCTCGGCTACATTCTCCAGCCGCCGACGCAGCCCGCCGCGAGCCCCTGACATGGCCGCCGCGCCCCGCGCGCCTTCGCTGGCGCGGCGCCTGTTCCTGCTCGCGCTGACCTTCGCGGTCGTCCTCTTGACCGTCACCGGCATCGTGCTCGCGGCGGTCAACCGCACCGCCGTGGAACGCGGCTTCGACCGCCGCATCCAGGTCTATGTGAAGCTGCTCATCGCCGATCTCGCCGGCGCCGTGGACGATACCTCCATCGTCGTCGGCGCCAATCTCGGTGAGCCGCTGTTCGAACTGCCGCAATCCGGCTGGTACTGGCAGATCCTGCGCACCGATGCCGGCCGCAACGAGATCCGCGCCTCGCGGTCCCTGTTCGACGGGCGGCTGCCCAATCTCGTCTCCGAAGCCGCCGCCGACGGGCCGACCCGGTCACGCGAGGGCTATATCGAGATGCCGAACGGTCTCCGCCTGAGGGCGGTCGAGCGCATCATCGAACTTGGCGAGGACGGCGACTTCACCATCGTCGTCGCCGGTCCGGCCGACGACATCCTGATGTCGGTGCGCAGCTTCAACCTGACGCTGATCGCGACGCTGCTGATGCTGGCCGTCGGCATGATCGTCGCCGCCATGCTGCAGGTGCGTGTCGGCCTGACGCCGCTGCAGCGGCTGGTCGGCGGCCTCACCGCCATCCGCAAGGGCGAGCAGGAGCACCTGGAGGGCGACTTCCCCGTCGAGATCGCCCCGCTGGCGCGCGAGGTCAATGCGCTGATCGACAGCAACCGCGAGATCGTCGAGCGCTCGCGCACCCATGTCGGCAATCTCGCCCATGCACTGAAGACGCCGCTCTCCGTCATCCAGAACGAGGCCGCCGGGCGCGACGATCCCCTCGCCCTGAAGGTCGCCGAACAGACCCGGGTGATGCGCGACCAGGTCAACCATCACCTCGACCGGGCACGGGCTGCGGCGCGGGCGCGCGTCGCCACCACGGTGGTGCCGGTCGCCGATGTCGTCGACAGCCTCGCCCGCACCCTGCAGAAGGTCCACCGCGACCGCGACCTCGACGTCACCTGCGCCGTGCCGCCGGAGGCGATGTTCCGCGGCGAGCGCAATGACCTCGAGGAGATGGTCGGCAACCTCGTCGACAATGCCTGCAAATGGGCCGACGGGCGCATCGTCGTCACCGGCGCCCGCGAGCACAGCCCCACCTCGGCGGACCGCGCCTTCTTTTCCATCACCGTCGACGATGACGGTCCCGGCCTGACGGCGACCGAGCGTGACGCGGTGGGCCTGCGCGGCCGCCGCCTGGACGAGACCAAGCCCGGCTCGGGCCTTGGCCTGTCCATCGTCTCCGAACTCGCCAGCCTCTATGGCGGCAGCCTCAGGCTCGACGCCGCGCCGCTCGGCGGGCTCAGGGCGGTGCTGCGCCTGCCGGCGGTGTGAGAGAACGCCGCCGTTTTGCCGCATTCCGCTGGACATTGACCGGGTCACTCATCCACCGGCCCGCGCCGGCTCCATGAACGGGTTCTCCCATGCGCCTCCGTCTCGTCGCCGCCACCGTCCTGATCGGCCTCACCGTCGCCGGTTGCGAAACCCGCGAGCAGTCCGGCACCGCCGTCGGCGCCGTCGCCGGTGCCCTGATCGGCTCCCAGTTCGGCGGCGGACCGGGCGAGCGCCTGGCGGCCGGCCTCGCCGGTGCCGCCATCGGCGGCCTCATCGGCAATGCCATCGGCCGTGACCTCGACGCCCAGGACCGCCAGCGCGCCTACGAGGCCGAGCGTGTCGTCTGGGTCGAGGGCCGCCGCTCCGAGTGGCGTTCCGAAAAGGCCTATGGCTATGTCGAGCCGGGCCGCGCCTATTACCGTGGCGCCGTCTATTGCCGCGAATATACCCACACGATCTATGTCGGCGGCCGGCCGCAGACCGCCGTCGGCACCGCCTGCCGCAATCCCGACGGCAGCTGGAGCCCGGTCGGCTGAGGCGCGCGCCAGCCACCACTTCTTAACGTCGGCGGGTTACTTTGGGCGTCTATGACCGAGGCCGCCGCCAAAAAACCGGACAGTGCCGCCGCTCCATCGCCCGTGGAGCGGCTTCGCGCCTATCTGTCGGCCTTGCCGGAAGCTGCCAAACAACTGCTATCCGCCGAGATCACCCGCGCCCGCTCCCGCGGCGAGGATGTCCCTGGCGGCGACCTGATCATCGCTGCTCTCAGGATGGGCGATGAGCCCGCGCCGCCGCCGGCCCCTGCCGCCGCCCGTCAGGACCGCCCGCGCGAGGATGCCGCCCCGCGGCTGCTGTTCCGGCCACTCGATCCTTTCCTCATCGACGAGCGGCTGGAGGCCAAGGTCCGCGGCCGCATCATGCGCGCCTCGCTGCCGGCGATCTGGACCTTTCTCAAGCGCGACCTGGTGCCCGATGACGTGGCTGCGCTGGAACATGCCTGCCGCAATGCCGAGATGACCGGCGACGAGGCACCGGTGGCGGCCGCCATCGCCGAATTCGTTCCGAAGTTCAGCGCCGCGGCCTATGACGCGCTGGAATATGCCAATGCCGGCGAACTGGAGCGCAAGAAGCTCAACATGCGCGTCGGCGACGAGCGCGCCCGCGAGGACCTCGCCGACGTCCTGGCGGTCCTCAACGATGCGACCGTGATCGCCGGCGTCATCGCCAAGGCGCCGGCCGCGATCAAGAACCTCGCCGACGAGGGTCTTGCCAATGCCCGCGCCATGCTCGACCCCATGGCGGCCTCCCGGCCCGGCCTGCTGCCCTTCAGCCTCGCGCTGCTCCAGGCGCGGCTCACCCATCGCGCCCAGCTCGTGCGCCTCGCCGTGCTGGCCGCCGACAGCGACGAACCGAGCAAGATCGCCGCCAGTCCCTACCGTGCCGCCGTCGACCTGGTGATCGGCGACATCGAGCGCGCCACCCAGCGTGTCTCGCGCGCCATCAAGGACGGGCGTGGCGACCGGGCCGCCTCCGGCATCAAGGACTTTCACGATTCGGTGCGCTCCTTGCGCACCGACATGAGCCTGACGGGCGATGGGCCCTGGCAGCGGCGCGTCGCCAAGCTGAGGGCCGATCTCGCGGCGGTGCTTTCGGCGGAGATCGAGGGCATTCCCGGCGAGGTCCGCCGCCTCATCCGGCCGCGCCAGCGCTCCGACCAGCCGATGCCGCCGATCAGCGAGGAGGTCGTCAGCGAGGTCGAGGCGCGTCTCGACCTGCTTCTCACCTGCCGCAGCCACGCTTCCGAGATCGCGCTGAACGAACTCACCACGCGCGCCTTTTCCGAGATCCAGGGCTATCTCGACCCGACGCTGACCCAGCTCATGGAGAACATCCGCTCCTCGCCGGATGTCGACCGCGCCCTCAAGATCAGCCAGATCGAGGCGGCGGTGCGCTTCTCTGCGCGCATCTTCGGGCCGAGCTATGCCCAGCTCCTCCAGAAGGCGGCAGACGTGGCGATCAACAGTGGCAAGGGCGCCAGCCGCTGAGCAGCCCCGCCTTTGCGCGACATCAAACCTTGCTGAGCGCGACAACCTGAGCGTTGTCGGTCGCGGATGGGTGCTCTATTTAGCATCATTCAAGGTTGGGTGCCCGTCGGCGCCCCCGCATGATCGGACGTCGCCCCACGACCATGGAAGGCTCCCTGACGATCTGGCTCGCCATCGCTGTCATGACGGCCGCAGCGATCTTCGCCGTCCTGCTGCCCCTGTCGCGCCCGGTGGCGGCGGCGGCATCCGAGATGGATGTGGCCGTCTACAAGGACCAGCTGGCCGAGATCGGCCGTGACGCCGATGCCGGCCTGATCGGCGCCGCCGAGGCCGAAGCCGCCCGCATCGAGGTCTCACGCCGCCTGATCGCCGCCTCCGAACGCATCGCCGCCACGGCCGGTGAGGGCGCGGCCCGCCGCCGCCGCCTCGTCGCCGTCGGCGCCATCGTCGTCATTCCCGCCATCGCCGCCGTCGCCTACGGCACCAGGGGCCATCCCGGCTATGCCGGCCAGCCGCTCGCCGAGCGCCAGCGCGTGGCGCCGGCGCAGACCGACATGGCGGGTCTGATGGCGCGGATCGAGGCGCATCTGGCGGCCAATCCCGGCGATGGTCGTGGCTGGGAGGTCGTCGCGCCGGTCTATCTCCGGCTGGGCCGCATTCCCGACGCCGTGCGGGCCCGGGCGAACGCCCTGCGCATCCTCGGGCCGACCGCCGACCGCGAGGCCGACCTGGCGGAGGCCCAGACCCTCTCGGCGGGCGGCGTCGTCACCGCCGAGGCCAAGGCGGGCTTCGAGCGGGCGCTCGCCCTCGGCGCCGGCCATCCCAAGGCCGGCTATTTCATCGGCCTCGCGGCCGAGCAGGACGGCAAGCCCGAGGAGGCCCGCGCCATCTGGGCGAAGCTGGTCGCCGAGGCACCGGCCGGTGCGCCCTGGATCGCCCTGCTGCAGGCCGAGATCGGCCGTCTCGGCGGCCCCGCCGTGGCCGTCGCGCCGGCCCCCGCGGCGCCCGCGCCGGCTGTCGTCGCCCCGGAGATCCGGGCCATGGTCGACGGGCTGGCGGCACGCCTCGCCTCGGACGGCGCGGATTTCGACGGCTGGATCCGGCTGGTGCGCTCATATGCCGTGCTTGGCGAGGCCGACAAGGCCCGGGCGGCGGTGGCCAGCGCCCGCCAGCGCTTCGCCGGCGAGGCGGACAAGATCGGCCGGCTCGACGGCCTGGTGAACGAGTTGGGGATCGGCGGCTCATGAGCACCACCGGCACACCCGTTCTCTCCCGCGGCGGCATGACGCGCAAGCAACGCCGCCTGACACTGATCGGCATCGCCCTCGCCGTGCTCGGCGTCGCCGCCGGTCTGGTGCTCTATTCGCTGTCGGGGTCGATCACCCTGTTCCAGTCGCCCACCGACATCGTCGAGAAGAACCTCCAGCCCGGCGCCCGCATGCGGCTCGGCGGCCTGGTGGAGGCCGGCTCGGTGCGGCGCGGCGAGAACATGGAAGTGTCCTTCGCCGTCACCGACGGCCGCACCTCGATCCAGGTCGCCTATCGCGGCATCCTGCCGGACCTGTTCCGTGAGGGGCAGGGCGTCGTCACCGAGGGCGTCCTGTCCGGCGACCGCAGCTTCCGCGCCGACACGGTGCTCGCCCGCCATGACGAGAACTACATGCCCAAGGAAGTGGCCGACAGCCTGAAGCGGCAGGGCCACTGGAAGCCCGGCGATCCCGCGCCGAATCCGAACGCGGCAGGATCGGCGGCCCCGCAATCCCCGGCGAGGTCCCCATGATGTCCCCCGAAGTCGGCCATTTCGCGCTCGTCCTCGCCCTCGCCCTCGCCCTCGTCCAATCCGTCGTGCCGATCTGGGGCTCGCGCCGCGGCGACGCCGCGCTGATGGCGACCGCCTCGCCCGTGGCGCTCGGCCAGTTCGCCTTCGTCACGCTGTCCTTCGTGGTTCTGACCTATGCCTATCTGGTCTCCGACTTCTCGGTCGAGAACGTCTTCCAGAACAGCCATTCGACCAAGCCGCTGATCTACAAGATCTCCGGCGTCTGGGGGAACCACGAGGGCTCGATGGTCCTGTGGGTCGTCATCCTCACCCTGTTCTCGGCGCTGGTCGCGGTCTTCGGCCGCAACCTGCCGCTCACCCTGAAGGCCAATGTCCTGGCCGTGCAGGGCTGGATCACCGTCGCTTTCCTGCTGTTCATCCTCAAGACCTCCAATCCCTTCGCCCGCATCACCCCGGCGCCGATGGAGGGCCGCGACCTCAACCCGCTGCTGCAGGATGTCGGCCTCGCCATCCATCCGCCGCTGCTCTACATCGGCTATGTCGGCTTCTCGATGTCCTTCGCCTTCGCGGTCGCGGCGCTGATCGACGGCAAGCTCGACGCCGCCTGGGCGCGCTGGGTCCGTCCCTGGACGCTGGTCGCCTGGATCTTCCTCACCGCCGGCATCTCCATGGGCTCCTACTGGGCCTATTACGAGCTCGGCTGGGGCGGCTGGTGGTTCTGGGATCCGGTGGAGAACGCCTCGCTGATGCCCTGGCTCGCCGGCACGGCGCTGCTCCATTCCGCCATCGTCATGGAAAAGCGCGAGGCGCTGAAGGTCTGGACGGTTCTGCTCGCCATCCTCACTTTCTCGCTGTCGCTGCTCGGCACCTTCCTCGTCCGGTCCGGCGTGCTGACTTCGGTCCATGCCTTCGCCGTCGACCCCGAGCGCGGCGTCTTCATCCTCGCCATTCTCGTCGTCTTCATCGGCGGCTCGCTGGCGCTCTATGCCTGGCGCGCCCCGACCCTGAAGCAGGGCGGGCTCTTCGCGCCGGTCTCGCGCGAGGGCGCCCTCGTCCTCAACAACCTGTTCCTGACGGCCTCCTGTGCCGCGGTCTTCGTCGGCACGCTCTATCCGCTGGCGCTGGAGACCCTCACCGGGGCGAAGATCTCGGTCGGTCCGCCCTTCTTCAACTGGACCTTCGGCCCGCTCATGGTGCCGCTGATGATCGCCATGGTCTTCGGTCCCTTCCTCGCCTGGAAGCGCGGCGACCTCGCCGCCGTGGCGCAGCGCCTGACCCTGGCCTTCGCCGCGGCCATCCTCGCCACCCTCGCCACCTATGCGGTCACCACCGGCGGCCCGGTCCTGGCGCCGCTCTTCGTCGGCCTCGCCTTCTACGTCATCGTCGGGGCGATCCTCGACATTGCCGAGCGCAT
>CALRLZ020000062.1:0-16415 GCA_943368975.1 Archangium gephyra
CCGTCGGCCGCCACCAGGTGAAGGACTTCCACGCCCAGCGGCGCGTGCTGACCCTGCCCGAGGTCTTCACCTTCTCCTCCAATATCGGGACCAGCCGCATGGCGCTGACCCTCGGCGGCGACCACCAGCGCGCCTTCCTGCGCCGGCTCGGCCAGTTCGACCGCGTCGTCACCGAGATCGGGCCGTCGACCGCGCCGCTCGTGCCGCGCCGCTGGGCCGACATCACCGCCGCCACCGTCTCCTTCGGCCACGGCATGTCGGTCGCGCCGCTCCAGGCGGTGATGGGCACCGCCGCCCTGGTCAATGGCGGCCGCCTGATCCCGCCGACCTTCCTGCGGCGCACGCCGGAGGAGGCCAATGCCATCGCCCGCCAGGTCATCCGTCCCGAGACCTCGCAGGCCATGCGCTTCCTCATGCGGCTCAATTCCGAGCGCGGTTCCGGCCGGCGCGCCGAGGTCGACGGCTTCTATGTCGGCGGCAAGACCGGCACCTCGGAAAAGGTCATCGGCGGGCGCTATTCCAAGGACAAGAACATCAATTCCTTCATGGCGATCTTCCCGGCCGACCAGCCGCGCTACCTGCTCCTCGTCATGCTCGACGAGCCGCGGGGCATTCCGGAGACCCATGGGCTGGCCACCGCCGGCTTCACCGCCTCGCCGACGGCGGGCCGGATCATCGCCCGCGCCGCGCCGCTGCTCGGCCTGCAGCCGCGGTTCGACATGCCTCCGGCCATGCAGGCGATCCAGGCCGGCTACCGCATGCCGGGACGCTGAGTCGCGGGGCCGCCCCATGTCCGCCACAGTACCAAACTGATATCCGCGAACAGAGAACGCCGAATCCCGTGCCGCCCATGGACCTTTCCGCCCTGCTCGCCGAGGACGCGCCGCCGGCGCTCGCCGGCCTTGCCGTGTCCGGCCTGACCGCCGACAGCCGGGCCGTCGGCGCGGGAACGGTCTTCTTCGCGCTGAAGGGGGAGAAGTCCGACGGCATGGCCTATGCGGCCGCTGCCGCGGCGGCGGGCGCAGCCGCGATCGTCACCGACAAGGCCGGCGCGCCGGCCACGGTCGGCGGCGTCCCCGTCGTCGCTGTCGCCCATGCCCGCCGGAGCCTTGCCCTGGCGGCGAGCCGCTTCCACGCCCGCCAGCCCGGCACGATCGCCGCCGTCACCGGCACATCGGGCAAGACCTCCGTCGCCGCCTTCCTGCGCCAGATCTTCGCGGCCGGAGGCCATCAGGCCGCGTCCATCGGCACGGTCGGCGTCGTCCGGCCCTCCGGCGAGGTCTATGGCGGGCTGACGACGCCCGACCCGGTGACGCTGCACCAGACGCTCGACACCCTCGCCGGCGAGGGCGTCACCCATGTCGCCTTCGAGGCCTCCTCGCACGGCCTCGACCAGCACCGCCTCGACGGCGTGCGCATCCAGGCGGCCGGCTTCACCAATCTGTCGCGCGACCATCTCGATTATCACCACACGTTCGAGGCCTATCGCGCCGCCAAGCTCAGGCTCTTCACAGATCTCCTGCCGGCGACCGGCACCGCCGTCGTCATGGCCGGCGAGGAGGGCAATCCCTTCATCGCCGCGGCGCGGGCGCGTGGCCAGAAGCTCATCGTCATCGGCCGTGATCCGGCGTTTGCCGCCGACGGCATCGCCATCCTCTCGGAGGCCATCGCCGGCGCCGCCCAGCGGGTCGAGATCGCCGCCTTCGGCCGCCGCCACGCCATCCGCATTCCCCTGCTCGGCCGTTTCCAGGTCGACAATGCCCTGGTGGCTGCGGGGCTCGCCATCGGCTGCGGCATGGCCCCGGACCAGGCCTTCGCCGCCCTCGCCGGTCTCGAGGGTGCCAGGGGCCGCCTCGAATTCGTCGGCGCCAAGGACGGCGCCCCGGTCGTCGTCGACTATGCCCACAAGCCCGGCGCCCTCGAGACCGTGCTGGACGCCGCCCGCCCCTTCGCCACCGGCCGCCTCGTCGTGGTGGTCGGCTGCGGCGGCGACCGCGATCCCGGCAAGCGGCCGATGATGGGGCGCATCGCCGTCGACAAGGCCGACCGCGTCATCGTCACCGACGACAATCCGCGCTCCGAGGATCCGGCGGCGATCCGCGCCCAGATTCTCGCCGCTGCCCCCGGCGCGGAGGAGATCGGTGACCGCGCCGAGGCGATCCGCGCCGCCGTGCGCGGCCTGGCAGCGGGCGATCTCCTGGTCATTGCCGGCAAGGGCCATGAGACCGGCCAGATCGTCGGCTCCACGACGCTGCCCTTCTCCGACCACGAGGTCGCGGCCGCCGCCATCCGCGCCTATTCCTCCTCCAGCCCCGCCGTGAAAGGGCCCGCCGCATGAGCCAGCCGCCGCTGTGGACCACCGAAGCGCTGGCCCGCGCCATGGGCGGCCGCCTGACCGGCCAACGGGCAGCCACGGTCTCGGACATCTCCATCGACACGCGCAGCCTCGTCGCCGGCGAGGCCTATGTCGCCATCAAGGGCCTCGCCCATGACGGCCATGCCTTTGTCCAGGCGGCGCTCGACAAGGGCGCGGCGGTCGCCGTGGTGTCGCAGGACTGGGCGCAGGCGGCCCCACCCGGCGCCTATATCGTCGTCGCCGACCCGCTGAAGGCGCTGGAAAAGGCCGGCGCCGTCGCCCGTGCCCGCACCGCCGCCAGGATCGTCGCGGTGACCGGCTCCATCGGCAAGACCTCGACCAAGGAGGCGCTGGCCCATGTCCTCTCCCGCGAGGGCCGCACCCACGCACCGCCGAAGAGCTTCAACAACCATATCGGCGTGCCGCTGACGCTCGCCCGCATGCCGGCCGCGAGCCAGTTCGGCGTCTTCGAGATCGGCATGAACCATGCCGGCGAGATCACGCCGCTCAGCCGCATGGTGAAGCCCGACATCGCCGTCATCACCAATGTCGAGGCCGTGCATATCGAGAATCTCGGCACGATCGAAGCCATCGCCGACGCCAAGTCGGAGATCTTCGCCGGTGTCGAACATGGCGGTGCGGCGGTCCTGCCGCGCGACAGCCGGCATTTCGAGCGGCTCGCCCGGGCGGCGCGCGCCGCCGGCATCGAGACGATCGTCACCTTCGGCGAGCACGAGGAGGCCGACATCCGCCTGCTCCGCGCCGTCCTCGCCGCCGACTGTTCGACCGTCTTCGCCCGGGTGATGCAGACCGACGTCACCTACAAGCTCGGCTCGCCCGGCCGGCACCTCGTGATGAACTCGCTCGCGATCCTCGCGGCCGCCAAGCTCGCCGGCGCCGATCTCGCCCTTGCGGCCCTGACGCTCGGCGAGACACGCGCCGTCGCCGGCCGCGGTGAGCGCAGCCAGCGGCGCCTCGCCTCGGGCTCCTTCACCCTGCTCGACGAGAGCTACAACGCCAACCCGGTCTCGGTGCGCGCCGCGCTCGCCGTGCTCGGCACGGCACCGAAAGGCCCGGAGGGCCGCCGCCTCGCCGTCCTCGGCGACATGCTGGAACTCGGTCCCGAGGCCGCCGAGCTCCATGCCGGCCTCGCCGAGGCCGTCGACAAGGCCGGCATCGACCTCGTCTTCTGCTCCGGGCCGCTGATGGAAAACCTCTGGAAGGCCCTGCCGCCGCACCGGCGCGGCGCCTGGGCAGCGACCTCCGCCGAACTCGGTGCCCTGGTGATCCGCGCGCTCCGGGCCGGCGACGTCGCCATGGTCAAGGGCTCGCGCGGCAGCCTGATGGCGCCGCTCGTCGAGACGCTGAAGCAGAAATTCCCGCCCGTCCCGGCCGACGAGCACCAGGGCGCCGTCTGACGGCGCGTAGCGGCGGGCTTTGCGTCCGTCCCGCGGCAGGGCATATCGGAGCGGAAGAGACCGGGGGCGGCAGCGGTGATTCGCGCCGGACGCCGCGGCGCGACGGACCGAAAGACGACGACACCGATGTTCGCCTTCCTTGCCGAATTCTCCGGCGTCTTCTCGCCGCTCAACATCTTCCGCTACATCACGTTCCGGACCGGCGGCGCCATTTTCACGGCCCTGATCTTCGTCTTCCTGTTCGGTCCGGGCCTGATCCAGCTCCTGCGCCTGAAACAGGGCAAGGGCCAGCCGATCCGCGCCGACGGGCCGGAATCGCACCAGGCCAAGAAGGGCACGCCCACCATGGGCGGCCTGATGATCCTGTCCGGCCTGCTGGTGGCGACGCTGCTCTGGGCCAATCTGCGCAGCCCCTATGTCTGGATCCTGCTCTTCGTCATGCTGGGCTTCGGCGCCATCGGCTTCTATGACGACTATCTCAAGGTGACCAAGCAGAGCCATGCCGGCTTCTCCAGCAAGGCCCGTCTGGCGCTGGAATTCCTCATTGCCGGCCTCGCCGTCACCGCGGTGATGATGGTGACGCGCGAGCCGCTGAACACCTCGATCTTCTTCCCCTTCATCAAGGACCTGTCGATCAATATCGGCTATCTGATGATCTTGTTCGGGGCCTTCGTCATCGTCGGGTCGGGCAATGCGGTGAACCTCACCGACGGCCTCGACGGCCTTGCCATCGTGCCGGTGATGATCGCCGCCGGCACCTTCGGGATCATCGCCTATCTGTCGGGCAATGCCTTCTTCGCCAATTACCTGCAGATCACCCATGTGCCCGGCACCGGCGAGATCATCGTCATCATCGGGGCGCTGATCGGCGCCGGCCTCGGCTTCCTGTGGTTCAACGCGCCCCCCGCCCAGATCTTCATGGGCGATACCGGCTCGCTGGCTCTGGGCGGCCTCATCGGCACCATCGCCGTGGCGGTGAAGCACGAGATCGTGCTGCTCGTCGTCGGCGGGCTCTTCGTGCTGGAAGCGGTCTCCGTCATCGTCCAGGTCGTCTCCTACAAGCTCACCGGCAAGCGCGTCTTCCGCATGGCGCCGATCCACCACCATTTCGAGAAGAAGGGCTGGTCCGAGTCGCAGGTCGTGGTCCGCTTCTGGATCATCGCCTTCGTCCTGGCGCTCGCCGGCCTGTCGACGCTGAAGCTGCGGTGACATGATCCCCGTCTCCACCTTCAAGGGCGCCACCGTCGCCGTCTTCGGCCTCGGCGGATCGGGCCTCGCTACCTGCGCCGCGCTCGCCGCCGGTGGCGCCCGTGTCATCGCCTGGGACGACAGTCCCGCTTCCGTCGCCAAGGCCGCGGCGGCCGGCCACGAGACCGCCGACCTGCGCAGCCTGGACTGGACCGGCGTCGCCGCCCTGGTCCTCGCCCCCGGCGTGCCGCTGACCCATCCGGCGCCGCACTGGAGCGTCGGCCTCGCCCGCGCCCGCGGCGTCGAGATCCTCGGCGACATCGAACTCTTCTGCCGCGAGCGGCGCGCAACGGTTCCCCGCTCGCCCTTCGTCGCCATCACCGGCACCAACGGCAAGTCGACGACGACGGCGCTGATCACGCATATTCTCGCCGCCAGCGGCCGCGATCCGCAGATGGGCGGCAATATCGGCACGGCGATCCTGTCGCTCAGCCCCCCCGCCGCCGGCCGCAGCCATGTCATCGAGTGCTCCTCCTTCCAGATCGACCTGACGCCCTCGATCGACCCCTCGGTCGGCATCTGCCTCAACGTCACGCCCGACCATCTCGACCGCCACGGCACGCTCGACCTCTATGCCGGCGTCAAGGAGCGGCTCGTCGCCGGCGTCCAGCCGGGTGGCACGGCCATTCTCGGCATCGACGATCGCCACAGCCAGGCCATGGCCGACCGCGCCGAGCGGGCCGGGCACCGCACGGTGCGCATCTCCATCCGCAATCCCGTCGCCGACGGTCTCTGCCTCGATGGCGCCGACATCCTCCGCATGAAGGCGGGGGCGGCGGTGGAGCGTTTCTCTCTCGCCAATGCGGGGGCCCTGCGCGGCACCCACAATGCCCAGAACGCCATGGCCGCCTATGCCGCCTGCGAGGCGCTCGGCCTGACCCACGGCGAGATCGTCCGCGCCATGCTGACCTTTCCCGGCCTCGCCCATCGCATGGAGCAGGTCGGGCGGATCGGCTCCGTGCTCTTCGTCAACGATTCCAAGGCGACCAATGCCGATTCCGCCGAGAAGGCACTGGCCGCCTTCTCGGACATCTACTGGATCGCCGGCGGCACCCCGAAGGAGGGCGGCATCGCCCCGCTGGCGCGCTTCTTCCCGCGCATCCGCAAGTCCTACCTGATCGGCAAGTCGGCCGAGGATTTCGCCCGGACGCTCGGCGCCCATCCCCATGTCGTCGCCGGCACGCTCGACAAGGCAGTGGCGCTTGCCGCGGCCGATGCCGCGGCTGGCGGCGCCGCCAATCCCGTCGTCCTGCTGTCGCCGGCCTGCGCCAGCTACGACCAGTTCCCCAATTTCGAGGTGCGCGGCACCGCCTTCCGCGACCTCGTGCTCGCCATGCCGGGTGTGGAGAAGGCGTGAGGCGGGCCATCGTCCCCGAGCGGCGGACGGTCCGTTTCGGGGAGGAAAGCAAGGCCCCACCCTTAACCCTCCCCTTGTCGCTCCGCTCCAAGGAGAGGGGGACTACGGCGTCCCGCGACGTGTTCAACGGCTGCGCCAGGCGCGTCGGTTGCAAGGGAGCCTGAACGGCAAAGTCCCCCTTCTCCTCGCGAGAGCGAGGGCGGGGCCATGGATGTCGTGGCTCCTGCCACCAGCAAAGGCACCACCGCCCGCGCAGTTAACGAAGCGTTGAGCGGCGCCCTTTAGATTTCCTGAAAGCCCGTTCCGCGGGCGATGGCACATGGGGCGGGGACGGCGCATGATCTCCAGGGCTGAACGCACGGCCTTCGGCGAATGGTGGTGGACCGTCGACCGGCTGCTGCTCTCGGCGCTGTTCGGGCTGATGCTCGCCGGCATCGTCCTGTCGCTGGCGGCCTCGCCGGCGGTCGCCCACCGCATCGGCCTCGAAACCTTCCATTTCGTCAACCGCCAGGTCTTCTTCCTGGTCCCGGCGACGATCGTGCTCATCGCCACCTCCTTCCTGTCGCCCTACTGGATCCGTCGCCTCGCCTTTGTCGCTTTCCTCGGCGCCCTCGTCCTCGTCGTCGCGACCCTCTTCATCGGCGCCGAGATCAAGGGCTCGCGGCGCTGGCTCAACTTCGCCGGCATCGGCCTGCAGCCCTCCGAATTCCTCAAGCCCGCCTTCGTCGTGCTCGCCGCCTGGCTCTTCGCCGAGAGCGCCAAGCGCCCGGAAATGCCGGCCAACCTTCTCGCCATGCTGCTCCTCGGCGCCACGGTGACGCCGCTGGTCCTGCAGCCGGATGTCGGCCAGACCTCGCTCGTCATCGCCGTCTGGGCGGCGCTGTTCTTCATGGCGGGTATGCGCTGGCTCTGGGTCTTCGGGCTCGCCGGTGTCGGCGCTGCCGGCATCGCCGCCGCCTATTTCACCTTCCCGCACGTGCGCCGGCGCATCGACAAGTTCATGGAGCCGGGCACCGCCGACACCTTCCAGGTCGACGTCGCCATCGACGCCTTCCAGCAGGGCGGCTGGTTCGGCAAGGGACCGGGCGAGGGGACGGTCAAGCGCATCATCCCCGACAGCCATACCGACTTCATCTTCGCCGTGGCGGCCGAGGAGTTCGGCGCGGTCCTGTGCCTCGTCATCGTCGCGCTCTTCGCCTTCGTCGTTCTGCGCGCACTCAACCATGCCCTGAAGGACGAGGACCCGTTCTGCCGCTTCGCCGTCGCCGGGCTGGCCATCCTCTTCGGCCTGCAGAGCTGCATCAACCTGATGGTCAACCTCCACCTGATCCCGCCGAAGGGCATGACCCTGCCTTTCGTCTCCTATGGCGGCTCCTCGCTGATCGCCCTGGCCTTCGGCATGGGCATGCTCATCGCCCTGACCCGGCGGCGCCCGCGCGCCGAGACGCTGGCCGAACTCAGCCACTACCAGGCGAGCCGGGGCTGACATGGCGCAGCCCCTCGTCCTCGTCTGCGCCGGCGGCACCGGCGGCCACCTCTTCCCCGCCGAGGCCCTGTCGGTGGCGCTGGCCGCCCGCGGCTGCCTCGTCGATCTTGTCACCGACGAGCGCGCCGAGAAATATGGCCGCGCCTTTCCCGCCCGCGCCACCCATATCGTCGCTTCCGCGACGATCGGCGCGAAGAACCCCGTCGCCCTGGCCAAGACCCTCTTCGCGCTCGGCAGCGGCTATCTCCACGCCCGCAAGATCATCCGCGTCCTGAAGCCCGCCGCCGTCATCGGCTTCGGCGGCTATCCGACGCTGCCGCCGATGTTCGCGGCCACCCAGCTCGGCGTGCCCAGCCTGATCCACGACCAGAACGCCGTGATGGGCCGCGCCAACCGCCAGCTCTCCGGCCGCGTCACTGCCATCGCCACCTCCTTTCCCGGCGTGCTCGACGGCGATCCCACGCGCGCCGCCAAGGCGACCTTCACCGGCAATCCCGTCCGCCCGATGGTCATCGCCGCCGCCGCCACTGCCTATGATGCGCCGGTGTCCGGCGGGCCGTTCCGGCTCTGCGTCTTCGGCGGCAGCCAGGGCGCCCGGGTCATGAGTGAAATCGTGCCGGCGGCTCTCGACCAGGTGGATGCGGCGCTGCGCGCCCGCCTGCATGTCGTGCAGCAGGCCCGCGCCGAGGACCAGGCCGCGGTCGAGGCGACCTATGCCCGGCTTGGCGTGAGCGCCGCGGTCGCGCCTTTCTTCGTCGACCTGCCGGACCGTCTCGCGGCGGCCCATCTCGTCATCGCCCGCTCCGGCGCCTCCACCGTTGCCGAACTCTCGGTCATCGGCCGGCCTTCCATCCTGGTGCCGCTGCCCCATGCGCTCGACCAGGACCAGCTGATGAACGCCGCCACGCTGGCCGCGGCGGGCGCCGCCACGGTGGTCAAGCAGGCCGATTTCACGCCGGACTGGCTCGCCGGCGAACTCACCCGGCTGCTCGCCGATCCGACGCCCCTCGCCGCCGCCGCGGCCGCCGCCCGCGCCCAGGGCCATGCCGACGCCGCCGAGCGCCTCGCCGATCTGGTGATGACGACCGCGGGGCTGGTGTCGTGACGTCTCGCCTGGAATGCCCCACCCGCACCCTCCCCGCGCTCCGCGCGGAGAGGGGGGCTACGGCCTCCCGGGTACCCGTCCGGCCTTTGCGCCAGGCACGACGCTCGCATGGGCTCGCCGCCGTCATAGTCTCCCTCTCCGCGCAGCGGGGAGGGTAAGGGTGGGGCCCTTCTGGCCTCGATTGCCCAGCCTGCTTTAGACCTTCATGCAGCCCCAATTCTCCCGCTTCTGACCGCACCCTCCGCTCCGCAAGAAGACGCCCCATGAAACTGCCCCGCGACATCGGACCCATCCACTTCATCGGCATCGGCGGCATCGGCATGTCCGGCATCGCCGAGGTGCTGCTCAATCTCGGCTACAAGGTGCAGGGTTCCGACGCCGCCGAGGGCTATACGATCAAGCGGCTGAAGGACCGGGGCGCCACCATCACCATCGGCCATGCCGCCGAGAATCTTGCCGCCGCCGAGGTCGTGGTGGTCTCCACCGCCATCCGCCGCGACAATCCCGAGCTCGTCGCTGCCCGCGAGCGGCGCATTCCCGTCGTCCGCCGCGCCGAGATGCTGGCCGAGCTGATGCGGCTGAAGTCCTGCGTCGCCATTGCCGGTACCCATGGCAAGACGACGACGACCTCGATGGTCTCGACCCTGCTCGACGCCGGCGGCTTCGATCCCACCATCGTCAATGGCGGCATCATCAATGCCCTCGGCACCAATGCCCGCCTCGGCGCCGGCAACTGGATGGTGGTCGAGGCCGACGAGAGCGACGGCTCCTTCCTGAAGCTGCCGGCCGACGTCGCCATCGTCACCAATATCGACCCCGAGCACCTCGACCATTACGGCAATTTCGACGCGGTGAAGACGGCCTTCCGGTCCTTCATCGAGAACCTGCCCTTCTACGGCTTCGGCGTCATGTGCATCGACCATCCGGTGGTCCAGGACATGGTCGGCGCCATCGCCGACCGCCGGGTCGTCACCTATGGCGAGAATCCCCAGGCCGATGTGCGCCTCCTCGACGTTGACCTCACCGGCGGCCAGTGCCGGTTCAAGGTCCAGTTCCGCGACCGCGCCGGCGCCCTCCGCGAGGAGATCGACGACCTCGTCCTGCCCATGCCCGGCCGCCACAATGCGCTCAACGCCACCGCCGCCATTGCCGTGGCCCACGAGCTCGGCATGGCCGGCCCGCAGATCCGCAAGGCGCTGGCCGGCTTCGGCGGCGTCAAGCGCCGTTTCACCCGGACCGGCGCGTGGAACGGCGCAACGATCTTCGACGACTACGGCCACCATCCCGTGGAGATCGCGGCGGTGCTGAAGGCGGCCCGCGCCTCCACCGGCAGCCAGGTCATCGCCATCGTCCAGCCGCACCGCTACACGCGCCTCGCCTCGCTGTTCAACGAGTTCTGCACCTGCTTCAACGATGCCGACCATGTCATCGTCGCCGATGTCTATGCGGCCGGCGAACAGCCGATCCCCGGCGCCTCGCGCGATGACCTCGTCTCCGGCCTGCGGACGCGCGGCCATAAGTCGGTCATGGCGCTGGAGAGCCCGGCACGCCTCGCCAGCATGGTCGCCGGCCTCGCCCGGCCGGGCGACTACGTGATCTTCCTTGGCGCCGGCAACATCACGCAATGGGCCTATGCCCTGCCGGGCGAGCTCGAGAAGCTGGCGCGGGACTGAACGGCCGGGGCAAGACGCGGAGGGCCGCCCATGTTCGACGACATCACGCCGCTGCTGCGCCGCCTCGCGCCGGACCTGCGCGGCCGCCTCGCCGCCAACGAGCCGCTGGCGCCGCTCACCTGGTTCCGCGTCGGCGGGCCGGCCCAGATCCTCTTCACGCCCGAGGACGAGGCTGATCTCGCCTATGCCCTGTCGCGATTCCCCGCCGACCTGCCGGTCATGCCGGTCGGCGTCGGCTCCAATCTCATCGTCCGCGACGGCGGCGTCGCAGGCGTCGTCGTGCGCCTGCGTCCCCGCGGCTTCGGCGAGGTGACGGTCGCCGGCACGCGCATCACCGCCGGCGCCGTGGCCCCCGACAAGCGCGTGGCGGAGGCGGCGGCCGACGCCGGCCTCGGCGGGCTCGAATTCTACCACGGCATTCCCGGCACGATCGGCGGGGCCCTCACCATGAATGCCGGCGCCAATGGCGGCGAGACCAAGGACGTGCTGGTCGAGGCGCGTGCCGTCTCCCGCGACGGTGCCGTGCTGACCTTCAGCAATGCCGCCATGAATTTCGCCTATCGCAAGTCCGATGTCGGCCGTCCCGTCATCTTCACCGGCGCCGTCTTCGAAGGCGTGCCGACCGACCCCGCCACCATCCGCGAACGGATGGACGCCGTGCAGCACCACCGCGAGACGGTGCAGCCGATCCGCGAGAAGACCGGCGGCTCCACCTTCAAGAACCCGCCCGGCCATTCCGCCTGGAAGCTCATCGACGCCGCCGGCTGCCGCGGCCTCAGGCTCGGCGGCGCCCAGGTCTCGGAAATGCACTGCAATTTCCTCATCAACACCGGCACCGCCACCGCCGCCGACATCGAGGCGCTGGGCGAGGAGGTGCGCCGGCGGGTGAAGGAGACGGGCGGCATCGAATTGCACTGGGAAATCAAGCGCGTGGGCCTGCCGCGGGCCTGACGGAAGGACTGACCATGACCAAACCCCACGTCGCCGTCCTCTATGGCGGCTGGTCCGCCGAACGCGAGGTGTCGCTCGCCTCCGGCACGGCCTGCGCCGATGCGCTGGAGAGCCGTGGATACCGGGTGACGCGGGTCGATGTCGGCCGCGACATCGCGCTCCGGCTCGCCGAACTGAAGCCGGACGTGGCGCTCAACGTCACCCATGGCCGGCCCGGCGAGGATGGCACGCTGGCCGGCATCCTCGAGGTCATGCAGATCCCCTACAGTCATTCCGGCGTCATGGCCTCGGCCCTCTGCATGGACAAGGCCATGGCCAAGAGGGTGATGGCGGCGGCGGGCGTGCCGGTGCCTGGCGGCCTCGTCGTCTCCCGCCGCGAGGCGGCGCGCGAACATCTCCTGCCGCGCCCCTATGTGATCAAGCCCAACACGGACGGCTCGTCCCTCGGCGTCTTCATCGTCACCAAGGACCACGAGCACCCGCCGCAGGAACTGCACGCCTCGGACTGGGCGCTGGGCGACACGGTGCTGGTCGAGCCCTTCATCGCCGGCAAGGAACTGACCTGCGCCGTCATGGGCGACCGGGCGCTGGGCGTCATCGAGATCACCTTCGCGGGAACCTTCTACGACTACGAGGCGAAATATGCGCCGGGGGGGTCACAGCATCTGATTCCGGCGCCGCTTAAACCAAATATTTACTCTGAGGTCCAAAGACTGTCCCTCGCAGCGCATCAGGCGCTCGGCTGTAAAGGGGTCAGCCGTGCGGACTTCAGATTTGACGATACGCCCGGCGGAACCGGGCAGCTCGTCTGCCTCGAAGTCAACACGCAGCCCGGGATGACCGGGACTTCGCTCGTCCCCGACATGGCCGCTCACGAAGGTGTCTCGTTCGCCGAGCTGGTCGAATGGATGGTATTGGACGCGTCTCTCGATCGTTGACCGCCAGGCTCGCCGGAGCCGGGGCGGACGCGCTCGCCCAGGCCAGCGACAGGCTGCGGTCCTCCGCCGCCCCGTCGCGCCGGGAAGCCGCGTTCGACGGCTATTCCCGGCCGAGCGCCGCCGGGATTCGCCTGCGCCGGCTGTGGAGCCGCGCCGTCAGCCTCCGCCTGCCGCGCCGCACCGGCCTCGTCGCCACTTTGCTCCTCTTCGCCGCCACCGGGCTCTATGGAACCCAGCGCGGCGGCCACTGGCCGGTCGTCAACAAGGCGCTGCTCTCGGTCGGTGACCGTGCCGCCAACGCCGCCGGCCTGCAGGTCCGCGGCGTCCGCCTGACCGGCAACAGCCAGATGAGCCACGCCCAGGTCCTCGAGGTCGCCGGCGTCCATCCCGAGACCTCGGTGCTGTTCTTCGACGCCGACGAGGCCCGTGACCGCCTCAAGGCCAATTCCTGGATCGCCGACGCCACGGTCCAGAAGCTCTATCCCGACCAGATCATGATTTCCGTGGTCGAGCGCGAGCCCTTCGCGCTGTGGCAGCGCGACGGCCGCATCCAGGTCATCGCCGCCGACGGCCGCGTCATCGTCGACCACCTCGATGCCCGCTTCCAGCACCTGCCGCTGATCGTCGGCAAGGGCGCCGAGACACGCGCCCGGGAGATCGTCGGCCTGCTCGGCGACCATCCCGATGTGGCGAAGGCGGTGCGTGCCGCCGTTCTCGTCGCCGAGCGCCGCTGGACCCTCGTCCTGAAGAACGGAATCGACGTGCGCCTGCCCGACACCGACCTCGACCGCGCCATGATCGACCTCGCGCGCCTCGACGGCGAGCGCCGGCTGATGACGCGCGACCTCACCATGATCGACATGCGCGTGCCCGGCCGCGTCACCGTCCGCCTGTCGGAGGATGCGATGAAGGCCCACGAGGCAGCCCTCAAGGAACGCGACCGCGAGCGTGCCCGGCGTCGCGCCCTGCAGGGCCAGCGCACATGACCGCTCCGTTCCGCCACGGCCTGACCCCGAAGATGCGCCCGATTTCGCCGCGGCGCTCGGCGATCATGTGCGTCCTCGACATCGGCACCTCGAAGATCGTCTGCATGATCGTGCGGCTGAGGCCGCGCGAGGGCACCGACATCCTTCCGAACCGCACCCACAAGGCCGAGATCCTCGGCATTGGCCATACCCGCGCCCGCGGCATGAAGGCCGGCGCCATCGCCGACATGGCCAAGGCCGAGGCGGCGATCCGCCAGGCGGTGGATGCCGCCGAGCGCATGGCCGAGGTCCAGGTCGACCGCGTCATCGTCACGGTCTCCGCCGGCCGGCTCGGCTCCGAGCACTACGAGGCCCGCGTCACCTGCCCGACGCCCCGCGTCGAGGAGCAGGACCTCCACCGCGTGCTGCAGGCCGCCTCCGACCATTCGGTCCGGCAGGGCAGGGCGGTGCTCCATTCCATGCCGATCGGGTTCCGCCTCGACGACACGCGCGGCATCAAGGACCCGCGCGGCATGCTCGGCTCCTCGCTCGGCGTCGACATGCATGTCGTGACCTGCGACGCCGCCACAGCCCGCAACCTCATGCTCTGCATCGAGCGCTGCCACCTGACGGTCGAAGCGCTCGTCGCCGCCCCCTTCGCCGCCGGCCTCGCGGTGCTGACCGACGACGAGGCCGAACTCGGCACGGTCTGCCTCGACATGGGCGCCGGTACCACGACGCTGTCGGTCTTCGCCGGCGGACACTTCGTCCATGCCGACGCGGTGGCTGTGGGCTCCCACCACGTCACCATGGACATCGCCCGCGGCCTGTCGACGCGGCTGTCCGACGCCGAGCGCATCAAGGTGCTGAACGGCGCCTGTTTCGCCGCCAAGTCGGACGAGCGCGACATCGTCAACGTGCCCTCCATCTCCGAGGACGAGCGCGACATTCCCCATTCGGTGTCGCGGGCCCAGATCATCCGCATCATCCGCCCGCGCATCGACGAGATCCTCGAAATGGTGCGCGACCGTCTGGTCGCCGCCGGTTCGGCCGCCGAGGTCGGCCGCCGCCTCGTTCTCACCGGCGGCGGCGCTCAGTTGCCCGGCCTCGCCGATCTCGCCGCCCAGGTCTTCGGCCGCCAGGTCCGGGTCGCCCGGCCGGTCGGCATCACCGGATTGCCCGACAGCGCCAAGGGACCGCCCTTCGCCGCCGCGGTCGGGCTTACCGTCTATCCGCAGATCGCGGGTGCAGAGCATTTCGAACCGCAGCGGCGCTTCCTCGCCGCCACCGGCACGGACGGCTACTTCACCCGGGTCGGCCGCTGGATCAGGGACAGTTTCTAGACCCATACCCGGCCGCGGCAATGCGGTCCGGGCCTCCCAACGCGAAGCCGGTTGCCGCCGGTGAAGCACCGACAGTAGAAAAGCGACGTGGCAGTCGCGTGAGTGATTCGAACGAGGCTCATGATGACCATCAACCTGAAGATGCCCGACATTCGGGAACTGAAGCCCCGGATCACCGTATTCGGCGTCGGCGGCGCGGGCGGCAATGCCGTCAACAACATGATCGAGGGCGGCCTGCAGGGCTGTGACTTCGTCGTCGCCAACACCGACGCCCAGGCGCTGTCCTCCGCCAAGGCCGAGCGCATCATCCAGATGGGTCTGGCCGTGACCTCCGGCCTCGGCGCCGGCTCGCACCCGGAAGTGGGCGCCGCGGCCGCCGAGGAGGTGATCGACGAGATCCGCGACCAGCTCTCCGGTTCGCACATGGCCTTCATCACCGCCGGCATGGGCGGCGGCACCGGCACGGGCGCTGCCCCGGTCATCGCCCGCATTGCCCGCGAGCTTGGCATCCTCACCGTCGGCGTCGTCACCAAGCCCTTCCACTTCGAGGGCGTGCGCCGCATGAAGACGGCCGAGGCCGGCATTGTCGAGCTGCAGAAATCGGTCGACACGCTCATCGTCATCCCCAACCAGAACCTGTTCCGGGTGGCGAACGAGAAGACGACCTTCACCGACGCCTTCGCCATGGCCGACCAGGTGCTCTATTCGGGCGTCGCCTGCATCACCGACCTGATGGTCAAGGAAGGCCTGATCAACCTCGACTTCGCCGACGTGCGCGCCGTCATGCGTGACATGGGCAAGGCGATGATGGGCACGGGCGAGGCCACTGGCGAACGCCGCGCCATCACTGCCGCGGAAGCCGCCATCGCCAATCCGCTGCTCGACGAGACCTCGATGAAGGGCGCCCGCGGCCTCCTCATCTCGATCACCGGCGGCAACGACCTCACCCTCTTCGAGGTGGACGAGGCGGCGACCCGCATCCGCGAGGAGGTCGACCCGGAAGCCAACATCATCCTCGGCGCCACCTTCGACTCCGCCCTCGACGGCACGATCCGCGTCTCGGTCGTCGCCACCGGCATCGACCTGTCGGCCCAGGGAGCCAACACCCAGACCATCGCCGAGATGACCGCCAAGCTGCGCCAGAGCGCACAGCGCATGGCGCAGCTCCAGCAGCCCGCCCCGGTCCCCGCGCCGCAGCCGGTCGCCCAGGCGCCGGTCGAGGCCGAGCCGCAGATCTATGACCTGCCGCCCGCCGACATGCCGGCCCCTGCCGCCGTCGTCACCGAGAGCGAGGTCGTCCTGCAGCCGGTCGTCGCCAAGCCGGCTCTGTTCCGCGAGGCCCCGGTGGAACTCGACCAGCCGCTGATGCCGCCGCGCGACGAGCCCATCCCCTCGCGCGACTTCATCCCGCCGGCAGCCGAGAAGCCGATGCGCCCCGTGCGCATGCCGACCCAGGACGAACTGCCGCCGATCGTCCGCCAGCAGATGCGCGCCGAGCCGGCCGTGGCCCCGCGCGCCGAGGACAATCCGGTGGAGCGCAAGCGCACCTCGCTGATGGAGAAGCTCCAGTCGATC
>CALRLZ020000063.1:0-15688 GCA_943368975.1 Archangium gephyra
CAGCCTTGTCCGGCCTGCCGGCGGAGACTTGTCCGGCCCGCCTGCGGGCCGGCGTCGGTCGGCGCGCGACGGCCGAACCGCGTCACCTCTCCCCGGCGGGGAGAGGTCGCCGAGCGCAAGCGAGGCGGGTGAGGGGGAAAGGGCAGAGGGCAGAGGACTTCAGGCCCCCTCACCCGGCCTGCGGCCGACCTCTCCCCGCCGGGGAGAGGTAAAGAGACGCCTCATCCCCCGCGGAGAGGTGAAGAAGCGCCTCATCCCGCGCGGAGAGATTGAACGGCAGCGTCGTGCCCCTCATTCCGGCTCGGTCACCGCCCGGAAGCGGACGACCCCGTGCCAGGTCTTGCCATCGGCCTCGCGGCGGATGTCGGCGGTGGCGAAGCGCAGGTTGACGAGGCGCTGCCCGAGGGGGGCAAGGCTCACCTGTTCGAGGGCGGCGATGATCTCGCCGGCCACGACCTGCGCCTCGGTCTGGCCCCCCTGCCGCGACCAGACATGCAGGGTCAGGGCATGTTCATGGCCGGTGGAGGAGCCGGTGGACCAGTCGGAGACCCGCGCCTCGCCCAGCGTCACATAGGGAAAGGCGGCGGTGCGCGGCGGCTCGTCCCAGATCTTCGGCCCGCCGAGTGCGGCGACCAGCGGCGCATGGCCGACGAGCCCGTCATGGAGCGCCCGGCGCAGGGCGAGGGAGGCCGCGGCCATCACGGACCTCTGGCGCGCAGGCGGTCGGCGGCGGGACCCAGCCGCGGCGCGGCGGGCCGCTCCAGCGTGCCGAATTCGCGGCCGAAGGGGTCGTCGCCGGCATCGACCAGCGCCAGCCCGCCGCCGTCGCGGCGGACGAGGCGGACGGGCGGGCCGCCCTGGGCCGCCGCGCTGCGGAAACGCTCGGCGAGGCGGACGAGAAAGGGCGCGGTCCAGCCGGGCAGGCGCGCATCGGCGGAGAGGCCGCCATAGGCAAGGGTGACGGAGGGCTTCATGGGGCAATCTCCTCGCATTGCAGGGTCATCAGGCGGCGCGCCGGCACGTCCTCGCGGATGGTGCGGATCTCGAAGAGGCGCTGGCCCTTGCGCAGCCGGTGGGCGGCGGTGAGCCCGGAAAAGCTGCGGATGGTGATGCGGTGAGTCAGGCGCTGGGCAAGACGGTCCTGATGCAGCGCCTCGCTGCCGCCGAGCGGCTCGATCAGCCCCCAGACGAGGGCGAGCGTCTCGAAGGCCCGGGTGACGCCGCCGGCACCGTCGGGGATCTCATAGGGCGCCTCGACATAGAGGCGGTGGCGGAACTCTCCGGGATTCATGCCAGCCTCCGGGTCACGAAGGGGGCGACGAGGTCCTGGACCATGCGCGGCATCACCGCCACCTCGTGGCCGACGGCGACCAGCGACCGGTTCTCGCACCAATAGGCGGTCAGAAGCCGGATCGCCTGGAGGAGCGGCGCCGGCACCTCGTCCGGCGGGCCGAAGCCGGCGGTGACGTCGAGGGCGATGCCGGCGAGCGGCGGGGCGGGCTGCGGCACCTCCCCGACCCGCCAGGCAAGGCGCGGCGGCACGGCCGTGCCGTCGAGGCGGAAACGGTCGGTCGGCACGGCGGTGTCGCCACCCGCCGTGGTGACGGTCACCGCGTCGAGGCTGCGCACCGGCCCGAGCGGCAGGGCGAGGCGCCCGGTCGGCGGCCAGGCATCGCGCCGGATGCGCCAGCCCTGGGTGACGAAGACGCGGCCGGTCAGGGCCTCGAGATGGGCGCGGGCGGCGGCGGCGACCGAGAGGATCAGGCTGTCCTCGTCGCCGGAATCGACCCTGAGGAAGGCCTTGAGATCGGCGAGGGGCAGCGGCTCGGCGGCCGGCGGGGAGATCAGGATCAGGCTCATGGGGGCCTCGTCGGGTGCGGTGGTGGGTGGCGCCGGACCCCGCCGCGGTTCACGACGGCGTGGGGCGGGCGGGCTGCGTGTTGACAAGCGGCACCGGGCACGGGCCTTCTCGGGCCCGGGGCGAACCGAGGTGACGACGTGCATTGGACCTTCCGGGCGCTGGCGGCGCTTGTTCTCGCCGGCACGACTCCCGGCGCGGCGGTGATCGGCGGCAGCCCCGTCTCCGACAGCGATCCGGCCGCGGCGCAGACGGTGATCATCACCGGCGGCCAGGGCTTCTGCACCGGCGCGGTGCTCGGCGACCGCCTGGTGCTGACGGCGGCCCATTGCGTCGAGGGTGCCGGCCGCATCGGCGTGCTCATCTTCGGACCGGGGCGGCAGCCGCTGATCAACGAGGTCGTCGACCGGCGCGTCCACCCGGCCTACCGGCGGGCCGACTGGCAGGCGCGGCGCACCGCGGTGGACCTCGCTGTCATCCGCACGGCGCAGCCGATCGGCCAGGGCCGCAGGCCGGCGCCGCTGGCGGCCGGCGCCCTGCCGGCGGCCGGCGCGCCCATCCGGCTGGTCGGGTTCGGGCCCGCCGCCGAGGGCGATGCCCGCAGTGCCGGCGTGCTGCGATCCGCCGCCCTGACCGTGACCGGGCGGCCCTCGACCTTCCAGGTGCGTCTCACCGGTCCGGCCGGTTCGGCCCTCGGCGCCTGCACGGGCGATTCCGGCGGACCGGTCTATGCATCCGAAGCGGGACGGTCCGTCGTATCGGGTATCGTCAGCTGGACGACCGGCCGGGGGACCGCCCGCTGCGGCGCCCTGACCGGAACAGTGCCTGTGGCCCCCCACCGGCGGTGGATCGAGGAAGCCGTTCGCGGCCTTGGAGGTTCCTGATGCGTCTCGTGCCCCCCGCACGTTCCCTTCTCGCCGGCGCCGTGCTGGCGGCCGGCCTCGCCGCGACACCGGCTGAGGCCATTATCGGCGGCAGCGCCGTCGGGCCGAACGATGCCCTCGCCCGCTCCTCCGTGCTCATCGTCACCGGCGATGCCAATGGCTGCACCGGCACGCTGATCGGCCGCCGCAGCGTGCTCACCGCCGCCCATTGCGTCGCCGGCGCGCGGCTGGCGGTGGTCGCCTTCATCCGCCAGGGACGGATCATCGCGCTGACGCCGGTGGTGGCTGCCGCCGGCCATCCCGGCGTGCGCGGCCCCGGCGGCGGCACCGCGCCGATCGATGTCGCGGTCCTCACCCTACGCGATCTGCCGCCGGCCGGCTTCGGCCCGGCGCGGCTCGGCGGGCGCGATCCCGCTCCCGGCAGCCGCGTCACCATCGCCGGATTCGGCCGCCAGCAGCTCGACAGCATGCGCAGCGCCGGCGAGCTGCGCCGCGTCACGCTGCCGGTGCTGCAGCGTTCGCCCTCGGGCTATACCGCGCTCGGCGACATGCAGATGATCGCCCGCGGCTTCGGCCCCTCGGCCTGCCAGGGCGATTCCGGCGGGCCGGCACTGGCCGGCGGCAGCGTCGTCGGCGTCGTCAGCCTCGTCTCGGGGCCACCGGAGACGCGCGGCTGCGGCTCGCTGACGGTGGCCATGCCGGTGGTGCCGATCGCGGCCTGGATCCGCAACGCGGCGGCGACCGGCGAAAACCTCGCCCCCGCCAATCCCCGCATCGCCACCCTGCCGCCGCCGCGCGCCCCGGAGCGCCAGGGCCTGCCGCCCTGGGCCCGGATCGACGGCGGGGGCAACTGAGGGCGTCACCCCGCCGCCACCTTCAGGAGCTTGATGGCGTCGTAATCCGCCACGCCGCCGCCGACGCGCTTGGTCGTGTAGAACAGCACATAGGGCTTGGCCGAATAGGGGTCGCGCAGGATGCGCAGGCCGAGCCGGTCGACGACGAGATAGCCGCGGCGGAAGTCGCCGAAGGCGATGGGCGTGGTGCCGGCGCCGATATCCGGCATGTCCTCGGCCTCGGTGACCGGGAAGGTGAAGAGCCCGGCGGCCCCGCCGGCCTGGGCCGGCGGCGACCAGACATAGTGCCCGGCTCCGTCCTTCATCCTGCGCACCACCGCCTGGGTCTTGCGGTTCATGACGAAGCGGCCGTTCTGGCGGAAGCCGGCCTTGAGGGCATAGATCAGGTCGAAGAGCACGTCGGCCGGGTCATCCTCGGGGAAGGCGCTCGCAGCGCCGGTGGCGACGAAGCCGATCGTGCCCCAGTCCCAGGCGGCATTGGCGACGAGGGTCTGGGTGAGGAAGCCGGTCGGCTTGTTGACGCCGTCGCCGGCGACGAAGGCGGCGCCCTCCTGCTCGGCGAAGACGGTCTCGACCTCCCCTGCGATCCAGCTTTCGAGGTCCACCGCCGCATCGTCGATGAGCGTCTGGGTCGCCGCCGGCATGGCGTAGAGCTCCATGGCGGGGAAGACCTGTTCGGCGAGGACCGGGCTGCCGGTCTGGGCGCGCGCCGCCGCCTCGCCGACCCAGCCGGTGGCCGGACCGCTGCGGGCGAAGGGGCGCTTGAAGGTGGCGCCGGAGACCTGACGCACCCCGGCAATGGCGCGGATCGGCGACAGCGCGGCGAGGCGCTGCGTCACCGTCGTCTCGATCTCCGGCGGGGCGAGATAGCCGCCGTCCGGGCCGGAGCCGACCGACATCGCCCGGGTTTCCAGCGTCCTGAGGCCGGCGGTCTCGCCGCAGCGGATATAGGCCTCGAAGGCGGCCTTGTGTTCGGTCGCGCCGGTCCGCGCCTCGCGGCGCTCGGGGGCAAGGCCCGGCCGCCGCGCCTCCAGCGCCAGGCGGTCGAGGCGGGCGAGCCGCTCGTCGAGCGCCCGGTCGATGCGGGCGAGCTTCTCCTCGGTCACGACATCGGCGGCGCGCCGCTCGATCTCGGCGAGGCGGGCATCATTGGCCTCCTTGAAGGCCTCGAAGATGCGCATGACCTCGGTGTGGGTCACCTGCGCCTCGTGGGGCAGGATCGTCTTGGTCTCGGGGGACGCGGCGGTGTGGATCTCGGGCATGGGGTCCTCGGGGTTTGAGGGGGGTGGAAACGACAAAGCCCCGCGCGATGGCGGGGCCCCAGACGGTTCGGGTGCGACGGCGGCGCCGCTCACCTCTCCCCGGCGGGGATAGGTGAGCGGAGGGGTCGGCGCGCGGAATCAGGGCTTCAGTGCATTCAGTTGTGCGGCAACGTGCTTTGCCCGATCGGGCTCGCCAACAAGACCCATACGGTCGATCTCGACGGCGAGCAGGTAACCGGCAATTCGGTCGGAGGTGGCCCCGTTTCTCACAAGTGCCGCGACGGGACCGACATAGTCGTCATATTCGTCCTGAACCTGGTCCACGCCGCGGACGCCGATCGGATCCCATTCATTCATCAGGATGGTTTGGATGGCGTTTTCCAGCAGCGTCATGCGGGCATTGTGCCTAAAGCCGCCACCCGCGTCACCCGCGCCCCGGCGAGTGCCGGGAAGGTGACGACCGAGACCTCCCAGAGATCGACCTCGAGGAGGCGGCGGGGGCCGTCGCGGCGGCGGCGCTCGGCGCGCAGCGCCTTGAAGCCGATGGAGAGGCCGTCGACGGCGCCGGCGGCCAGCAATTCGCCGGCCTCGCGGCCGCGGGTGGTGACGGTCACCAGCCGGCCGGTGACGCGCAGGCCGACCGGGTCCTCGGCCAGCGACAGCCAGCAGCCGATGGGTTCGGCCGGATCATGCTGCCACAGCATGCGAATACCGGCAGTGCCGCGGCGGAGCAGCGAGGCGGCGAAAGCGCCGCGCTCGACCACGTCGTTCTGTGCGTCGGGAATGCCGAAGAGCGAGGCATAGCCGGTGAAGAGGCCGGTCGCGGGGTCGCGCCGCACCGGGGGGAGGGCCGCCGCGGCGCTCATGACGGGCTCCGCGGCGCGCGGGTGAAGGGGGTGGCGAGAAGGTCGAGGGCGCGCACGCGGCCGCCGCCCGGCGGTTTCGGCGGCGTCTCCAGCGCCTCCAGGGTGGCGACGAAGCGGCGGATCGGGTCGGCGGCGGGCGCGGCGGGGCGTTCCGGCCGGAGACGGTCGAGAAGGGTGTGGATCATGGCGATATCCCGCGGAGGAGCCCTCCCGCGGGAGGGCGGCTATTGCTCCAGAAGCAGCGTGTTCTGGGCGAATTCGAAGCGGCGCAGCTTCGCCAGGAAGCTCATGCCGAGCAGGTTCACGCCCAGCGCCCCCTGGGGCAGCACCACGGCGTCGACGGCGGCGACGGACAGCCCCTCCACCTCGAGGCGTGGGATGGTGACGCGCTTGCCGAGGACGCGGCCATTGGCCGTCTGCATCGGCGTGTCCATGGTCATGCCCGGCCGGACGAGGCCGAGGTCGAGGCCGGTCGTCCAGGTCAGGGCCACGATGGTGGCGCCGGTATCGACCAGCATCTCGAAGCTGCGGCCGCCGACCTGGGCCCGGGCGCGGACATGGCCGTCGCGGCCCGCCGCCAGGCGGCGCGAGGGATAGCCGCCATTGGGCGTGGCGGTCAGCGCCGACGGCGCTGCCGGCGTTGCCGGCGCGGTGGCCGCGCCGGGCTGGTGGCCGACCATGGCCAGCAGGGCGCTGAAACTGTCGGGCCGCGCCACGGCGACGATCCCGAGCGGCAGCATCAGGAGGTAGAAGGCCTTGGGCAGCATGGCGGCGCGGCTCCGGTTGTCCCGCCGCGAGGCTTAGGCCGGGACCGCTTGGCCCCTGGTTAAGCCGGCCGCACCACCGGTTGCGAGGGTTAAGCGAAAGCTGCCGCAAACCCTCGCTTTCACGGTTCCGGCCCCTCGCCGCGGCGGCGCGCCGCCCGCTCGTTGAAGCGCGTGAGTTCGCGGACGAAGGCGTCGAAGCGGCGGTTGGCGGCGGCGAGCTCCTTCAGCGTCCAGACGAGCAGGCCGGTGGTCACCGCTGCCCACATGAACAGCGCCAGGGCGGCGATGTCGGCGCGCTCGACGAAGGCGCGGACGACCGGTTCGGCACCCTGGGGCAGCATGGCGGTCCTTTCGGGGTGGGCAGCCGGCCGTCGGGGCAGGCCGCAAGCGGCACAGGTGGCGCGTCTCACCTCTCCCCGGCGGGGAGAGGTCGATCCGAGAGAAGCGAGGATCGGGTGAGGGGAGAATGTCTGGTTGAATCGCTCGGGCCCCCTCACCCGGTGCTGCGCACCGACCTCTCCCCGCCGGGGAGAGGTGAAGAGACTCCGCACCGCGCTGTCCGGCAGATCCCGGGCGCTGACTGCCCGTTTCCCCCCTCACACCGCCGGCTTCTCACGTGGATAGCCCAGCGCCTCGCGCTTCTCGCCGTCCGACAGCACGCTCGCCGCGCCGATGCGCCGCCACAGGCTCTCGCGCTCGGCATGGAGGGCGCCGATGGCGTCCTCGTCCGGTGTGGCGTGAAGCCTGCCCTCCGGCACCAGCCAGCCCGCCAGCGCCCCGACGATGCGGCGGGCGAGCGGCAGGGCGGTGTCGCGGTGGAAGGCGCGGTTGGCCTCCTGATAATTCGCATAGGTGGCGTCGCCGGGAATGCCGAGGACCAGCGGCGGCACGCCGAAGGCCAGCGCGATCTCGCGGGCGGCGCCGTGCTTGGCCGCGATGAAATCCATGTCCTTCGGCGACAGCGACAGCGCCTTCCAGTCGAGCCCGCCCTCCAGCAGCAGGGGACGGCCGGCATTGCGGCTGCCGGAAAAGCCCTCGGCGAGTTCGGCCTTCAGCCGCTCGTACTGGTCCTCGGAGAGGGTGCCGTCGCCGCCGGAATAGACCAGCGCGCCGGAGGGCCGGGCGGCATTGTCGAGCAGCGCCTTGGTCCAGGCCGTCGCGGCATTGTGGATGTCGATGGCGCTGGCCGCCGCGACCAGCGGGGCGAGGCCGAAATGGTCGTCGAAGGGATGCGGCAGGGTGAGATGCAGGACCGGCGGCACCGCACCCTCCTGCACGAAGCGCAGCGACCGGCCGTCGAGTTCGTAGTCGTAAGCCGCGGGCCGGCCGTCGGCGCCGGGCACGAGGCGCATCCGGTCGGGGCGCAGCACGTGCAGCTCGCGCGCGCGCCCCTCGACGCTCACCGCCTCGACATAGGCATTGCCGGTGAGGAGGAGATGCATGGCCAGCATCTCGGTGAGCGCCACACGGTCCTGGCGCTCGTTGGGATTCTCGATGAGCAGCGCCGCCGGATGGGCGGAGGCATCCGAGCCGCTTTCCGTGAACTGGAAGGGGATCTCGGCGCTGGCGCGGGCGACGCGGGCGACGGCGCGCGCCGCCACCGGGTTCTTCGCCAGGGCCTCGGTATGGAAGCGCTTCGGTTCGGGCGAGGACCAGTGCGGGCGGCCGAGCGGCGACAGCGCGACGAGGGCAGCCGTGCGCGACCGCTTCGCCTCGGGGGCGCCGAGGAGACGGGAGAGGAAGGACATGGGAGTCTCCGCGAGGGGCGGGGTGGGGTGTCAGTCGAGGCCGATGATGACCTTTTCGGGCCACTCGGGATGGCTGAACCAGAGGCTCACCCGCGTCGTCACGTTCGGGACCGGCACGGCAAAGACCTCGGTGTCGTCGACCTCGACAACGCGGATGAGGCGTGACGGGGTCGGGATTTCCTTGACGAATTTCGGCTCGCGACCGGGATCGACTTCGGTACGGGAGCCGATGACCACCTCGGTTTCGAGTTCGGGATCCCCCATGAGCATAAAGCTGATGGTGGTGGCCGTGGCGCAGGCCTGGCGGGCGAAGTCGTCAGGCTGGAAGATCGGCGGCTCGCCGCCGGCAGCATCTTCGAGAAAGAGGATCGGATTGGGCGGGCAAACTCTTGCTGTATGCATCAGCGGCCTTCCCTTGCTTTCATGGCCCGGACGTAACCGCCTTGCGCGGCACTACAGGCCACGCATTGCGGAAAAATCTCCTGCGGTCGGCCCGATGGGTTGAGAGCATTGTTGAACTGATGATCCCCGAACCATCTGGCGAAGATTCCGCCGGGATGTCGCTCTCCGCAAGTGTGACACCCATCGCGATTGCCCAGGAATTGCAACCGGTCGCGTTCCGGACGATCCAGCCGACGATCGACAGGTGCAGGAATGGATTCGACAGCGAAGCGCCCCGGGCCACGGAGGCCCCAACGGATCAAATGCGCTTGGTGTGCTTCAGCCTCGGTCGCGACGGCCCTCAGGTGCTTGATCTGCCCTTCGACCGTCGCCGTCACGCTCTCGGGTTTTCGCCAAGTCGGATCGCGCTCCCTGATCCGCGCTGCCGCAGCTTCTATTCTTGCGCGCAATACCGCGATCGTGGACAGCTGAGCCGGCGTCGCCTCGGACAACGGCGTGCCGCGGCGCCTGATCATCTCGCGCGGTGATGCGCCGCCACCACTGGTCCACTGTCCGCCGTCCGGGCTTCCGGCCGGGACACGCGGCTGGTTCGGGTCGTAGCGCCGGTGCAGACGCAACGCCGTCTTGAGGACGAGGATGTCCCAGCGCAGATCGGCGATGGCACGCAACAGCCGCGTGGGAGCGATGGCGCGGCGGGTGTCCCCCGCGGCACGCCCAGAAGGCTGCGGTGTCATGAGGCCTCCGAAGCGGGCCGATGAAGGGGGTCGTCGAAAAGGCGCCAGCGACAGAGACCGGCACAGGACGTGTCAGAGGGCATTTGGCGAGGCGCGCCTGAAGGCCCCACCCGCACCCTCCCCGCTGACGCCGGGAGGGGGACTATGGCGTCGCGTGCGTTCGAGGTCGTCGCGCCACGCCCAACCCGCGGGCAACGCCTGGACCAGACGCCTCAAGGAAGCGGTCGACCCCCTTGCAGCGGGACGGCGATGCCCGATCCCCCTCCCCTCGCCAGAGGGGAGGGTTGGGGTGGGGCATTCTCGAAACTCTCAACGAGCAGGGGCGGATAGGCCCCTAAAGCCCCCGCACCCGCGCCTCGGCCCGAGGCCGCAGCGCCAGATGCGTCACCGCCCAGACCAGCGCGTCGAGCCGGTCGGGGCTGCGGCCGTTCGACAGGCCGTCGGGGCCGAAATCGGCGAGTTCATCCTCCAGCGCCGGAAAGCGCCCGGCATGGCGGACACGGCCCTGCGCATAGAGGGCGGCGACCGGCTCGGCACGCAGGTGCTTGGACCGCGCCGCCCTGACAGGCGTCACCGGCACGTCCGGCGCGACCTCGCCGATCACGGCGGCCACCATGTCGCCGCCCTGGTTGACCTCGACGACGAGGGCGTCGGCATCGAGCCGGCGATAGAGCACCGCCGCCCTTCCCGCCCATTCATGGGGTTTGAGCCCTTCCGCGCTCGCATCCGCCAGCACGAAGACGGTGCCCTCCGCGTCCATGCCGCAGGCGACGATGCCGCAGGCATCGGCCCCCCTGCGGTGCGAAGCGGGCGGATCGACGGCGACCGCGATGCGCTTCAGCGGCGGTGCCGTACCGACCCGCTGGGCCTCGACGGCCTCGCGGGAGAAGAGCGCGCCCTCGCGGTCGTCGATCAGCTCGCCGTCGAGTTCCTGCCGGCCGAGCCGCGTGCCGCCATAGCGCGCCACCAGCGCCCTGACGATGCCCGGCGCGAGATTGGCGGCATTGGCCGCGGTGGCCGAGCGGGTGACGACCGTGTCGGGGTCCGCCAGCAGGCGGCGCATGAGCGGCGTCGCCCGCGGTGTGGTGGTGACCATGACGCGCGGCCGCTCGCCGAGGCGCAGCGCGAAGCTCAGCATGTCCCAGGTCGCCTCGGCCTGGACCCATTTGCCGGTCTCGTCGGCCCAGGCGGCGTCGAATTGCGGCCCGCGCAGCGCCTCGGGATCCTCCGAGGAGAAGCCGTGGGCAATCGCGCCGTTGGGCCAGACGAGCCGGCGGCGCGAGGGCTCGAAACGCGGCCGCTCGGCGGGAAAGCCGCAGGCCCTCAGCCCCGAGACCCCCTCGACCATGACCTCGCGGACCTGGTCGATGGTCTCGCCGACGAGGGCGATGCGGCCGCAGCGCGGCCCGAAATCATCCCGGCCATGGACGATGCCATGGACCCATTCGGCCCCGGCGCGGGTCTTGCCGGCGCCGCGGCCGCCGATGAAGGCCCAGACGCGCCAGCGGGCGGGCGGCGGCATCTGTTCGGGCCGGGCGAAAGCCGGCCAGAAGGCGCGCAGCCGGGCGATCTTCTCAGGCTCAAGGGCCGCGATCCTGTCCGGGCTTGCCCGGAGCAAGTTCCGCCGCAAGCGCCTCAGCCCAGGCGTCGGCGTCCACAGGCGCGGTGACAGCGGGGGCATCGGCATCTCCGGCAGGGTCGCGGCCGGCAAGGGCCTTGCGGTCGAGGGTCGCCAGACGGTCGAGGGTGGCGGCCAGCGCGCCGAGGCGGCGGGCGGCCGTGGCGGAGGGGCCGCCGAGGCTCGCCTCGACGGCTTCGATCTCGCGCTCGGCGGCGGCGAAGAGGCGGCGCACCAGGCGCGGCCGCTCCGGACAGTCGGCAAGGCCCGGACAGGTCTTGCCGGCATGGGACTGATGATCGGGGCCGGCGGGCGCCGGCGGGGGCGTGTCCGGTGCGGCGCGCGGATGCGGCAGCGCGGCGGTCTGATGAGCCGGCCCGGCCCGCCCCGCGACGGGCGAAGCCGCGGTGGCCGTTTCCGGGCTCGAGAGATTGGCTTGGGGCGGCAAGACGGCCTCCATCAGGCGACGTTCCCGGGGGCGGAAACGACAACGCCCGGCCGGGGTTTCCCCCGCCGGGCGCAATTGTCGAACATGACGAAAAACTAGCCGACCAGCGCAACGCTGTCAAGGCTTATTTTCTCATCATCCGTTTTATTTTCCGCAGAGGTCAGGCCTTGTCGATGATCGCCTTGACGGCGTCCTTGGCCTCGCCCTTGGCCTGCTGGGCTTCGCCCTTCAGCTCCTGGAGCTTGCCCTTGGCCTGCATTTCCTGGTTGTCGAGAGCCTTGCCGACGCTCTGCTTGACGTTGCCGGAGGCCTCGTTGGCCATGCCCTTGATCTTGTCGCCGGTGCTACCCATCAGAATTCTCCTCGGTGGATCGAAGTGACGAGGGAACAACGGCGGAGGGCGGCAAAGGTTCCCTCATGGCGGCTTGTTGGAGCCCCCTAGCCGTCCAGCCGCACCGCCCTGAGCCGCAGCGCATTGCCGATGACGCTGACCGAGGACAGCGACATGGCGGCGGCGGCGATCATCGGCGAAAGCAGGAGGCCGAAGGCCGGATAGAGCAGGCCGGCCGCCACCGGCACGCCGAGGGCATTGTAGGCGAAGGCGAAGACGAGGTTCTGGCGGATATTGCCCATGGTCGCCTCCGACAGCCGGCGGGCCCGGACGAGGCCGAGCAGGTCGCCCTTCACCAGGGTGATGCCGGCGCTCTCCATGGCGACGTCGGTGCCGGTGCCCATGGCGATGCCGACATCGGCGGCGGCCAGCGCCGGCGCGTCGTTGACGCCGTCGCCGGCCATGGCGACGACGCGGCCCTCGGCCCGGTAGCGTTCGACGATCGCCGCCTTGCCCTCGGGCAGGACATCGGCCTCGACGGCGGCGATGCCGAGTTCGCGGGCCACCGCCTCGGCAGTGACGCGGTTGTCGCCGGTCAGCATGACGATGCGGATACCCTCCTCCGCCAGCGCCTTGAGGGCGGCGGGCGTCGTCGCCTTCACCGGGTCGGCGATGGCGATGATGCCGGCGAGCTTGCCGTTGACGGCGGCGAAGATGACGGTGGCGCCGTCGCGGCGCAGGTCGTCGGCGAGCGGCGCCAGGGCGGTGACATCGACGGCGAGGTCGGCCAGGAAGGCGGCGGAACCGAGGGTGACGCGCTTGCGCTCCACCATGCCATAGGCGCCCTTGCCGGCGGGCGAATCGAAACCGAGAACCCGCGGCACGGCGAGGGAGCGCGCCTCGGCCTCGCGGACGATGGCCTCCGCCAGCGGGTGTTCAGAGGGCTTCTCGACGGCGGCGGCGAGGCGCAGCAGCTCGTCCTCGGCGAAGCCTTCGGCCGGGACGATGGCGGTCACCGCCGGCCGGCCCTCGGTCAGCGTGCCGGTCTTGTCGATGATCAGCGTGTCCACCGCCTCCATCCGCTCCAGCGCCGCGGCGTCGCGGATCAGCACGCCGGCCTCGGCGCCGCGCCCCACGCCGACCATGATCGACATGGGCGTGGCAAGGCCGAGGGCGCAGGGGCAGGCGATGATCAGCACCGAGACGGCGGCGACCAGGGCGAAGGCGAGTTGCGGCGGCGGGCCGAACAGCGCCCAGGCGGCGAAGGCGGCGACGGCGACGGCCATGACCACCGGCACGAACCAGCCGGAGACCCGGTCGGCGAGGCGCTGGATGGGGGCCCGCGACCGCTGGGCCGTGGCGACCATCT
This sequence comes from Archangium gephyra, assembly GCA_943368975.1. Taxonomy (GTDB): domain Bacteria; phylum Pseudomonadota; class Alphaproteobacteria; order Rhizobiales; family Phreatobacteraceae; genus Phreatobacter. The sequence continues at coordinate 13,142 of CALRLZ020000063.1, forward strand.
GGACGATCTGCGCCAGCATCGTGTCGCGGCCGACCTTCTCGGCGCTGACGACGAGGCTGCCGGAGCGGTTGAGCGTGCCGCCGATGGCGCGGTCGCCGATATCCTTGGTCACCGGCATGCTCTCGCCGGTCACCATGCTCTCGTCGACGGCCGAACGGCCCTCGGTGACCTTGCCGTCCACCGGCACCTTCTCGCCGGGACGCACGCGCAGCAGGTCGCCGACCTCAACCGCCTCCAGCGGCACCTCGGCCTCGCTGCCGTCGGCACTGATGCGGCGGGCGGTCTTCGGGGCGAGGTCGAGCAGGGCGCGGATGGCGCCGGAGGTGGCGTCGCGGGCCCTCAGTTCCAGCACCTGGCCGAGGAGGACGAGGACGGTAATCACCGCCGCTGCCTCGAAATAGACCGCGACATCGCCGTGATGGCCCCGGAAGGCAGGCGGGAAGAGGCCGGGGGCGAGGGTCGCGACAACCGAATAGGTCCAGGCAACACCGGTGCCGATGGCGATCAGCGTGAACATGTTGAGGTGGCCGGTAACGACCGACTGCCAGCCGCGGACGAAGAAGGGCCAGCCGGCCCAGAGCACGACGGGGGTGGCGAGGGCGAGTTGCACCAAGTTCGACCAGCCGTGGGGCAGCGGGGCCCAGCCGAAGAGATGGCCGCCCATCTCCAGCACGAAGACCGGCAGGGCGAGCGCGAGGCCGGCCCAGAAGCGCCGGGTCATGTCGATCAGCTCTTCGTTGGGGCCGGCATCGGCCGTCACCATCATCGGCTCCAGCGCCATGCCGCAGATCGGGCAGGTGCCGGGACCGATCTGCTGGATCTCCAGGTGCATTGGACAGGTGAACATCGTGCCTTCCGGCACGGGCTCGGGCGGCGGGGCGCTGGCCGGATCGAGATAGCGCTGCGGGTCGGCGCGGAACTTGGTCACACAGCCGGCCGAGCAGAAATAATGCTCGATGCCGTGGAGGGTCGTCTTGTGCGGCGTGGTGGCGATGTCGACGGTCATGCCGCAGACCGGGTCGATCACCGTGCCGGCGGCCGCCGCGGCGGGATGGGACTGGCCATGATGGGCATGATCGTGGTGGGCATGATCGTGGTGGGCGTGATCGTGGTCCTTGCCGCCGCAGCAGCCACCTGACGCCTTGGGATCGTGAACGGTCATGGCCGGTCTCCTTCACTCTTGCGGCGAGCTGTAATCCTTCCCATCATTGGAAGGTCAAGCGGGCATCGTCGTCTCATGAACAGAACCCGCCGCGCCCCGCATTGATCCAGAGCGCCCCCCAAAGGGAGACCCCATGAACATTGGACAGGCCGCGGCCGCCTCGGGCGTCTCCGCCAAGATGATCCGCTACTACGAATCCATCGCCCTTTTGCCGGTCGCGGGCCGGCGCGACAGCGGCTACCGCGACTACGGAGAGGAGGACGTCCACCGCCTCTCCTTTGTCCGCCGTGCCCGCGACCTCGGCTTCTCCATCGAGCAGATCCGCTCGCTGCTGGCGCTCTGGACGGACACCGGCCGGTCCAACGCCGATGTCAGGGCCATCGCCCGCACCCACCTCAGGGAAATGGAGGAGCAAGCCCGCAAGCTCGAGGACATGATCGGCACGCTCAAGACGCTGATCGGCTCCTGCGAGACGGGCCGGCGAAGCGCCTGCCCGATCATCGAGGAGCTCGGCGACCACCGCCCCGCCCCCGCCGCGCCGGCGAAGCCGCGCCGCCGGGCAGCCTGAGGGTCACGCCTCCTCGCCGAAGCCCGCGCCCGGCTGGCCCGGCGCCATGCGGACGAGGCGGGAATCGGCCACCGCCGCCTGGCGATGCTTCACCGCCTCGCGGTAGACCGGGTCGCGGATCATGTCGATGAAGGCCTGGCCGGAGGGATATTCGGCGATGAAGGCGATGTCCCAGCCCTCCGCCTCCGGCCCGATCAGGGTGAGGTCGGGACGGCCCGACCAGACGATGCGGCCGCCGAGGCTGCGGAAGACCGGCCCGCTGTCGCGGCCATAGGCGGCATAGGCCTCGCGGCCGGTGGCGATCCGGCCGTCCTCGTAGGTGGCGGCGGGCTTCAGCTTCACGAGATTGAGCATATGGACCGGCTGGTCGCGCGGCAGGTCCTTGAACAGGGCGAAGCGTTCCTTGCTCGGATCGACGTGCCCAGGCATCTGCGTTGTCATGGCTTGGTGCTCCCCTCCGCCGGACGGGACGATCATGGACCGGACGGGCCGGCGTCCAGATTCGGCCATTCGGCCAGATGGTGCTCGAGCTCCTGCAATTCGGTCAGCTCGTGTTCCCAGGCGGTGATGCGGCCGCGCACCGAGATGCCGGCGGCATGGACCGTGCCCGGATCGCCCGAGACCAGCGGGTGCCACCAGTAGAGGTCGCGGCCCTCGGCGACGAGGCGGTAGGCGCAGGTCGGCGGCAGCCAGGGCAGCGCGCGGGCCTCGGCCGGCGTCAGACGGACACAGTCCGGCACCTTGTCCTGCCGGTTCGGGTAGTCGCGGCAGCGGCAGGTCTCGCCGTCGAGCAGGGTGCAGGCGACCGAGGTGAAGT
>CALRLZ020000064.1:0-15470 GCA_943368975.1 Archangium gephyra
GTTCACGACGGGCGGCAGGAGTCGGTGCGGTCGCCGGCGCGGCGGGCTGGGCGGCCGGCGTTGCGGCAGCGACCTGGCTGGCGGCGGGAATGCGCAGGACCTGGCCCGTGCGCAGGGACTGCGACACCTCGATCCGGTTGGCGGCGGCGAGCTGCTGGCGCGACACGCCATAGCGGCGCGCGACACCGGCGAGGGTCTCGCCGGAGGTGACGGTATGGCTGCCGGGGCGCGTGGCGACCGCCGGACGCGCGGCCGAAACAGGCTGGGCGACGGGCGGCCGGGCGGCGGGAGCAGGGGCAGCGGCCGCCGGCGGCGAGCCCGACTGCCAGCTCAACCGCGTCCCGGCGGGCGGAGCAACAGCCGCCACCTGCTGCGGCGGAACGCTGATCGCCTGGGTCGCCACCCGGCGCGGCTGTTCGGTCACCGCGGGCTGGCGCACCAGATCGGTCGACGCGCGCACCGGCGCCTGGACCGCGGCCACAGCGGGCTGGGACGCGGCGGCCATCGAATAGGTCGGAATGACGACGCTCTGCCCCCTCGAGAAGGGCTGGTTGCCGGCGATGCCGTTGGCCTGGGCGATGGCGCTGGCGGGAACGCCATAGCGGCGCGACAGGAGGTCGGGCGTGTCGCCCGCGGCCGCCGTGATGGTCGTGCCGCCGGTCGCCGACCAGGCGCCACGGCCCGGTGCGGCCGGAGCTGCGGCCATCTGCCGGACGGCCGGCGTCGCCGGATTGGAAGAGCCGAAGGGCTGGCGCGGCGTCACGGTTCCCGTCGTCAGACCGGTATCGGTGCCCTGACCGAAGGGCGCTTCACCCTGCGGGCTGCCGGCCGGCGGCTGGGAGACCACGAAGTCGCGGGCGGGGAGCGGCTGCGATTCGACCCGCGCGACGGGCGCGGCCTCGACCTGTCGGGGCGGCGCGCTGGCGACCTGCCGCGACGTGAAGGGGTTTTCGTCGAACCGGGCAACATCGGCGCTGCAGGCAGCGCCGAGGCCCGACGCCGCGATGACCAGGACGAACCGGGAAAGACCGGGGAACGCTCGAGGACGCATGGCTACTCTCACGCGGTACGCAACAAGTGACACCCTGATTTATGACCTGTTCAGGTTAAGGTTCGGTTGTCACGCCGCGAGAACTTTCAGGATATCAAAGCCGGCGTGCCACACCATGGACGGCCGGGTCGACCTGGGCGACGGCAAAGGCGGTGCGGGCCGCCTGCGAATCCGCCTTGCCGGTCCGGACGATCACCCCGGCTGTCAGCGGCACCACCATGACACCGTCCGGGGCGAGCTGGGCGAGGAGATGCGGCGGCGGATCGGACACGGCACAGGTCAGGATAATCCGGTCATAGGGGGCGCGCTGGGCATGGCCGTCGAAGCCGTCGCCGAAGATGGTCTCGACCATGTCGTAGCCGAGCGCGCGCAGGCGCAGATGGGCCGCGTCGGCAAGGGTCCGCCAGCGCTCGACCGTCACGACGCTGGCCGCCATGCGGCCGAGGATCGCCGCCGCATAGCCCGAGCCTGTGCCGATGTGGAGAACGCGATGGTCGGGCGCGACATCGAGCGCGTCGAGCATGGTCGCGAGCAGCGTCGGACGCAGGATCGACTGGCCCATGGCGATCGGCAGGGCGACATCCTCGTCGGCGAGGGAAAAATGGCGCTCGTCGAGAAAAGGCACCCGCGGCACCTGTTCCATCGCCTTGAGCACACGGCGGTCCGACAGGCCGGACTGGCGCAGCATGAGAACGAATTCCGCAGCGGCCAGGAAATGCTCCGGTCCGGGCGCCGCGTTCATCGCCGCTCTCAGGTGCCGGGAGCGCGGTCGCCGGCGAAGACGGCGGCGAGGCGCGTCATCGTCGGTTCGTCGGTCATGTTGATCTCGAGAGGGGTGACCGAGACATAGCCCTCGGACATGGCCCACAGATCGGTGCCGTTCTCGATCCGGTGCCGGTTGCGGACGAAGGCGATCCAGTAATAGGGGTTGCCGCGGCCGTCATGGCGCGGGTCGATGGTCAGGATCTCCTGGTCGCGCCGCCCCTGCGCCGTCACCTGGATGCCACGCACCTGATCGGGACTGCGATTGGGGAAGTTGACGTTGATCAGCGAGCCCGGCCGCAATCCCTCCTCGAGAATGGTGCGGATGATGCCGGGCGCATGGGCCTCGGCGGTCTCGTAGGGCACGGTATGGCGGCTCTCGGGCCCATAGGCCTGGGACAGGGCGATCGAGGGAATGCCGAGGATCGTCCCCTCCATGGCCCCGGCGATCGTCCCGGAATAGCCGACATCCTCGGCGACGTTCTGGCCACGGTTGACGCCGGAAATGACCAGGTCGGGCCCCTCCCCCGCCAGGATGTGCTTCACCGCCATGATGACGCAATCGGTGGGCGTGCCGCGCACGGCATAGCGCTGCTCGCCGACCTCGCGCAGGCGCAGGGGATCGTTCAGGGACAACGAATGCGAGACGCCGGACTGGTCGGTCTCCGGCGCCACGACCCAGACGTCGTCCGACAGGGTGCGGGCAATCCTCTCGGCGGCGAGAAGGCCGGGAGCATGGATGCCGTCGTCATTGGTGACCAGGATACGCATCAGGCTTTCTCGATCAGGGTGAGGCCGCCCATATAGGGCTGGAGGACGGCAGGAACCGCAATCCCCCCGCCCGCCTGCTGGTAGGTTTCCATCACCGCGATCAGTGCCCGGCCGACGGCCGTCCCGGAGCCGTTCAGCGTATGGACGAATTGCGGCGACGGCTGCTTGTTGTCGGTCGCCCTGGGCCGGTAGCGGGCATTCATCCGCCGGGCCTGGAAATCGCCGCAGACCGAGCAGGAGGAGATCTCGCGGAAGGCCTTCTGGCCCGGCAGCCAGACCTCGATATCGTAGGTCTTGCGGGCCGAGAAGCCCATGTCGCCGGTGCAGAGCGTCACCACCCGGTAGTGCAGGTCGAGGCGCTTCAGCACCTCCTCGGCGCAGGCGAGCATGCGCTCATGCTCGTCGATCGCCTGTTCGGGCGCGGTGATGGAGACGAGTTCCACCTTGAGGAACTGGTGCTGGCGCAGCATGCCGCGGGTGTCGCGGCCGGCGGCGCCGGCCTCCGAGCGGAAACACTGTGTGGCTGCGGTCAGCCGCAACGGCAGCACGTCTTCGGCAACGATCTCCTGGGCGACGATATTGGTCAGCGTCACCTCGGCGGTCGGCGTGAGCCACAATCCCTCGCGCGTGACGAACATGTCGTCCGATGCCTTCGGCAACTGGCCGGTGCCATAGACGGCCGCGTCCTTCACCAGCACCGGCGGATTGATCTCGGTATAGCCGTGGGTGTCGGTGTGCAGGTCGAGCATGAACTGGGCGAGAGCCCGCTCCATGCGCGCCAGATGCTTCTTCAGGAGGACGAAGCGCGCGCCGGAAAGCTTCGCGGCGGTCTCGAAATCCATCTGCCCCAGGGCTTCGCCCAGTTCGAAATGCTCTTTCGCCCCGTCGATCTGCCGCGGCGCGCCGAAACGGTGGTGTTCGACATTGGCGGTCTCGTCCGGACCGACGGGCACATCCGCCAGCGGCAGGTTGGGAATGATCTCGAGGGCGGCCACGAGATCGGCGCTGGCCGCCTTTTCCGCAACCTCCGCCTCGGCCATGCGGTCCTTCAAAGCGGCGACCTCGGCCTTCAGGGCATCGGCGCGGGCCATGTCCTTCTGGCCCATGGCCTGCCCGATCTCCTTGGAGGCGGCGTTACGACGCTCCTGGGCGGCCTGCAGCGTCGAGACCGCCGCCTTGCGGGCATCGTCCAGGGCCATCAGGGAGGTCGACAATGCGGCGAGGCCACGGGCGGCGAGGCCCGCGTCGAAGGCCTCCGGATTGTCCCTGATCCAGCGAATGTCGTGCATGGTCGTCCCGCAGTCTGCGCGTGGCGGATTCTCGGCCGAAACCACCGTGCATGCGACTTAAGCGAGCGCCATCGTCAAGGCAAGCGCGCGTCTGTGCCGTTGCGTCAGGCCTCGAAGGGAAAGCGGGCGAGGATGCTGAACCGCGCGGCCCTGTCGCTCTGGCGGAACAGGCAGAGGGCATCGACCGCCAGCGGCGCGGCGATGGCACGATAATGCTCCGCCAGGGCCGCCGCGACCGGCCCGCGCCGGGCGTCCTCCAGACCGCCGGTCAACGTCATGTGGAAGCGGAAGTCGGCGAAGACGTAGGGATAGCCCCAGGCCTCGAGCTGGGCAATCTGCCGGTCCGACAGCGGCGAGCGCATGCGTCGCGCCCGGTCGGCCTCGGTGAGCGGGGCCCGGAAGGAATCGAACGCGCCCACGCAATCGGCGGCGAGAGCGTCGAGCGGGTCGCAATCACCGTCGGGGACGAGCGCGACGAAGGCCCCGAGCAGCGCAACCTTCAGCTGCTCGACCATGAAGGCCTGCCGCCTTTCGGCGAAGAGCATGGCGGCCTCGATGAGATCGGCCTCGCCGGCGCCGTCGGCGAGAGCGAAGGGCGCCTTCAGCGTGCCATGAAATCCATAGCGGCGCGGATCTTCGGTCATCGCCGGCCAGTCGGGCGCATCGAAGGGCGCGCCGGCGGGGAAGGGCCGGTCGGCGGCCGCGGCGGCGTCATAGCCGATGACGGAGGAGCCGAACCGCCAGAGCGGCGTCTCGGGTGCCGGCGCGGCGTAAAGGGCATAACGGGCGGTCATGGGCCGGTGTTAGCGGGCGAAGGTGACCGGCTCAAGACCCTTGGCCGCGCGGGCGTCGCTGCAATTTGCCGATCTGGCGAGCGAATGCTTTGCGGCGGCGGCAGCGCAGACTATATAGCGCGCTCAGACGAGAAACGCCGCGCGATGCTCAACAGCCTCGATATCGACAAGCCCCCCGCCGCGACCCGCGTCGTCGTCGCCATGTCCGGCGGCGTCGATTCGTCGGTTGTCGCCGGGCTGATGGCCGAACAGGGCTACGATGTCGTCGGCGTGACGCTGCAGCTCTATGACCATGGTGCAGCGATCCACCGCAAGGGCGCCTGCTGCGCCGGCCAGGACATCCACGACGCCCGGCGCGTCGCCGAAAGCCTCGGCATCCCCCATTACGTCCTCGATTACGAGGAACGGTTCAAGAAGGCGGTGATCGACCGCTTCGCCCAGTCCTATGCCGATGGCGAGACGCCGATCCCCTGCATCGACTGCAACCGCCATGTGAAATTCACCGATCTCCTCGAGACGGCGCGCGATCTCGGCGCCGACGCCCTGGCGACGGGCCATTACGTGTCGAGCCGCCCCGGCGCGCATGGCCGGCGGGCGCTCTACCAGCCGGTCGATGCCGACCGCGACCAGAGCTATTTCCTCTTCGCCACGACACCGGACCAGCTCGACCTGTTGCGCTTCCCGCTCGGCACCATGACCAAGCCCGAAACCCGGGAGCATGCGCGTCGCTTCGGCCTCGCCATCGCCGACAAGGCCGACAGCCAGGACATCTGCTTCGTCCCCACCGGGCGCTACACGTCGATCGTCGAAAAGCTGAAGCCAGAGGCGGCGGAGGCTGGTGACATCGTCCATGTCGACGGAAGGGTTCTCGGCCGCCACGAGGGCGTCATGCGCTTCACGGTGGGCCAGCGGCGCGGCATCGGCATCGCCGCGCAGGAACCGCTCTATGTGGTCGGCCTCGATGCCGGGCGACGGCACGTCATCGTCGGCCCGCGCGAGGCTCTGGCCATCCATGCCGTGACCCTGCGCGACTTCAACTGGCTCGGCGACGCAGCGCTCGCCGAAGGCGAGACGTTCGCCTGTTTCGCCAAGGTGCGGTCAACGCGGCCGCCACGGCCGGCCCGGCTGCGCCTGGTCGACGGCGAGGTCGAGATCGCACTTCTCGACGGCGAGGACGGCGTGGCCCCCGGCCAGGCCTGCGTGCTCTATGACGGGGCCGACGGCCTTGCACGGGTGCTCGGCGGCGGGTTCATCCGCCGACGCCAGGCGCCGGACATGCGACGCACCGAGGCCACGCTTCAGGCCGTGATCTGACCGGAGTTTCCATGCAAGCCGCCGAGCTCGACGCCCAGTCCATCCAGAAGGCCTATGCACGCTGGGCGCCGATCTATGATCCGATCTTCGGCCGCATCACCACCACCGGGCGCAAGGCTGCGGTGGCGGCGGCCTCGCGCGTCGGCGGGCGTATCCTGGAGGTCGGCGTGGGCACCGGCATCGCCCTGCCCGACTACGGCGCCAACTGCCGTGTCATCGGGCTGGACCTGTCCTTCGACATGCTGCGCATCGCCCGCAAGCGCGTCGACGAGGGGCTGACCAATGTCGAGGGCATCCTGCAGATGGATGCCGGACGGCTGGCCTTCGGCGATGCCAGCTTCGACTGCGTCGTGGCGATGTACCTGATCACCGTGGTGCCGGACCCGGAAGGCGTGATGGCCGAGCTGAACCGCGTCTGCAAGCCCGGCGGCGAGGTCATCCTGGTGAACCATTTCGCCGCCGAGGGCGGGCTGCGGGCCTGGATCGAGAAGGCTGCTGCGCCCTTCGGCGACAAGCTGGGCTGGCACCCCGACTTCTCCTTCGACCGCGTCATGGGCGAGAAGGACCTGACCCTGATCGAGAAGAAGCCTGCCGGTTTCGGCGGGCTGTTCACGCAGGTGCGTTTCAAGAAGGCCGCCGCAGCGACCGTCTAGCGCCGCGGCTGTGGCTGGCGGCGCTGCAGCCAGAGGAGATAGGCGAGCACGTCCTGCTTCTCGTTCTCGAACAACCGGAAGGTTGTCATGGGGAAGTGGTCCTCGTGGAGCAACCGGTTGAAGTAGGCTGCGTCCCTGCCCGGCCGCCTCACGATCGTCTCGTAGGACGCCGCCATGCCGTGGCGCGGCGGCTGGCCGGCTCTCAGATGGCAAAGACGACACCACTCGTCGACAACCCGCTTTCCGCGACCCGGCGCGTCCGTGGCGCCAGCAGGCATGATCGCCATGAGCAGCACGGCGGCCACCAGCATCTCTGTCTTCATGGATTGTTCCCTGCCGCCATCAGGACATGATGCCTGAGTTCGGCCGGGCGCCCATTGAGGCGCGTCAACTCGGCGGCACCGGCATCCCGCCTGGTGCAGGCACTGCGTCAATCGCGGTATCGGGAGCGCTTGACACCCATTCGGCCCGGACCTTATATCCGCCCTCTCGCGAGCCGGCACGCTGGTTCGCATGCCCTTTGGGGCGGGGTAGCTCAGTTGGTGAGAGCGCAGGATTCATAACCCTGAGGTCGGCAGTTCGACTCTGCCTCCCGCTACCAAAAGGTCTTTGCGGCTGCGATCCCCCCACCGGCGGGCGCAGTGCGCAGAGCCCCCCTCGCAACGGATCATCGATGTGACGCCCCGGCCGGGCCCTGCCCGCCGACGACACGGTTGCGGCCGTCGCGCTTGGCTTCATAGAGACGCGCATCGGCCAGGGAGAAAAGGTCCCTGAGGGTCGTCGCATCGTCCGGAGCCGTCGCGACGCCGATGCTCACGGTCGGAGCAGCCTCGAATTCCTCCGCCAGGATATGCTGGACAGCGTGTCTCAGACGCTCGGCGGCGCTGACGGCATCGCTTTGCGCCAGATCGTCCGACAGGATGACGAACTCCTCGCCTCCATAGCGAAACACCCGGTCGTGGCTGCGGATCTCGCGGCGCAGGCATTCTCCGGCGCGACGCAGGACCGCGTCGCCGACCACATGGCCGTAACGGTCGTTGATGCTCTTGAAATGGTCGATGTCGATGATCAGGAGGCTGATCCTGCGGCTTCTGGCGACGGCTTCGGCCAAAATCGGCGGCCCCAGCGTCTCGAAACGTTCACGGGTCAGGGTCCCCGTCAGCACGTCATAGCTGCTGGTCCCGAGCAGTTCCTCGTATTTGTGGCGGTAGGTCAGCTTGTGGAAGATGTCGGACAGGGGCTGCGGCGCCGGCTCGCCGGTGGTCCGTTCGCAGAGCTTCAGGTAGAGCCCGATATAGGCCGCATAGACCAGCGCCGCGCCCATTTTTGCGATCCACCCGCCATAAAGCGCGTCGATCGGGGTCCCGGTCACCCAGTGCAGTCCGATGAAGAAGCCGATCTGGTCGAAACTGAGAATGACCGAGAGGCTGATCCAGGACCGCAAGACCACCGAGTGCGGCAGCAGGCTGCGCAGGCGCTCATAGACGAGAATGAGCGCGATGGCGTCGACGAAGAGCAGCGTCGTGCCCCAGACCATCAGCAGGCCCATCTGGTTGATCAGGGCGAGGTCCGGATTGTAGCCCTGGAGCGGCACCGGCGCTCCATAGAGGCGCAGGGTCGCCACCAGCGCGACCATCAGGAAATTGCCGATCAGCAGCCCGTAGATCGGCTGGCGCACCGTCTCGGCATCCTCGCGGATGTAGAACAGCAAGATGATTGCAAGCTTGCCGGAGAAGAGCACCGTCGAGCCGGGCGACAGAAGCCCGAAGGGGAGCTCGATGAAGAACACCGCCGCCAGATAGGTCTCGAGGAAATGCATGACGCCAAGGGCGCAGAGGAAGGCGCCGAGGCCCATGGCGTGGCGCATCCGGAACAGGACCGCCATGACGCCGAAATAGAGCAGCGATTGGATGAGCAGGAGAGCAATGCCGGACATGACCAAAACGTCTTCAATGCAATCAAACAACATTCAGAACGCGTAAATACCGCCGCGCGTAACCGTCCCGCCAGACCTATCGCGGCGCGCCCGCCTGCAACCGTTTTGGCACAGTCCATCGTTACGACTTCGTTAAACACCCGTCGCGGCGCACCGAATTGACGTGGCTGCCTTCGCCCGAACCTTCGAAATACGGCGAAATCCGCCGGATTCCGTCATTTCGGCGACGGCGTCATTCTTGCTGCATGTCGACCGAGGCCGTCGTGATGTCCCTCAGGGAAACAGCGCCGGGTCGGCCCCGCAACGGGCAGCCCGGCACACCCTCCCGAAAGGACAAGGGCGGTTAACGCTATCGGTAATCAAACGTTGATTGCCTCGATCAAATGCAACACACCGGTCCCGGGAACGGGGATCGGCTCGAAGGAGCGATCCGACATGAACATTCAGATTCGAGAGATCATCGCCCGGACGGTTGAATTGCCGGGTGGTGTCGCTGACCTGGTCGACACGAGCGATCTCTACGAGGCCGGGATGACCTCGTTCGGATCGGTCCAGCTCATGCTGGCGCTCGAGGAAGCCTTCGACGTGGAGTTCCCCGAGCGGATGCTGAACCGCCGGCTGTTCTCCTCCATCGCCACGATCCGCGCCGCTCTCGAAGAGCTGCGTTCTGAGAATGTCGGGGGCTGATCATGCTCGACAGGTCGGAACCCCGGAGCGTGCCGCAAGGCACCGATTTCGCCACCCGCGCCAAGCGGGTCGCGCAGGTGGCCGCGTCCCATGCGGATGCGGTGGACCGTGAGGGCCGCTTCCCCCGCGAGGCCGTGGCGGCCATGCGCGAGGCGCGCCTGCTCGGCATGATGATTCCGACCCATCTCGGTGGCGAAGGCGCCGATTTCTCCGATGTCGCCCGGGTCTGCACCACGCTCGGAGCCGCCTGCTCGGCGTCCGGCATGATCTTCGCGATGCATCAGATCAAGACGTCGAGCCTCGTCCATCACGGGCTGGAGAGCGACTGGCACCGTGCCTTCATGGTCCGGCTGGCCGGGGAGCAACTGCTGCTCGCCTCGGCGACGACGGAAGGCGGCATCGGCGGCGACCTGCGCAACTCGATCTGCTCCATCGTGCCCGAGGGCGACATGGTGCGGCTGGAGAAGGACGCGACCGTCATTTCCTACGGGCTGGATGCCGACGCGATCCTGGCGACCGCCCGCCGCGCACCGGATGCCGCCTCCTCCGACCAGGTCATGGTCGTGATCGAGAAGGCGCAGGCGAGCCTCGAACAGACCTCGGTCTGGGACACGCTCGGCATGCGCGGCACCACCTCGCACGGCTTCAAGCTGGCGGCCACCGTGCCGGCCGCGCAGGTCTTCCCGAAACCCTTCGCGGAGATCGCCGCCCAGTCCATGCTGGCGAGCTCGCATCTGTTCTGGGCGTCGCTGTGGTTCGGCATTGCCGGCTCGGCCCTGTCCAAGGCGCAGGCGAGCGTGCGCGCCGCTGCCCGCCGCATGCCGAACGCCGTCCCGCCGGGCGCCGCCCGTCTCGCTGCCGCCGCCGCTGAACTCGCGGCGCTGAAGACCATCGTCCGCGACGGCATCAGCCGCTTCGAGGTGGCGCGCCACGACGAGGCGGCGATCAATTCCATGGCCTTCGCCGTGGCCATGAATGCGGTGAAGATCGAGGCCTCGCGCCGCGCCGTCGCCATCGTCCAGGAGGCGCTGACCATCGTCGGCATCCAGGGCTACAAGAACGACAATCCCTTCTCCATCGGCCGCCAGCTGCGCGACATCCTGTCGGCGCCGCTGATGATCGCCAATGACCGAATCCTCGCCAACACCGCGACCATGCTCCTCATGTCGCGTCTCGACACCGATCTGGAGGACTGAGACATGCTCGCCAAGACCGAGACCGCGACCTTCCTCGACGAACTCTTCGACCAGGGCCTGCTCATCGAAACCGGCGTCGACGGCCTCTATGGCCGCTCCGGCCTGTTCGAGGCCATCGGCGACGGGTTCCAGAACCTCGTCACCCGCTATGGCGGTGCCGACGATCCCGAGGTGGTGCGTTTCCCGCCCGCCATGTCGCGCTCGATCTTCGAGAAGTCCGGCTACATGAAGAGCTTCCCCCAGCTCGCCGGCACTGTGCACTGCTTCTGCGGCAACCCGGCCGACCATGTCAGCCTGCTGCAGACGATCGAGCAGGGCGGCGACTGGACCAACGGGCAGAAGGCGAGCGAGATCGTGCTGACGCCTGCCGCCTGCTATCCGCTCTACCCGACGGCGGCGAAGCGCGGCACCCTGCCGGCCGAGGGTCGCCTCTTCGATCTGATGTCCTACTGCTTCCGCCACGAGCCCTCGAAGGACCCGGCGCGCCAGCAGTTCTTCCGGATGCGCGAATTCGTCCGCATGGGCACGCCGGACCAGGTCACCGAGTTCCGCGCCGCCTGGCTGGAACGCGGCCAGGCGATGATCGGCGAACTCGGCCTGCCCTTCATGGTCGACGTCGCCAACGATCCGTTCTTCGGCCGGACCGGCAAGATGCTGGCCGTCAACCAGCGCGACCAGCGCCTGAAGTTCGAGCTCCTCATCGCCATCGAAAGCGAGGAGAAGCCGACGGCCTGCCTGTCGTTCAACTATCACCAGGATCACTTCGGCAAGACCTTCGGCCTGACGACGGCGGGCGACGAGGTCGCGCATACGGCCTGCGTCGGCTTCGGTCATGAGCGGGTCATCCTCGCCCTGTTGAAGCATTACGGCACCAACGTGAAGCGCTGGCCGGCCTCGGTGCGCCAGTCGCTGGGGCTTTGAACCATGGCGGCGATCTTTCCCCAGCTCTCGGCGGCGACCTACCGGCGCCACGGCCTGCATGATGCAGGCCGGGCCTGGCCGGAAACCAACTGCCATACCGATCTCTTCATCGAGCTCCTGCACACGCTCGGCCGCGAGCCGGCAGCGGCCCTCGGCATGACCCTCGCGCAGGATTTCGAGGGCGACCAGTTCACCTTCTTCAAGATTCCCAACGGCGATCTCGACGCGCTGTTCGGGCTCGACCTGCAGGAGCTGTCGATCTACCGGCCGCTGGTCGACCATCTCGAGGAGCAGGTCGCCCGCGGCCGCATCGTCCTCGTCGAGGTCGACGCCCATTTCCTGCCTGACACCCAGGGTGTGACCTACCGCACCGACCATTCCAAGACGACGATCGCGGTGAACCGCTTCGACCGTGCGACATCCAGCCTCGGCTATTTCCACAATGCCGGCTATTTCGAGATGGAAGGGGCCGATGTCGAGCATCTCCTCGGATTCGGCGCCGTGTCGACTCCCGTGCTGCCCCCCTATGCGGAATTCGTGAAGGTGGTCGGCCCCGGCCTGTCGGGCCGGGCCCTGAAGGAGGCCGCCATCGGCCGTCTTGCGGCGCATTGGGCCCGCCGGCCCGCAAGCAACCCGGTGCGCGCCTACCGGGCGGCGCTGCAGCGCCACCTCGACTGGCTGGCGACGCAGCCGCCCTGCTCCTTCCACCCCTATGCCTTCAACACCGCCCGCCAGTTCGGCGCCAATGTCGCGTTGCTGGGCGACCACCTCGCCTGGCTCCGTGGCCAGGGTGTCGCCGGTCTCGACGACGCCGTGGCCACATGCGACGCGATGGCGAACGGCATGAAGACCTTCCAGTTCCTGCTTGCCCGCGCCCTGGCGCGCAAGAAGACCGAAGCACTCGCCGCGGCGCTCGACGAGACCGCAGCGCTTTACGACCGACTCATGGCGGAACTGGCCGGCGCCCTGCGCTTTCCCGTGGCCGAAACCCGGACGCTCGTCCGGGCCGCCTCCTGAGGCTCAGATGGATCCGACCTGCAGCGACAAGGACGACGACGTCGTCCCGCTCGATGCGGGCTGGATGCTGGCCATCATGGCGCCTGGGGACGCGGCCTCTCCGGATGAGGCCGATTCCCGCGGCGACTGGATCCTGGCCCCCGTGCCAGGAACGGTGGAAGCGGCGCTGATCGCCGCCGGCCGCCTCGTCCCCGGCGTACCCTCGGGCCTGCATGACCGCGACGTCTGGTATCGCTGCAGCTTCACAACCGCGGGACCGGCGACCCTCGGCTTCGAAGGCCTCGCCGGGCCCGCCGACATCTTCGTCGACGATGCGATGGTGCTGGAAGCCCGTTCCATGTTCGCAGCGCATTCCTGCGCCATCACCACGGCCGGCCGTCACCGGCTCGCCATCCGCTTTCATGCCCTCAATCCGGTCCTCGCCAGCGCCAAGGGGCCGCGGCAACGGTGGCGGCCGCAGATGATCCAGCCCGGGGCGCTGCGGCTGGTGCGCACCACGCCGCTCGGCCATATGCCGGGCTGGTCGCCCGCAGTCGCCATCGTCGGCCCCTGGCAACCGGTGACGCTGCGCCATGGCGTCGGCCGGGGTCCGGTCGACATCAGGCTCGCGGCGCGCCTCGATGGCAGCGCGGGTGTGCTCGATGTCGCCCTGCGCCTCGGGGGGCCCGCGGCCTCGCGGGTTGATATCCTCTGCGCCGGCCATGCCCAGAGGCTGGAGCCGGGCGAGGACGGCCTTCATTCAGGACGGCTGGTGCTGCCGGGGATCGCTCCCTGGTGGCCTCACACCCACGGAGAACCGGCCCTTCACCCCGTCCAGCTTCGCATCGGCGAGCGGCTGTTCCAATGCGGGTCCGTCGGCTTTCGGAGCCTCGCCCTCGACCGGGGTCCTGACGGCAAGGATTTTGCGCTCGTCGTCAATGGTGAGCGCATCTTCTGCCGCGGCGCCTCGTGGATGCCGCCGGATCCGGTCTCGCCGGGTGGCGGTGACCCGGTCGCACTGCTGACACTGGCACGCGATGCCGGCATGAACATGATCCGCCTTTCGGGGACGGCGACGCCGGAGAGCCGTGCCTTCCACGCTGCCTGCGACCGGCTCGGCATTCTCGTCTGGCACGACCTGCCCTTCGCCAATTTCGACTATCCGGGCGACGACCCCGCCTTCCGGACCGCCGTCGAGGCCGAAACCCGCTCGCTGCTCGGCCGGCTGCAGGGGTCGCCATCGCTCGCCATCGTCTGTGGCGGCAGCGAGATCGCCCAGCAGGCGACGATGCTCGGCCTCAGGCCAGAGCAGGCCGCCATGCCGCTGTTCGAGGACGTGCTGGCGGCGGTCTCGGCCGTGGTGGCACCACAGGCGATCTACGTGCCGCACACGCCCTGGGGCGGCCCCCTGCCCTTCGTCACCGATGAGGGGGTCACCCATTATTTCGGCGTCGGGGCCTATTGTCGTCCGATCGAGGACGTGCGCCGCGCCGATGTGCGCTTCGCCTCGGAATGCCTCGCCTTCGCCGGTATCCCGGCTCCGGCGACGCTCGCGGGTGAGGGTCTCGCGTCGCCGCAGGCGGCCGGTTGGAAGGATGGCGTGCCCCGCGACGCCGGCGCATCCTGGGATTTCGAGGATGTGCGCGACCATTATGTCCGCACCCTGTTCGCCGTTGATCCCGTGACGCTGCGACGCGAGGATCCGGACCGCTATCTTGCCCTCGGCCGGGCCGCGCCCGCCGAACTGATGGAAGCCGTCTTCGCCGAATGGCGCCGCGCCGGTTCCCGCTGCGGCGGTGGCCTCGTCTGGTTTCTCAACGACATGAAGCCGGGCGCCGGATGGGGCGTGATCGACCGGCTCGGGCAGCCGAAGACGACCTGGCATGCATTGAAGCGCGCCTTCCGGCCGATCCATCTCGGCCTCACCGACGAGGGGCTCAACGGGCTCGGCATCCACCTCGGCAATGAGACGCCGACGGCAAGGCGCGTGCGGCTGACGCTGGCGACCTATGGCGAGGGTCCCCATCCGCTCGTGCGCGGCGAGACGACCATGGACCTTTCGCCGCGCTCGCAGACGAGCCTGTCGAGTTTCACGCTGGCCGGACGGTTCTTCGACATGGCCCATGCCTATCGCTTCGGGGCCCTCGCCCACGATGCGACCCTGGCCCGCCTCATCGATGCCGAGACCGGGAACCTCCTGGCGGAGGCCTGCCACTGCATCGCGGGCCGGGCCGCCACACCCAGCGACATCGGCCTTGCTGTAGAGCCGGTGATCCATGACGGCCGTCCGGGCGTTTCCATCACGACCGAGCGCATGGCCCGCTTCGTCACCATCGACCATGCCGGATTTCGAGCAGCGGACCAGGGATTCAGCCTGGCACCGGGCGAATCTCGGGTGGTCGCGCTCCTTGGCGGGCATGGGGATGCCCTCCCCCATGGGTCCGTCTCGGCGCTGAACAGTCATCCCGTGCCCTACGAGTTCGCATCATGATCCCGGTCACGTTCAACGGACTGCTGGGCAAGCTCCATCTGCCGACCCAGGAGAGGGCCTCGGGCCTCGGCGTCGTCATCGTTCCGCCGCACGGGGTCGAGGCGCTGGCGGCGACCAAGACGTTGCGGCGCATGGCGGAAGCCCTCGCCGCGGCCGGCCATGCCGCCCTGCGCTTCGACCTTCCCGGAACAGCCGATTCCCTGGGGGACGATACGGACCCCGACCGTCTTTCCGCCTGGGTCGCCGCGACCGGCGCGGCAGCAGCGATGCTGGAACGCCATGCGGGCGTCAGCGGCGTGGTCTATGCCGGCCTGCGCTTCGGCGCCACCATCGCGGCGATGGCGGCAGGCGACGGCACCGGGCTGGCCGGGCTGATCCTGCTCGATCCCATCGTCAAGGGCCGGCTCTATGCCCGCGAACTCGCCATGACGGCCCGCGCTCTCGCCGAGGGAGCGCGGCTCGACCCCGACGCCACCGCCACGGAAGCGGGCCTGTCGATCGCCGGGCTGACCACCTCGGCCGAAACCCTGGAGGCGATGCGCGGCATCGACCTGCAGCGGCAGGCGGTCCCGGCAGCTCCGGTCCTTCTGCTGTCGCGCAAGGGGGCGG
>CALRLZ020000065.1:0-15096 GCA_943368975.1 Archangium gephyra
GGCAGCGGGATCACCTCGCCGCCGGGAGCGGCGGGCGGGCGCCCGGCGGGCGGCAGGTTGTTGTCGCGCGGCTGGAACGGGTCACGCTCGTTCCCCGTCTTCGTCCCGAGCACGCTGCGCAGGCGGAAGAAGATGAACACCGCAAGGGCGAGAAAGATGATCGTGTAGATGTCGAACACGTTGTTCATGATCGCCGTTGAGAGGGGCCAACCCGCCGCACCGGATTCGATGCCGCGAACGGACTGTCAGTGTAAGCGCTTTCGGCTACTCAAATAAGGCATTTTTTTTGGTTTGCCAGTCCGATGTGCGGCGGTGCCGCAGATCGCCGCGCGCAAGGCCGGTCCCGGAGGCAGCCGGACCGCCCGGAACGAGGCGGCGGCGGCCTCAGAACTGCTTGGCGAGGCGGGGGTCGAGGGCATCGCGCAGGCCGTCGCCGAGGAGATTGACGGCGAGAACGGTGATGGAGAGGAAGATCGCCGGGATCAGCACGATGTAGAACTTGACCTGCCAGAGGGCGCGGCCCTCGGCCATGATATTGCCCCAGGACGGGATGATGGGCGGGGTTCCCGCGCCGATGAAGGAGAGGATCGCCTCGGTGATCATGGCGGCGGCGCAGATATAGGTGGCCTGGACGATGATCGGGGCGAGGGTGTTGGGCAGGATGTGCTTGATGATGATCATCGGCGTGCGGGTGCCGGCGGCCACCGCCGCGTCGACATAGGGCTGTTCGCGCAGGGAGAGCACGACGCCGCGCACCAGGCGCGAGACGCGCGGGATCTCGGCGATGGTGATGGCGAGGATGACATTGCCGACCGAGCCGCGGGTCAGCGCCATCAGCGCCACGGCGAGCAGGATCGAGGGGATCGACATGATGCCGTCCATGACGCGCATGATGATGGCGTCGGCGGCGCGCACGAAGCCGGCGATGAGGCCGATGGCGAGGCCAATCACGGAGGCGAGGATGGCCACGGAGAAGCCGACGACCAGGGAGACGCGGGCGCCGTAGAGGACGCGCGAATAGATGTCGCGGCCGAGCATGTCGGTCCCGAACCAGAACTGCGCAGAGGGCTCGCGGGTGCGCATGCGGGTCGAGATGGCGGTCGGATCGGTGGTGCCGAGGAAGGGCGCGAAGATGGCCATCAGGATGACGGCGACGACCAGCGAGCCGCCGATGGCGATGGTCGGATAGCGGCGGACGAGGCGGATCACGCCGATCCGGCGCTTGCCGCCGTCGGTCACGCCGACAGGATCGTCGGCGAGGGTTGCGGGAGTCTGGGGGCTATGCACGGTCAATAGCGGATCCTCGGATCGACGATCGTGTAGACGAGGTCAACGGCGAGGTTGACCAGGACATAGACGAAGGAGAACAACAGGACGAGGCCCTGGATGACCGGATAGTCGCGCCGCAGGATGGCATCGACGGTCAGGCGGCCAAGGCCGGGAATGGCGAAGACGCTCTCGGTGACGACGGCTCCGCCGATCAAGAGCGCCACGCCGATGCCGATGACGGTGATGATCGGCACGGCGGCGTTCTTCAGCGCATGCAGGAACAGGACGGCGCGCTGCGACAGGCCCTTGGCGCGCGCCGTGCGGATATAGTCCTGCTGCAGGACCTCCAGCATGGTGGCGCGGGTGATGCGGGCGATCAGCGCGATATAGACCATGCCCAGCGCGACGGCCGGCAGGATGAGGTTCTGGAACCAGGGCCAGAGCCCCCGGGCGATCGGCGTGTAGCCCTGGACCGGCAGCCAGTCGAGTTCGAGGGCGAAGATATAGGCGAGGATATAGCCGACGACGAAGACCGGCACGGAAAAGCCGAAGACGGCGAAGGCCATGATGGTGCGGTCGATCAGCGTGCCCGCCTTCCAGGCCGCCAGCACGCCCATCGGCACGGCGACGGTGACGGCGATGATCAGGGTCACCACCATCAGCGACAGGGTCGGCTCGATGCGCTGGGCGATGAGCTGCGTCACCGGCAGGCCGGTGAAGATGGAGGTGCCGAGGTCGAAACGGGCGATCTGCCAGACCCATTCGCCGAAGCGGATGAGGAAGGGCCGGTCGAGACCGAGCGAGCGGCGGATCTTCTCCACGTCCTCGGGCGTCGCCTGGTCGCCGGCGATCACCGCCGCCGGGTCACCGGGCGCGATATAGAGAAGCGAGAACACGAACAGTGCCACCACCGCCATGACCGGGATCGTCGCGAGGATGCGGCGGACAACGTAGACGAGCATCAGGGGTTCTTTTCATGATCGGCCGGGGGGCGGAGACCGCCCCCCGGTCAGGGGAATGCGTCAGGCCTTGGCGACGTCCCAGAAGAAGGGAAGCGGCCCCTTGGTGATGCCGGTGACGTTGGAACGCCAGGCGGTATAGGTGAGGAAGAAGCCCGGCGGCACGAAGACAACATTGTCCAGTGCGGCCTTGTTAAGACGGGCAATCGCCGCCTTCTCCTCGGCGAGGTTCTTCGCCTCGAACCAGGCCGTCACCTCGGTCTCGACCGCGGGAACGTCCGGCCAGCCGAACCAGGCCCGGTCGCCATTGGCCCGGATGGCGGTGTAGCCGGCCGGGTTGGTGCAGTCGGCACCGGCGTGCCAGGAGAAGAAGATGTTCCAGCCGCCCTGGGCGGGCGGCGTCTTCAGGGCGCGGCGCTGGCCGGTGGTTCCCCAGTCGGTGGCGACGAAGTCGACATTCATGCCGATGCGCTTCAGCAGTTCGTTGGCGACATCGCCTTGCGCCTTGGTCACCGGCTGGTCCTGAGCGACGACCATCGTCACCGGCTCGCCCTTGTAGCCGCTCTCGGCGAGGAGCCGCTTGGCCCCCTCGATGTCGCGGCGGCCCTTGAGGATCTCGCCGCCCTCTTCGGTGTAGAGCGGCGTTCCCGGCGTGAAGAAGCCGGGCAGCGGCTTCCACAGGCTGTCGTCGGAACCGACGATGGCCCGCATGAACTCCTCCTGGTCGAGGGCCATCAGGATGGCGCGGCGGGCGCGCACGTCGTTGAAGGGCGGATGCAGGTGGTTCAGGCGGAAGGCGCCGATATTGCCGAGGGGATCGCCGATGTCGACACGGATGTTGCGGTTGCGCCGCAGCACCGGCACGAGGTCGGCGATCGGGTTCTCCCACCAGTCGATCTCACCGTTCTGCAGCGCGGCGGAGGCAGTGGCCGGGTCGGGCATGATGACCCATTCGATGCGGTCGACCAGCATGCGCTTGCCCCCCGCCAGCCAGGAGGCGGGCTCGGAGCGCGGCACATAATCGGCGAATTTCTCGAAGACGGCGCGGGCGCCGGGGACCCATTCGTTGCGCACGAATTTCATCGGACCGGAGCCGATATATTCGCTGATCTGCTGGAACGGATCGGTCTTGGCGATGCGCTCCGGCATGATGAAGGAGCAGGGCGAGTTGTTCTTGCCGAGGGCCAGCAGCATCTTCGGATAGGGCTTGCTCAGCTTCCAGCGGAAGCTGCGGTCGTCGATGGCGACGATCTCTTCCTGGATCGCCTTGATCATCAGGCCCATCGGGTCGCGGGCAGACCAGCGGATGAGCGAGGCCACGCAGTCCTTGGCGAGGACGGGTGAGCCGTCATGGAACTTGAGGCCGGGGCGCAGCTTGAAGGTCCATGTCCGGCCGTCAGCCGAGACTTCCTCGGATTCGACCATCTGGCGCTGCGGCGTCAGCGTGCTGTCGACCCCGTAGAGCGTGTCCCAGACCAGCGCGGCCGCATTGCGGACGACATACTGGGTTCCCCAGATCGGATCGAAATTGGCGAGGTTCGCCTGCGGCACGAACCGCAAGGTCTTGGCCGCCGCTCCTTGCGACAGGGCCGGTGCCGACAGGCCGCCGGACGCGGCGATGATGCCGGCGCCGGCGCCGGTCTTGATGAAGGTTCTGCGGTCCATCGTGGTGATACTCCCCTGGAAATCCGGTCCCGCATTGAAGGCGGCTGGGACGGCGCATGCCCGTCCGACAGACGGCCCGGAGGTTTTTCCGGGTCCCGGACGAGGCAGCCTAGCGCGTGGCAAGGCGCGTGCCATAGGGGCTTTTCCTAGGACACTGCCCTGCGCCGGTGGCTGGCGTGGCCGCTGGCGAAGCACCGGCTGCTCAATTCCGGTACCGGAGCGTCATTTTCCGCACCAAAGCCGTGCATTCCGGCCGTGCGCATTTTTTCGCCAGCATAGCGTCCATGCGAATTTTTTCATCCGGTCCCCCGGAAACCGCGCAACGAGCTTGCGGCATGGGGCCCCGGGCGCGATCCGTTTGTGCGCTAATCGCCCTATCGTCCGAATATCGCACTTGACAGGATCGCGGCGCGGCGCGAGGACTGCGATCCGAGGAAACACGAAGGTGGAGACGACGAGGCCATGGCCGAGTTCATGTCCCTGCGCGATGCCATTGCCGCGAATCTGAGGGACGGCGACAGCGTCGCCATGGAAGGCTTCACCCATCTCATCCCCTATGCAGCCGGGCATGAGGTCATCCGTCAGGGCCAGAAGGACCTGACGCTGATCCGCATGACGCCCGACATCATCTACGACCAGATCGTCGGCATGGGGCAGGCCAAGAAACTGGTCTTCTCGTGGGCCGGCAATCCCGGCGTCGGCTCGCTGCACCGGGTGCGCGAGGAGATCGAGGCCGGGCGCCTCGCCATCGAGGAACATTCCCATGCCGCCATGGCCAACGCCTTCGAGGCGGGAGCGGCCAACCTGCCCTTCGCCGTCTTCCGCGGCTACAAGGGCGTCGACCTGCCGAAGGTCAATCCGAAGATCCGCTCGGTCACCTGCCCCTATACGGGCGAGGTGCTGGCCACGGTGCCGGCGGTGCGGCCCGACGTCGCCATCATCCATGCGCTGAAAGCCGACCGGGAGGGCAATGTCCTGCTCGAGGGCATCGTCGGCGTGCAAAAGGAGGCGGTGCTCGCATCCAGGCGCTCGGTCGTCACGGTCGAGGAGATCGTCGAGGATTTCGGACCGCGCAGCACCAATGCGGTGATCCTGCCGGCCTGGACGGTGACCGCCATCGCAAAGGTGCCGGGCGGCGCCCATCCCTCCTACGCCCAGGGCTATTACAAGCGCGACAACGCCTTCTACATCGCCTGGGACAAGATCGCCCGCGACAAGGCGGTGTTCCTGAAATGGATGGAGGAGAACGTGCTGGCTTCCGGGCCCGACTCCTTCGCGGCGCAGGCGCGCCGCTTCGCCGTCGCGGCCGGGTGAGGGAGCAGGACCCATGAGCGCCTATACGCCCACCGAGATCATGACCATCGCCGCGGCGCGGCTCCTGACCAACGAGGACGTCTGCTTCGTCGGCATCGGCGCCCCTTCCGCCGCCTGCAACCTCGCCCGCCTCACCCATGCGCCGAAGATCACGCTGATCTACGAGAGCGGCACGCTGTCGACGCGGCCTTCGGTGCTGCCGCTGTCCATCGGCGACGGCGAGCTCTGCGACACGGCGCTGACCACGGTCTCGGTGCCGGAGATGTTCCGCTACTGGCTGCAGGGCGGGCGGATCACCACCGGCTTCCTCGGCGGCGCCCAGATCGACCGTTTCGCCAATCTCAACACCACCGTGGTCGGCCCCTATGACGCGCCGAAGGTGCGCCTGCCCGGCGGCGGCGGCGCCCCGGAGATCGCCATCCATTGCGGCCAGATCTTCATCATCATGGCCATGGGCCAGCGCGCTTTCATGGACAAGCTGCCCTTCATCACCTCGCTCGGCCACGGCACGGGCAAGGGCTCGCGCGAGGCGCTGGGGGTGAAGACCCGCGGCCCGACGCAGCTCATCACGGACCTCTGCGTCTTCGAGCCGGACCCGGAGACCAGCGAATTGACGGTCACCGCGCTCCATCCGGGCGTGACGCGCGAACAGATCCAGGAGAATTGCGGCTGGCCAGTGAAATTCGCGGCGGCGGTGCGGGAAACCCCGGCGCCGGACGCGACCGAACTGTCCGTGCTGCGCGACCTCCACGCCCGCACCAAGGCCGCTCACGCGGCCTGAACCACGAGGAGACCTGCGCCCGCGAGCAGAACCCGTCGGCTTGAAGGCAGGGGCAAAAGATGGCCCCACCCGCACCCTCCCCGCGCTTCGCGCAGAGAGGGTGACCACGACGAGAGCGCTTCGTCGTGACCGTCGCGCCAGGCACGAGGGTTTTTTGAGAGGGCGGTCGGTCAAAGTCCCCCTCTCCGCGCGTAGCGCGGGGAGGGTAAAGGTGGGGCCTTCACGCACACTGCGACCCACGGGCTGCAGTGCCCTGCTGAAGGCACTACATTCGAGGCAACCGCCGGAACGGGGAACTGAGATCATGGCCGATGTCTTCATCTGCGACGCGGTGCGCACGCCGATCGGCCGCTATGGCGGGGCGCTGGCCAAGGTGCGCGCCGACGATCTCGCGGCAGTGCCGCTCAAGGCACTGCTCGCCCGCCATCCGCAGATCGCCGAAGCCATCGACGAGATCGTCTTCGGCTGCGCCAACCAGGCCGGCGAGGACAACCGCAATGTCGGCCGCATGGCGGCGCTGCTCGCGGGCCTGCCCGACAGCGTCCCGGCCATGACCGTCAATCGCCTCTGCGCCTCGGGTCTCGATGCGGTGGGAGCCGCAGCCAGGGCCGTGAAGGCTGGCGAGATCGACCTTGCCATTGCCGGCGGCGTCGAGAGCATGAGCCGCGCCCCCTTCGTCATGGGCAAGGCGGCGGAGGCCTTCTCGCGCTCTGCCGACATTTTCGACACGACCATCGGCTGGCGCTTCATCAATCCGCTGATGAAGGCGCAGTACGGCGTCGATTCCATGCCGGAGACCGGCGAGAATGTCGCCGAGGAGTTCCAGGTGTCGCGCGAGGCGCAGGACGCCTTCGCGCTGGCCTCGCAAGCGAAGGCGGCCCGCGCCATCGCCTCCGGCTATTTCGCCGCCGAGATCGTGCCTGTGGAGGTGCCCGGCGGCAGGGCCGGGCCGATCGTGGTCGACAGGGACGAACATCCCCGCTCCGACACGACGGCCGAGACGCTGGCGAAGCTCAAGGCCTTCGTGCGCCAGCCCGGCACGGTCACCGCCGGCAATGCCTCCGGCGTCAATGACGGCGCCTGCGCCATGATCATCGCCTCGGCCGCGGCGGTGGAGAAACACGGCCTCACCCCGCGCGCCCGCATCCTCGGCCTCGCCTCGGCCGGCGTGCCGCCGCGGATCATGGGCATCGGCCCCATCCCGGCGGTGAAGAAGCTGATGGAGCGGCTCGGCCTCAAAGTGTCGGATTTCGACGTCATCGAGCTCAACGAGGCCTTTGCCAGCCAGGGCATCGCCGTGCTGCGCGGCATCAGCGTGCCCGAGGACGCGGACCACGTGAACCCCAATGGCGGCGCCATCGCGCTGGGACATCCGCTCGGCATGTCGGGGGCGCGCATCGCCGCCACCGCCGTCCACCAGCTGGAGAAGACCGGCGGCCGCTATGGCCTCGCCACCATGTGCGTCGGCGTCGGCCAGGGCGTTGCGCTGGCCGTCGAGCGCGTCGGCTGAGCCGATCCGGATCGATGCGGCGGGCCGGCCAACCAGCCTGCCCGTCGTTGCAAACTCAAGACCTTCTTCAAGCCCGACACCATTTCCAAGTCCCAGTGCAAGATCCGCGGCAAGCGGGCGCGACCTTCGAGAGGAACCCGATCATGGCCCTGGTCCTGCCCCGCAGCTCCACGGCGGCCCATCCGCCGAGCCTGCACCCCGCCTATACGAGCACCGTGCTGCGCGCACCGCGTGAGCCGCTGGTCCTAGTGCCGCATACGCTCACCGAGCTGACAGGGCCCGTCTATGGCCAGGGCAAGGTGCGCGACAGCGACGCCGACCTCACCAGCCAGCATGCCGGCGAGCCGCAGGGAGAGCGCATCATCGTCACCGGCCGGGTGCTGGACGAGGACGGCCGCCCGGTGCCCAACGCCCTGGTCGAGCTCTGGCAGGCCAATGCCGCCGGCCGTTATGTCCATGTCCGCGACCAGCACCCCGCCCCGCTGGATCCGAACTTCACCGGCGCCGGGCGCTATCTCACGGCTGAGGACGGCCGCTACCGCTTCACCACGGTGCGCCCCGGCGCCTATCCCTGGCGCAACCACCACAATGCCTGGCGCCCGGCCCATATCCACTTCTCCGTCTTCGGGCCGAGTTTCCTGTCGCGGCTGGTGACGCAGATGTATTTCCCCGGCGACCCGCTCTTCCCCTTCGACCCGATCTTCAACAGCATCCCGGACGAGAGGGCGCGTAACCGCCTCGTCGCCCGTTTCGATCTCGCCGTGACCCAGCCGGAATGGGCGCTTGGCTATCAGTTCGACATCGTGCTGCGCG
Organism: Archangium gephyra; assembly: GCA_943368975.1. Lineage (GTDB taxonomy): Bacteria > Pseudomonadota > Alphaproteobacteria > Rhizobiales > Phreatobacteraceae > Phreatobacter. The sequence continues at coordinate 8,312 of CALRLZ020000065.1, forward strand.
GCCGCGAGGCGACGCCGACGGAGGAACCGCATGAGCACTGAGTCCGCCGACGCGCGCCCGGACGGCCTCTCGCCGTCGCAGACGGTCGGGCCCTTCTTCCATTACGGCCTGACGCCGGGGACGGCCTATGGGCATGTGCCGGTCTCGGTCGACGGGCAGGTGGCGGCGCCCGGCACGCCCGGCGAACGAATCGTGCTCACCGGCCGCGTCGTCGACGGCGCCGGCGATCCGGTCCCCGACGCCATGCTGGAGATCTGGCAGGCCGATTCGGACGGGCGCTACGCCCATCCGGACGACGGCCGGCCGCGGGCGAGCAACAGCTTTATCGGTTTTGGCCGGTCCGACACGACGGCAGACGGCACCTACCGCTTCACAACGATCAGGCCCGGCCGCGTGCCCGGCCCGGGCGGACGCGAGCAGGCGCCGCATATCCTCGTCGCCGTCTTCGGGCGGGGCATGCTGAAACAGCTCTTCACCCGCGTCTATTTCGACGACGAGGCCTCCAACGCCGAGGACCCGATCCTGGCGCTGGTACCGGCCGGCCGCCGGCCGACGCTGATCGCCCGGCGCGACGGCGACACCTTCACCCTCGACATCCGCCTGCAGGGCGAGGGCGAGACGGTGTTCTTCGACGTGTGAGGGGGCGCACAGCCGCCCTCGCCGTCATGGCCGGGCTTGGCCCGGCCATCCACGACTTGAACACGGCGCAGACGGGGAATTCGTGGATGCCCGGGCCAAGCCCGGGCATGACGCGTTGGAGACGCCTACCCCCGCGCCGCAACGGCCACGGCGGCGCCGGCCATCACCGCGCCGGTGCCGCGGTTGACCAGGCGCATGGCGCGCGGGCTGGCGATGAAGCGGCGGGCGCGTGCGGCGGCGAGGGCATAGGTTGCCATGGCGGCCGAGAGGATGAGGGCCATGGCAACCGCGAGTTCGATCGCCAGAAGCGGTGTCAGCCCGCCGAGATCGACCACCAGCGGCAGGATCGACACGAAGAAGACCATCACCTTGGCATTGCCGAGGGTGAGCGCCAGGCCGCCGAGGAAGAGCTTCCAGCCCTCGCCGCGTGCCGCAGCCGTTTCCTGCGGCGGCGCGGCCGGCGCGGTCCACAGCTTCCAGGCGAGCCAGAGGAGATAGGCGACGCCGGCATATTTGATGGCGAGGAAGAGAGGCTGGGCATTCTGCGCCAGGGCCGCAAGGCCGAGGGCGACGAGGGCGAACCAGACGAGATCGCCGGTGACGATACCGAGGATGAAGGGCGCGGTGCGCCGCGCCCCGACCGCCAGGGTGCGCGCCACGATGGCTGCCGCCGCCGGGCCCGGCGAGAAGGTCGCCATGGCATAGACGCCGCAGAAGAGAAGGAAGCCGGACAGGGTCATGGCGGCTCCAGATCAGGCGCCGAGCAGCACGCCGTTGAGCACGGCGGCATATTGGCAGCCGGCGGCGACGAGGACGAAGCCGTGCCAGATGGCGTTCTGGAAGCGCAGGGAATGCCAGAGATGGAAGACGACGCCGGCCGAATAGATGAGCCCGCCCGCCACCAGCAGCACGATGGCAACCGTCGGCAGCACGGCGAAGACCTGGTGGGCGACGACGACGCCGCTCCAGGCGATGGCGAGATAGAGGAAGACTGTCACCCGGTCATAGCGGCCGGGGGCGAAGAGCTTCAGCGCCGCGCCGGCGAAACCGGCGATCCAGACCCCCGCCAGCATGGCATGGGCGGTGGGCGTCGCGACATGGACCATGAAGGGCGTATAGGTGCCGGCGATGAGCATGAAGATCGCCGCGTGGTCGAACCGGCGCAGCAGCCATTTGGTGCGCGACACCGGCCACATATTGTAGGCCGCCGAGCAGCCGATGACGGCGACGAGGCTGGCGGCATAGACAATGAGGGCGGAGAGCGTGGCGAGCTCGGCCCGGTAGAGGGCGACCCCGACCAGCGCGCCGGCGGCGAAGAGCGCGAAGACGGCGCCGAGCGCGTGGATGACGCCGTCGGCGACCATCTCGGCGCGGTCATAGTGCCAGGTCATCCCCGGCGGGCGGCCATCCGTCATGCCTGTCGATTCCGTCATTGGAGAGCGGACGCCTCTCGCATTCCGCCACTGTGATCAGCGCCAGCATGCCGTCCGGCGACCCGAGGTCAAGCCCGATCGCGGCGGCGGTCAGAATCCGGGCAGGGCATGGGTGATGACCTTGCGCATGACCGAGGGAAAGGCCTCCCCTTCAATGGCGTCGGCCGCGATCCAGCGCCACCCCGCGGAGGCCGGCATGGCGGCCGGCGCCTCGGCGCGAAAAACCATGAGTTCGAGCGGAAAATGGGTGAAGACATGGCTCACCACGCCGGGCAGGCGGCGGAAGGGCAGCGGCAGCGGCGCGGCGGCGAGCGCAGCGGCGGCATCGAAATCCGCCGACCAGGGCGTGCCCGGCACCTCGGTCATGCCGCCGAGGAGGCCCTTGGGCGGCCGCGTGCCGACAAGCAGGGCGCCGTCGGCGCGCACCACGACGAAGGCGGCGCCGCGCCGCAGCGCCCCCGTCCGCTTCGGCGCCTTTCTCGGATAGGTCTCCTGGTCGCCCGTGGCGGCGGCGGCGCAGGAGGGCTGCAGCGGGCAGAGCACGCAGGCGGGCTTGCGCGGCGTGCAGATGGTGGCGCCGAGATCCATGCAGGCCTGGGCGAAATCGCCGGGCCGCTCCGGATCCAGCATGTCCGCGACCAGCGCCCGGATCAGCGGCTTGGCCCCCGGAAGCGGTTGATCCACCGCCTCGAGCCGCGTCACCACGCGCTCGACATTGCCGTCGACCACGGGCGCGGGCAGGGAGAAGGCGATGGCGCCGATGGCCGCCGCGGTATAGTCGCCGATCCCCGGCAGCGCCCGGAGCGCGGCGAGATCGGCGGGAAAACGGCCGTCATGGCCGTCGGCGACGGCGATGGCGCAGGCATGGAGGTTGCGGGCGCGGGAATAATAGCCGAGCCCGGCCCAGGCCTTCATTACCTCCTCAACCGGGCTCGCCGCGAGGTCCTCGACCCGCGGCCAGCGGGCGAGAAAAGCGGCGAAATAGGGCGCCACAGCCTTCACCGTGGTCTGCTGCAGCATGATCTCGGAGAGCCAGACCCGGTAAGGGTCGACCGGCTCGCCGGGCAAAGCCCGCCAGGGCAGGCTGCGGCGATGGCGGTCGTACCAGGCGAGCAGCGCCTGCGCCGGTGTCGCGCCCTGCTGTCCCCGCCCCGTCCGTGCTACTGTCCTGCGCGTCATGGGCGGACCCTCGCCCACCGCCGCCGCCACCGCAACGTCATCCGCCGACAACCCACAGCCTCCGATGAAATCTCCCTATCGCCCGAAAGGCCCGCGGCCCCTCGCCGACATCGCCGCCGGGCCCATCGGCCAGGCCCTGCAACAGGCGGGCTTCGCCTCGACCGAGGTGGTGACGCGCTGGGACGAGATCGTCGGCGACGATCTGGCGCGCCGTTCGGCCCCGGTGAAGATCGCCTGGCCGCGCCGGCCGGAGGGCCGCGGCGAGCCGGAGCCGGGCACGCTGCATGTGCGGGTCGAGGCGCCCTTCGCCCTGGAGATCCAGCACATGACGCCGGTGATCATCGAGCGGGTCAACGCCTTCATGGGCTGGCGCTGCGTCGCCGCCGTCCGGCTCACCCAGATCCCGCTCACGGCGAAGCCCAAGCCGCGCGCGGCACCGCACCGCCCCGCCGACGAGGCGCGGCTGAAGGCCGCCGTCGCCGGCTTCGAGGACGAGACCCTGCGGGCCGTCGTCGCCCGGTTCGGCCGGGCGGTCGGCGGCTCCGACTGACGGCTGCCCGCGCCGCCGCAATGACGCCACGGACCCGGTCTGCTATGGAGAGCCATGTCAGCGCGCGGTCCGGCCGCGCCGACCCCTGCGCAGGAGCCGCCATGACCCGCATCGCCGTTCTGGCCTTCACCGCCCTCATCGCCACCGCACCCGCCCTCTGGGCGCGCGGGACGGGACTGGAGGACGAGACCCGCGATCGCGTGCTGCTGGTGCACCAGAACCGCGGAACGCTGGCGCCGGGCACCCGGCCGAAATGTTTCCCGGCGCGGATGGACGATACGGTCGCGGCGAGCCAGTACCAGTGCCCCTGGGACCGGCCGAACGGTCAGCCGCGCCTGCCGACGGCGCGCAGCCTCTGGGGCATTCTCGGCGGCCACTGAGCCTTCAGGGCGCCTCGACGGTGAAGCGGTCGTCCTCGAAGACATAGACGACCCCCTGGCGGACGAAGACCTCGGACGCCCTGACCCTGTCCATGGTGCCGCGCAGCGCCATCAGGGTGCGGCCGACGCCGCCATGGGAGACGATGACACTGGGCCGGTCCAGCGTCGCGACGAAGGCGCGCAAGCGCGTCGCGACATCCTCGTAGTTTTCGCCCTGCGGCGGCTTGGTATGCCATTTGTCGGCGATGCGGGAGGCGGCGACGGCGGGGGAATGGGCCTCCACCTCCGGCCAGGTCAGGCCTTCCCAGGCGCCGAAGGAGAGCTCCATCAGCTGGTCGTCCAGGCCGTAGGCCGGCGGGTGCAGCCCGAGGCGGGCGCGCATCCGCTCCATGGTCTCGCGGGTGCGCGACAGCGGGCTCGCCCAATAGGCGAGATCCTCGTAACGCGGCTCCAGCCGGGCGAGGATGGCGCCGACCTCCTCGGCCTGGACGCGGCCGACATCGTTGAGAGGGATGTCACGCTGGCCCTGAAGCCGGCCTTCGGCGTTCCAGTCGGTCTCGCCGTGGCGGACGAAATAGAGCTTGTGGGTCATGGCTGCACGATGGGGGACCTTCGATGAAATCCGTATGGCGGCTCGCCGCAGGGTTGTCGAGGATAAGTGCTTGACCCGCCCCGCCGGACGGGCCACCTCCCCGGGAGACCGCCACGGGATGATCCGCCCTTGACCCCTTCGCCGCATCTTCGCCCCGGCCTGATCGCGCTCGCCGCCACCTTCGCCGTCGACCAGGCCTTCAAGGTCTTCATGCTCCAGGTCGTGGGAATCACCACGGGACAGGTGATCACCATCGCTCCGGTCCTCGATCTGGTGATGGCCTGGAACTACGGCGTCTCCTTCGGACTCTTCCAACAGGACAGCCTGTTCGGCCAATGGGCGCTGGTGCTGTTCAAGGTCGCCGCGGTCGCCCTCATCGGCTGGTGGCTGTGGCGCGCCGAGAGCACGCTGACCGCCCTCGCCCTTGGCCTGATCGCCGGCGGGGCTGTCGGCAACGGCCTTGACCGGGTGCTCTACGGGGCCGTCGCCGACTTCTTCGCCTTCCACATCACCACCGCGACCTGGCAGTTCCAGTGGTACGTGTTCAACCTCGCCGATGTCGGCATCGTTGCGGGCGTTGGGCTCCTTCTGTATGAGTCCCTCTTCGGCGGCCGGCCGGATGCCTCGAAATCGGCATGATCCTGACGGATAGGACTGGCTGCACATCGGCGCCCCGCGCGCCGGGTCCATTCAAGGCCGGGTCTTTCCAACGGGCCGGGCTCTTTCTAGGGATGACCGACATGACGCGCATCCGCACTGCGCTCCTCGCCACGGCCCTCACCGTCGCCGGATCCGCCGCCTTCGCCCAGCAGGGTGGCGGCCCGAGCTTCGAGGCCAATGTGATCGGCGGCCTGCTCAGCGGCCTCGGCCTCGTCGAGACCGCGCGCCCCCCCATCGACTATCGCGAACGCGCGCCGCTGGTCCTGCCGCGCGGCAATGCCCTGCCGCCGCCGCAGGAATCGGCTGCCGCCCGCAATCCCAACTGGCCGAACGATCCGGACGTCGCCCGCGCCCGCGCCGTCGGCCTCGCCGCCAACACGCCGATCCAGCGCGACGAGTTCGGCCGCACCATGACCAATGCCGAGCTGCGCGCCCGGCAGGGCGGCTGGTTCGGTGGCGGTTCGGTCGACACCACCCGCGACCGCTCGCAGGCGCAGATTTCCGGCCCCGCCACGGTGGACGAGATGCGCGTCGCGCCGATCTGGTCGCAGGTCGGCTCGCTGTTCGGCGGATCGTCGCGCGACAACCAGGTCGTGCCCTTCCCCGGCGAGCCGCCGCGGCGCCGCCTCGTCGAGCCGCCGCCGGGCTACCGCACCGCCTCTCCCGACGCCCCCTACGGCCCGGTCGGCCGCCGCCCCGACGATCCGCAGGCGCCCAATGCGCGCAGTTCGTCGGGCCAGGACCCGGCAGGTCCGCGAAACTGAGCGGCGGGAGCGGATCACGATGCTCAACCGCCTGACCTCCGGCCGGCCGACCGACGGCGAAGCCGAGCTGCGCTATCTCGACGCGGATTTTCGCATCGTCCGGCCCGGGACCTTCGTGCGTTGCGCCGTCACCGGGCAGCAGATCGCGCTGGACGACCTGAAATACTGGAGCGTCGCCCGGCAGGAGGCCTATTCCGGCCCGCCGGCCGTGTTGCAGCGGCTGCATCCCGAGCTGTTCAAGGCCTTCGCGGCGCGCTGAGCCGGCCGAGAAGGGCGCCGACGGCGTCCGCCTCCTCCACCACCAGACGCACGCCGACCACCCGCGTCGCGGCGGCGAGTCGCTCGAGCGCCGGCGACCCCGACAGTTTCACCGCGTCCTTCTCGGTGGTCACCAGGGGCAGGCCGGTGCGCACCGCCTCCGCCAGCAGCCGCTCCGCATCATCCTCGCTGTAGACATGGTGATCGGCGAAGGGCCGCAGCACGGCATTGCGCGTGCCGGCGGCGCCGAGCGTCTCGGCGAATTTGGCCGGCCGGCCGATCCCGCAGAAGGCGAGGACGTCGCGACCGGCGAGCCAGGCCGCCGTCTCC
>CALRLZ020000066.1:0-14877 GCA_943368975.1 Archangium gephyra
AGGGGACGGAGATGGTGATGCCGGGCGACAACATCGCCATGACGGTGAGCCTGATCGTGCCGATCGCCATGGAGGAGAAGCTGCGCTTCGCCATCCGTGAAGGCGGCCGCACCGTCGGCGCCGGCGTCGTCGCCGCCATCATCGAGTGATCAACGATTGATCGGAAGACCGGGGCGGACTATATCCTCGGCTCTCCTCTAGGGGTTTAGCTCAGCTGGTAGAGCGGCGGTCTCCAAAACCGCAGGTCGTGGGTTCGAATCCCCCAGCCCCTGCCATTTTCGACAAGGCCCGGTGCGGTAAGCTCCGGGCCTTTCTCGTTGCGGCCCCGGGGCGGGCTTTCCTTGACGACCCGTCCCGTTTCGGGTAGCAGACGCCACTCCCTGCCGGCCCGGAGACGGACATCCGGCGGGACGCGTTTCCTTTTTCCGGGCCGACGCGCCGGCTTTCACCCGCCATGGGTGGGAGCGGTGTGCGGCCCTGTCCGGATTCTCACCATGGCGAAACCCAATCCTGTCGAATTCATGCAGCAGGTCCGCCAGGAGGCCAACAAGGTCACCTGGCCAACGCGCAAGGAGGTCGGCATCTCCTCGATCATGGTCGTGGTCTTCATGATCGTCTCGGCGATCTTCTTTTTCATCGCCGATTCGGTGATCCGCTGGGGCGTCCAGACGCTCCTTTCGCTCGGCAGCTGAGGGAGCCCGTCCGTGGCGAAGCAGTGGTACGTGGTCCACGCCTATTCGAATTTCGAGAACAAGGTCGCCGAGGCGATCCGTGAGGGTGCGGCCCAGCGTGGCCTGTCGGAACTGTTCGAGGACATCCTGGTGCCGAAGGAGCGCGTCACCGAAGTGCGCCGCGGCCGCAAGATCGACACCGAGCGCAAGTTCTTCCCCGGCTATGTCCTGGTGAAGATGGACATGACCGATCAGGCCTATCACCTGATCAAGAACACCCCGAAGGTCACCGGCTTCCTCGGTGCCGACAAGAAGCCCATGCCGATCCCCGAGGCCGAGGCGATGCGCATCGCCCAGCAGGTCCAGGAGGGTGTCGACCGTCCCAAGACGACGATCACCTTCGAGGTCGGCGAGAAGGTCCGCGTCAACGATGGTCCCTTCGCCTCCTTCGAGGGCTTCATCGAGGAGGTCGACGACGGCCGGGCCCGCGTCAAGGTCGCTGTCTCGATCTTTGGCCGGCCGACGCCGGTGGAACTGGAATTCGGTCAGGTCGACAAGCTCTGACCTGATCGTGCCGCCGGCCATCGGCCGGCAGCGACAACCGCCGGCCCCTGGGGCTGGCGGCGGAGGGACGGTTCGCCGGCCCTCCTTCACCCGTGGGAGGCGAGGGGCGGCGGTTCGCCATCCGCTCCGAACCCGACCACGAAACCCAACCGGCCGCCCGATGCAGGGCGCGTCAGGAGGACATCATGGCGAAGAAAATCGTCGGATTCATCAAGCTGCAGGTGCCGGCCGGGGCCGCTAACCCCGCCCCGCCCATCGGTCCCGCTCTCGGTCAGCGCGGCCTCAACATCATGGAATTCTGCAAGGCCTTCAACGCGAAGACCCAGCAGATGGAGAAGGGGATGCCGATTCCGGTCGTCATCACCGCCTACCAGGACCGCTCCTTCACCTTCGAGATGAAGCAGCCGCCCGTCACCTATTGGGTGAAGAAGGCCGCCAAGATCGACAAGGGCCACACGACCCCCGGCAAGGGCTTCATCGGCAAGATCACGCGCGGCCAGATCGCCGAGATCGCCAAGGTGAAGATGGTCGACATGAACTGCGACACGGTCGAATCGGCTGCGTCGATGATCGAAGGCTCGGCCCGGTCCATGGGCCTCGAGGTGGTGGGGTAAGCCATGAGCGGAAAGCGCTATCGTAAGACCCTCGAGGGCATCGACGCCGCCAAGACCTATGCGCTCGACGACGCCGTGAAGCTCGTCAAGGAGCGTGCCACGGCCAAGTTCGACGAGACCATCGAGATCGCCATGAATCTCGGCGTCGACCCGCGCCACGCCGACCAGATGGTCCGCGGCGTCTGCAACCTGCCGAACGGCTCCGGCCGGACCCTGCGGGTTGCCGTCTTCGCCCGCGGCGCCAAGGCCGACGAGGCCAAGGCGGCGGGTGCCGACATCGTCGGTGCCGAAGACCTTCTGGAAATCGTCCAGGGCGGCAAGATCGACTTCGATCGCTGCATCGCCACGCCGGACATGATGGGCCTGGTCGGCCGCCTCGGTAAGGTGCTGGGCCCGCGTGGCCTGATGCCGAACCCGAAGGTCGGCACGGTGACGATGGACGTGAAGTCGGCCGTTGCCGCCTCCAAGGGCGGCGCCGTCGAGTTCCGCGTCGAGAAGGCCGGCATCATCCACTCTGCCGTCGGCAAGGTCTCGTTCGAGCCCGGCAAGCTGGTGGAGAACATCAAGGCCTTCGCCGACGCCGTCGTGAAGGCCCGGCCGACCGGCGCCAAGGGAACCTATGTCCAGAAGATCGCGATCTCCTCGACCATGGGCCCCGGCGTGAAGGTCGATCCGTCGAGCGTGCTCAACGCCTGATGCCGACAGGGCGCGCACGCATTGCGCGTGCGCTTCCTTCCGTCGTGTGTCTGGGATGCAGCCCTGCGTGCCGGGGAGGGCGGGCCAAAAAAATGGCCTGCCCCACTTGGCAAGTAGAACAGCCTTTGCTAGACGACGCCGGCTGGGGTGTGGGCAACCACGCCCTCATTGCGTTTGGCCCAAGGATCGCGATTCGCCGTTTTCCGGTGGCGCGGCCGACACAGGAGACGCCGGGAGCGGTTCCCGGACCCTGATCAGGAGTCCGCAAGAGTTTTTGTGAAGAGCTTCCGCGCAGGGAAACCCGCGCGGCAAGGCCGGTGGAGTTGTCCCACGAGGGTCCGAGGACCCGGGATCGCGAGACCGGATCGTCCTGTCCGAGACTGCAGGCGAGGGGGTTTCCCCTCTTAATCGCGAAAGCCTGCACAGACGGGTGAAGACCATTTCACCGGCGGAGACGCCGAGGGAAGGGTTCGAACTCAAGGCACCTCGGCCGAGGGATTTCATCCCGCGGTGTTCCAGAGGGGACAGGGCCGAACGTCGATCGTTCGGAGGCCGGCTCGCCGGCGCCGATGATCGGCAGGTGCAACCCGGGGCTCTCCGCGAGGAGGCCCCGACCAGAGAGAGCAAACGTGGATCGCACGGAAAAGAAGGAGCTGGTCGGCACGCTCAACGAGGTCTTCAAGGCCTCCGGCGTCGTCGTCGTCGCTCACTATTCCGGCCTCACGGTCGCGCAGATGCAGGACCTTCGTCGCAGGATGAAGGCCCAGGGCGCGTCAGTGAAGGTCACCAAGAACCGCCTCGCCAGGATCGCTCTCGAAGGCACGGACGTCGCGTCCATCGGAGCCCTGCTGAAGGGCCCCACGATTCTGGCCATCAGCCAGGATCCGGTCGCGGCACCGAAGGTCGCCTCGGAATTCGCCAAGCTGCATGACAAGTTTGTCATCCTTGGCGGCGCCATGGGGACGACCGCTCTGAACCCGGACGGTGTGAAGGCACTCGCCACACTGCCGTCGCTCGACGAACTGCGCGCCAAGCTCGTGGGCCTCATCCAGGCTCCCGCGACCAAGCTCGCCCAGCTCTCGACCGCGCCCGCTGCAAAGCTTGCGCGCGTGTTCACTGCTTATGCCGACCGAGACAAGGCCGCGTGAGGCACCTCTCACTCAACCCGGTTCGAACCGTTCAAAAGGAAAATGCAAATGGCTGATCTCGCCAAAATCGTCGACGAACTCTCGTCGCTCACCGTTCTTGAGGCCGCCGAGCTCGCGAAGATGCTCGAAGAGAAGTGGGGCGTCTCCGCCGCCGCCGCCGTGGCCGTCGCCGCTGGCCCGGGTGCCGGCGCCGCCGCTGCCCCGGTCGAGGAGCAGACCGAGTTCACCGTGATGCTTGCCGCCGCCGGCGACAAGAAGATCGAGGTGATCAAGGAAGTCCGCGCCATCACCGGCCTCGGCCTGAAGGAAGCCAAGGACCTCGTCGAGGGTGCTCCGAAGGCCGTCAAGGAAGGCGTCAGCAAGGATGAGGCCGAGAAGCTGAAGAAGCAGCTCGAGGCCGCCGGCGCCAAGGTCGAACTGAAGTGATCAGGCTCCGCGCGGGCGGTCTTCGGGCCGCCCGTGCGGGCTTATCCGCCCCGGGTGACCGGAGCGGGACCGCCGTCAGGCGGACGTGCATTCGCATGCGGGGCTACACGGCACCGCGAGGATAACAGAGGTTGTCAGCGTTTGACCGGACGGTCCAGGGTCGCCCATCGACCCGCCTGTGGACCGTCCGGTCAGGCGTCTGCGACGGGAGCGGCTCCATCAAGCCCGCCCGTCGCTGGAACCAGGGCCGCCGCCGACGCCTGGCGGCCCAAGCGAGAGGCGACATGGCTCAGACTTTCACCGGCCGCAAAAGGTTCCGCAAGTTCTTCGGCAAGATCAGGGAAGTCGCGACGATGCCGAACCTCATCGAGGTTCAGAAGTCGTCCTATGACCAGTTCCTGATGGTCGACGAGCCCAAGGGCGGACGCTCCGACGAGGGGCTGCAGGCCGTGTTCAAATCGGTGTTTCCGATCACCGATTTCTCCGGCAGCGCCATGCTGGAGTTCGTGAAATACGAGTTCGAGCCGCCGAAATACGATGTCGACGAGTGCCGTCAGCGCGGCATGACCTTCGCCGCTCCGCTCAAGGTGACGCTGCGCCTCATCGTGTTCGATGTGGACGCCGATACCGGCGCGAAGTCCGTCAAGGACATCAAGGAGCAGGACGTCTACATGGGCGACATCCCGCTCATGACCTCGAACGGCACCTTCATCGTCAACGGCACCGAGCGCGTCATCGTCTCGCAGATGCACCGCTCGCCCGGCGTGTTCTTCGACCACGACAAGGGCAAGACCCATTCCTCGGGCAAGCTGCTCTTCGCCGCCCGCATCATCCCCTATCGCGGTTCCTGGCTCGACATCGAGTTCGACGCCAAGGACATCGTCTATGCGCGCATCGACCGCCGCCGCAAGATTCCGGTCACGAGCCTGCTCTATGCCCTCGGCATGGGCTCCGAGGACATCCTGGCGACCTTCTACAACCACATCCTGGTGACGAAGGACAAGAAGGACGGCTGGCGCGTGCCCTACGACGCCGCCCGCATGCGCGGCTTCAAGGCCGTCAACGACATGATCGACGCCGATACCGGCGAGGTCGTGCTGGAGGCCGGCAAGAAGCTCTCGGTCCGCGAGGCCAAGAAGCTCGCCGAGAAGGGCCTGAAGGCGCTGCGCCTGTCGACCGAGGAACTGGCGGGTCGCTACCTCGCCGAGGACATGGTCAACATGAAGACCGGTGAGATCTATGCCGAGGCCGGCGAGGAGATCACCGAGAAGATGCTGAAGATGCTGGTGGCGGAGGGCTACGAGGCCCTGCCGACGCTCGACATCGATCACATCACCATCGGCGCCTATATCCGCAACACGCTCGCCGCCGACAAGAACATGACGCGCGAGGACTCGCTCTTCGACATCTACCGCGTCATGCGTCCCGGCGAGCCGCCGACGGTCGAGACTGCGGAGGCCATGTTCCACTCGCTGTTCTTCGACAGCGAGCGCTACGACCTGTCCGCCGTCGGCCGCGTGAAGATGAACATGCGCCTCGACCTCACCGCCGAGGACACTGTGCGTATCCTGCGCAAGGACGACATCCTCGCCGTGGTCCGGACGCTGGTCGAACTGCGCGACGGCAAGGGCGAGATCGACGACATCGACCACCTCGGCAACCGCCGCGTGCGCTCGGTCGGCGAGCTCATGGAGAACCAGTACCGCGTCGGTCTGCTGCGCATGGAGCGCGCCATCAAGGAGCGCATGAGCTCGGTCGAGATCGACACGGTCATGCCGCAGGACCTGATCAACGCCAAGCCGGCCGCCGCCGCCGTGCGCGAGTTCTTCGGCTCCTCGCAGCTCTCGCAGTTCATGGACCAGACCAACCCGCTGTCCGAGATCACCCACAAGCGCCGCCTCTCGGCGCTCGGACCGGGCGGCCTGTCGCGTGAGCGCGCCGGCTTCGAGGTGCGCGACGTGCACCCGACGCATTACGGCCGTATCTGCCCGATCGAGACGCCGGAAGGTCCGAATATCGGCCTGATCAACTCGCTGGCCACCTTCGCCCGCGTCAACAAGTATGGCTTCATCGAGACGCCCTACCGCAAGGTCCGCGACGGCCGGGTCACCGACGAGGTGATCTATCTGTCGGCCATGGAGGAGGGGAAGTACTCGGTCGCCCAGGCCAACGCGCCGATCGACGAGAGCGGCAAGTTCATGGAAGACCTGGTCATCTGCCGTCAGGCGGGTGAGACGCTGCTGCTGCCCGTCGACCGCGTCGACTTCATGGACGTGTCGCCGAAGCAGCTCGTGTCGGTCGCCGCCGCGCTCATCCCGTTCCTCGAGAACGACGACGCCAACCGCGCGCTGATGGGCTCGAACATGCAGCGCCAGGCGGTGCCGCTGGTGAAGGCCGATGCGCCCTTCGTCGGCACCGGCATGGAATCGGTCGTCGCCCGTGACTCCGGCGCCGCCATTGCCGCTCGCCGCACCGGCGTGGTCGATCAGGTGGACGCCACCCGTATCGTCATCCGCGCAACCGAGGATCTCGATCCAACCAAGTCGGGCGTCGACATCTACCGCCTGATGAAGTTCCAGCGCTCGAACCAGTCGACCTGCATCAACCAGCGTCCGCTGGTGCGCGTCGGCGACATCGTCAAGAAGGGCGAGATCCTGGCCGACGGCCCCTCGACCGATCTGGGCGATCTGGCGCTCGGCCGCAACGTCCTCGTCGCCTTCATGCCGTGGAACGGCTACAACTTCGAGGATTCCATCCTGCTCTCCGAGCGGATCGTGAAGGAAGACGTCTTCACCTCGATCCATATCGAGGAGTTCGAGGTCTCCGCCCGCGACACCAAGCTCGGTCCGGAGGAGATCACGCGCGACATTCCGAACGTGTCGGAAGAGGCGCTGAAGAACCTCGACGAGGCCGGCATCGTCTATATCGGCGCGGAAGTGCAGGCGGGTGACATCCTCGTCGGCAAGATCACGCCGAAGGGCGAGAGCCCGATGACGCCGGAGGAGAAGCTCCTGCGCGCCATCTTCGGCGAGAAGGCCTCGGACGTGCGCGACACCTCGCTGCGCGTGCCCCCGGGCGTCACCGGCACCATCGTCGAGGTCCGCGTCTTCAACCGTCACGGCGTCGACAAGGACGAGCGCGCCATGGCGATCGAGCGCGAGGAGATCGAGCGTCTCGCCAAGGACCGCGACGACGAGCAGGCCATTCTCGACCGCAACGTCTATGGGCGCCTCGCCGAGGTCCTCGACGGCAAGACCGGCATTTCCGGCCCCAAGGCGTTCAAGAAGGACACGGTCCTCACCCGTGACCTGCTGGCCGAGTATCCGCGTGGCCAGTGGTGGGCCTTCGGTGTCGCCGACGATGCCCTGATGGCCGAAATCGAGGCCATGCGGAAGCAGTACGACGAGTCCAAGCGCCGCCTCGAGCAGCGCTTCCTGGACAAGGTCGAGAAGCTGCAGCGTGGCGACGAACTTCCGCCGGGCGTGATGAAGATGGTCAAGGTCTTCATCGCCGTGAAGCGCAAGATCCAGCCGGGCGACAAGATGGCCGGCCGTCACGGCAACAAGGGCGTCGTGTCCCGCATCGTGCCGATCGAGGACATGCCGTTCCTCGAGGATGGCACCCATGCGGACATCGTGCTCAACCCGCTGGGCGTGCCGAGCCGCATGAATGTCGGCCAGATCCTCGAGACCCATCTGGGTTGGGCCGCCGCCGGCCTCGGCAAGATGGTCGGCCAGGCCTATGACGCCTACATGAAGTCGAAGAACGTGAAGCCGCTGAAGGAGGCCTTCACCAAGATCTACGGCAACGACCCGCAGATCGGCGCGCTCGACGAGGACAACCTGGTGGAACTCGCCCGCAACACGCGGCGCGGCGTCCATTTCGCGACCCCCGTCTTCGACGGCGCGAAGGAGGCCGATATCGAGACCATGCTGTCCATGGCCGGCCTGAACAATTCCGGTCAGGTCACGCTGTTCGACGGCAAGACGGGCGAGCAGTTCGATCGCCAGGTCACCGTCGGCTACATCTACATGCTGAAGCTGCACCACCTCGTGGACGACAAGATCCACGCGCGGTCCATCGGTCCCTACTCGCTCGTCACCCAGCAGCCCCTGGGCGGCAAGGCGCAGTTCGGCGGCCAGCGCTTCGGCGAGATGGAGGTCTGGGCCCTGGAGGCCTACGGTGCCGCCTACACGCTGCAGGAAATGCTGACGGTGAAGTCGGACGACGTGGCCGGCCGCACCAAGGTCTACGAGGCGATCGTCCGCGGCGACGACACCTTCGAGGCCGGCATTCCCGAGAGCTTCAACGTGCTGGTCAAGGAAATGCGCTCGCTCGGCCTCAATGTCGAACTGGCGACCTCCAAGCCCGTGCGGACCGACAACGACGACGTGGGACAGCAGGCCGCCGAGTAAGGCGTTCGTGCCTGCTTAGGGGACCAGGTCCGTCCGGTCCCCCGACGTTCCACCTGACGACGCTTTCATCGGCCGGGAATTGTATTCCGGCCCCGAACTTCCCCCCGGGACACCGGGCTTAGGAGACGGCGATGAACCAAGAGATCGCAAATCTCTTCAATCCGACCACGCAGCCGGCCACGTTCGATCAGATCAAGATCTCGATCGCGAGCCCGGAGAAGATTCTGTCCTGGTCCTTCGGCGAGATCAAGAAGCCGGAAACCATCAACTACCGCACGTTCAAGCCCGAGCGTGACGGTCTGTTCTGCGCGCGGATCTTCGGCCCCATCAAGGACTACGAGTGCTTGTGCGGCAAGTACAAGCGCATGAAGTACAAGGGCATCATCTGCGAGAAGTGCGGCGTCGAGGTCACCCTCTCGCGCGTGCGTCGCGAGCGCATGGGCCATATCGAGCTCGCCGCCCCGGTCGCCCATATCTGGTTCCTGAAGTCGCTGCCGAGCCGCATCGGCCTCCTGCTCGACATGCCGCTCAAGGACCTCGAGCGCATACTCTATTTCGAATATTACTGCGTCATCGAGCCGGGCCTGACCTCGTTGAAGGAGCGTCAGCTCCTGTCCGAGGAGGAGTACATCAAGGCGCAGGACGAGTTCGGTGACGACTCCTTCACCGCCCTGATCGGCGCCGAGGCCATCCGCGAACTGCTGCGCGGCCTCGACCTCGAGAAGCTGGCCGCCGATACCCGCAAGGAGATCTCCGAGGCCACCACCGAGCTGAAGCCCAAGAAGCTCGCCAAGCGCCTGAAGATCATCGAGGCCTTCATCCAGTCGGGCAACAAGCCGGAATGGATGATCTTGACCGTCGTTCCGGTCATCCCGCCGGACCTGCGTCCGCTGGTGCCGCTGGACGGCGGCCGCTTCGCGACCTCCGACCTCAACGACCTCTACCGCCGCGTCATCAACCGCAACAACCGCCTGAAGCGGCTGATCGAGCTGCGTGCCCCCGACATCATCATCCGCAACGAGAAGCGCATGCTTCAGGAAGCGGTTGATGCGCTGTTCGACAACGGCCGCCGCGGCCGCGTCATCACCGGCGCCAACAAGCGTCCGCTGAAGTCGCTCGCCGACATGCTCAAGGGCAAGCAGGGCCGTTTCCGCCAGAACCTGCTCGGCAAGCGCGTCGACTATTCCGGCCGTTCGGTCATCGTCGTCGGCCCGGAAATGAAGCTGCACCAGTGCGGCCTGCCGAAGAAGATGGCGCTTGAGCTGTTCAAGCCCTTCATCTACGCCCGTCTCGACGCCAAGGGCCTGTCGGCCACCGTCAAGCAGGCGAAGAAGCTGGTCGAGAAGGAGCGTCCCGAGGTCTGGGACATCCTTGACGAGGTCATCCGCGAACATCCGGTGCTGCTCAACCGCGCCCCGACGCTCCACCGCCTCGGCATTCAGGCCTTCGAGCCGGTGCTGATCGAGGGCAAGGCGATCCAGCTGCATCCGCTCGTCTGCTCGGCCTTCAACGCCGACTTCGACGGTGACCAGATGGCCGTGCACGTGCCCCTGTCGCTTGAGGCGCAGCTGGAAGCGCGCGTCCTCATGATGTCGACGAACAACATCCTGCATCCGGCCAACGGCGCGCCGATCATCGTGCCCTCGCAGGACATCGTTCTCGGCCTCTATTATGTGTCCCTGATGTCCGACGGCATGCCCGGCCAGGGCAAGGCCTTCGCCAATGTCGGCGAGCTTGAGCATGCGCTGGCCAACAAGGTCGTCACGCTCCACACCAAGATCAAGTATCGCTGGGAAGGCCTCGATGCGGACGGCAACCATGTCCGCCGCATGTACGAGACCACGCCCGGCCGCGTCCTGCTCGGCCAGCTCCTGCCGAAGTCGCCCAAGGTTCCCTTCGACGCAGCCAACAAGCTGATGACGAAGAAGGAGATCTCGGCGATGATCGACACCGTCTACCGCTTCTGCGGCCAGAAGGAGTCGGTGATCTTCTGCGACCGGATCATGGCGCTCGGCTTCTACCACGCCTACAAGGCCGGCATTTCCTTCGGCAAGGACGACATGGTCGTCCCGGACAACAAGTGGCCGATCGTCGAGGAGACGCGGACGCTCACCAAGGACTACGAGCAGCAGTATCTCGACGGCCTCATCACCTATGGCGAGAAGTACAACAAGGTCGTCGACGCCTGGGCCAAGTGCTCGGACCGTCTGGCCCAGGAGATGATGGGACGCATCTCCTCGGTGAAGAAGGACGAGAACGGCCGCGACAAGCCGATCAACTCGATCTACATGATGTCGCATTCGGGTGCGCGTGGTTCGCCGACCCAGATGCGCCAGCTCGCCGCCATGCGCGGCCTGATGGCCAAGCCCTCGGGCGAGATCATCGAGACGCCGATCATCTCGAACTTCAAGGAAGGCCTGTCCGTGATGGAGTACTTCAACTCCACCCACGGCGCCCGCAAGGGTCTGGCCGACACCGCCCTGAAGACGGCCAACTCCGGCTACCTGACTCGCCGTCTCGTCGACGTGGCCCAGGACTGCATCATCACTGAGCGTGACTGCCATACCGAGAAGGGTATCGGCATGCGCGCCATCGTGGATGCGGGCCAGGTCGTGGCGACGCTCGGCCAGCGCATCCTCGGCCGTTCGGCCGCCGTCACCGTCACCGACCCGTCTTCGGGCAAGGTGCTGGTCGAGGCCGGCGCCATGATCCTCGAGAAGGACGTGGAGGCGATCACCGCCGCCGGCATACAGGAGGTGAAGATCCGCTCGGTCCTCACCTGCGAGACCAAGGTCGGCGTCTGCGGCCAGTGCTATGGCCGTGACCTCGCCCGCGGCACGCCGGTCAATATCGGCGAAGCGGTCGGCGTCATCGCGGCGCAGTCCATCGGCGAGCCGGGCACCCAGCTCACCATGCGCACCTTCCACATCGGCGGCGCCGCCCAGGTGGTCGACACCTCGTTCATCGAGGCGACCTTCGAAGGCACGATCAAGATCCGCAACCGCTCGATCGTGAAGAACTCGGACGGCGAACTCATCGCGATGGGCCGCAACATGGCCGTCATCATCGCCGATGCGGACGGCACCGAGCGCGCGACGCACCGTATCCAGTACGGCGCCAAGCTGCGTGTC
This sequence comes from Archangium gephyra, assembly GCA_943368975.1. Taxonomy (GTDB): domain Bacteria; phylum Pseudomonadota; class Alphaproteobacteria; order Rhizobiales; family Phreatobacteraceae; genus Phreatobacter. Next base: position 11,666 of record CALRLZ020000066.1, read on the forward strand.
GACGAGGGTACGAAGGTCAAGCGCGGCCAGCGTATCGCCGAATGGGATCCCTACACCCGCCCGATCATCTCCGAGATCGACGGTGTGCTGGGCTTCGAGGATCTGGTCGACGGCCAGTCCCTTGCGGAAACCACCGACGAGGCGACCGGCTTCACCAAGCGTGTCGTCACCGACTGGCGCACCTCGACCCGTTCGGCCGACCTCAAGCCGTCGCTCGTCATCCGCGACTCCAACGGCAAGCTTCAGAAGCTGCCGCGTGGGACGGATGCCCGCTACGCGCTTGCGGTGGATGCGGTCATCAGCTTCGAGCCGGGCGCGCAGATCCATGCCGGCGACGTCATCGCCCGTATCCCGCTCGAAAGCGCCAAGACCCGCGACATCACCGGCGGTCTGCCGCGCGTCGCCGAGCTGTTCGAGGCGCGTCGTCCGAAGGATGCGGCGATCATCGCCGAGATTTCCGGCGTCGTGCGCTTCGGCAAGGACTACAAGCAGAAGCGTCGCCTGACGATCGAGCCGTTCGAGGCCGATGCCGAGACGGCGGAGTACCTGATCCCGAAGGGCAAGCACATCCACCTTCAGGACGGCGACGAGGTGCAGAAGGGCGACTTCATCGTCGACGGCAATCCGGCGCCGCACGACATCCTGGCGATCAAGGGCGTGGAGGAGCTTGCCGCTTACCTCGTCAACGAGATCCAGGAGGTCTATCGGCTCCAGGGCGTCGTCATCAACGACAAGCACATCGAGGTCATCGTCCGCCAGATGCTCCAGAAGGTTGAGATCACCGATCCCGGTGACACGGATCTCATCCAGGGCGACCAGGTCGACGCCTCCGAGATGGAAGAGGCGAACCTCGCCATGGCGGACGACAAGAACAAGCGGCCGGCCACCGGCACGCCGGTTCTGCTCGGCATCACCAAGGCCTCGCTGCAGACGCGGTCCTTCATCTCCGCGGCCTCCTTCCAGGAGACCACGCGCGTGCTCACCGAAGCGGCCGTCAACGGCAAGTCGGACACGCTCGAGGGCCTGAAGGAGAACGTCATCGTCGGCCGCCTCATCCCGGCGGGCACCGGTGCCATGATCAGCCGTATCCGCGAGATCGCGCTGAAGCGCGACGATCTCATCCTCGACGAGAAGCAGAAGGCTGCGGGCACGCCGGCCGGTGCTCCCGCCGAGGTGGCCGTGATCGAGGCGCCGCAGCCCTGATGCGGGGCGAGGGCAGGGGGCTCCCCCGGTCCTGCCGGCGACGCCAGCTCAAAACAGGAAGGGCCGCCTTTCGGGCGGCCCTTCTGCGTTCAGGGGGCGGTTTCTTCAGTTGGCCGAGCAGGAGCTGGTCGAGCCGCAGACCAGGTTGCTGGTCGAGCAGAGGTTGACGCCGCGGCGCTCGACGGTGCGCTCGTTGGCGAAGACGACCTTCATGTCGAACTGGCAATAGCCGCGCGCGCGCTGCCGCGGAGTCGGCACGACGCGCAGGGAGTTGCGCGGTTCGATCACGTTCTGACCGAGCCGGTCGTCGCCCCAGCCCCGGGTGTCGACGTCAGTCATGTAGAACTCGCGGATCGTCACCCCGGTGCGGTTGACGATGTTGATCCAGCGCTGCTGGCCGTCGCGGTCGGTCTGGGCGAGGGCCGGCGGCGCTGCGAACAGGCTGGCGGAGAGGGCGACCGCAGCGGCGGTCGCTCCGAAGAGCGTCTTGAACGTCATGAACCTTGTCCTTCTGGGCAGCGACCCCGGAATGTCCTTCCGCGGGGGTCGACGGGAGTGGCAGACACCCGAAGGGAGAAGGGCCGTGCAAGAAGCACGGCGCAGATGACCGAACGGAATGCAGCGTCTGCTGCTATGCCCATTTGAGCAGGGCTGTGCAATCCCTGCCATCGACGACCATCCTATGCGCCAGCAGCCGTGATCCGCCGTCCGGCGCTGAAACGCAAAAGGCCGCCCGTCGGGGCGGCCTTGCGGCATGGTCGAGCCTGGCCGTGTCAGTTGACGCGGCAGGACCCAGTCGAGGTGCAGACAAGGTTGGTGGTCTGGCACAGGTTGACGCCGCGGCGCTCAACGGTGCGATCGTTGGCGAAGACCACCTTCATGTCGTACTGGCAATAGCCGCGCGAGCGCTGGCGCGGGGTCGGAACCACGCGGAGCGAGTCGCCGGGCTCGACGACCTCCTGGCCCAGGCGATCGTCGCCCCAGCCGCGGGTGTCGACGTCGGTCATGTAGAACTCGCGGATCGTGACGCCGCTCCGGTTGACGATGTTGATCCAGCGCTGCTGACCGTCACGGTCGGTCTGCGCCTGGGCCGGCAGGCCGAAGGCGCCGGCGAGAGTGGCAGCGGCGACGGCTGCGAATGCGACGTTCCTGAACGCCATGGTCTTCATCCTCTTCATCTTGGGCCGCACAAACGCACCCGGTTCACGTCAGATCACAACAATCGTGTGAAACGTTCAGGTTGCCCCCCGATCGGACAGACGCCCCCCGTGTCACATCGCCTGCGATACTCCGATTCCTGGTCCGATAGGCAAGTGCATGGCAACGCAGGTGACGGTCCCGCGGTGCCGGATCATGACTTAAGCGCCCGATAATGACGGATCATGCCGGGAGCGGACCGGAATGTTTCTGTCGCATTGCGCGGGATCGGCGAAACATATGGTCTTTGCGGAACCTGATCGGGCGTCGTGCTTGACGGGGGGCGACTCAGCGTGTATTGCCACCCGACTTTCCGATGAAGGTCGGTTGCACACGCGGTCCTGGGAACGGCTCCAAGCCGGTTCCGATCGAAGCTAACCGAGACCGCATCGCCTGACGTCAGTCAGATCGAAACGCATGATCGCCCGCCCGCAAGGACTGGCGATCCTCTGTTTTCGCCGGGCGCAGTTTGTCTTTCGGGGCAAACCGAGCGCCCGGTTGCCTGTTCCGGTAACGGGACGGGCGAAGCAAGGCTTTACACGAGTTCCGGGCGACCGGGCCTCAATGGTTCAAGGACAAGGCCGCCGATGCCGACAGTCAACCAGCTGATCCGCAAGCCGCGTCAGCCGCGCACCTACCGCGAGAAGTCCCGCCACATGGAGGGCTGCCCGCAGAAGCGTGGCGTGTGCACGCGTGTCTACACGACGACCCCGAAGAAGCCGAACTCGGCGCTCCGCAAGGTCGCCAAGGTGCGACTGACCAATGGCTTCGAGGTCATCGGCTACATTCCGGGTGAGGGTCACAACCTCCAG
>CALRLZ020000067.1:0-14647 GCA_943368975.1 Archangium gephyra
CAGAGCCGCCGCTTCGAGGAACTCGACCTCGACCGCGAGACGGGCGTCATCCGCTCCGCGGAACATGCCTATTCGCAGGACGGGGGCCTTGCCGTGCTCTCCGGCAATATCGCGCTCGACGGCTGCATCGTGAAAACCGCTGGCGTGGACGCCTCGATCCTCACATTCTCCGGCCCCGCCCGCATCTTCGAGAGCCAGGACGCCGCGGTGGACGCCATCCTCACCAACAAGATCAAGGCCGGCGACGTCGTCGTCATCCGCTACGAGGGGCCGCGCGGCGGTCCCGGCATGCAGGAAATGCTCTATCCGACGAGCTATCTGAAGTCGAAGGGCCTCGGCAAGGCCTGCGCCCTCATCACCGACGGCCGCTTCTCCGGCGGCACCTCCGGCCTCTCCATCGGCCATGCCTCGCCGGAAGCGGCGGAAGGCGGGGCCATCGGCCTCGTCGAGGAGGGCGACATGATCGACATCGATATTCCCAACCGGACGATCGCGATGCGCGTCTCCGATGCCGAACTCGCCCGCCGCCGCGCCGCCATGGAAGCCAGGGGCAAGGCCGCCTGGCAGCCGGCAGCCCCGCGCAAGCGCAAGGTCACGACGGCCTTGAGGGCCTATGCCGCCCTCACCACCAGCGCCGCCAAGGGCGCCGTGCGCGTGGTGAACTGACCCGCGGGTCACGCGCTGCTTTGCGACGACACCACCAGGCTGACGGGCGCGTGATCGCTGGTCTTCGCGCCCGTCGTCAGCACCGCGTTGATCCGGTCGTGGACCTCGTGTTCCACGAACCCGGCCTCCGGATGGACAATGAGCGGACCGACACCGCGCCGGCTCAGCGCCTCGGTGAAGGTAATGTGGTCCAGCAGGATCGTGGGCGCGCGCGCGGGATCGAGCTTGTCCTCGAACCGCGACGTCCAGCGCAGGTGCTGCGGATAGTCGAACAGCGCGTGGTTGAGGAACTTGCGAGCAAAGAAGACATCCCCCTGCAGGACGCCGATGAGGTCGTGAAGCAGGTATTCACGTTCCAGCAGTTCCTTGCCGGGTCCGTCATTCAGGTCGCCGATCACCAGGATGATCGGAAGCGCCTCCTGCGCGAAACGCTTGTCGATGTAATAGCGGACGTCGGTCGCCTCCGTCGTCAGCTTGGACCGCGCCACATGGGCGTTGGCCATGTACCAGGCGACCTCCTTGCGTTCGAAATAGTCCTCATCGGTCTCGCCCGGTGCGCGCCGCGGCACCTCCTGTCCGATATGCTTGCTCTTGAAGTGGCAGCCGATCACTTCGATCCGATGTCCCTGGTAGGTCATCACCAGGACCTGCGGGTGGCGATAGTGTGAGTGCCGGTGCCGCTTGTTGGCCCCGACAGACATGGTCGCCTTGTCGAGTTGCGGCGCCGAGAACGTCCATTTTCCGCCCTTGTGCCCGCCAAGCGACGCTTCCTGCGTGTAGGATTTCCAGATGCCAAGGTCGAGGAGATGGGCGCTGGTCGCATCCGCCAGCGAAGGCTTGACCAGGAACCACATCCATTGCTCGCCTTGCGTGGCGTAGGCGCGGGGGTCCGTGCCGGGATGGACCACAAGGCGATATTCCGGCAGGTAGTCCCGCACGAATTCCGCCATGACGTCGGCACCCGGGATGCCCTCGATCAGGAAGAGGATATCCGCATCGATCTCGAGAGCCTCGCTGCGCAGGGCCTCGAGCTTGGCCTTTGCATCCACCATCGATGGGCGGCGCCCTACAAAACTGCGGGACTTCTCTTCAAACCGACCGCTGGCGACCCCATAGGCGTGCACCAGCCATTCAACGTTCCACGACGTCACCTTGAAGGCCCGTGTCATGGCACTCCCCATGGCCAAAGGCGAGCCCAGGACTCGCCACAACCCATGGTGTTTGTCCAATTGCCCGTTGTCCATTGAGGAAACATCCGGATCTGCGCCGCTGGCAGCACGCGGAGCCCCTCCAGCCACTCGCCCCGCGCATGCGGGCTCACGTCCCGGGAGCCTTGACCCCCGATACGGATTGCCTCCTGATCGGGCAGGAATGAAGCGGCCGATGCCGCCCCGAGGAGCATCTGTGACCAGCACGCCCGTCGCCACGGCCGCCCCTGCCGTCGACCGCACCTCCTTCGGCATCCTCGCAGCGCTCAGCACCTGCCACCTGCTGAACGACGTGATGCAGTCGCTGGTCGCGGCGCTCTATCCCGTCCTGAAGGAGAATTACGCGCTGGATTTCGGCCAGATCGGCCTTCTCGCCTTCGTCTTCTCGGGAACCGCCGCGCTGTTCCAGCCGTTGGTCGGCCTCTATACCGACAGGCATCCGCAGCCCTATTCACTCGCGATCGGCATGGGTTTTTCCCTCGCCGGGCTTATCCTTCTCGCCCATGCGGCAAGCTACGAGTTGCTGCTGGTGGCTGCTGGCCTGGTCGGCTTCGGATCGGCGGTGTTCCACCCGGAATCCTCGCGCATGGCGCGGCTCGCCTCGGGCGGGCGCCACGGCCTCGCCCAGTCGCTGTTCCAGGTCGGCGGCAATGTCGGTACCGCTCTCGGACCGCTCGCGGCGGCCTTCATCATCCTGCCGCGCGGCCAGCAATCCGTCGCCTGGTTCGGCGCGCTGGCACTGACCGCCATGGTCATCCTTATCAAGGTCGGCGGCTGGTATGCGCGCCAGAGGGCGGCCCAGGCCGCGCGCCCGGCGCCCGCCCGCCCCTTCGTCCTGCCGCGCCGCAAGGTGCTGATCGCGCTCACGGTTCTGGGACTGCTGGTCTTCTCGAAATATGTCTACATGGCCAGCCTGACGAGCTACTACACCTTCTACACGATCCACCGTTTCGGCGTGTCGGTGCGTGACGCGCAGTTGCTGCTCTTCGTCTTCCTCGGGGGCCTCGCGGTGGGGACGGTGCTCGGCGGCCCGATCGGCGACCGTTTCGGCCGCAAGCTGGTGATCTGGGGATCGATCCTGGGGACGCTCCCCTTCACCCTCGCCCTGCCCTACGCCAACCTGACGGGAACCGTCATCCTCACCGGCATCATCGGCGTCGTCATGGCCTCGGCCTTCTCGGCGATCCTCGTCTTCGCCCAGGAACTCGTCCCCGGCAAGGTCGGCATGATCTCCGGACTGTTTTTCGGCTTCGCCTTCGGCATGGGCGGCATCGGCGCCGCGGTACTGGGGCAGATCGCCGATGCCAGGGGCATCGACTATGTCTACTGGCTCTGCTCGTTCCTGCCGCTCATCGGGCTTCTTGCCGTCTTCCTTCCGGACATGCGCAGGGAACGCGCCCGTCTGCAGACCGCCTGATCAGACCGCGACAGGGGCCTGTGCGTCGAGCCAGGCACGGGCCCAGCCCAAGGCCTGGGCGATCTCGTCCTTGCTCATCTCGGCGGCGACCTCCTGCCGCCTGTGGGCGGCATCACGGTCCCCCTTCAGGGCGGCGATGTTGAACCACATATGGGCGGCGACGAGATCGCGGGGCACGACCCGGCCGGCCGCATACAGGGTCCCGAGTTCGCGCGGCGGACGATTTTCCAGATCCACCGGCACGATGGACGGTGCGTCCGCTTCCGCGAGGATCATCATACTCATCGCATGACCTCCGATTGAGACGGGCTGACCGGTCGGTCGCCCGATACCATGGTTCTCCTGCAGTCTGCTTCCCATAGGTCAACGATGGATTAACGCTACGAAAAGATGAAAATCCTCGCCATGAGCCTGTAACGCACCGCCGCCTCAGCGCGCCGTCTGGCCGAAGAGGATCGCCTGCGCCGCCGGATCGCGCGGCGCCGTGGCGTTGCGGTCCTCCTTGTTGACCATCAGTCCCTTCTGCACCGCCGGCCGCGCCAGCATCCGGTCGATCCAGGCCTTCACATGGGGGAACTGCTCCATGTCCTGGCCCTGACGCTCCCAGAGCTTCGCCCATCCGATACAGGCGAAATCGGCAATCGACACCGCGTCGCAGATGAAGTCGCGCCCCTCGAGACGTCGGTTGAGGACGCCATAGAGGCGGTTGGCCTCGTTGGTGTAGCGGTTGATCGCATAGTCGATCTTTTCCGGCGCATAGATGCGGAAATGGTGCGTCTGGCCGAGCATGGGGCCGAAGCCGGCCATCTGCCACATCAGCCATTCCTCCACCGCGACACGGCCGCGCTCGTCCTGCGGATAGAACCGGCCGGTCTTGCGGCCGAGATAGAGGAGGATGGCGCCAGACTCGAAGACCGAGATCGGCGCACCGTCCGGCCCGTCTGGATCGACAATGGCCGGCATCCGGTTGTTCGGGGCGATCTTCAGGAATTCGGGCTTGAACTGGTCGCCCTTGCCGATGTTCACGGGAATGACGGTGTACGGCAGCCCGCATTCCTCCAGCATGATGGTGATCTTCCAGCCGTTCGGGGTCGGCCAGTAATGCAGTTCGATCGGACGTTGCGACATGGAGCGTCTCCGCGTGAACCTTATGCCGGTGGCACCGGTCGGGCCCGCAGGGCCTCGGAACGGCAAGGCTAGCATCTTGCCGCCGGAGGCCAACCCCTCCATGGACCCATCCGTGCGATGCCTCAGTTGCGCGGTTGCAGGAACAGGGCAGGATACAACCTGCGCGACGTTCATCCCGGGTTGTGCCGCAGGGTGAAACGTTCAGCGCGATCACTCGGAGGATCACCCATGCGACTTCACTGGCTCGCGGCCGTCGCCGCTCTCGTCCTCACCGCCGATATCGCCACTGCCCAAACAACGGCACCCACGCGCAGCCGCAGTTCCGCGACCGAGACGGCCACCACGCCTCCGGCCTCGGGCACCACCCGCCGGCCGCGCTCGGCCGCGCAGCTGCGCAACGACCAGATCATGCGGGATTGCGGCGCAGAATGGCGGCGCGACAAGACCCGCCTGCAGGCCGCCGGCAAGACGTGGCGCAGCTTTCTGCCAGAATGCCGTGGCCGCCGCCGCGGTTGATCCCCGGCGGAGCGGCCCTTAGTCGAGGGCCATCTTGAAGCCCTCGTGGCTTCTGGCGAAGCCCAGCTGCTCGTAGAAGCGATGGGCGTCGGTCCGGCTCTTGTTCGAGGACAGCTCCACCAGCCCGATTCCCTTCTCGCGGGCGGTGGCGATCGCGTGGCGCATCATCGCCGCGCCGATGCCGCTGCCACGCAGGGTCGGGTCGACATGGACGCTCTCGATCTTGCCGCGGGTGCGGCCGCGCTCGGCGATGCCCGGCAGGACCGTGAGCTGGTAGGTACCGACGATGCGCCCTCGCTGCTCCGCCACGAACAGATGGTTGGCCTCCGACCCAGCGAGCCGCCGGAATGCCTCGGCATAAGCGGGGTGGCGGCCCTCCGCCTCGGCCGCGGCGGCATCCAGGGGTGACTTGGCGTCGCCCATGGCGATGAGCGCGGCGATCCGCGGCACGTCGGCCGCGGTCGCTTCGCGCAAGGTGACCGCGGCGCTCACGCCTGCGTCGCCTTGGGCAGGCCGTCGCTGGCGATAAAGCCCGGCAGCACCTCCATCCGGCTCATCCAGGCGCTGATGGCCGGATATGCGGCGAGGTCGAACCCAGCCTGCGGCGCATAGGCAACCACGCCGTAGACGTCGATGTCGGCGATGGTCGGGTGCGCCCCGGCAAGCCAGTCGGCCTTCGCCAGCGCCTCCTCCAGCACCTTCAGCGCCGCATTGCCTTCGGCCCAGTACATTTCCATGATCGGCTGATTGTACGCCCGAATGCCAAAGCGCTGGGCGCGCGAACGGTAGATGGGCCCGGCGAGCCGGTCGAAATCCCAGAACATCCATTCGCGGGCGCGGGCGGCCCCGGCAGCGCCGTCGCCATGGAACTTGCCCAGCTCGGCCGCAAGATATTCGAGGATCGCCGCCGACTGGCAGAGCGACAGTCCGGTTTTCGCATCCTCCAGGGCCGGCACCTGACCGAAGCGGTTTTTGGCCAGGAAAGCCGGCGCCTTGTGCTCGCCGGCGCGCAGATTGAGCGAATGATAGGCGAAATCCTCGCCGCAGAGACTGAGCATCAGCCCGACCTTGTAGGTGGGCCCGGACAGCCAGAAGCCACTGAGCGTAAAGCGTTTCGACATGTTTGTTCCTCCCTTGGGGTGCGGCATGGAACCCGCCAACGATGGACGAGTGCAAGGGGGGCCTGGCGCGCTGCTGCCATTCATGCCGGCGGGTCGGCGAAGCACTCACCCGGCAGGCTGAAGAGGCGTTCGCTCACGAGCGCCCTGTGCGCTCGATCTCCTCGATATGGGCCCAGATCGTCTTGAAGACTTCCGTGCGCACCAGCCGCTCGATCCCGTCGGCGCGAACCTGGTCGGGATGGAACTCGCGGGCGATGAACTTCTTCAGCGCGCGGTATTTCTCGCCACCATCGGCGGGCTCGCTCGCCGCCGTCTCCTCACGGATCTGCGCCCGTGCCTTCCACGCGTCGCGCTCGATGGTCAGCGCCTGGCAGAGCTGCTTGAGCCTGGCGATGTCCATGTCCGCATCACTGTCGGGGCGGGATTCCGCCTCGCGCGCCGGCGGACGGGCCGACCGGTCGCGGAAGCCCGAACCGTTGCGGATACCGGCGCTGCGCTTGTGTTGGGGCGGCGGTTCGCCCGATGCGAGCGACGTGGCGAAGGCGAGGACATCCTTGCGCGAGCGGAAACGCTGGCTGTCGCCGGTGTCCTCATTGACGATGGCGATCACATCATCGGCGATGGTGATGGCATAGCCGGCCGCCGCGATGATCTCCTCGGCGCCGCGATAGCGAGGATCCCGGTCGATGTTCAACGTCCAGAGGCTCGCCATCCGGTGGTCCTGTCGCAGCGTCAGGGCCGGGCGGCGCCCCGCCTCAAATCCCGAGCTTCGCCTTCAGCATCGCATTCACGGCCTCAGGATTGGCCTTGCCGCCCGAGGCCTTCATCACCTGGCCGACGAACCAGCCGAGCATCGTCGGCTTGGCGATGGCCTGCTGCACCTTGTCGGGATTGGCCGCGATGACCTCGTCGATCACCTTCTCGATGGCGCCGGTATCGGTGACCTGCTTCATGCCGCGGGCTTCCACGACCGCCGCCGGGTCCCCGCCCTCCGTATAGATGATCTCGAACAGGTCCTTGGCGATCTTGCCGGAAATGACACCCGAGGCGATGAGATCGACGATGCCGCCGATCTGGGCCGGCGTCACCGGCGAGGTCGTCACATCGCGGCCATCCTTGTTGAGGCGGCCGAACAACTCGTTGATCACCCAGTTGGCCGAGGCCTTGGCGTCGCGACCCTTGGCGACGGCTTCGAAATAGTCGGCATTGTCGCGTTCCAGCACGAGGATCGAGGCGTCATAGGGCGTGAGCCCGTACTGGCTGATGAAGCGTGCCTTCTTGGCGTCGGGCAGTTCCGGCAGGACAGCGGCGAGGTCGTCCACATAGGCCTGGCTGAATTCCAGCGGCAGCAGGTCCGGATCGGGGAAGTAGCGGTAGTCGTGCGCCTCTTCCTTCGAGCGCATGGAGCGCGTCTCGCCCTTGGTGGCGTCGTAGAGGCGCGTCTCCTGGTCGATCGTGCCGCCATCCTCGAGGATGCCGATCTGCCGGCGCGCCTCGTAATCGACCGCCTGGCCGATGAAGCGGATGGAGTTGACGTTCTTGATCTCGCAGCGGGTGCCGAAGGGATCGCCGGGCTTGCGCACGGAGACGTTGACGTCGGCCCGCAGGTTGCCCTTCTCCATGTCGCCGTCGCAGGTGCCGAGATAGCGCAGGATGGTGCGCAGCTTCGTCACATAGGCCTTGGCCTCGTCGGCCGAGCGCATGTCCGGCTTGGAGACGATCTCCATCAGCGCGGTGCCGGAGCGGTTGAGGTCGATATAGGACAGCGTCGGATGCTGATCGTGGATCGACTTGCCGGCATCCTGTTCCAGGTGCAGGCGCTCGATGCCGACCTTGAAGCTCTCGGTCGGCGACAGGTCGACGATGACCTCGCCCTCGCCGACGATCGGGCTCTTGTACTGGCTGATCTGATAGCCCTGCGGCAGGTCCGGATAGAAATAGTTCTTCCGGTCGAAGACCGAGCGGTGGTTGATCGTCGCCTTGAGGCCGAGCCCGGTACGGATCGCCTGGCGCACGCATTCCTCGTTGATGACCGGCAGCATCCCCGGCATGGCCGCGTCGACGAGGCTCACCTGGCTGTTTTCCGGCGCGCCGAAGCCGACAGCGGCCCCCGAGAACAGCTTGGCGTTGGACGCCACCTGCGCATGGATCTCGAGGCCGATCACCACCTCCCAGTCGCCCGTGGCGCCGGGGATGAGGTTCTTCGGATTGGCATGAGCGGTCATGGGCGGGCCCGGCAGTGGAGGAGAAGCGCTTGGGTAGCCCAGGGGAGCGGTCATCGGCAAGGGGCAGCGGGCCCCGCAGAGCCCCGCTACGCCCTGCCGACGGCGTCACAGCGGCGTCGCACCCCGCCCGACATAGAGGATCGGCCCGGTCGGCCGCCCGGTCGGCGAGCCACCCGCGGGCTCCAGCGTGATCTCGTACAATTGCTGGTCGACCGGGCGCGGCATGCCTGATGTCGCGTAGTCGCGCGCCTCCGCCCGCTCCATCAGACCGACCGAGCGCGGCCCGACCTGACGGTCCCACAGGGTCCAGACCTGCAGCACACGCCCTTCCGGCACCGGGATGGCGCGCAGCGGCACGACGCGGATACGGCCATCGGCGAAGGCCTCGACGATGGCGCCGGCCTCGCTGGTATTCGGTGCGTTGAGCACGGCGACGACGGTGGGCTTGCCCGCGCCGCCGAACGGCTGGGTGACGAGAAGCACCGCCATGACCAGGGCCGCCGCAGCCCCCGCGAGCGTGGCGAGCCTCAGGGCGGAGACATCCTGCCAGAGGCGCGCGAACCAGCCGGGTTTCGCCTGTTCCGGACGCGCAGCGCCGATAGCCGTCTCGATGGCCGGCCACAGGCCTGCCGAGGGCGTCAGCCGGGGCGCGGTCTCGTCGAGGGCGAGGAGCCGCGAGCGCCAGTCCGCGACGGCGCTGCGGGCCACGGGGTCGCTGGCGATCAGCCGTTCGAAGGCCTCCTGCTCCTCCGGCGACATCAGTCCGGCGACATATTCCCCGGCGGTGGCGATCAGGTCGTCGGTCATCCCATGCACTCCCTGAGCGCCAGCAGCGACCGGCGGATCCAGGCCTTCACCGTGCCGAGCGGCAGGCCGAGACGGCCGGCGATCTCGCCATGGGAAAAGCCGTCCACATAGGCCATGAGGAGGCTCGTGCGGCGGCGGGCCTCAAGCCCCTCCAGGCAGCGGCGCAGGGCCTGGCCGTCCGGCAGGCGCTCGGCGGCGGCATAGGCTTCCACCGCCGAGCCTGCATCCTCCGGCACCTCGTCGACGAGATCCTCGCGCCGGCCGCTGCGCAGGGTGTTGATGGCCTGGTTGCGGACGATGGCGTAGATCCAGGCCTTGGCCGGGCCGAGGCCCGGATCATAGCGGTGGGCGTTGCGCCAGATCTTGACGAAGGCCTCCTGCACGACCTCCTCGGCCAGTTCCCGGCGCTTCACGATGCGCGCGGCAACGCCGATCATCGCGGCGCATTCGCTGTCGTAGATCATCCTGAGGGCAGCCTTGTCGCCGCCCGCGCAGCGCGCGAGGGCGTCCTTGAGATCGACGATGACCGCCACCATCAAGCCTCCCGAACCAAGCAGTCTCTGGTTCTACACCAAAGGACACTCTTTGGATGCGACAGGCTGTCGCTGAACCGCGCTTTTGCCGGTCCGGCTGCATCCGCAGCCTTGGGTGCCCCGTATCCCCCGTGGGCGGACGCCCTCTCCGCCCGTGGGGAACCGGCCGCCGCCCCCGTCGCGCCGGACCCCGGCGGCGCCCGCGCCAATGCGGGCGTCGCCTCCCTCAGGGCTGGCGCAACCGCCTCATGATCGGGTCGATGATATTGGAATAGTCGTCGGTCCAGGTCTGGAACCCGGCTGGCACGGCGAGCGGCGGCCAGGCGGGCGAACCGGCGACGGACCCGAGGTGCCTCGCGTCGCGCGCCACCATGGCCACGATGGCCGGGGCGGTCATGGCCTCGCGCATGCCGCCTTCCGCAACACCGTGGCGAACGCCGCCGGTGAGGCCGTGGGAGGCGGCCGAGGCCGCCACGACCGGGCTGAGATCCATGTTGCGGTTGGAGATGTGGACGAGGATCGCCCCGTCCGGCGCGAGCTTGCCGAGATAGCCGGCAAAAGCCTCCCGCGTCAGCAGATGGACGGGGATGGCATCTGAGGAAAAGGCGTCGACGACGATGAGGTCGAAGCGGCCGGCCTGGTCGTTGAGGGTCAGGCGCCCGTCGCCGATCACCACAGGCGCCTCCGGCGCACAGCGCGTCAGCGACTGAAAGAGGCGGGTATCGCGGGCCATCCGGACCACGACCGGATCGATCTCGAGGAATGTCCAGGCATCGCCAGCCTCGCTGTAGCAGGCGAGCGAACCGATCCCGAGCCCGATGGCGGCGACCCGCATCGGCCTGCCCTGCCGGGTGGCGCGCAGGGCGCCGATGGCATCGCCGAAGGGCCCGCCGCGATGATAGTAGCTCGCCGGTTCCGGCCGCCCGTCGATGAGGCGGCCGTCGGCATGGCGGATGCGCTCGGCGCCATGGACCGTGATGCCATGGACGAGCAGTCGCCCCTGCCCGTCCGGCGTCTCCTGCACCTCGTGGACGGCAAAGAAGGAGCGCTCGCGCGCAAGGGTGCCCGCGGGCATGACCGGCGCCTGGCTCACCGCGAAGAAGACGAGCGCCCCCGCCAGGATGGCAGCCGGCTGGCGCCGGCCGATGAGGATGATGCCGGCAATGCCGGCCATGAGGGCAATATAGGCGATGACCGGCAGCGCCTTGGCAGTCACGCCGGCGACCGCCTGCAGCGCCACCAGACCCGCCAAGAGGGCCAGGGCGGCGACAAGGCGCGACCAGCCGAGCCGCGCCAGCGCCTCGCCCATGCCCGGCCGGCAGAGGACCGCGGCGACGACGAGGATCGGATATTCGAGGATCGAGTTGAACAGCGCCGGCGCGATGAGGCTGGCGAAAACGCCACCGATGACGCCGCCGACGGACAGCATCACGTAGAACTCGGTCAGGTGCGTGGTGGCCGGGCGGCGGCGGTAGAGTTCGCCGTGGCAGACCATGGTGGCGACGAAGAAGAAGCCGACATGCAGCGCCGCGGCGAGCGGCCACGGGATGTTCGCACCCGCCACCAGGGCGAAGATGACGCCGACCAGCATCAGCGGCTGACCGGCGACCATGAGGCGGTGCAGGCCCGAGCCGCCGTCGCGGAAGGCGAGCACGAAGGTGAGCAGGAAGAGCGCCAGCGGCAGCACCCAGAGGAGCGGCACGGCGGCGACATCGGTCGACAGATGCGCGGTGAGCGCCACCAGAAGTCCGGAGGGCACCGCCGCCTGGCCGATCCAGGTCAGCCGCTCCGACCAGGCAACCGGAACTTCGGCGCGGACCGCCAGCGCGGCCGCCGTCGGCGCCCGGATGGTCCGGCCAAGGATCACCGCCGTGGCCGCGATCAGGCCGCCGAGTACGGCGAAGCCGGCGGCCCAGACGGCGGACTGGGTCTTCAGCGGCAGCAGCGGCTCGATCACGAAAGGATAGGACAGCAGCGCCAGGAAGGAGCCGAGATTGGAGGCGCCATAGAGGAAATAGGGATCGGCCGCGTCGCGGTGGCCCGTCCGGGCGAACCAGGCCTGAAGCAGCGGGCCATTGCCGGCGAGCGCGAAGAAGGGAAGCCCCACTGAGGCCGCGAACAGGCCGATGAGCCAGAACGCCTCACCCTCAGCCGGCGGCCGGCCCCAGCCCGGCGCCAGTGCGATCGGCAGGGCGACCGCAAAGACGAGGGCCATCATGGCCAGATGGACGAGGATGGCCCGTCGCGGATCGAGATGGCGGTTGAGGAGATGGGCGTAGCCATAGCCGGCGAGCAGCACGCCCTGGAAGAAGACCATCGCCACCGACCAGACCGCCGGCGTGCCGCCGAGCACCGGCAGCACCATCTTCGTGAACAGCGGCTGCACCGAGAACAGCAGGAAGGCCGAGACGAAGATGGCGAGGGCGAAGAGAGGCAGCGCGACGAGCCGCGCGAGGCTTCCCTGACCGTCGGGAAGGTCGTGTGACGTATCGATCGATGACATGAAGCCCCGCCGCGGTAACCGAACCTGCGGAGGATGGCCGATCGCCCCTTAAAAGAGCGTGTGGAACACGTTGAAACACGTCGCTGCTAGCGACCCGCCTCGATCCGCCGCGCCAGATGGCGGCTGACGAAACCCGTCGCCACCGCGGCGATCGCCATCACCGCGAGATAGACCAGCTTGAAACCCGGATCGCCCGAACGCCAGGCCATCGCGAGATAGACCAGAAGCAGCGCGGCGAAAATCCACAGGAGCCACCCGAAGACCGTCAGGCACGCGATGGCGACGGCCCGGGCAGCGATCATCACGTCATCCCCACCAGCGGTCCGAGACCGGGAAGCGGCCCTTGGCCTTCTCGATGACGCTGGCCACCGAGAACAGCGTCTCCTCGTCGAAGGCGCGGCCGATGAGCTGCAGGCCGAGCGGTAGTCCCTGAGGGTCGAGGCCGGCAGGCAAGGCGATGCCCGGCAGGCCCGCCATGTTCACCGTCACCGTGAAGATGTCCTGCAGATACATCTCGACGGGATCGGCGGAGCCCTTCTCGCCAATGCCGAAGGCGGCGGAGGGTGTGGCCGGCGTCAGGATGGCATCGACTCCCGCGGCATAGGCCTGTTCGAAATCCTGCTTGATCAGGGTGCGGAGCTTCTGCGCCCGGACGTAATAGGCGTCGTAATAGCCGGCCGAGAGCACATAGGTGCCGATCATGATGCGGCGGCGGACCTCCTTGCCGAAGCCCTTGGCGCGAGTCTTCTCGTAGAGGTCGACAATGTCCTTGCCGGGCTCGCGCAGGCCGTAGCGTACCCCGTCATAGCGGGCGAGGTTGGAGGAGGCCTCCGCCGGCGCAACGATGTAATAGGCGGGAAGCGCATATTTCGTGTGCGGCAGCGAGATCTCGACGATGGTGGCGCCAGCCTCCTTGAGGATCTGGGCGCCTTCGTCCCACAGCTTCTGGATCTCCGCCGGCATGCCGTCGATGCGGTACTCCCGGGGAATGCCGATCGTCATGCCCTTGATCGACTTGCCGACCGCCGCGGCATAGTCGGGCACCGCGCGATCGACGCAGGTCGTGTCCTTCGCGTCCGCGCCGGCAAAGGAGCGCAGCAGCATGGCTGCATCCGTCACGTCGCGGGCGATGGGTCCAGCCTGATCGAGCGAGGAGGCGAAGGCGACGATGCCCCAGCGCGACACGCGGCCATAGGTCGGCTTGATGCCAACCGTTCCGGTCAATGCCGCCGGCTGGCGGATGGAGCCGCCCGTATCGGTCGCGGTCGCGCCGGCGCAGAGCATGGCGGCAACGGCCGCCGACGAGCCGCCCGAGGAGCCGCCGGGGACGAGAGGCGTCGCGTCGATGCCACCGGCGCCGGCTTGGGAGCCCTGTCGCCGCCAGGGATTGATTGGCGTGGGGAAGCAGCTCGTCTCGTTGGATGAGCCCATGGCGAATTCGTCATTGTTGAGCTTGCCGAGCATCACCGCGCCGTCGCGCCAGAGATTGCTGGTGACGGTGGATTCGTAGGGCGGGATGAAATTTCCGAGGATGTTGGAACAGGCAGTGGTGCGCACGCCCTCGGTGCAGAACAGATCCTTCACGCCGAGCGGGATGCCCTCCAGCGGTCCGGCTTCGCCCTTGGCGATGCGGGCGTCGGAAGCCGCCGCCATGGCGAGTGCCTTCTCGGGCGTCTCGAGCACATAGGCGTTGAGCTTGCGGCCCTTCTCCATGGCCGCGAGATAGGCCTGCGTCAGGTCGGTGGCCGAGAAGTTCTTCTGCGTCAGGCCGTCGCGGGCCGCGGCGATGGTCAGTTGGGTCAGGTCGGTCATGGCTTACTCCACGACCTTGGGAACGGCGAAGAAATGGCCTTCCCGTTCGGGCGCGTTGGCGACGATGAGGTCCGGGATGCCGCCGTCGGTCACCACGTCCTGGCGCTTCTTCATCGCCATCGGAGTGACGGAGGTCATCGGCTCGACGTTGGAGACATCAACCTCGTTCAACTGCTCGACGAAGGCGAGGATGGCGTTGAGTTCGCCCTGGAGGTGCGGCACCTCTTCGTCTGTCACGGCGATGCGCGCGAGATGCGCGATGCGCCGGACGGTCGCCTGATCGACGGACATGCGGAAATCACCCGTTGGAACGAGAAAAGCGGTTTGCGCCTCTTAGCATCAGGCCGTTTCGCGCCGCAATGGTAAGACGGGTTGCGCGGCGGACCGTGTCGACACCCGGCCGATGACCACCCGGGGGCGGTCATGCGGCGCGGCATTGGGGAGAATGAGGCCATGATGGACGATCAGACGATCCTTGCGGTGATCGAGGCCGATGCAGGCCGCCATGGAGCGACGAGCCGCATCGCCATGTTCGGCGGGATGGCGGTGCTGCTCGGCGGCAACATGGTAGCGGCGCTGTCCGGCCACGGGCTGCTGCTGCGCGTCGGCAAGGAACGGCACGCAGAGGCGCTCGCCCACCCAGGGACGCGGCCGATGGAAGTGCGCGGCAAGTCGATGGAGGGCTATGTCTATGTCGATCCGGCCGGGCTC
>CALRLZ020000068.1:0-13197 GCA_943368975.1 Archangium gephyra
GCTCGCCAGCTTTACTGAAGAAAGCATCTTTTTCCTTGTGACCTTTGTTGGCTTCGAAGGTTTTGACCAGCTGCCCTTCCTTGTCATGCCTGCTCTGGCCGATCAAGCAGAAATACGGCAATGCCATTTCCTGGGCTGACCTCATGATCCTCGCCGGCAATGCCGCGCTGGAATCGATGGGCTTCAAGACCTTCGGCTTCGGCGGCGGCCGCGCCGACATCTGGGAACCCGAGGAGGACATCTACTGGGGCGCCGAGACCGAATGGCTCGCCGGCAGCGACAAGCCCAACAGCCGCTATACCGGCGATCGCGTCCTCGAAAACCCGCTCGCTGCGGTCCAGATGGGCCTCATCTACGTCAACCCGGAAGGCCCGGACGGACGGCCCGATCCGCTCGCCTCGGCCCGTGACATCCGCGAGACCTTCGCGCGCATGGCCATGAACGACGAGGAGACGGTCGCGCTGGTCGCCGGCGGCCACACCTTCGGCAAGACCCACGGCGCCGGCGATGCCGCCCTCGTCGGTCCTGAGCCGGAGGCAGCGCCCATCGCCGAACAGGGCCTCGGCTGGATCTCGGCCTACGGCACCGGCAAGGGCGCCGACACCATCACCAGCGGCCTCGAGGGCGCCTGGACCTCCAATCCGATCCGCTGGGACAACGGCTATTTCGACGTCCTCTTCGGCTACGAGTGGGAACTGGTGAAGAGCCCGGCCGGCGCCCACCAGTGGCACGCCCGCAACCTCGCCGCCAAGGATATGGCGCCCGACGCCCATGATCCGGCGAAGCGTGTGCCGATCATGATGTCGACGGCCGACATGGCCATGCGCATGGACCCGGCCTATGAGGCCGTGTCCCGGCGGTTCCACCAGAACCCGGATCAGTTCGCCGACGCCTTCGCCCGCGCCTGGTTCAAGCTCACCCACCGCGACATGGGCCCGAAGGTGCGTTACCTCGGCCCCGAAGTCCCGGCCGAAGACCTGATCTGGCAGGATCCGGTGCCGGCCGCGTCCCACCCGCTGGTCGACGGCGCCGACATCGCTGCCCTCAAGGGCAAGATCCTCGCCTCCGGTCTCAGCCCGGCCGAACTGATCCGCACCGCCTGGGCCTCGGCCTCCACCTTCCGCGGCTCCGACAAGCGCGGCGGCGCCAACGGCGCGCGCATCCGTCTCGCACCCCAGAAGGACTGGGAGGCCAACGAGCCGGCCCAGCTCGCGAAGGTCCTCTCGACCCTCGAGGGCATCGGCCAGGCCTTCAACGCCTCTGCGTCCGGCGGCAAGAAGGTCTCGCTCGCCGACCTGATCGTGCTCGGCGGCGGTGCCGCCATCGAACAGGCGGCCAAGGCCGCCGGCCATGCGGTCGAGGTGCCTTTCGCACCCGGTCGCACCGACGCGGCGCCGGAGCAGACCGACGCCGAGTCCTTCGACGTCCTTGAGCCGCTCGCCGACGGCTTCCGCAACTACCAGAAGACGGCCTTCACCGTGTCGGCCGAGGAACTGCTGCTCGACAAGGCGCAGTTGCTGACCCTGACCGCGCCGGAAATGACCGCCCTGGTCGGTGGCTTGCGCGTGCTCGGTGGCAATCACGGCGGCTCGCCGCACGGCGTCTTCACCGCAAGGCCGGGCGTCCTCACCAACGACTTCTTCGTCAACCTGCTCGACATGGGCACGGTCTGGCGGGCGGTCTCGGAGGACCAGGACGCCTTCGAGGGCCGTGACCGCAAGACCGGCGCGGTGAAGTGGACGGCGACCCGCGTCGACCTCGTCTTCGGCTCGAACTCGCAGTTGCGGGCCCTGGCCGAGGTCTATGGCCAGGCCGACAATGCGACGAAGTTCGTGCGCGACTTCGTCGCCGCCTGGACCAAGGTGATGAACGCCGACCGCTACGATCTCGCCTGATCGCGACGCCATTCCCGCACGCGGCACCACGCGGCCGCGTGCGGGCGCCCGGCTTCACGCCGGCGCAAGAACCGGGATACCGGTCGGGGTGCCGGCCGGCACACAGTGGTGCCGGTAGGCCTGGAACTGCGCCCGGATCACGCTGCTGCCCCGCTCGACGAGATCGAAGCGGCGACCGAATTTCAGCCAGTCGACGATCAGCCCGTGCAGCAGCCACTGGAAGGCGGCCGCCGCCGTCCCGTGCGGCCATGACGGCGCCAGGATGCCGCGCCGGTCCGCCTCGGCGAAAGCGCTGGCGAACTGCGCATGGGCACGGTCCATGGTCTCCAGGGTGCGCTGCAGGACCACGCCGAATTCGTCCCGATACTCGCACAGGGTCAGGATCGTGTAGATGCGCTGACGACGCGCGTCGCCGGCCAGCAGCGTCAGCGCGCCGATGGCCAGCTCTTCCACCAGCGCCAGCGGGTCGGGATGCTCACTGAGCGCCAGCGGCGCCAGAAGGTCGTCGTGGATCAGCGGCGCATCGTCGAACAGCGCCATGAACAGGTCCGCCTTGTTGGCGAAATGCCAGTAGACCGCCCCGCGTGTCACCCCGGCCTCGGCGGCGATCTCCTCAAGCGAGGTCGTCGCCACCCCCTTGGCATGGAAGATCCGTTCGGCCGCGTCGAGGAGACTGCGACGCGTCTCCTCCGCCTCCGCCTTGGTGCGCCGCGCCACGGCCCTAGTGCCGGGGATCGGAGGCCGCGGGCGCCTCTTCGGACGCCGGCTTGTCCCGCCCGCCCATCAGCCGCGTCACCACAACGAAGAAGACCGGGACGAAGAACACGGCGAGGACGGTGGCCGAGATCATGCCGCCGAGCACACCCGTGCCCAGCGCCTGCTGGCTGGCCGCACTGGCGCCCGAGGCGATGGCGAGGGGCAGCACGCCCAGCGCGAAGGCCAGCGAGGTCATGATGATCGGCCGGAAGCGCAGATGCGCCGCCTCGATCGTCGCTTCGAGGATACCCTTGCCCTCCGCCCTCAGGTCCTTGGCGAACTCGATGATGAGGATGGCGTTCTTTGCCGACAGCCCGATGATCGCGACCAGACCGACCATGAAATAGACGTCGTTCGGCATGCCGCGCAGGGTCACCGCCGTCACCGAGCCGATGACGCCGAGGGGGACGACCAGCAGCACCGAGATCGGGATCGTCCAGCTTTCGTAGAGCGCCGCGAGGCAGAGGAAGACGAGGATGCAGGACAGCGCGATGAGGAGCGGCGCCTGCGAGCCCGCCAGGATCTCCTGCAACGACTGCCCCGTCCATTCATAGCCGAAGCCCGGCGGCAATTGCCCGGCGAGGCGCTGCATCTCGGCGATGGCGTCGCCCGAAGAATAGCCCGGAGCGGCGGAGCCGGAGATACGGATGGCGGGATAGCCATTGTAGCCGACGATCTGCGAGGGGCCGCGCTGCCACTCGACGCGGGCGAAGGCCGAGAGCGGCACCATGCCGCCGTTGGAATTGCGCACGTTGAGGTTCAGGAGGTCCGAGGTCTGCATGCGGCTCGCCGCATCGCCCTGCACCAGCACCCGCTGCAGGCGGCCGGCATTGGGGAAATCGTTGACATAGGCCGAGCCGAGATTGGTGGAGATCGTCGCGTTGATGTCGGCGAAGGTGACGCCGAACGTGTTCGCCTTCTCGCGATCGACGATCAGCGACACCTGGGCGGCGTCGGGAAGGCCCTCGACGAAGACCTGCGCCAGGATCGGGCTGCGCATGGCGGCACCGATCAGCTGGTCTCGCGCCGCGGCGAGCTGCTGCTGGGTCTGGCCGCCGCGCGCCTGCAGTCGGAAGGAGAAGCCGTTGGAATTGCCGAGGCCCTGGATGGGCGGCGGCGACAGGCCGAAGACGATGGCGTCGCGCAGCCGCGACAGCGCGATCGTGCCGCGCAGCGCGATGGCATTCGCTGCGTCGCGCGGGCCGCGCTCGCTCCAGTCCTTCAGGGTGACGAAGGCCAGGGCGGCGTTCTGTCCCTGGCCGAAGAAGGAGAAGCCGCGCACCGTCACGATGCGGGCGACGCCCGGCTCGCCGGCGAACTGCTTTTCGGCAGTTTCGATGGCGGTCAGGGTGCGGTTGACGGTGGCATCCGAGGGCGCCTGGAAGTTGACGATGATGTAGCCCTGGTCCTCGTTCGGCAGGAACGAGGTCGGCAGCCGCATGTAGAGATAGCCGAGGCAGGCCAGCAGCACGACATAGATGACCATGAAGCGGCCGCCGCGGCGGACCATGTAGGAGACGACGCTGCCATAGCCGCGGGTCGTCTTGTCGAGGCCGCGGTTGAACCAGCCGAAGAAGCCGCGCTTGCCGTGATGATGGCCCGCGGCCACCGGCTTGAGGAAGGTTGCCGCCAGGGCTGGCGTCAGGCTGAGCGCCAGGAAGGCCGAGAACAGGATCGACACGACCATGGTCAGGCTGAACTGCTTGTAGATGACGCCCACCGCGCCGGGGAAGAAGGCTAGCGGGATGAACACCGAGACCAGGACCGCGGTGATGCCGATCACCGCCCCGGTGATCTGGCCCATGGCCTTGCGGGTCGCCTCCTTCGGCGGCAGCCCCTCCTCCGCCATGATGCGCTCGACATTCTCCACCACGACGATGGCGTCGTCGACGAGGATGCCGATGGCGAGCACCATCGCGAACATGGTCAGCACATTGATGGAGAAGCCGGTGACATACATCACCGCGCAGGTGCCGAGCAGCGCCACCGGCACGACGATCGCCGGGATCAGCGTGTAGCGCAGGTTCTGCAGGAACAGGAACATGACGAGGAAGACCAGCACCATGGCCTCCAGCAGCGTGTGCAGCACTTTCTCGATCGACACCCGGACGAAGGGCGAGGTGTCGTAGGGCACCGCATGTTCGACGCCCGGCGGGAAGAAGGGCGCGAGTTCATTCAGCCGCTTCTTGACCGCTTCGGCGGTCGCCATGGCATTGCCGGTCGGCGACAGCTGGACCGCGAGGGCGGCGGCCGGCTTGCCGTTGAGGCGCGCCGAGGTCGCATAGGCCTGGGCGCCGACCTCGATCCGGGCGATGTCCCTCAGCCGGACCAGCGAGCCGTCGCGATTGGCGCGCAGCACGATGGCGCCGAACTCGTCCGGCGACGCGAGCTGCCCCTTGACCATGACGGTCGCGGTCACCTGCTGGTTGATCGGGTTCGGCAGCGAGCCGATGGAACCCGCCGAGACCTGCGCGTTCTGCGCGGTGACGGCGGCGGTGACGTCGGCGGCGGTCAGGTTGAGGCCGACCATCTTGTCCGGGTCGAGCCAGATGCGCATGGCGCGCTCGGAGGCGAAGAGCTGGGCCCGGCCAACCCCCGGCACGCGCCGGATCTCGCCGAGAATGTTGCGGCTCATGTAGTCGCCGAGGCCGATATCGTCCATCGAGCCGTCGGTCGACGTCAGGGTGGCGACGAGCAGGAAGTTCGACCGCGCCTGGTCGACCTGCACGCCCTGCTGGCTCACCGCGCGCGGCAGGCGCGGTTCGACGCGGCGCACGCGGTTCTGCACCTCGACCGCCGCGGCGGCACCATTGGTGCCCGGCCGGAACGTGGCGGTGATCTGGATCGCACCGGTCGTGTCGGCGACGGATTCGAAATAGATCAGGCCCTCGATGCCGTTCAGTTCCTCCTCGATCGGCCGGGTGACCGACTGGTAGGCATCTTCCGGGGAGGCCCCGGGATAGGCCGTGTTGATGGTGATCTGCGGCGGCGCGACGTCGGGATACTGCGCGATCGGCAGCATCGGGATGGCGATGAGGCCCGCCAGCATGATGAGGATGGCGAGGACCCAGGCGAAGATCGGCCTGCCGATGAAGAACTGGGGCATGGTCCTGGGTCCTTATCGGCCGGCGGCGGCGGCCGGGGCCGCGCCTTGCGCCGGCGGCGCCCAGGGGCTCGCGGCGACCTTTCCACCCGGTCGCAGGCGCTGGAAGCCCTCGACGACGACGCGGTCACCCGCCGCCAGGCCCTCGTCGATCACCGCATTGGTGCCGACCACGCGGGTCGCCCGCACCACGCGGATCTCCACCGTATCGTCCGCCTTGACGACGTAGAGCTGCGCCCGGCCCGCCGTGTCGCGCTGGATCGCCTGCTGCGGCACGGCGATGGCGTTCGGCTGGATGCCCTGTTCGATCAGCACACGGACATACATGCCGGGCAGGAGGTCGCCGTTGGGATTGGGGAACTCGCCGCGCAGCGTCACCTGGCCGGTGCCGGCATCGACCGTCGCCTCGGAGAACAGGAGGCGGCCCGTATGGGGATAGGGGCTGCCGTCGTCGAGGATCAGCTTCACCGCCGCTTCGTCGCCCTGGTCGGGCGTCACGGCACCGGCCTGCATGGCGCGGCGCAGGCGGATGAGGTCGGTCGCCGACTGGGTGAAGTCGGCATAGATCGGGTCGAGCTGCTGGATCGTGGCGAGAGCCTCGGCGCCGTTCGCCGCCACCAGCGCACCCTCGGTGATCAGCGCCCGGCCGATGCGGCCGCTGATCGGCGCGGTGATGTCGGCATATTTCAGGTTGAGCTCGGCCGCCGCGAGGCCCGCCTTGGCGCTGGCGACGTCGGCATCCGCCTGGGCGAGTGCCGCGACGGCGCTGTCGAGCTGCTGCGGGCTCGCCACATTGCGCTCGCGCAGCTGCTCGACGCGTTCGTTCTGCTGCTGGGCGAGGAGCCGCGTCGCCTGGGCGCGCTGCATGGTCGCCCTGGAGCGCTCCACCTCGACCCGGAAAGGCTCGGGGTCGATGCGGTAGAGCACGTCGCCCTCCTTCACCAGGCTGCCCTGCTGGAACACCCGGGCGACGATGATACCGGAAACGCGGGGCCGCACCTGGGCGATCCGCGTCGGCGCGATCCGGCCGGGCAGTTCGCTGATGATCGGGACGGCGCCGGCCGTCACCGTGACGATGCCGACGGGCGCCGGCGGCGGGGCTGCCGCCGGGCGCGGCGCGGTGCTGCCGGAATCGTTGCAGGCGGCGAGGCCGACGAGGAGGAGCGACATGGACAGAAAACGGAAAAACGACATCGGAGGCCCCGATCACCGCGCCGGCCCGGAGGGTCGATCGCCAGAAAAAACGAAAATACATACAGAGATGAATGTATCGGACATGCTGCATTGCGGCAAGAGCGCGACGCCCCACATCACCCGGATGTGACGGCCAATCGCGGCGACCGCCCTGCACGCTTCGTCGTCACCAGACTTGCTCCGTCTCCAAAGACTGTCACGGGTCGGTCCCCGCGATGACAGCAGGCGGGATAGGGAACTGCCCGCAATGGTCCAGCCGATCCGCCCGGTGCATGGTCTCGTCATGAACCAGGACCTCGACGATCCCGCAGCCAAACGCCGGTTCGTCATCGTTTCGCTGAAGCTGACGCCCTTCGCCTTCGTTCTCGCCTGGCTGCTGGCCGCGCTGCAGGGCGCCCCGGCCTTCACCTGAACCGTGATCGCGGGCGTGGCCGGGGGGTTAGCTCTCGGCGCCGCCCTGTCGGTCGCCTTTTTTCGGATCGGGGGCGCGCCATGTCCTCGCCGCCGTCGTCATCATCGTCTCCCTGCTGCACCTGCTAAGCTGAAAACCCTCCCATCCCCCGCTCGGCCGATTGACCGGGCACCCCCGGCTGACAAAGGTGCCGGCCGACGCTACGACATCAATGC
The DNA here is from genome assembly GCA_943368975.1 of Archangium gephyra. Classification (GTDB taxonomy): domain Bacteria; phylum Pseudomonadota; class Alphaproteobacteria; order Rhizobiales; family Phreatobacteraceae; genus Phreatobacter. Next base: position 7,576 of record CALRLZ020000068.1, read on the forward strand.
GCCACGGCTGCGTAGGCCGGCTGGCGCCAGGGAGATGGGACCATGGACGCACGGGGTATGGCGGCGATCGTCACGGGAGGGGCCTCCGGGCTCGGCGGCGCCACGGCGGCGCGGCTTGCCAGGGCCGGCGCCAAGGTGACCATCTTCGATCTCAACGAGGATCTCGGCCGCAAGCTCGCTGCCGAGATCGGCGGCCATTTCGTCAAGGTCAATGTGGTCGACGAGGCGGCGGTCGACGCCGCCCTCGCCGAGGCCGAGGGCCTGCACGGCAAGGCGCGCATCTGCGTCAACTGTGCTGGCATCGGCCCGCCCGCCAAGGTCATCGCCCGCGACGGCTCGCCCCTGCCGCTGGGCGACTTCAACAAGATCATCCAGGTGAACCTGATCGGCACCTTCAACGTGCTGTCCAAGTTCGCCGCCCGCCTCCACACCGCCGATCCCGTCGGCGAGGAGCGCGGCGTCATCGTCAACACCGCCTCGGTGGCCGCCTTCGACGGCCAGATCGGCCAGCCCGCCTATGCCGCCTCCAAGGGCGGCATCGTCGGCATGACCCTGCCCATCGCCCGCGAGCTCGCCCGCTACGGCATCCGCGTCGTCACCATCGCACCCGGCCTCTTCCTGACGCCCCTGATGGGCTCGCTGCCCAAGGAGGCGCAGGATTCGCTCGGTGCCCAGGTGCCCTTTCCCTCCCGCCTCGGCCACCCGGACGAATATGCCATGATGGTCGAGGCCATCGTCACCAACCCCATGCTGAACGGCGAGACCATCCGCCTCGACGGCGCCATCCGGATGACCCCGAAATGAGCGGCCACGCCGCCGTCGAGCCCGCCGGTGCCACGCCGCGGGCCAAGGCCATTGCGGCGAAGGTCGAGGCCTTCGTCCGCGACGTCGTCATCCCCTACGAGAAGGACCCGCGCCAGGGCGCCCACGGCCCGACCGAGGAACTGGTCCACGAGATGCGCGGCAAGGCCCGCGCCGCCGGTGTCCTCACGCCCCACATCCTCGGCGACGGCGACCACCTGACCCAGGCCGAGACCGCCTATGTGCTGATCCGCTCCGGCCTCTCGATCCTCGGGCCGACCGCCGTCAACACGGCGGCTCCCGACGAAGGCAACATGTACCTGCTCGGCAAGGTCGGCTCGGAGGCCCAGAAGGCGCGCTTCCTCAAGCCGCTCGTCGAGGGCCGTGCCCGCTCTGCCTTCTTCATGACCGAACCGGCCATGGAGGGCGGCGCCGGCTCCGATCCCTCGATGATGAAGACCACCTGCCGGCTCGACGGCAACCACTGGGTGATCAACGGCCGCAAGGCCTTCATCACCGGAGCCGAGGGCGCCAGGGTCGGCATCGTCATGGCGAAGTCTGACGACGGCGCCTGCATGTTCCTCGTCGATCTGCCGGACCCCGCCATCCGCACGGAGCGCGTGCTCGACACCATCGATTCCTCCATGCCGGGCGGCCATGCCGTCGTCACCATCGACAATCTGCGCGTGCCGGCTGACCAGATGCTGGGGGCGAGCGGCGAGGGCTTCAAATATGCCCAGGTGCGCCTCTCCCCCGCCCGCCTGTCGCATTGCATGCGCTGGCTCGGCGCCTGCACCCGCGCCAACGAGATCGCCACCGACTATGCCTGCCGCCGCGAGGCCTTCGGCAAGACGCTCATCGACCACGAGGGCGTCGGCTTCATGCTGGCCGACAACCTCATCGACCTGAAACAGGCCGAGTTGATGATCGACTGGTGCGCCGGGGTCCTCGATGGTGGCTCGCTCGGCACCGCCGAGAGCTCCATGACCAAGGTCGCCGTCTCCGAGGCGCTGATGCGCATCGCCGATCGCTGCGTGCAGGTCATGGGCGGCACGGGCGTCTCCGGCGACACCATGGTCGAGCAGGTGTTCCGCGAGGTCCGGGCCTTCCGCATCTATGACGGCCCGACCGAAGTCCACAAATGGTCGCTGGCCAAGAAGATCAAGCGCGACTGGATAAACGCCCGCGCCGGCTGACGCGGCGAGACCCGGCGCCGCACCGGCGGTCGCCCCGAGGGAGGATCGACAATGGCCGAAGCCTATATCGTTGAAGCCGTCAGGACCGCCGGCGGCCGTCGCGGCGGCAAGCTCGCCGGCTGGCACCCGGCCGATCTCGGCGGCGAGGTGCTCAACGCCCTCGTCGACCGCACCGGCATCGATCCCGCCGCCATCGAGGACGTCGTCGTCGGTTGTGTCTCCCAGGGGGGCGAGCAGGCGTTCCATGTCGGCCGCAACATGGTGCTGGCGTCGAAACTGCCGCAGAGCGTGCCGGCGGTGACCATCGACCGCCAGTGTGGCTCCTCCCAGCAGGCCATGCAGTTCGCCGCCCAGGCGGTCATGTCCGGCACCCAGGATCTCGTCATCGCCGCCGGCGTCGAGAGCATGACCCGCGTGCCCATGGGCACGGTCACCGGCCTCTTCGCCAAGGCCGGCATCGGCGAGGGTCCCTTCTCGCAGCGCATCCAGCGGCGTTTCGGCGTCGAAGGCTTCAGCCAGTTCACCGGCGCCGAGATGATCGCGGCCAAATACGGTTTCACCCGCGACGAACTCGACAGCTTCGCGCTGGAGAGCCATCGCCGCGCCGCCGCCGCGACCGAAGCCGGCGCCTTCGCCCGCGAGATCGTCGCGGTGGACGTGGATGGCGAGCCTCACCGCCGCGACGAGGGCATCCGCTTTGACGCGACCCTTGAAGGCATCGGCTCGGTCAAGACCCTCGTCGAGGGCGGCGTCATCACCGCCGCCAATGCCAGCCAGATCTGCGACGGCGCTTCCGGCGTCCTCATCGCCAACGCGCGCGCGGTGAAGGCCCATGGCCTGACTCCCATCGCTCGCATCCATAACCTCACCGTCACCGGTGGCGACCCGGTCATCATGCTTGAGGAGCCCTTGCCCGCCACCGACCGCGCCCTCAAGCGCGCCGGCATGCGCATCGAGGACATCGACCTCTACGAGGTGAACGAGGCCTTCGCGCCAGTGCCGCTCGCCTGGCTGCGACATACCGGTGCCGACCCGGCACGGCTCAACGTCAACGGCGGCGCCATCGCCCTCGGCCATCCGCTCGGTGCCTCCGGCACCAAGCTGATGGCAACCCTCATCCATGCGCTGAAGGCCCGCGGCAAGCGCTACGGCCTGCAGACCATGTGCGAGGGCGGCGGCCTCGCCAATGTCACCATCGTCGAAGCGCTCTGACGCCCCCGAGCCGGCATCTCGGCGCCTTTTGTTTTGAATCATTCCATGTCGTGCTGCCGGTCTGTTAGCAGGGTCCGGCAGCACGAAGTGGAATCGATCATGGTAGCGGGCCACAGACGACGGCGCATCGCGCGATGCGCTTGACCGACCTCAGGGCCTATCTGGTCGCCGTTCCCGCGGCGGGACTGATCTTCGGCCTCGCCGCGCGCTGGTTCGACCACCCGGCGCTCGCCGATCCCCTCTGGACCGGCGCGACGCTGGTCGTCCTTGTCGCCCTCGCCATCGAGATCGTCACCAGCCTGAGGCGCGGCGAGGTCGGTCTCGACATCGTCGCCTTCCTGTCCATGTCCGCGGCCCTTGTCGTCGACGAGACCCTGGCGGCCGTGGTCGTCGCGCTCATGTATGCCGGTGGCCAGAACCTCGAAGCCTTCGCCGAGCGCCGCGCCCGGCGCGAGATGGCGGCGCTCCTCGGCCGCGCACCGCGCACGGCGATGCGCTACGGCGATGCCGGCCTCGGCGAGGTCGCCCTCGACGCGGTGGCGGTCGGTGACCGTCTGCTCATCCGCCAGGGCGACGTGGTTCCGGTCGACGGCACGGTGTCGGGGCCCATCGCCATCCTCGACGAGGCCGCGATCACCGGCGAGGCCGTCCCCGTCCAGCGCCGCGACGGCCAGCCGGTCATTTCCGGCACGCTCAATGTCGGCGGCCCCTTCGACATGCTGGCGGGGCGGATCGCCAGGGACAGCACCTTTGCCGGCATCATCCGCATGGTGGAGAGCGCCCAGCGCTCGAAGGCGCCGATGGCCCGGCTCGCCGACCGCTATGCCCTCGTCTTCCTCGGCCTGTCGCTCGCGATTGCCGGCGCCGCCTGGTTCCTGTCGGGCGATCCAGTGCGGGCCGTCGCCGTTCTGGTCGTGGCGACCCCCTGCCCGCTCATCCTGGCGGTCCCGGTCGCGATCGTCTCGGGGCTGTCGCGGGCGGCGGCGCGGGGCATTCTCATCAAGGGCGGCAAGGCGCTGGAGGCCCTCGCGCGCGTGCGCGTGCTTGTCCTCGACAAGACCGGCACCCTCACCCGCGGCGAGGCGCGCATCACCTCCGAGGTCGTCTTCGGCGGCCTGTCGCCACGCGAGGTCCTGCGCCTCGCCGCCTCCGCCGACCAGGTATCGAAACATGTCGTCGCCCGCACCCTGGTGGCGGAAGCCGAAGCGCGCGGCCTGACGCTCTCCGTGCCGACCGAGGCCCGCGAGACCCCCGGCGAGGGCGTCACCGCCCGCATCGACGGACATGATGTCAGCGTCGGTGGCATCGGCTTCGTCAGCGGCCTCATGGATGCTGGCGATGCCGACGCGCTGCGCCGCCTGAAGAAGGACAACGGCGTGGTCGTCGCCGTCGCCGTCGACGGACGGCTGGCCGGCGGCCTCCTGATGGTGGACGAGCTGCGGGCCGGTGCGGCCGACCTGCTGCGCCGCCTACGCGCGCGCGGCATCGACCGCATCGTGCTCGCCACCGGCGACCGCCGCGCCGTCGCCGACGCCGTGGTGGGTGACCTGCCGGTCGACGCCATCCATGCCGATCTCGCGCCCGGCGACAAGGTGGCCATCGTCATCGCCGAACGCGCCTATGGGCCGGTCATGATGATCGGCGACGGCGTCAACGATGCCCCGGCCCTCGCCGCGGCGGAGATCGGCGTCGCCATGGGCGCCACGGGATCATCCGCCGCCTCGGAGACGGCGGATGTGGTGCTGCTGGTGGACCAGCTGGACCGTGTGGCCGAGGCCATTGCCATCGCCGCCCGGTCGCGCAGCATCGCCCTGCAGAGCGTCGGCGCCGGAATCGGCCTCTCGGTCGCCGGCATGATCGTGGCCGCATTCGGCCTGATCACGCCGGTCCAGGGCGCCGTGCTGCAGGAGGTCATCGACGTGGCGGTCATCCTCAACGCCCTGAGGGCGCTGGGGGCGGGCCGCGGCATGGCTCCCGCTCCCCGCTGATCGCCGCAGCAGGCCTAACCCACCGGCACGGTCGCCTTCATGGAGGGCCGCTCGGCGAAAGCGGCATACCAGGCGGCGAGGCGGTCATTGCCCTGGCGCCAGCCGATATCGGGGAAGCGGAAGTCGAGATAGCCGAGCGACACGGCGGCGGCGACCGTGCCGATGTCGAGACTGCTTTCCAGATGGCCGATCCATGTCTCGGAATAAGCCGTCACGGTGGTGTGGATCTTGGTGATCTGGCCCTGGTGCCAGTCGGCCCAGCGCAGGGCCTCGGGCCGCGCCACGGTCTCGTAGCGGGCGAGCAGGGCGGCATCGAGCATCTCGTCCGCCGCCGAGTGCAGGACCAGCGCCTTCCAGCGCTCCGGCCCCGCCGCCGGGAACAGGCCGGGCGCGGCACCCACGGAATCGAGATATTCGCAGATGAC
>CALRLZ020000069.1:0-12915 GCA_943368975.1 Archangium gephyra
CCGACGGCCGGCCGGCGGGATTCCCGCGACACCACGCCCTGGGCCAGGACGGCGGCGCCAAGGGTCTGCGGCCGGACTTCGGGCCGCGGCTCCGGCCGCTGGTCGGCGCGGACCCGGGCGGCCGGGGCCGCCGCGGGAACCGGCGCCGCGGCGGGCTCGGCCGTGGACATGACCTCGGCGCGCACCGGACGCGGCTGCGAGAACAGCGCGCCCTGCGCGAGCTTCACCTCGTAGTCCAGCAGGTCGACGACCACCGCCTCCGTCTCGACATCCTCGACCACGAGGTCGATGCCGTAGCGCAGGAAGAGGCCGGAGAGATCGGCGACATGGATGGCGGCGCCGGTCTCGGCGGACCGCGCGATCATCAGTGATGCCGGCACCTTGACCAGGCGGATTCCCTTGTCGGCGAGGTCGCGTGGCTCGATGCGCAGGTCGCGGACGCCGTCCATGGCGAAGCGGAAGCCCTTGTCGGCGAGGCTGCGCAGGGTTTCGACGTCCAGCGCGTTCATCGCGCGCACGGTCGCCTGGCTGAAGCCGAGCACCAGCGAGCCGGCGATGCTGCGCGAGGCCTCGAGCGAGGCAACGAGCTCGGTGGCGAAGGCCGCATCCGCCAGCGAGGACCCGGAGAGGTCGCAGACGAGGCCGACGTCGCGGTTGCGGGCGGTGAGGCGGCGGACGATCTGCACGCAGCGGCCGAGCACTTCGGCGTCGAGACCCGGCATGAGGCCGGCATCGTCGGCGAGGCTGCGATAGTCCTCGGGCAGCAGCACCTCGCCCTCGGCCGTGCGCAGGCGCACCGAGGCCTGGTAGGAGCGCACCTTGCGCTGCGGCAGGGTGACGATGGGCTGCAGGAAGAGCTCGTAGCGCTTGGCCGAGATGGCCTCGTCAATGAGGCGGATGGCGTCGGAGCGTGCGAGACCGGCGAAGACCTCCGGCAGGTCCGCGGCAGGCTGGCGCGCATCGGCCTGGCGGCGAAGCTGGGCGGCCTGCCGCTGCAGGACCTGGACGGGTGGCGGCGCAGGCGGCACATCGCGCGCGAGGGGGGCGGGCGGCGGGGCCACCGCGACCGGCGGGGCGGCGGGGACTGTTTCCGGCGCGTAGCCGGCAGACTGGAGGATCGCCTCCTCGTGCAGTTGCAGGGTTTCGGCAAACTGCTTGACGATGCCGCCGAGCTCGGCGACCTCGGCCACAAGCGGGTCGGTCGCCGGGCGCGACCGGTCTTGCGCCAGCACCTCGAAACGCTCGAACCGCTCGGTGAGCGCGGCGAGGTTGCGGGTGGCCTCGCCGCTGGCGCGCGTCAGCTCGGCGAAACGGGCCTCGGCAGCAGCCCGGTCGGCGCCGATCTGGCCGCCGAAATGGCCGATGACCATGGCGAGCAGAAGCGCCAGCCCGACAGCGGCCGCAGTTCCCGCGCCGACCGCTCCCACGGTGAAGGCGAGCACCGACGCCGACCCGGCGATGGCCACCATGCAGAGCGCGATGAAGTAGGAACCCGATCGGGGCATGTTGAGCCGAATATGATCCGTTGGCCGCTGAACCGTGCCGGAGAATGCATTGCGCAATGCTGATTCGTCTCGCATTTCCATGCGGTGAACCGGCTCAGGCGCGCTTCCCCACAGGACAGTGCCGCCATCCGCGGCAACCGTGGCGCCTTCAGCAGATTGTCTTATTGCGCTGCATCATCGCGCTGGCGAATGTTGCGCCCGCGAAGGAGGTGCGCCCATGCCGATCCGCTCCATCCGGTCACTCGCCTATGAGGACCTGAAGCCCGGCCTGTCCGAAATGGTGCTGAAGACCGTGACAGACCAGGATGTCGTCGGTTTTGCCGATATTTCCGGTGACCAGAACCCGATCCATCTCTGCGATGTCTATGCCGCCAAGACCCGGTTCGGGCAGCGCATCGCCCATGGCCTCTACACCGCGAGCCTCATTTCGGCGGTGATCGGCACGCGCCTGCCGGGCCCGGGGGCTGTCTACCTGTCGCAGACCTTGAACTTCCGGGCGCCGGTGAAGATCGGCGACGTCGTCAGGGTCCATGTCGAGGTCGCCGAGCTGATCCCGGCACGGCAGCGGGCGCGCCTCGTCTGCGAATGCGCCGTCGATGCCGCGGTGGTCCTCGAGGGCGAGGCCTGGGTCCGGGTTCCCTCGCGCGCCGAACTCGATGCCGCGGCCTGAGCCCGCACAGGCTGCTTGACGGGCCGGGCCGGCATCGGCAGGGTCCGCCGCGCCAAGCCCATGCCCATCGAAGCCCCGCTCCCACCATGTCCCTGATCCTGCCGCCGCCACGGCCGACCACCGCCTTTCCGGTCCTGGCCCGCGGAGACACCGTGCCGGGCTCCCTGCGCGGCGCGGTCGTCGCCATCGGCAATTTCGACGGCGTGCATCGTGGCCACAAACATGTCGTTGCGGCGGCCCGGGCGACGGCCGGCGGTCGGCCGGTGGTCGTCATGACCTTCGAGCCGCATCCGCGCGCCTATTTCCAGCCGGACGTCCCGCTGTTCCGCCTCAGCGACGCCGCCGCCAAGGCCCGCCTTCTGGCCGGGCTCGGGATCGACGCGCTGGCGGTTCTGCCCTTCGATCGCACCCTCGCGGAAACCTCCGCCGACGCCTTTGAGACGGACCTGCTTGTCGACTGGCTCGGCGCCGCCGAGGTGATCGTCGGGCGCGATTTCCATTATGGCGCGCGGCGCGGCGGCCATGTCGAAACCCTGCGGCAGGCGGGGCGCGCCAAGGGGTTCGGCGTGGTCCAGGTCGAGGCGCTCGACAGCGCCAGCGGCACGATTTCATCCTCGGCGATCCGCCAGGCCCTCGTCGCCGGCGATCTCGACGAGGCCAACGGCCAGCTCGGCCATGCCTGGTTTATCTCCGCGACCGTCATCCACGGCGAGAAGCGCGGCCGCACACTCGGCTATCCGACAGCGAACCTGCGGCTCGATCCCGCCTGCGGCCTGCGTCACGGCATCTATGCGGTGAAGGTCGGCCTCGCCGGACGCTGGCTCGACGGCGTCGCGAGCTTCGGCCGCCGGCCGACCTTCGACAACGGCGCACCGCTGCTGGAGGTCCATGTCTTCGACTTCAGCGAGAACCTCTACGACCGCGTGCTCGACATCGTCTTCGCCGGATACCTCCGCGGGGAAGCGAAGTTCGACTCCCTCGAAGCACTGGTTGCACAGATGGGCCAGGACAGCCGGGATGCCCGGATGATCCTTGATCGGGGCTGAAACGGAGGTTTTTTCCTGCATTTTAACAAAATTTGGAACCACATTCCCCTGATGTTGATCTGATCTTAACTACAAAGCCGTCCTACTCGGACACCATTCATTTTCAAGGACGGCTCCTCATGCTCTCCCGCCTTCCGGCACTCAAGATCGGCGGCAAGTCCGTCGCCTTCGTGATTTTCCTTCTCGCCATTACCGCGGTCGTCACGGTTGTCGCCGGCTGGTCGCTCATCCAGTCCCGCAACAACGAGGAGGCGCAGCGTGACGCGCAGACCAACCTGCGCAGCCTGGCGGTCCTGTTCTCCATGACCCATGCCGACAGCCGCTTCGCCGTGGTCGGCGACCGGGTGACGGATCTGCGGGCCGGCGCCATGCCGACCTTCAACGACCACACCATCGTGGACCGTACGGTCCAGGCGGTCGGCGGTGTCGCCACCATCTTCGTCACCGACGACAAGGGCCTCTTCATCCGCCGCACCACCAATGTGAAGCGGGAGAACGGCGACCGGGCCGTCGGCACGGCGCTCGCCGCCGACCATCCGGCGCAGACTCCGCTGAAGGCCGGCCAGCCCTATTATGGTCCAGCGACCCTTTTCGGCCGCTCGTTCTTCACGGCCTACCAGCCTGTCCTCGACACGGCCGGGCGGGTCATCGGCGTCCTGTTCATCGGTATTCCCACCGCGGAGATGCAAGCCGAGGCGCTGCAGACGCTCTACGGCATGATCGCCGCCCTGCTCGCCATCGTCGTGGTACTCGGCGCTCTCGCCGCCTTCGTCGTGCGCCGGGCGGTGAAGCCCCTGGTGGCGGCCACCAACTCGCTCGAGCGCGTCGCTGCCGGTGACCTCGACACCCCGATCGCCGCCTCCGCCCGCAGCGACGAGATCGGCGACCTGACGCGCGCCCTGCTGGTCCTGCGCGACAATGCCCGCGCGGCCAAGACGGCCGAAAGCGAACGCCTCGCCGAGGCGGAAGCCCGGGCGGAGCGCGGGCGCCGGCTCGAAGCGGCGGTTGTCGGCTACGAGAGGAACATGGCGGCCCGCATCGCCGATGCCAACGCCGCCGTCAGCGGCCTTGACACCAGTGCCTCCGCGCTCAACGCGGCCTCCGCCGCCATGGCGGGCAAGGTCAGCAACGCGTCGGGCGCGACCGACGAGGCCACCGCCAACATGCATGCGGTGGCGAGCGCCGCCCACCAGCTCGCCGCCTCCATCACCGAGATCGGCCGCCAGGTGTCGGCCTCCTCCGAAGTCGCCGGCCGGGCGGTCAAGGAAGCGGGGGAAACCGGTTCGCGTGTCGCCGAACTGGACGGCGCGGCGCGCAAGATCGGCGAAGTCATCAGCCTGATCAATGCCGTGGCCGAGCAGACCAACCTGCTCGCCCTCAATGCGACGATCGAGGCGGCCCGCGCCGGCGAGGCCGGCAAGGGCTTCGCCGTCGTCGCCTCCGAGGTGAAGCAGCTTGCCGGCCAGACCGCCAAGGCCACCGAAGAGATCGCCGCCCAGGTCAGCCGGATGCAGGCGGCCACCAATGCCACGGTGCATGCCATCGGCGTCATTACCGAAACGATCGGCTCGATGGACCACATCACCACGGCGATCGCCGCGGCGGTGGACGAGCAGCAGGCCTCGACGGCCGAGATCTCGCGGGCGATCTCGCAGGCCAACAGCCATGCGGATCTGGCCCGTCGTTCGATCCTCGACGTCAGCGGTGCCGCTACCGGCACCGGACAGTCCGCCGTCGAGGTGAACGAGGCGAGCCGCCGCCTGGCCGGCTGCTCGGCCAGCATCGAGGATGCGCTGAAGTCCTTCGTCACCGAGGTGCGCGCCGCCTGATCAGCGGGGCTCATGAGCCCCATGACCATGTTCCATTGGACCGGCCGGAACGATGACCCTATCGTTCCGGCCGGTCTCGTTTCGGCAGGAGGTTGCCGCCATGTATGTGCCACCCTTGTTCGCGATGGGAGAGGAGGCCGAGGTCCTGGACTTCTGCCGCGCCCATCCCTTTGCGCTTTTGGTCACCCATGGCCGGCAGGGGCTTTTCGCGACCCATCTGCCGGTGATCCTGAAGCGCGAGGCGACAGCCGGCGCGGCCTTCTTCGGGCATATCGCCCGGGCCAATCCCCATTGGCAGAACACCGATCCAGGGGCCGAGGCGCTGCTCGTCTTTTCCGGCCCGCAGGCCTATGTCACCCCGTCCTGGTACGCCACCAAGAAAGAAACCGCGAAGGTCGTGCCGACGTGGAACTATGCCAGCGTCCATGTCCGCGGACAGGTGTTCTGGCCGCATGATGCCGACTTCCTGCGCGAGAACCTCTCCGACCTGACCGACCGCCACGAGGCCGGCCGGGACCATCCCTGGGCGATGGCGGATGCGCCGGAGGATTTCCTTGGCATGCAGATGCGGGCGATCGTCGGGATGCGGTTTGCCGTCTCCTCCTTCGACGCCAAGATGAAGATGAGCCAGAACCGCCCGGCCGTGGATGTCGACGGCGTCATCTCCGGCCTCGCGGCCTCGGGCGAGGCGGGCGACGCCGCGGTGGCAGACCTCGTTGCGGCGCGGCGCGCCGACAGGCTCAGGTGAAGGCGGCGACAAGCGCGGCCACCATCAGGCCGGCAAGGACAATCAGCCCGGCATCGCGGTTCGACTTGAACAGCCTCAGGCAGAGATCGGGATCGGCGATGTCGAGGGAACGGACCTGCCAGGCGAGGTGGGCAGCGAAGGCCGCAAGCCCGGCATAGGCGAGGACGGGCGCCGCGAGGCTCCAGAGCGCAGCGGTGAAGAGCCCCACCGCCGCGGCATAGAACAGCGAGAGATAGAGCGGAGTCCTGTCGCCGAAGAGCAGCGCCGTCGACTTGACGCCGACGATGGCGTCGTCCTCGCGGTCCTGGTGGGCATAGATCGTGTCGTAGCCGATGACCCAGAGGATGGAGGCGGCATAGAGCAGCAGCGCGGGCGGGTCGAGCCGCCCGAAAGCCGCTGCCCAGCCCATCAGCGCCCCCCAGGAGAAGGCGAGGCCGAGCACCGACTGGGGCCAGGAGGTGATGCGCTTCATGAAGGGATAGACCGCCACCACCGCCAGGGAGGCGATGCCGACCGCCCAGGCGAAGGGCTGCCAGAGCGCCAGCAGGACCAGTGCGCCGAGGCCGACCTGCGCCGCGAGGAACAGCTTGGCCTGCCGCACGGTGACCTGGCCCGAGGGCAGCGGCCGCGACCGGGTACGCTCGACCATGGCATCGATGTCGCGGTCGACGAGGTCGTTATAGGTGCAGCCGGCGCCGCGCATGGCCACCGCGCCGACGGCGAAGAGCAGCATGTGCCAGAGGTTGGGGAGCGGCTGTCCCACCGCCAGCGCGGCGAAGGCCGCCGACCACCAGCAGGGCAGGAGCAGGAGCCAGGAGCCGATGGGCCGGTCGGCGCGGGCGAGCCGGAGATAGGGCCGCCAGGCGAGGGGCGCGTGGGTATCGACCCAGGAGCCGCGAACCGCGTCAGCGACCCGTCCGTCGGCGGCGGTCATCGCCGGATCAGAGCGCGCCGGGCGTGCGCAGGTCGAGCTGCGGCCGGCGGCCGGCATTGGGCGCGAAGGGATTGCCGCCGCCCGCCTCGGCCTGGCGGCGCTGGCGCTCGAGCTGGGCGACGCCGTTGCAGGCCTGGGTCCGGTTGCGGGTGATGTTGGCGACGCCGGTATTGACGTCGTTCATGATCTGCTCCGGCAGGCGACAGAAATCGGCGTTGGTGGTCATCCACTGCTGCAACCGGCGGAAGGAGGCCTGGGCGGTGGTCAGGGCCTGGCAGGCGCGCTGGGCATTGGCCTTGGCCTGTTCGAAGGTCGTCGGACGGCCGCGCGGAATCGCCGCCTGGGTCTGCTTCATGACCTCCTGATGGGCGGCGATCATCGGCTGGAACTCGGCCTGGCAGATCTCGTTGGCCTGCGACGCGCTGCCGCCCGCCAGGACGACGATGAGTCCGAGAGCGGCAAGGGAAGTCTTCAACGCGTGGCGACGGTACATCGTTCGGCCCCTGAACACGTCCGCAGAGCGAGCGAGGTTGAGTGAAATCGATACGTTACATATCAATCCGTCAGCATCGTGGCAATGTGACGGCGGGCCCCCGCGGGGACCGTCGACGGCCGCGGGGCGGGGCAGGCAGCGGCCGCAGACGGCCGGCGCAGAATGGGACCGGATCATGGCCGCATATGATTTCAAGGCGATCAGGCTGTTCGTGGCCGGCCCCCTCGCGGCTGGCGCCGTCCTGCCCTGTGACCGCGACCAGGCCAATTATCTCCTTAACGTGATGCGGCTCGACGACGGTGGCCGCATCGCCGTCTTCGACGGGGTCCACGGGGAGTGGGCCGCCCGCCTCCAGCGCAGCGGCAAGAAGGGCCTGTCCCTGGTCGTCGAGGCACGGCTGCGGCCGCAACCGGAGGCCTGCGATCTCTGGCTGCTGTTCGCGCCGCTGAAACATGCCCGTCTCGACTACATGGTGCAGAAAGCGGTGGAGATGGGCGTCTCGCGCCTCGTTCCCGTCATCACCCGCCATACCCAGGCGGCGCGGGTCAATCTCGATCGCATGAAGGCCAATGCCGTCGAGGCGGCGGAACAATGCGGCATCCTGACCGTTGCCGCATGCGATGAGACACAGTCCCTTGCCGCGGCCCTGGCCGCACTGCCCGCCGACCGCCTCCTCGTCTTCTGCGACGAGGGCGCGGCGACGGCGAACCCCGTCGCGGCGCTGCAGAAGGCGGGACCAGCCGATGGCGGCCTCGCCGTCCTCATCGGCCCGGAGGGCGGCTTCTCAGACGAGGAGCGCAGCCAGATCGCCCGGCGGCCGCGCACGCTCGCCCTGTCGCTCGGTCCGCGCATCCTGCGGGCCGATACCGCGGCGGTGGCGGCGCTGGCGGTGGCGCAGGCGAGCCTCGGCGACTGGCACTGAGCCGCGCGCCGCCACCACGACGCGGCGCGTCCACGACCTCGCTACGGCCCCGACGGCGGCTTTTCGGGCCGAAGTCAACGGAATTAAGTTCACGCGATCTTTCAATATGTTACGAAATCGTGGCGTCCCGTGACCGGATCGGGCCACATTTTTGCCCCGCGGCCCGACAGCCTTTGAGCCACCGGACAGCGCCCCGGACTGGGAGGGGCGCCCCGGCGAGCGGCCGCCTCTCGCCCGCTGCAACCATCACGTGACGTCGATCTTTCCGACGTCGGTTCATGGAGACCAACATGTCGGACACCCGCCGATTTGGGATCGAGGAAGAATTTTTCGTGGTCGATGCCGAGACCAAGGCCGTGATGCGGCGCATGCCGCAGGGGTTCTTCAGCGCCGCCAAGGACCGGCTCGGCGACAGGGTCGGCAGCGAGATGCTGCAGTCGCAGATCGAACTGACAAGTTCCATCCATACGTCCGCTGCCGCGGCGCGCAACGAGCTGCAGGCCATGCGCGGCACGCTCGGCGAGGTGGCGGCGCGCCACGGGCTGGCCGTGCTCGCCTCCGGCACCCATCCCACCGCCATGTGGGCAACCCAGCGCGCCAGCGATGCGCCGCGCTACGACAGCGTCATGCACGACCTGCAGATGCTCGGGCAGCGCAACATCGTCTGCGGCATGCATGTCCATGCCGAGTTCGAGGACCTGTCGCGGCGCATCGACGTGATGGGCCGGCTGATGCCGACCATCCCTCTGATCATCGCCCTGTCGACCTCCTCGCCGTTTTGGCAGGCGCGGGCGACGGGTCTGATGGGCTACCGGCTCGCCGCCTATGACGAGTTGCCGCGCACCGGCCTGCCCGAAATGTTCAAGACCCAGGCCGAGTACGACGACTATGTCTCGCTTCTGGTCGAGGCACGGATCATCCAGGATTCGAGCTATGTCTGGTGGGCCGTGCGACCGTCGCGCCGCTTTCCGACCCTCGAGCTGCGGGCGCCCGATTCCTGCACCAACCTCGACGATTCCATGGCGATTGCCGCGCTGTACCGGTCAATGGTGCGCTATCTCATCCGCCATCCCGACTATCGCTCCGATCTCTCGCCGCTGTCGCGGGCGGTGGCGCAGGAGAACAAGTGGCGGGCCCAGCGCTACGGCATCCACGGTTCCTTCGTCGATGAGGAGCGGCGCGCGACCGTCTCCATCGCCGACCTCGTGCAGGAGACCGTGACGCTGCTGGAAGAGGATGCCGAAGCACTCGGCTGCGCCGAGGATCTCGCCCGCTGCCTCGACATCTGCACGCGCGGCACCAGCGCTGACGGCCAGCTGACGGTCTGGAAATCGGCCCTCGGCCTTGCCGAGACGCCGCATGATGCGCTGCGGGCGGTGAAGACCTGGATCGCCCAGCAGACGCTGCAATAGCCCGCTGACGGGCGGTCCGGTTCCAGGAGGGAACCGGACGGTCTCAGATCAGGCGGGCGTCCTCGAGCAGCCGGCGGCCACTGCGGCTTGCCGGCAAGGCCAGGCCATTGGCGAGCTTCACCTCGATCTGACCGTCCTTGCGGGCACTGTCGACCACCGCCGTGCGGGCGACCCAGTGGGAGCGGTGGATACGCAGGCCCGCATCCGGCCCCATCACGTCGATGGCCTGGCTGAGGGGCATCAGGATCAGGGCAGCCCCCTGGTCGGTGTGGACGCGCAGATAATGGTCTTCCGCCGTGAGAGCGAGAATGCGCGCCCGGCGTAGCGGCAGCGGCAGTTTTTCGCGCAGAGGGTCGAGCGCGAGCACCGCTGACGACGCCGCAGCAGCCTGAGGTGCGGAGATATGGACGGCGGCGGCCGCCTGCTGGCTGCTCGCCATGCGCCAGGCTCGGATCATGCGAACGACGACGCTGATCAGCACATTGATCAGGGCCGTCTGGACACACAATTCGGCAAAGGTCACATGCGGCAGAACCTGCGGGGCGAACAACCAGAGGCTGCCCAGCACGACCAGAGCTCCGGGCAAAGCCAGAATCAGCGCAATCGCCAGCGAAGCCCAAAGCGGCGGCGGTCCGCCGAAGATCAGCCGCGCCGCCAGCCAATGAGCGGCCACCGCCATCAGGCTGATCACCACCATATTGACCGTGTAATGCGCGACCCGCATCGGCAGGGTGATGCCGAGATAGGAGCCGAAGGGACCGAGCACACCGAGCAGAACCCCGAAGCCAATGAAGGTCAGCACTGGGCCGAGCCACCTGGGTGTGGTCCGGCGATCGGAGCGCGGGGCAAGGCCGTCGGTCATTGGCGAAGAAATCGTACCGTTCGCGAAGTGGCCGGAGACTAGGGCCGGCACCGCGACTAGGCAATCGGCATCACCCCCGCCGGAGCCCTTCCATGCGCATCTTCGCAGCCATCTGTCTCGCCCTCATCGTCTGCGTCGTCGCGGGCTTCGCCGCCGTCATCGCGTTCTCACGGCCCACTCCACCGCCACCCATGGCGACCATGGAAGCCGCCGGACAGATCATGAGCCGCTGGCAGGCCGACCAGCTGCCCTACAGCTTCCTCACCGCCCGCGACGGGACGCGGCTCGGCTACAAGCTGCATCCGGGCCGTCTGGGCGGCGGCATAGCGGTGGCCATCCATGGATCAAGCGGCACCGCGTCCGGCATGGCGGGCGTTGCCCGCGCGCTGGCCGACCGGGGTTTCACCGTCTATGCGATCGATATAAGGGGCCATGGCGAGAGCGGCACGCTGGGCGATATCGGCTATCGCGGCCAGCTCGAGGACGACATGGTCGACCTTTTGGCCCTGATCAAGTCCCGCCATGCCGGGGAAAAGAAGTTGCTGGTCGGTCATTCGCTGGGCGGCGCCTTCGCCCTGCGGATCGCCGGCGGCGCGCTTGGCAATCAGTTCGACGCCTATGTGGCGACATCGCCCTTCCTGTCGGACGAACCTTCGGTCACACGCCCGAATTCGGGGGGCTGGGCCGATGCGGCGGTGCCCCGCATCATTGCCCTGTCGCTGCTCAACATCATCGGCATCTCGGCCTTCGACGGCCTGCCCGCCATTGCCTATGCCGTCCCGGCAGGAGCTCAGGGCAAGCGCGCCAGCATCTATTCCCACCGGCTGCTGGCCAATATGAGCCTGCCGCGCGACTGGCGCGCGGCGCTTGGGGCCATCCGCAAGCCGACGACCATCCTGATCGGGGCTCATGATGAGATGTTCCGGGCCGATGCCTATTCGGCGGCAATGAAGGCGGCAAACCCGCGTATCGAGGTCGGGATCCTGCCGGCTATCGACCATATGGGCACGACAGTGCAACCGGAGGGCCTTGATCGCCTGGCGGACACCGTCGTGCGGCTCAGAGACGCGGCGCCGGCCCGCTGACCGCTCAGAAGAGGCTGCCCTGCCCTTCGCCTGGTGGCTTTTTCGCGGGCTTGGCATCGGCCTTCACCGGTCGCGGCGGGGCCTCACCCTTGGCCTGAGCGGCCACCCGGCCATCGGCGAATTCGATGGTCAGTGCCGACCCGGCGGAGACCGCAGCCGCAGTCCTCAACGGTTTGCCGGCCTCGTCGCGCACCAGCGCGAAACCGCGGGCGAGGACGCCCTGGTAGGACAGCGCCGTGAGGAGCTTCGACGCTGCGTCGAGCCGGTCGCGGCGGCGGCGCATGGCAAGATCCATAGCCCGCGCGGAGCGGGCATCAACGCCCGCGAGCCGCTCGCTGGCCCGGCCGATGCGGTCGGACTGGCTGCGGGCATAGACGCCGAGGGACCGTGTCAGGCGCTCGGCGAGCGTGCCGAAGCCCTGCCGCCGCGTCTCGGTGCGCCGCGTCAGCGCCGCGACGGCGCGGGCGGAGAGGGCGTCGATGCGGTCGCGGGAGCGGTCGATCCTCAAGCGCAGCACGCCCGGCGCGAGGCGCCCCGCGGCGCGCAGCAGCTTGGCGCGGTGGGCGCCGGCATTGGCGGCCAGGGCGTTGGGCAGTCGTTCGGAGGCCGCATCCAGCCGCTGCCGCGCCGTCTCCAGCAAGCGCTCGGCATCGGGCAGGGCACGGGCCGCGCCGCGCAGTGCGGTGCGCCTCGCCTCCATGCCGCGGGCGATCGACAGGGCGAGCCGCCGGCCGAGGCCCGTCGTCTCGGCCACCAGGTCGGCGCGCACCGGCACCGCCATCTCGGCGGCAGCGGTCGGCGTCGGCGCACGGCGGTCGGCGGCGAAATCGATGAGGGTGGTGTCGGTCTCGTGGCCGACCGCCGAGATGAGCGGGATCGCGCTCTCGCAAGCGGCGCGGACGACGATCTCCTCGTTGAAGCCCCAGAGGTCCTCCAGCGAGCCGCCGCCGCGGGCGACGATGATGACGTCCGGGCGCGGCAGGTCGTCGTCGGGGCCGATGGCGTTGAAGCCGCGGATGGCGGCGGCGACTTCCGCCGCGCTGCCCTCGCCCTGGACGCGGACCGGCCAGACGAGGACGGTGCGGGGGAAGCGGTCCGCGAGGCGGTGCAGGATGTCGCGGATGACGGCGCCGGTCGGCGAGGTGACGACGCCGATCACCTGCGGCAGATAGGGCAAGGGGCGCTTGCGGGCGGGGTCGAAGAGGCCCTCGGCGGCGAGTTTCCGGCGTCGCTCTTCCAGCAGCGCCATGAGCGCGCCGACGCCGGCGGGTTCCAGGCTCTCGATCACCACCTGGTACTTGGACGAACCGGGAAAGGTCGTGACGCGGCCGGTGGCGATGACCTCAAGGCCCTCCTGCGGCTTGAACTTCAGCCGCCCGTAAGTGCCCTTCCAGATCACCGCCTCGATG
>CALRLZ020000070.1:0-12729 GCA_943368975.1 Archangium gephyra
GGCCTATGCCGCCAACTTCACGGCAACGGACGATCGGCTGCGCAATCCCGACCAGCTTCGCCGATCGCACGTTGCTCCCACCGCGCCACAAGGCGTAAAACCCGCCGAGGCTCTAATCGCCGCTGGATGACATCTCAGTGGCAGGTCACGGGTGCCGCGTTCCGTGGCCGAGACGATTGACCTGAAACCCGGCGAGGACCTGGAGATTGTTGCGGTGCCGGGCGGGCTGAACATCCGCCGGCCGATAGCGCCCCGCTATCCGTCCATGAGCCTTGCCGACATGGTGGCGGAGATGGACCGGCTCGGTCCGGACGGCCGACCGGAAGTCGTCGACTGGGGACCGGATCGCGGAGACGAGATCGTCGATGACAGGCGATGACGGGCGTCCGCTGATCCACGCCGGTGATGTTTACTGGGTCGGTTTCGATCCGACCAAGGGCAGCGAACAGGCTGGGGCCCGCCCCGCACTGGTCATATCCGATGTCGAGTACAATCGGCGGTCCGATCTGGTCATCGTCTGCCCGATCACGCGCAACACGCGGCCATGGCCAACCAAGATCGTCATGGTCGATGAGCCCGAGATCGAAGGCGCCGTGCTGGTCGACCAGGTTCGCAGCCTCCATCGTGCATCGCGCGGCTTCCGCTTTGCAGGGCGTGTCTCACCGGAACTCCTGTCAGCCGTCCGGGCCAAACTCTTTGAAATCATCGGCCCAGGCTGGAAGGATGCCGAATGACCCGTCATGGCCGGATCCCGCCCCGCTGAGACGCCCTGCCTTGAGGCACTGAACTGAGGCGACTTGCGTCGATCATCGCGCTGCGCTAGACCACCGAACCGTAACGTACGGTACGGCTTCCTCACCTCGCCTCCCATGGTCTCCGCCACCAAGTCCTCCGCTCCCGAGACAGCCGCCCCTGACCCGGCGGAGCCGACCGCCCGTCAGGCGGCGGTGCTCGACGCGGTGCTGGCGCTGATGCAGGAGAAGGGCGGCCAGCTCACCATGACGGCCGTCGCGCGGCGGGCGAGCTGCTCGAAGGAAACCCTCTACAAGTGGTTCGGTGACCGCGACGGCCTCCTGACCGCGACGGTGCAATGGCAGGCCTCCCGGGTGCGCGCCGGCCGCTACGACCGCCAGAAGCTCGATGCGTCCAGCCTCCGGGACAGCCTCGCGGATTTCGCCGCGAACTGGCTGTCGGTCATTTCCAGCGCCACGTCGATCGCGCTCAACCGGGTGGCGATCACTCATGCCGCGTCACAGCAGAGCAATCTCGGACAGATCGTCCTCGAGAACGGGCGCTTCGCCATCGGTGGCCGGCTGAAGCCCGTGCTGGAGGAGGGGCGCGCCGCCGGCCTCCTCGCCTTCGACGATACCGAAGCGGCGTTCCGCACCTTTTTCGGCCTGGTCGGCCGCGACGTCCAGATCCGCCTGCTGCTCGGCGACGGGCTGAAGCTCGGCAAGGCCGAGATCGCCCGCGATGCGGTGGTCGCGACCGACCAGTTCCTCACCCTCTACGGCCGCACGGACCAAAAGCCGGCGGCAGCCTGACCCCTCACGCAACCCAAGTCCCAAGGAAGGAACATCCCATGCGTGTCTACTACGATCGCGACGCCGATCTGAACCTGATCAAGTCGAAGAAGGTCTGCATCGTCGGCTATGGCAGCCAGGGCCATGCCCATGCGCTGAACCTGCGCGATTCCGGCGTGAAGGACGTGGTCATCGCGCTGAAGGCGGGTTCGGCCACCCGCGCCAAGGCGGAGGCCGCCGGCTTCACCGTCATGACGCCCTCCGAGGCCGCCAAGGTCTGCGACATCATGATGATGCTGACCCCGGACGAACTGCAGGCCGACATCTACCGCGACGACCTCGCCGGCAACATGAAGCCGGGCGCCGCGATCATGTTCGCCCACGGCCTCAACGTGCATTTCAACCTGATCGAGGCCCGCAAGGATCTCGACGTGCTGATGGTCGCTCCGAAGGGCCCCGGCCACACGGTGCGCTCGGAGTACCAGCGCGGCGGCGGCGTGCCGACCCTGATCGCCATCCATCAGGATGCCTCGGGCAATGCCCATGACCTCGGCCTGTCCTATGCCTCGGCCAATGGCGGCGGTCGTGCCGGCATCATCGAGACCACGTTCAAGGAAGAGTGCGAGACCGATCTCTTCGGCGAGCAGGTGGTGCTCTGCGGCGGCCTCGTCGAGCTGATCAAGGCCGGCTACGAGACGCTGGTGGAAGCCGGATACGCTCCGGAAATGGCCTATTTCGAGTGCCTCCACGAGGTGAAGCTGATCGTCGACCTCATCTACGAGGGCGGCATCGCCAACATGAACTACTCGATCTCCAACACCGCCGAGTACGGCGAGTACGTCACGGGTCCGCGCATCATCACCGCAGAGACCAAGGCCGAGATGAAGCGCGTCCTCACCGACATCCAGTCCGGCAAGTTCACCCGCGACTGGATGCTGGAGAACAAGGTCAACCAGACCTCGTTCAAGGCAACCCGCGCCCGCATGGCCGCCCATCCGATCGAGGACGTCGGCGCCAAGCTGCGCGACATGATGCCCTGGATCAAGGCGAAGGCCCTGGTCGACAAGACGAAGAACTGAGACGCGAGGCGCTCGCGGCGGACGGGTGAGGACGCAACGGCCTGGTGACACCCGCGGAAATCCGGAAAAGGGCGGCTTCGGCCGCCCTTTTCTCTGGGGCGCCGCATGGATCACCGCCGTCGCCTCCCGGGCCGCATGGCCGCGGGCGACATCCTTTGCCGGATGCAGGGCGCATCCCGACGCGCTGGCCTGGTCGGGAGGGTGAAGCGGGGAGAGGCGACGGGGGCGGCGATCCGCCTATTTGATGGGCCTGACTTTCCCGATGCAATCTTGCGATAAGATGGGCGTTCATGTTCCACTCATCAGGCATGTCGCAGCGTGTATCGAAAGACCTTGGCGTCACACGCGAAGGGGCTTACGAAGACTTGTCCGGCGAGAGGCGGGGTCAGAAACTTTCATGTCGCAACCGAGCCTGCGCCTGATCTCGGGAATGCCCTACCTAAAGGAACGGCTCGCGGACCTCTACGCGGCCGGCCGCAGCGGCGATGCGAACCAGTTCGCCGCCGCCTTCGCCGAAGACGGTTTCATGCGGATGGTGGCCGATAGCCGCCTGGTCCCCGAAGCGGGGCCCTTTCGCGGGCGCGCCGCCATCGCCAAGGGCGTGCGTCAGTGGCGCAGCCGCTATGAATATGTCGACGGGCTGGTGGTGGATGTCATTGCCGATTTCGACTTGGCGGTCACCCGGCGACAGTTGACCCTGCGTTGCATCGCCACCGGATCGGTCGCCGATTTCGACGTGGCGGATTTCGTCCGCTTCGAGAACGGGCAGATCGTCGAGTTCTCCACGTTCATCGACACCGCCTCGCTGGCGGTTCTTTCGGGTCGTATCTGACCATGGCGAAGTCCCCTTCGACTTCCACAGAGCGCAAGAAGCACAGCCAGGCGATCACCGAGGCGGTGCATGCCCTCTACGCTGCCCGCATGGCCGGGGCGGTGGACGAGTTCGTGTCCTATTTCGCCGCGGATGCGCGGCTGACCGTGATCGGCAATCCGGCCCTCAGTCCCGGGGCCGGCATGCGGCTCGGCCGCGAGGGCATCGCGCGCTACCTGCAGCAATTGCACGACCACAACGCCTATCTCAGCCATCGGATCGACGACATCGTCACCGAGGGCGACAATGTCATCGTGCGCTGGAGTGCCGAAGTGCGCTTTCTCGACAACGGACGCTGCGGCACCTACGAGATCCTTGACCACTTGCGCGTCCGCGACGGGCTGATCGTCGAGCTGACGCATTTCTACGACACCGGTGGCATCGCCATCGCCCGCGGGCGCGTCAAGATCGCCTGAGCCCCGCCCGGGCTGATGGCGGAGTTCACGGAACAGAATTGGTGCCGTGCCGCAGGCGCGCGCTAGGGTGGCGCGACGGAGCGCACCATGAACATCCTGTCCATCCAGTCCTGGGTTTCCTACGGCCATGTCGGCAATGCCTCGGCGGTCTTTCCGATGCAGCGGCTCGGCCACGAGGTCTGGGCCATCCACACGGTGCAGTTCTCCAACCATACGGGATATGGCGCCTGGAAGGGCCGGGTCTATGACGGGCCGATGATCGACGAACTGGTCGAGGGCATCGCCGACCGCGGCGTTCTCGGCACGTGCGATGGTGTGCTCTCCGGCTATATGGGCTCGTCCGATATCGGCTCGGCCATCATCGCCGCCGTCAAGCGCGTGCGCGCCCTCAATCCCTCAGCCCTCTATTGCTGCGATCCGGTCATCGGCGATGTCGGCCGGGGCGTCTTCGTCCGGCCCGGCATTCCGGAATTCATGCGCGACAAGGCCGTGCCGGCCGCCGACATCATCACGCCGAACCAGTTCGAGCTGGAATATCTCTCCGGGCGATCCATCACCACCATCGCCGATGCGGTGGCGGCGGTCGACGCCATCCGTGCGACAGGGCCGAAGACGGTGCTCGTCACCAGCCTGATGACCGAGGACACGCCCGCCGACGCCATGGATCTCCTCGCCTGCGGGCCGAACGGCCGTTTCCGCGTGCGCACGCCGCGGCTCTCGGTCTCGGTCAACGGGGCGGGCGATGCCATTGCGGCGCTGTTCTTCGTCCATGCCGCGACGACCGGCGACGAGGCCTTCGCGGTCTCGCGCGCGGCCTCCTCGGTCTTCGGCCTGCTCAAGCGCACGGAAGCAGCCGGCTCGCGCGAAATCCTCACCGTCGCGGCGCAGGACGAGTTCGTCACGCCGTCGCGCCTGTTCTCCCCCGAACCGATCGCCTGAGAGCCGCCATGACGCCAACGTCCCCCGCCCGCCGCATTCATACGCTCGACGTGTTCACGCACGAGGCCCTGGCCGGGAACCCGCTTGCCGTGGTTCATGATTCCGCCGGGCTGGACACCGCCGCCATGCAGAAGATCGCCGGCGAGTTCAACCTGTCGGAGACGGTGTTCGTTCTGCCCGAGACGGCGGCCGGCCACCGCGCCGACATCCGCATCTTCACCCCCGGCGCGGAACTGCCCTTCGCCGGCCATCCGACGGTGGGCACAGCCGTTCTCCTCGCCGTCCTCGACGGCCTCGCGCCGGGCGCAGAGACCGCCTTCATCCTCGGCGAGAAGGCCGGGCCGGTCCCCTGCCGCGTGCGGCGCGACACGGACGGGCGCTACACCGCGACCTTCGTGGCCCCGCGCAAGCCGGCGGATCTGGGCCCTGCGCCCGACCCCGCGCAGCTCGCGGGCGTGCTGGGGCTCGACGTCCGCGACATCGGCTTCGATCGCCACCGTCCCAGCCGCTACGGCGCGCCGGTGTCGTTCTGCTACGTGCCGGTCAAGACGCGCGAGGCCATGGACCGCATCCGCGTCGACACGCGCTGGTTCGCCGAGACTTTCGCCGCCATCGGCGACGACCACCCGGCGATCTTCGCCTATAGCCGCGAGACCGTGGATCCGGCGGCGCGTTTCCATGCGCGCATGTTCGCGCCCGGCCTCGGGATCGCGGAGGACCCCGCCACGGGCTCCGCTGCCGCCGCCTTCGCCGGCGTGCTGGCCGCGCAGGAGGGCCTCGCCGACGGCACGCACGAGATCATCATCGAGCAGGGATTCGCGATGGGCCGCCCGAGCCGCATCACCCTCGGCCTGACCCTGGCGGGCGGCCGTGTCGCAACCATCTCCATCGGCGGCGGGGCGGTGCTGGTCACCGAGGGCCGGCTTCTTCTCTAGGCCTGCCGTCGTCGCGCCGGAACGGACAAAGCAAAACCCGCCGGCTGGCGCCGGCGGGTTTGATCTCGTTGTCGCCTGCGATCAGCGGCGATAGCGGCAGACGCGCTCGCCGTAGCTGTTGATCCAGCAGCGGCGACGCGGCGTGGTCTCGGCACCGATCACCGCACCGGCAATGCCGCCGATCGCGGCACCGGCGAGAGCGCCACCCCCCGTGCCGGTGGCGAGGCCACCGATCAGGGCGCCGGCACCTGCGCCGATGGCGCCGCCTGCAGCGGCACGCTCTTCGCGCGGGGTGCAGGCACCGATCATCAGAGCGGCAGCGCCGACCAAAGCCAATTTCTTCAACATGGATATTCCCTCCTGCAGGCCCCCGACCCAGGGTGGACCATAGGTGACCGTCGTGCCATTTGCCAAGCCGCAAGTCCACCAGCCTTGAGGTCGGTCAAAGGGCGTGCTTTGAGCAGCACGGATCTCTGGACCGATGGACCTCCGGGCCGAAGGACATCGCGCGAGGACAACGCCTTGAAGCCCTACCGGTTCCGCCACATCCGCCACATTCGCGCCACGGTCGAGGATCGCGCCTGGGACTATGCCGAAACCCATGCGGAGGCGATCGACGCCGCCTGGCGGAAGGCCACCGCAGCCAATCCCGCGCTGTTCGACGGGCCGGTCCTGGTCATCGCCGAGCGCAAGGTGGCGGGCGATGTCTTCGAGGCCCGCTACCGGCAGGTCCGCTATGCGCAGTTCCTGCACTACATGCGGCACGCAGAGCCTGACGGCGTGAGCCGCAACGGCTTCGCCGTCGCCGGGCTGACCAGCGCCGACGGCGCGCTGGTGATGGGGATCATGGGCGGGCACACGGCCAATGCCGGCAGGATCTACTTCCCCGGAGGCACGCCCGATCCCGCCGACGTGGTCGACGGCCGGGTCGACCTCGACGGCAGCGTGGTGCGCGAACTCGCCGAGGAGACGGGGCTGACGGCGGAGGAACTGGCCTTCGACCAGGGGTTCTGGCTGCACGAGGACGAGAAGCGCTCCGCCTTCATCAAGGTCGTGCGCACGCGCCTCACCGCCGAGGACCTGCGTAGCGCCATTCTGGAGCGCCTGGCGCGACAGGCCGAGCCGGAACTCGCCGGCATCCATATCCTGCGCACCGCCGATGACCTCAGGCCCGACCTGATGCCGCCGTTCCAGCTCGCCTATGCGCAATGGTGGCTGGCCGGCGGCCCCGCGGCTCAGCCGGGATAGCCGTAGCGCCGCTTGACGGCGGTGAGAGCGCCGCGCGCCTCGCCGTCACGGCCGGCGGAACAGGCACCCTCGGGGCCCCGGAGGTCGGCGAGGACACGGCCATGGACCTCGCGGGTGACATGGCCGGTCGCCAGATCATTGTCCATGACGGCGCGGAACCGGGCGATCTCGCCGGCGCAGCCGGCGCCTTCGGGAAGGCGGAAATCCGGCCGCGTCACATAGGACGGGGTGGCGGTGGCCACCGGCTGGGGCGCCGGCGCCTGGGCCGTCGTCGACTGGCAGGCGGCGAGGCCGAAGGCGGCGAAGGCAGCAAGCAGGCTCAGGCGGATCATGGAGGGCCCCGACAGTCACGAATCGACGCGGTGACTGTAGGCGGGGGCGCCGCCCGGTCACAAGCGGCGCACGGTCGCTGCCGGCTCGCCAACTATCCCAGCGGCTTCAGCCCGCGCTCGATGGCGGCGCGCTGCGGCTCGAGGAAGGGCGGCAGGGCGAGGCTCTCGCCGATGGTGGCGAGCGGCTCGTCGACATCGAAGCCGGGGCCGTCGGTAGCGATCTCGAAGAGGATGCCGTTGGGCTCGCGGAAATAGAGGCTGCGGAAATAGTAGCGGTCGACGGCGCCGGAACTGGGGATGCGCAACCCGTTCAGCCGCGCGATCCAGCCGGCATATTCGGTCTCGTCGGGGGTGCGGAAGGCGACATGGTGGACCGCGCCGGCACCCTGGCGCGCCTGCGGCAGATGCGGCTCGACCGCGACATGGTATTCGGCGGCCGGGCCGCCGGCGCCCATGGCATAGACATGGACCGGCGAGGCGCTGGGCAGGGTGTAGTCGCGGACCTTGCGCATGCCGAGCACGTGGGTGAGGACGAGATCGGTGGTCTCCAGCACGGGGACGCTGGCGGTGATCGGGCCGAGGCCGCGGATCTGGTGTTCGGCCGGCACCGGGCTCTGGTCCCAGGGATGGGCCTCGCCCGCGCCGCCGTCGTCGATCAGGGCGAGGCGCTGGCCCTCCGGGTCCTCGAAATCGAGGGTGAGGCGGCCGTCGCGGACCGCGGGCTGGTCGTGCTTCACGCCGTTCTCGGCGAAGCGGGCGGCCCACCAGCGGATGGTCGCCTCACCCGAGACGCGCAGCGCCGAGCGGATGATGGCGTTGGTGCCGCGCCGCTCGGGGGCCACGGGCCATTCGAAGAAGGTGATGTCCGAGCCGGGGCTGGCGATGCCGTCGCCGTAGAAGAGGTGATAGGCGGAGGTGTCGTCCTGGTTCACCGTGCGCTTGACGAGGCGCATGCCGAGCACGCGGGTGTAGAAGGCGTGGTTGCCCGGCGCATTGGCCGAGACGGCGGTCAGGTGGTGGATGCCGGTAAGAGCGGGGGTCATGGCTCGTCCTCGCATGACGCGGCGGGGGCCGCATGGCGTTGTCGCCTAGATCGGCCGGAAGTCGCCGCCGGGCAAGAGGCCGGGACGGGCCGTGCCGCAAGCCGGGCTTGCATCGATGCCCGCGCCCCGGACAGGCCGGCGCGGCATGGCCGGCCGCCGGATTCCGTCTTAGTCTCGCGATGCAGAAGACCGCTGCCGGCCGTGAGGGGCCGGGACAGGGCTCGCCAGGGAGACAGGACCGATGAGCATCGCCACCACGCCCGCCCCCGTGCTGCCCGGCAAGGCCGGGCCCTTCCGCGTCGACCAGGTCGGCTCGCTGCTGCGCTCGCAGCCGCTGAAGGAGGCCCGCGCGGCCCATGCCGCAGGCACACTCGACGCCCTCGGCCTGCGCATGGTGGAGGACGCCGAGATCAAGACACTCATCGCCAGGCAGGAGGCGGTCGGCCTGCAGGCGATCACCGACGGCGAGTATCGCCGCTCCTGGTGGCATTACGATTTCCTCTGGCAGCTCGACGGCGTGAGCCGGGTGGAGCTCGACCAGGGCATCCAGTTCGCGGGCGTGCAGACCAAGGCCGAAGCGCCGCGGGTCACCGGGAAGATCGGCTTCTCGACCCACCCCTTCATCGAGCATTTCAAGTTTCTGAAGGCGAACACGACACGTACGGCGAAGATGACCATCCCGTCGCCGTCGATGCTGCATTACCGGGGCGGGCGGAAGCTCATCAATATGGGGCTCTATCCCGACATGGCCGACTATTACGAGGATCTCGGCCAGGCCTATCGCAAGGCCGTCCACGCCTTCTACGACGCCGGCTGCCGCTACCTGCAGCTCGACGACGTCTCCTTCGCCTATCTCTGCGATCCCGCGCAGAAGCAGATGCTGGCCGAGCGCGGCGACGACCCGGACAAGCAGGGTGGCATCTATGCCGGCATGGTCTCGACGGCCATCGGCGGGCGGCCGAAGGACCTCGCCATCACCATGCATC
Source organism: Archangium gephyra (assembly GCA_943368975.1). Classification (GTDB taxonomy): domain Bacteria; phylum Pseudomonadota; class Alphaproteobacteria; order Rhizobiales; family Phreatobacteraceae; genus Phreatobacter. The sequence goes on from CALRLZ020000070.1 coordinate 9,373, forward strand.
TGTGCCGTGGCAATTTCCGCTCCACCTTCGTCGCCTCCGGCGGCTACGAGCCGATCGCCGAGCTCCTGTTCAACACCATGCCGGTGGATGCCTATTTCATGGAGTGGGACACGGAGCGTGCCGGCGGCTTCGAGCCGTTGCGCTTCCTGCCCAAGGGCAAGGCGGTGGTGCTCGGCCTCGTCACCTCGAAGACCGGCGTGCTGGAGGCGAAGGACGACATCATCAGGCGGATCGAGGAGGCGGCGAAATATGCGCCTCTCGAGCAGCTCTGCCTGTCGCCGCAATGCGGCTTCGCCTCGACCGAGGAAGGCAACACGCTGGCCGAGGACGAACAGTGGCGGAAGCTGGCGATGATCGTCGAAGTGGCGCGCGAGGTCTGGGGCTAAGGCGTCACGTTCAGACCCTCGTCAAGGCCTTGAAGGCCCCACCCGCACCCTCCCCTCGCTCACGCGAGGAGAGGGGGACTTCGACCTCGCGGGTCATCTTGCCGGGAGGAGCCTGGCGCGACCGTCGCGACAAGGAGAGACGTGGTAGTCCCCCTCCCCGCCCAGCGGGGAGGGTGCGGGTGGGGCCTTCCCAGGCGCGGACCCGTTGAGCCTCACCCCTTCGCCGGCGGGAACATCAGCGGCGAGATCTTCATGTGGTCGCGCTTCGCCCAGTCGAGCGCCTTGACGCCGGCCTCGGCGCGGCGCTGGGCGGCCTCCAGCTTCTCGGAGGCGGCGTCGAGGTCCATGGTCAGCACCTTGCCGCCGTCGACCACCTTCTGGCCGTCGACGAAGACGGTGCGGATGGCGCGCTCGGCCGCCGAATAGATCATCGAGCGGACGGGATCGCGCAGCGGCCGCATGGAGGCGTGGGTGACATCGACCAGCACGATGTCGGCCTTGGCGCCGACCGAGAGGCGGCCGATATCCTTGCGTCCCAGCGCCTTGGCGCCGCCGAGGGTCGCGGCATTGAAGACATCAGTGGAGCGGACATCATAGACGTCCTCGCCGACGACGCGCGACATGATGGCGACGTGGCGCATCTCCTCGATCATGTTGTGGGGATAGGTGTCGGTGCCGATGGCCATGTTGACGCCGCGGCGGACATATTCGCCGAAGGTCTGCAGGGCGATGCCGCGGCGCTGGAACACGGTCGGGCAATGGGCGACCGTGGTGCCGCTATCCACCAGATCCTGAAGATCGTCACGGCGCGGCCAGTGGGCCGAGGTGTGGTGGTCCATGAAGATGCCGTGGCCGATGAGCGAGCGGTCGGAGAGGACGCCCAGCGAGCCGAGCCATTCGACCGGCGTCATGCCGTGGCGGCGGGTGATCTCGTGGAACTCGACCACCGACTGTGCGGCGTGGATCTGGAAGGGCAGCTTGCGCTTCTTGGCCTCGGCGAAGCTCGCCTTGATGAGACCGGGGGTGCAGGTGTCGATCTGGCTCGGCGAGACCATGCCGGACATGCGCCCCGAGGGGTGCCTGGCCGCCGTCTCGAGCACCTTCATCGCCGCTTCCATGGCCGGGACGCCCTCGTCCTTGGCCCATTCATATTCGACGACGTGGCCGTTCTTCGTGAACCAGCGGGCGGAACGGTACATGGGCGAGAGGACGCCGCGCAGGCCCGAGGCGGCGAAGGTGTCGAGCCAGCCGTCCCAGGCGACCGACATGTCGACCAGCGTGGTGACGCCGGAGAGCAGGAGCTCGGAATAGGCGACGGTTGCCGAGGCGGGAATGGCCTCCATGTCGGGAGCGCCGCCGGAATCGGCGCGGAACAGCGGCATGAATTCATAGAGGGCGGACTGGTAGAGCCGCGGCGAGCCGAGTTCGTCGTTCCAGCCCTTGGCCATCGGCTCGGAGGCCGGATGGGAGTGGACGTTGACGAGGCCCGGCATGACCAGCATGCCCGCACCGTCGATGGTCGTCGCGGCCTTGCCGGAAAAGCCCGGACCGACATGGATGATCTTGTCGTCCTCGAAGGCGACGTCAGCCCCCTGCATATAGGTGTGCTTGCGGCCGTCGAAGGCGACGACCCAGGAAGCGTTCTTGATCAGGGTGACGGGCATCGGGCGTTCTCTCGGGGCGTGTCGGGTTCTTCTGGACGGCGCAAGACGAACGGCCGGGCGCACGGAGCGCCCGGCCGCGGAGGTCGTCACATCAGCGCGTGAAGCGCAGGTCGAGGCCCTTGTAGAAGCCGCAACCATAGATGTTGTGGGCCTTGAAGGGAGCGAGGCGCGAGGTCGCCGCCACCTTCATCGGCTCGTGGTAGAGCGGGATCCAGACGGCCGCGTCGTGCACCTGCTGGAGCACCTGGCCATAGGCCGCCGCGCGCTCCGCGTCGGACACGGCGGTCATGCCGGTCTGCAGCAGACGGTCGGTGTCGGCGTCCTTCCAGTTCATGCGGTTCGGCGTCGGCGCATTGGTCGAACGGAAGTAGAGGTTCAGCGCATCGCCGGCGGTGATGTAGGGGAAGGACATGCCGAACAGGTCGAATTCCTGCGTGGCGAGCTTGCCCCAGGCCACCGTCGCATCGAAGAGCTGGATGCGCAGGTCGACGCCGATCTTGCGCAGGTCGCCCTGCACGGTCTCCATCAGCTTCTGCCAGGTCGAGCCGGTGAAGCCATAGGCGAGGGGCGACAGACGGACGCCGTTCTTCGAGCGGAAGCCGTCGGCGCCGCGCACCCAGCCGGCCTCGTCGAGGATGCGGTTGGCTTCGGCGACATTGGTGCGGATCAGGCGCGAGTCCACAGCCTTGTTCCAGTCGGTGGCCGACTGGTGGATGTAGGAATAGGCCGGCTCGGTCTCACCGAAATTGATGTCGCGGGAGATGGCCTCCTGGTCGACGGCCATGACCATGGCGCGCCGGACGGCGGGATCGTCGACGCCGGCCTTGTCGACCTTGAAGCCGATGAAATAGGTCCAGAAGGCGGCCGGATTGTCGACGATGCGCAGGTTCCGGTTGGCCCGGATCTGCGCCATGCCCGAATAGGGCACGTACTGGGTGGCCTGGCTCTGGCCGGTCAGCACGGCGGCGAGGCGGGTGTTCTCTTCCGGCACGATGCGCCAGACGATCTCCTGGATATGGGCCGGGCCGCGGTTCTCGTAGATCGGCGGGCCCCAGCGATAGGCGTCGTGGCGGCGCAGGCGCATGTCGTTGCGCGGACGCCATTCACCCCAGCAATAGGGGCCGGTGCCGTTGAAGCCGCGCACGCCGAAATCGGCGCCGAGGGCTTCCACATTGGCCTTGTCGATGACGACGGCGAAGCTCTGGGTGAGCTGGTAGAGGAGTTCGGAGAAGGGCGCCGTCAGGCGATACTCGACGGTCGTCGCGTCCTTGGCGACGATGTCCTCGACCGGACCTGCGCGCCAGCGC
>CALRLZ020000071.1:0-12281 GCA_943368975.1 Archangium gephyra
GATGAAGATCACCATGGTCTTCGACTTGGAGATCGAGGCGGTCAGCTTGCGCAGCGCCTGGCTCATCAGGCGGGCCTGCATGCCCGGCTGGTTGTCGCCCATCTCGCCCTCGAGCTCGGCGCGCGGCGTCAGCGCCGCCACCGAATCGACCACCACCACGTCGATGGCGCCCGACCGCACCAGCGTGTCGCAGATCTCCAGCGCCTGCTCGCCGGCATCGGGCTGGGAAATCAGCAGGTCGTCCAGATTGACCCCGAGCTTGCGGGCATAGACCGGGTCGAGCGCATGTTCCGCATCGATGAAGGCGCAGACACCGCCGGTCTTCTGCGCCTCGGCGATCGTGTGCAGCGCCAGCGTCGTCTTGCCGGAGGATTCAGGGCCATAGATCTCGACCACGCGGCCACGCGGCATGCCGCCGATGCCGAGCGCGATGTCGAGACCGAGCGAGCCGGTCGAGATCGCCTCGATCTCGATCAGCTTCTCGTTCTTGCCGAGCCGCATGATGGAGCCCTTGCCGAAGGCGCGCTCGATCTGGGAGAGAGCGGCGTCCAGCGCCTTGGTCTTGTCCATGGATGAACCTTCGACGAGTCGCAGTGCGGCCTGACTCATGGCGGTAGCTCCCCTGTGCTGGCAAGGCCTGATGGCCGAAACCTGTGTTAAATCGACCGTACACGGTTTGTTCCGGTTCGCAAGTTCTTTTTTTGTTCTCGATGCCCCTGCTGACACGATCCGGCACGGGGCTCCCGGCCCGCCGCCCGGGCCGCCCCGCGGCAGCCGCTCGCTGCCCCACGTTGGAACGCCTTCAAACTGGCGCGGCGATGGCTTAAGGGATTGGCCTCACCTCGGCCGGGACGCCCAAGCCCGGCCTCATCGACGGGACCGCCCTGATGAATGCACCGCTGGCTGCCGGCGCCTATTCGCTCTTCCCCCTGGCCAAGGACGAGACGGTCTATCGCAAGCTGACCGGCGAGGGCGTCCGGGTCGAGACCGTTCTGGGCAAGGAGGTGGTGGTGGTGGACCGCGAGGCGATCCGCCTCCTGTCCGAACAGGCCTTCATCGACATCAACCACCTCCTGCGTCCCGGCCACCTCGCCCAGCTGCGCCGCATCCTCGACGATCCGGAATCCACGGCCAACGACAGGTTCGTCGCCTATGACCTGTTGAAGAACGCCAATATCGCCGCCGGCGGCGTGCTGCCCATGTGCCAGGACACCGGCACCGCCATCATCATGGGCAAGAAGGGCCGGCTAATCTGGACCGAGGGCGAGGACGAGGCGGCCCTCGGCCAGGGCGTGCTCGACGCCTATGCCAAGAAGAACCTGCGCTATTCGCAGGTCGCCCCGCTGTCGATGTTCGAGGAGACCAACACCCGCAACAACCTGCCCGCCCAGATCGAGCTCTATGCCGAGGGTGAGGACGCCTACAAGTTCCTGTTCATGGCCAAGGGCGGCGGCTCGGCCAACAAGAGCTTCCTGTTCCAGGCGCCGCCCTCCATCCTCACCCATGACCGGATGATCAAGTTCCTGCACGAGAAGATCCTGACGCTCGGCACGGCGGCCTGCCCGCCCTACCATCTCGCCATCGTCATCGGCGGCCTCTCCGCCGAGCACACGATGAAGACCGCCAAGCTCGCCTCCGCCCGCTATCTCGACGGCCTGCCGCAGCAGGGCTCGGAATTCGCCCATGCCTTCCGCGATGTCGCCATGGAGGCCGAGATCCACAAGCTGACCCAGGCCATGGGGGTCGGCGCCCAGTTCGGCGGCAAGTATTTCTGCCACGATGTCCGCGTCATCCGCATGCCGCGCCACGGCGCTTCGCTGCCCATCGCCATCGCCGTGTCCTGCTCGGCCGACCGCCAGGCCCTCGGCAAGATCACCCGCGACGGCGTTTTCCTGGAGGAACTGGAGCATCACCCGGCCCAGTACCTGCCGGAGATCGACGAGAGCGCCCTCGGCGGCGGCGTCGTGAAGATCGACCTGACGCGGCCGATGTCGGAAATCCTCGAGACCCTGTCGCGGCACCCGATCAAGACCCGCGTCTCGCTCACCGGCCCGATGATCGTCGCCCGCGATGCCGCCCATGCCAAGATCCGCGAGCGGCTCGACCGCGGCGAGCCGATGCCGGATTATTTCAAGAACCACCCGGTCTATTATGCCGGCCCGGCCAAGACCCCGGCGGGCTATGCCTCCGGCTCCTTCGGCCCGACCACGGCCGGCCGCATGGACGGCTTCGTCGACCAGTTCCAGGCCGCCGGCGGCTCCATGGTCATGCTCGCCAAGGGCAACCGCTCCCGCGAGGTGCGTGAGGCCTGCGCCAAGCATGGCGGCTTCTATCTCGGCTCCATCGGCGGCCCGGCCGCCCGCCTCGCCCAGGACTGCATCAGGAAGGTCGAGGTGCTGGAATATCCCGAGCTCGGCATGGAGGCGATCTGGAAGATCGAGGTCGAGGACTTCCCCGCCTTCATCGTTGTCGATGACAAGGGCAACGACTTCTTCAAGGAGCTCAATTTGGGATGAGGCACTGGCCGGAGGGGTGTAGCCGGGCTGTTTCTGAACGGAAACATCGCGAGCCCCGGCTGAAATCCCGGCGAAACGGGCGCGGCGCATCTGTGCCGCCAACCCGGAGCCCCTCGCCATGCGCAGCCCGCACGTCACCGTCGCCTCCTCCCGCGCCACCGGCGCCGACGCCCATACCCTCGCCCTGATCGCCTCCTCCTTGGTGGCGGCCACCGCCATCGCCTTCCTCGCCATGGTGATCACCGCCTGGCCGGCCCGCGCCGGCGGTATCGGCGACACGCCGGCCCGACTGGCGCTCGCCGCGGCGGGCCCGGCGATGGCCGGCCAGGATACCGGGCGCTGCGAGGCGGACCTGACCCTCACCGACATCCGCCTGCGCCAGGCCACCGAACGGCTCGCCGCCACCCGCACGGCGTCGGTGCCGCAGCGCTGCACGGTCTTCCGCAGCCATGTCGGGGTGATGCAGGCGGCGGCCGACGTCTTCCGCCGCTGCACCCACGGTCGCCATCGCCAGGAGAATGTCGGGCAGATGGAGGGCTCGATCGCCGACTGGAACGAGATCATCGCCCGCAACTGCCGCTGACGCGCCTCACGCCGAGAACAGCAGGTCCTTCACCGTGTCGCCGACATGGGCGAGGTCGCCGAGCGCCGCCTTCAGCCGCGCCTGGCCGGCCCGCCCGAGAATGGCGGGATCGACGCGGTTGCCCGGCGGGCGGCCGTCGGCGAGATCAGCCACCTGCTGGCGCAGGATGGCGTCCACCAGCACGCCATGGGCTTCCATCCAGCGCGTCAGGTCCTCCGCCGCACCGATCTGCCGGTCGCGCAGCGCCTCCAGCCGCTCGCGGGTCGAGCGCAGGCGGATATCGTGGCGCAGCGCCAGGCAGCGCGCCGCCGCCACCACCGGGAACAGGCCGCCGATTTTCAGATCCACCCGCCCCTCGCTGAGCTTGATCCCGCCGAACAGTGTCAGCGGCGGCCGGTGCTCGCCGATCTGCGCGGCCAGCAGCTTGGCCAGCAGCGGCGCCCGGTGCGCCGCCTCATAGGCCTCGTCGAACAGCGTCGCGGCAAGTGCCATGTCGCCATGGACGGCGCGGAAGTCGAAGACGATGTCGACCGCCAGCAGGTCCTCGGGCCGGGTCTTGGCGATCCAGCCGGCGATGCGCGCCCGCCAGTCGTCGATCGAGCCGCGGAAGCCGGGATTGCGGGCCATCACCCCGCCTTTGCAATAGGCAACGCCGGCCGCGTCGAGCATGTCGGCGAGATGCACGCCGAACCGGCCGAACCAGCGGTCCGCCGCGTCCGGATCGGCGGGAACGGCGGTGACCACCGCATTGTCCTGGTCGGCGGCCAGGAGGCTCTCACCGCGCCCCACCGAGCCCAGCACCAGCACCGCATAGGCGACCGGCGGCGGGCCGGCGCCCTCGGCCAGCATCATCGCCTCGGCCTCGCGGGCGGCGGTCGCCGTCAGCGCCCCGATCTCGTGGCTGACCACGGCGGCGATGGCGGTGGCGGAAACCTCCTCCTGGATCAGCCGGCGGGCGACCTCCGGCATCCGGGCAAAGGCGGCGGCGAGCGCCGGTGCGCCCTTCGCGGCGGCGATCGCATCGCCCAGCATCAGGGCGTCGCTCGCCCGCATCCGCAACAGGTCGCGGGCCGACAGGGCGCCGACGATCCGGCCGCCCTCGTCGGTCACCGCCAGGTGCCGCACCTTCAGCCGGTCCATCCGGCCGATGGCGCGATAGACGAAATCCGTCGCCGCGACGCTCTCCAGCGGCCGTGAGGCGAAATCCGCGACCGGCCGTTCCAGCGCGGCAGCGCCACCAGACGTCACCGCCCGCATGACGTCGCGCTCGGTGACGATGCCGGCCTCCGCCGCCAGGGGCCGGTCGGCACCGGCGACAAAGACCGAGGAAACGCGCCGGTCCATCATGGTGCGCGCCGCCTCCGCCACGGTCATCTCCGGCGGCACCACCAGCGGCGGGTTTGCCATGATGTCGCCGACGCGATGGCGGAACGGATAGGAATCGATCCGCGCCAGCGCGCCCTCCTCGACGGAGCGCGGCGCCAGCGCCTGCGGCTCGACCCAGCCGGCGCGCGCAAACCCGTCCAGCGCCCCGGTCAGTTGCCGGCAGGCCGCATGGGCCTCACCGACGGTGCGGACACCCCTGTCCTTGAGGACGGGCAGCAGGCCGACGAAGATGGCGCCGGCGCTTTCCGCATCGCCGACCGCGTCGTGCCGACCGGCGCTCTCCAGCGTCACGCCGAGCCGGCTGGCGAGGATTTCCAGCGAATAGCCGGCCAGCGCGGGAAAGCAGAGCTCACCGAGCAGGCGCGTGCAGAGCGCGGGAGGCGGTTCGAAGGACAGACCGGCGCGCTGGCATTCCCCGCGGAACAGGGCGAGGTCGTAGCCGATCGTGTGGCCAATCACCGGTCGGCCCTGCCGGAAGGCCTCGAAAGCCGCGAAGGCGTCGGAGAAGGTGGCGGCGCCGGCCACGTCGGCATCGCCGATGCCGTGGATCGCTGTGGCGGAGGCCGGGATGGGCACGCCGGGATCGACCATGCGCTCGAAGCGCTCGTCCCGCACCAGCCGGCCCTGGCTGAGGACGACGGCGCCGATCTGCAGGATGCGCGCCTTGGCCGGGTCGAGCCCGGTCGTTTCCGTGTCCACGACCACGGCATCGAGGGCGATCAGCGGCTGGACGGAGCGGGCCGACATGGGATCAGCCTAGTCCCGGCCGTCCAAACCCGCCAGTCAGCCTTTCGCCTGTTCCTTCACCGCCTCGATGAGCTGTTTCAGCGAGAAGGGCTTGGGCAGGAAGGCGAAGGCCTGGCCTTCCGGCAGGTCGTTCTTGAAGGCCTCCTCGGCATAGCCGGAGACGAAGATGACCTTGATGCCGGGATTGGTCTTGCGCAGCTCGCCGAGCAGGGTCGGGCCGTTCATCTCGGGCATGACGACGTCGGAGACGACGAGGTCCACCGTGCCGCCATGTTCCGCCATCACCTCCAGCGCCTCGACGCCGGAACCGGCCTCCAGGACCGTGTAGCCGCGCGAGGCGAGGGCCCGGGAGGCGAAGGCGCGCACCGCCTCCTCGTCCTCGACCAGCAGGATGGTGCGTGCGCCCCCATCGTCCCGCGGCGGCGGTGCAGCAGGGGCCGACGGCGCAGCCTCCACCGGGGCAGGCGGCGCGGCGACCGGCGCGCCAGCCGGCTCCGCGCCGGCCTCGGGCTCACCGGCGACGAGCATGGCCGCCGGGGCCGAGGGCGTCTGCAGGGCAATGGGGGCAGGCTCCGGCGCGGCCGGCTCGGCAGTCTCGACGTGGCGCGGCAGGAAGACACGGAAGATGGTGCCGCGGCCGACCTCGCTGTCGACAAAGACATAGCCGCCCGACTGCTTGACGATGCCATAGACCGTCGACAGGCCGAGGCCGGTGCCCTTGCCGACCTCCTTGGTCGAGAAGAAGGGGTCGAAGATCTTCTGCTTGATGTCGTCGGGAATGCCAGTGCCGGTATCGGTCACCTCGATCATCACGGCATCGCTCTCCGGCATGTCGACCGGGTCGTCCTTGGAGCGGTGGCGGGCAATGTCGGCGGCCGGGACATTGGCCGTGCGGATGGTCAGCTTGCCGCCGTCCGGCATGGCGTCACGGGCATTGACCGCGAGGTTGAGGATCACCTGCTCGAGCTGGGTCACGTCGGCGCGGATAGGCCAGAGGTCGCGGCCATGGATCATGTCGAGCCCGACGCGCTCGCCGAGGGAGCGGCGCAGCAGCATCGACAGGTCGGACAGGACGTCGCCGAGCTGGACGACCTGCGGGCGCAGCGTCTGCTTGCGCGAGAAGGCGAGGAGCTGGCGCACCAGGCTCGCCGCCCGGTTGGCGTTCTGCTTGATCTGCATGACGTCGTTGAACGACGGGTCCGCCGGCTTGTGGTCCATCAGCAGGAGGTCGGCATGGCCGATGATCGCCTGCAGCACGTTGTTGAAGTCGTGGGCGACGCCGCCGGCGAGCTGCCCGACGGCGTTCATCTTCTGCGACTGGGCGAACTGCTCCTGCAGCTGGCGCAGCTCGGTCGTCTCCACCGCATAGACGATGGCCGCCTCGCCCGGCTGTTCGGGATCGTCCACCGGGGCGACGAAGAAATGGCAGAAGCGGTTGGCATTGCCCTGCAGGGCGCCGTCAACGGCGGCGAGATCGCCCTTGCCCGCCGCCGCCTCGCCGATCGCCTGGGTCAGGGCCGGGCGCGAGCTGTCCTTGACCAGCGACAGGATGGAGCGCGGTCCGGCCTGGGTCGCCGGGGCGACGTCGGCGAGCATGCGGGCGAAGATCGGATTGGCACGGCCGACATGGCCCTCGCGATCGACGGTGGCGATGGCGAGCGGCGAGGAATTGAAGAAGCGCGCGAACCGCACCTCGGCGGCCCGGAGGCTGTCGCCGCTGTCGGCCGACCTTCCGCGGTTGATGACCAGCGTCCGCGAGGCTCCCGGCGTGCCGTCGGCCGAGAAGGCGACCTTGTGCAGGAGGCGCACCGGCAAGGCCTCGCCGGAGCGGCGCTTCAGGTCGAGGTCGAAGGTCGCCGTCGTCACTTCCGAGGGCTTGGCCGGGACGGTCCGCAGGAGGGCCGCGCCATCGGCGGCGAGGATATCGGCGAGGGCGAGCCCGCCGGGACCAACCTCGGTCAGGTCATGGTCGAGCCAGCCGGCCAGCGTGGCGTTCATGTAGGCGATGTCGCCGCTCGGCTCCATGGAGAAGAAGCCGGCGGGAGCATGGTCGAGGAAGTCGATCGCCTTCTGCAGGGTCTCGAAGGCGCTCTCGGCGCTCTGCCGGTCGCGGGTAATGTCCTCGACGGTCCAGACGCTGGCACGGCCGCCGCCCTTGACGCGGCCGGTCCCCTCCCCGGTCATCGGGCGCACCTTGAGGCGCAGCCAGCGGGCATCCTCGGCCTCGGCGCGGCGCACCTCCTCCTGGTGGCGGCGCCCCTCGCGGGCGGCCTGCGACAGGCGGTAGATGGCCTCGGAGACTTCGGGAGCGCCGGTAAAGGCCCGCTCGACGGCGCGCACGTCCTCGTCGCCGGAGGCTCCCGTCATGGCGAGATAGGCGGGATTGGCATAGAGAACGCGGCCCGAGGGATCGCTGACCACCACCGCCTCGCCGGCGCTGTCGACCATCGCCTTGGTGAAATCGTTGCGGTTGTCCTCGCTGGCGAAGCGCAGGATGCCGGAGGCATAGGCGAAGAGCGAGAAGACACCGCAGACCGCAAGGCTGGCCAGGAGCCCGATGACATAGGGATAGGCGTTGTCGCGGCCGATCATCAGGAAGAACAGGGCGGCCCCGACCAGCACAACGGCGACGACCAGCACCATGGCCGTCGAGCCCGACTGCTCTGAGCGGTCGACCGCACGGCGCGCCGCGGCAAGGGCCGGGGGCGCACGGTCGGCGCGGATGTTCTTGTCGGCGAAGGCCATGGCAGGGGAAGAGCCGTTGGTCAGGGTCAGCGAGAATCCAGGTCCGATTCTCACTCCCTAGTGGTGCCGTGTCGCCGTCCGCGAGGCAAGGGCGGCGACACCTCCGGGGCGCGCAATTTGCAGCGCTCCGGACCCTAGCTGAGCTGGCCCTTGAGCCGCATCACGTAGCCGATCACCTCCGCCACCGCCCGGAAATGCTCCTCCTGGATCGGCTGGTCGATCTCGACGCTGGCGTGCAGGGCCCGGGCCAGCGGCACGTTCTCGACGATCGGCACGTCGTTGGCGGTCGCCAGCTCGCGGATCTTGAGGGCGATCTGGTCCATGCCCTTGGCGACGCAGACCGGGGCCACCATGCCGGCCTCGTATTTCAGCGCCACCGCATAGTGGGTCGGGTTGGTCACCACGACGGTGGCGGTCGGCACGTTGGCCATCATGCGCTTGCGCGAACGCTCGCGGCGCAACTGCTTGATCTTGCCCTTGATCTCGGGATTGCCGTCCGACTGCTTGAATTCCTCCTTGAGGTCCTGGATCGACATTTTCTGCCGGTTGTACCAGCGCTGGTACTGGTAGACGAAGTCGGCCAGCGCCAGGATCGCCAGGATCGCCACCACCGCGATCAGCACGGTCATCACGATCGAGAACGTGTGCGGCAGGAGCATCTCGACATCCATGCGCACCAGGCTGTCGATGGTCCCGCGCTGCGGCCACAGCACCGCGAAGATGACAACGCCGAGAATCAGGATCTTGGCGAGGCCCTTGACGAAATTGACGATGGCATCGAGGCCGAAGATCCGCTTGAAGCCGGCCAGCGGCGAGATCTTCGACATTTTCGGCTTCAGGCTCTCGCCCGAGAAAACCAGCCGGTGCTGCACGAGATTGGCGCCGACACCGGCGAGGAAGAGGCCGAGCATCGGCAGCCCCACCGCCACGACGATGGCGAGGATCAGCGATATCAGCAGTTGCATCAGGGCCGTGCGGTCGATGCTGACGAGGTCGGCATTGGCCATGAGGTTCTTCAGCGGCACCGCCAGACCGCCGGCCGATCCCGCCGCCATGGTGGCGACGATCAGGGTGGAGGTGAACAGCAGAAACCAGGCGACCAGGTCCTGGCTCTTGGCGACGTCGCCTTTCTGCAGGGCGTCGTCGAGTTTCTTCTGCGTCGGATCGAGTGTTTTCTGGTCTTTGTCCTCTCCCTCGGCCACCGGCTACCTCCGGTTGACCGCCATCTCGCCCAGGATCGCTTCGAGACTGCCCATATAGTGGGACATCATGACCGACAGGACGAGAAGGAGGATGAAGAAGCCGACGCCGATGGTCACCGGCATGGCGATGAAGAAGACCTGCATCTGCGGCATCAGCTTCGACAGGACGCCGAGGCCGATGTTGAAGACCAGCGCGAAGACCAGGAACGGCGCCGACAACTGGATGGCGATGACGAAGGAGCGGGCCATGACCATGGTCAGGAACTGCGCCGCGTCCCCCGAGGCCGGCAACTGGCCGGGGCGGATGATGGTGAAACTGTCGGAGATCGCCGCGATGATGAGGTGATGCAGGTCGGTGGCGAAGACCAGTGCCAGACCGACCAGCGACAGGAAGGTGCCGATCACCGCGCCCTGCTGGCCCTGGGTCGGGTCGACCTGCATGGCGAAGCCGATGCCCATCGCCTGGGCGATGACGACACCGGCGGTCAGCAGCGCCGACACCGCGATACGCGCCGCCATGCCGAGGGTGAAGCCCACCGCCATCTCCATGAACAGCACCATGAGGACGCCGCCGGGACGGCCGATATCGATGTCGTAGAGCGGCCGGTGCAGCGGAAACAGAACCAGCGTCAGGAGCAGCGCGATGCCGAGCCTGACCCGCATCGGCAGCGAGCGCTCGCCCAGCCCCGGCATCAGCGCCATCATGGTGCCGACCCGCGCAAAGACGAGCAGGAAGACGACCATGAGTTCCGGGGTGATCGGGACGGTCACAGGCGGGCGCCCCTCCTGGAGCTGGCCGGAGCCCGGCGGATCCTGGGCACGCCGATCAAAGCTGATTCACCCGCCCGAGACCACCTTGGCCATGATCCGCGCCGTGACGCCGTTCATCATGTCGCCCATGAAGGGCAGTGCGATGATGAGGGTGGCGAAGATCGCCAGGATCTTCGGCACGAAGACCAGTGTCTGTTCCTGGATCTGCGTCAGCGCCTGCACCAGCGAGACGAGGACGCCGACCACCAGGCCGACCACCATCAGTGGGGCGGAGACCAGGATGACCGTGAGGATGCCGTCGCGGGCGACGTCGAGAATGTCTGCGGGGTTCATGGCCGTGTCCTAGATCTGCATCCGCATGATTTCCTCGTAGGACTGCACGACCTTGTCGCGCACCGCCACGAGCGATTCGATCGCAACCTCCGTCTCCGCCACCGCCGTCACCACGTCGATGAGGTCGGCGCGGCCGTTGGCCATGGCGTGGCTGCGCTGGTCGGTGGTGCGGGCAGTCTGGTCGAGGTTCTGCACGGCGCCGCGCAGCAACTCGCCAAAACCGTTGCCCTGGCCGGCGGGGCGGGTGGCGCCGGCCGCGGGCGAGAACAGACGGGCGGCTGTCGCATAGGCATTGGCGGCGATGGAGGAGGACGACATGAGCTCAGCTTCTCAGCAGTTCGATGGTGCGCTGGATCATCCGCCGGGTGGAGGTGACCACGTTGAGATTGGCCTCGTAGCTGCGCTGGGCTTCACGCAGGTCCATGCTTTCCACCAGCGAATTGACGTTGGGGATCTTCACGTAGCCGCGCGGATCGGCGGCCGGATGCTGCGGATCGAAGCGCGTGCGGAACTCGCCCTGCTGCTGGCGCACCGGGCCGAGCTGGACGGTGGTGGCCTGCAGTTCGCGGTCGAAGGAGGTGCGGAACGTCGGGATGCGGCGCCGGTAGGGATCGCCGCCGGGTGTCTGCGCCGTCGAACTGGCATTGGCGATGTTCTCCGCCGTGATGCGCATCCGGCCGGCCTGGGCCCGCATGCCACCGGAGGCGATGCGGATCGATTTGAGGAAATCCATGGACATGCGCTGTCTCCTCAGCCTCTCTTGCCAATGGCGGTGCGGATGAGCCCCAGCGATCGCTGGTAGAGGCCTGCCACCGCCTGGTAGTCCATCTGGTTCTGCGCGACTTTCAGCATCTCGTCCTCGAGATTGACGCGATTGCCCTCGGGCGTCGCGACCTGGCCGGCATCGCGGCGCACATCGAATCGCGTCTGCGAGTTCGACGCCGTCTGGATGTGCCGCGGATCGGTCCGCATCGGCCCCGCCCCGATGCTGGCGCCGGCCGTCGCGGTGGCATAGCCACGCGCCATCCTGTCGAAATTGGGCGCCCTGAGGTCGCGCGCCCGAAATCCCGGCGTGTCCGCATTGGCGACATTTTCGGCCAGTATCTTCTGGCGATCCTGGTGCCAGCGCATCCGCTCGCGGAGCATGGAAAAGATCGGCACGTCGCTCGTCGCCATGGAATCCCCCGCGCCCCGTCGATAGGCAAAGGATGCCGGGTTCATGGTTAACGACCGGTTAACCGTTAAGGGACTTTCAACCTCTGCCCCGCCGGGTTAACCATCCGGCGAGGTCGAAGTCGGCAAGGCTTGCCGGGTCTGTTAACCTCAACATAGATTTAACGCGCGCTCTTCCGGGGCGGGCGTCCGGAATGCCATGGGATCGGTCTCGATGAACCTTCTCACCAATCTGCTCGGTCCCAACGCGCCCCTTGCCGCCACCTTCATCGTCGCCTTCGCGGCGGTGCTGGTGCTCATCGGCCTGACGGCGTGGATCTTTCGTCTCATCCGCGGACGCGGGCTGGGCATCGGATCGGGCGGCCGCGGCCGCCAGCCGCGCCTCGCCGTGCTCGACTATGCCGACGTCGACCAGCGCCGCAAGCTCGTGCTGATCCGGCGCGACAATGTCGAGCACCTTCTGCTCCTCGGCGGCCCGACCGATGTCGTCGTCGAGACCTCCATCGTGCGCGGCATGCCCGTCCAGGCCGCTGCCCTGCGCGAGCCCCCGCCCGCGCCGGCCTATGTCGAGCCCGATCCGCCGATGCCGCAGCCGCGCCCGTCCTTGCGTGACACGGCGCGTCAGGCCGCCGGCGAGCCGACACCGACGCGGCCGGTCAATCTCGACATTCCGCTGGCCCCGCCCCGCCCCGAACCGATCCGGTCCGAGCCCGTCCGTCCGGAACCCGTCCGTCCCGAGCCTGCCCGCGCCGCACCGGCGCCCGCGGCAGTTCGCCCGGAACCCGCCCGTCCCGCCCCGGCAGCGCCGGCCGCCCGCCCCGAGCC
>CALRLZ020000072.1:0-10349 GCA_943368975.1 Archangium gephyra
CGAAGGGATTGGCGGCCGGCGCCTGGGCCTGCGGCCGTTCGGCCGCCGTTCCCGCCGGGCGCCAGCGCAGCGCCGCATTGGGCACCCGCACCACGCCTTCGCGGCGGTCCGAGATCACCCGCAGCGTGGCGGTCATGCCCGGCAGCAGCTCCATCCGCGGGTTCCGGAACGAGATGATGGCCGTGTAGATGACGACGTTCTGCACCGTCTGCGAGCCGAGGCGGACCAGCTTCACCTCGCCGGTGAATTCCCGGCCCGGATAGGCATTGACCGAGAAGGTCACCGGCTGTCCGGAGCGCACCCGGCCCACATCGGCCTCGTCCACATTGGCGTAGATCTCCATCGACGTGAGATCCTGCGCCACGAGGAAGAGGGTCGGGGCCTGCAGCGAGGCGGCGACCGACTGGCCGAGCTCCACCTGGCGCTGCACCACGGTGCCCCTCACCGGCGAGCGGATCTCGGTATTGGCGAGATCGACCTCGATCTGCCGGACCACCGCCTGGCGCTGGACGATCTGGGCATCGATCGTGCCGGTCTGCGCCTGGGCCACCCGCAAGGCCGCCTCGATGGAGTTTTTGGAGGCTTCCGCCGAGGCGATCTGCGCGCGCGCCGAATCGCGGCCGGCGCGCTGCCCCTCGACATTCGCCCGGGCCGTGTCGATGACCGCCTGGGCGACGGCCCCGCGGGCGCCGAGCTCGCGCTGGCGCACATAGTTGCGCTCGGCTTCGGCGAGCTGCGCCTCGACCTGCGCCAGCTTGGCCGTGACGTCCTGGCGGACTGCCTCGGCACGCATGATCTCGGAGCGCGCCTGCTCGATCTGCGCCAGCTGCACCTCGCGCGCGGCGCGCACATTGGCGAGGTCGGCGCGGGCGCCGTCGAGGCGGGCCCGGACCTGCGTCGGATCGAGCCGGGCGAGAATCTGCCCGGCCTCGACCTGCGAATTGTAGTCGGCGAGGATCTCCTGCACCTGCCCGGAGACCTGCGATCCCACCACCACGGTGGAGATCGGATTGATCGTGCCGGTGGCATTGACCGCCGCGACCACGTCGCCGCGATCGACCCGGGCCGTGCGCCAGGCCGGCTGGTCGGCGACCGCGAGCGAGCCCGGCCCGGTCAGCCACCAGGCGCCGCCCCCGAGGGCAGCCATGAGAAGAAGCAGGACGATCCAGCGGCGCATGTCAAAGGGAGTCCGGTATCATGGCGCCTGTCTATCACGGGTCACGCCCCTGCTCACGTGACAGTTTCGCAAGGTTCCAGATCAGCCGGGCCGCAGCGCCAGCGTCACCGTGCTGCGGTCCTGGAGATGGACCACCGCCGCGCCGCCGTTCATCGGTTCAAGCCGGATGATCGGGCTCGGCACCACCGCCCGCGCCACGATCCGCCCGCGTCCTCCCGTGAAGCTGACCGCTGTCAGGCTGAGGCGGTCCTGCGCCGGCAGGACGATCTCCGGGCGGCCGTCGCCGTCGATGTCGGTGATCCGAGCCAGGTCGAGGTCGCGCGACCCGATGACGTGGTTGGTGACGCCGTCGAGCCGGGCCACCTCGGCAAGGGTGCCGCCCTCCAGCCGGTAGAGGCGCAGCGACCCGGCAATATGCGGGGTGATCACCGCGGCGATCAGCGGCCGCCCGTCCCCGGTGAAATCGGCGACACCGACCGGATTGAGCCAGCGGTTGGGGATGCCGATCGGGGCGCTTTCCGCCAGCGGGGTGATGCCGTCCGGACCGATGCGGTAGACGGCCAGCGCCGCGCCGCGCCGCAGGTAGGACTTGACGACGATCGCCTCGGGCCGGCCGTCGCCATCGATGTCCTCCAGCCGGACGCGGCGATCCTCGAACACCGCCTCCTCCGGCAGGGTGACATGGAACTGCCGCCCCGCCTGTTCCACGGCGAAGCCCCCGGCCTCGATGGCATCGCCGAGCACGGCATGGGCGTAGCGGGTGGTCGGATCGGTCAGCCAGGCCGACAGACCGGCGGCCCGCGTGGTCTCGGTGTCCGGCAGCCTGCGGCGTGGCGACTGGGCTGCGGCCGCGGCGGTCGAGGCCAGGAGCCCGGCGACGGCGAGGCGGCGGGTGATGGCAGGGAGATAGGTCATGGTGTCAGGCTTTTCGCACCGGTCGTTTCGCGTCGTCATCGTCCCTCGCTGCCTTCGGCATACGGCGCGGCGGGGCGAAATGTTTCACCGACCCGGCGCGCCTGGCAAGCGGACGGCGACGAGACTGGCGCGGTTGTTGAGCACCATAGCCTCCCGCCGTGCCATGGCCCGGTAACCCGCTGTGGTTCTGTCGAAAACGTTTGTATAGTCGAAGCAGATCCAAGCGATAATGTATCGAAGCGCGCCACAAGAGGGCATCGTATTCCGCATTTGTATCCATGCGAGACAAGTGAATGACAACGTCAAAGAATTATGTCGATTTTTTACATATAGCAACAGTAAAAATTGGTGTTGACTGTCGTTTATTGTTCCGGTTGTCTCGGCTCCGAGGTTCCGATGGCCCGGTCGTTTCAACGCAACGCATTGATGTTTGCAGTCGCCACCATCACGGCGATGGCCGCCTCATTGGCCATTATAGTAAGCCTGCAGGACCGAAGCCCAACTTGTCGGGCACTCTCCCTGGACGCAGCGACGGGGGCGCCCCGCTTGGAATGGGGCCTCATCCTGACCAAGGACCAAGAAATCGACTGTCTAAGGCAAGTCGCTGCACAGGTGGGGCGAGAAGGACTGACGACGTGGCTGCAGGCTAATGGGTTTCGCGCAGCCGGCGCGGGCGTTGCCGTCGGCCGAACGGTCATCAGCGCATTCTATCCGAATCGCCTCTACAGGCGCCCCAAATCTCCGACATGGCATTGGTTTTTGTCCCACGGGCAGTCAATCAACTTTACATATTTTGACAGTGCCCTCGCGCCAAGGATTACTTCGCATCCGATATTCCTTTGAGGAGATGTGAGATGACAACGATCCGTCTTGCCGCAAATCATATCACTGTCAGTGGAGTCCTGAATTTCGGCCACCTGCAGATCGTCAACAGTCTGCTCGACAGGGAAATAGAAGGTCGGTCTCCCGCGATGTTGCTGTTGAAACGCGATTAAGGTCGGCCGCCATCGCCACACATGGCTCTGCCCGCAACAGACATCCTGGCGAGAGCAAGACCAAGGTCAGCGAACACCGGGAGGCTGGCGGCCTTTCGGGTGGTCTCCGGCGCGCCGGAGCCCGCAGCAAATGTTGCACCTAGCCGCCGCGGCGCAGCTCGGGATGCACGGTCTTGCCCAGAATCCCGCCGTCCCGGCCGATGACGTGGCTGGTCGCGCCGACGATCAGCGGGTCGGGCTGCACCGCCACGGAGAGATCCTTGTTCGGATAGGGCAGGGACGACAGGAAATGCTGCATGCAGGCCAGCCGCGCCCGCTTCTTGTCGTCCGACTTGACGATGGTCCAGGGAGCGTCGGCGGTGTCGGTGTAGAAGAACATCGCCTCCTTGGCTTCCGTATAGGCGTCCCATTTGTCGAGCGAGGCGCGGTCGATGGGCGAGAGCTTCCACTGTTTCAGCGGGTCGGTCTCGCGCGCCGCGAAGCGGCTGCGCTGCTCCTCGCGCGACACCGAGAACCAGTATTTGAACAGCCGGATCCCCGCCCGCGTCAGCATGCGCTCCAGATCCGGGCACTGGCGCATGAATTCGAGATAGTCGGTGGGCGAGCAGAACCCCATCACCCGCTCGACGCCCGCGCGGTTGTACCAGGAGCGGTCGAACAGGGCGAGTTCGCCGGCTGACGGCAGATGGGCGATGTAGCGCTGGAAATACCATTGCGTGCGCTCCCGCTCGCTCGGCTTGGCGAGCGCCACGACGCGGGCCGTGCGCGGGTTGAGATGTTCCATGTAGCGCTTGATCGTGCCGCCCTTGCCGGCGGCGTCGCGGCCCTCGAACAGCACGACGATGCGCTCGCCGCTCTCCTCGATCCAGCGCTGGGCTTTCAGGAGCTCGCGTTGCAGCTCCAGCATGTGGGCCTCGTAGGGCTTGGCCGCCATGCGCGTCACGTAAGGATATTCGCCGCTCTCGAAGAGCCGGCGGATGGTGGCCGGGTCGCGCTTCATCTGGGCGATCTGGTGGCGCCCGCGGGCTGCCCGTCCCTGCCGGGGGCCACCCGTGTCGGACAGGGCTTCTTCCCCGGCATCGCCCGCCGCCTGGGCAATGGCCGCCGCGCCTTCGGCCGTGTCGACCGTCGCGAGGGTTCCCGGGGCCGCAGTGGATACCTCGGCTGCCGCCGGCGCGGGCTTGCCGCTCTCGGGATGGATGATGTCGTCGAGGGCCATGGCCGTCATTCCCCTTCGTCAATCCGGCAAGGAGACGCCGGAACCGCAGGCCCTGCCATGTTCTGGATCAACTCCCCGCTGCATGCGGACCATTGACATATTCACACATTCATATGTATAGGGGAGTCATGGATGGGAAGCCGGGTCGCTTCGCATCGCCAACCCCATCGTGAGACCGCCATGTCGCTCCAGACCACGCTCGACTACCGGCCCGCCGCCGCCCGCGAAGGGCTGAAAATCGACTGGACCCCCTATCTCGTCGGCATCGGCATCGGCGTGCTGAGCTGGGTCGTCTTCCTCGTCGTCAACAACCCGCTCGGCATCACCACCGCCCTGTCCCAGGTCTCGGGTGCCGTCGCCACGCCGGTCCTCGGCGCCGAGGCCGTGGCCAGCAACAGCTACTGGGCGCGGAACCTCTTCAGCCTCGATTACGGCACGCTGTTCCTCGTCGGCACGCTGGCCGGCGGTTTCGGTTCGGCCGTGCTGGCCGGTTCCTTCCGCTTCGAACAGGTGCCCACCGTCTGGGCGGAGCGCTTCGGCCCCTCGCCGCTGAAGCGCTACGCCGCGGCCTTCCTCGGCGGCATCATCGCCATGTACGGCGCCCGCCTCGCCAATGGCTGCACCAGCGGCAACGGCATTTCCGGCGGCCTGCAGCTGGCGCTCAGCGGCTGGATCTTCCTCGCCGTGATGTTCGCCACCGGCACCGCCACCGCCTTCGCCATGTTCCGCACCGCCCGCTGATCCGAGGCCATCACCATGACCCTTCCCGTCACCGGCACCGCCGCCCTCGCCCTCGTCTTCGGTTTCGCCTTCGGCTTCCTGCTGCATCGCGGCCGCGTCGCCGACTACAACACCATCGTCCGCCAGTTCCTGTTCCAGGACTTCACCGTCCTCAAGATCATGATGACCGCCATCATCGTCGGCGGCGTCGGGGTCTTCCTCATGGTGCAGTTCGGCTATGCGAAGTTCCACATCAAGCCGACCGACCTGCTCGCCCTGACGCTCGGCGCCGCGCTCTTCGGCGTCGGCATGGTGCTCTACGGCTATTGCCCCGGCACGGCGCTGGCCGCCATCGGCGGCGGCAGCCTCCATGCCCTGGTCGGTGCCGGCGGCATGCTGCTCGGCGGCATCCTCTATGCCCTGACCTTCGATGGGGTGAAGGCCGTGATCCTGCCCGTCGGCGCCCTCGGCCGGGTGCAGCTCCACACGCTGCTCGGCATCAGCCCCTGGCTGATCTTCGCGGCGCTGGCCGTGGTCGCCCTTGCCCTCTTCGTCGCCGTCGAACGGCTCTCCGCCAAACGCGCCTGAGCCGCGCCCGGCCTCTCTCCCCACTCGGGCGGAGCCCTCGGCTCCGCCCGCTTTTTTGCGGCGCCGCTGCCAGCCCCTGGCAGCAACATGGCGGGAAGGCCCATGCCGCCCTTTCCCGCGCGTCCCGGCAGGCCCATAGTGTCGCCATGCCGAAAAGCCCCAAAGCCTCCGCGCCGAAGCCCGCCCGCGCGCCGAAGTCGAAAGCCTCCAAGCCGGAGCTGCAGCCGCTCGGCCCGGCGCTGGCCGACCTGCTCAACCCCGCCATCAACCGCGGCACCGCCGGCCTCGGCTCCGGCACCGGCCCGACCGGCGGCTTCGCCGAGGCGCCGCAGGCGGCCTTCAAGGCGGAGGCGACCCTCGCCGACAAGGCTCTCGCCCACCGCCTCGGCATCGGCGTCGACCAGGCCCAGGCCCTCGACATCGAATCGGAGATCGGCGCCTCCGGTGTCACCGCCACGGTCAAGGCGCTGGAGCGGCTGATCCAGGAGGGCCGTCCCGAGGTCGACGGCCGCACCTGGGTGCCGCACAAGCCGGCGCGCCCGGAAAAATGGGAGGGCGGCAAGCGCTTCGAGATCGTCTCCGGCTTCGAGCCGGCCGGCGACCAGCCCGCCGCCATCGCCGAACTGGTCGGCGGCATCCGGTCCGGCGAGCGCGACCAGGTCCTGCTCGGCGTCACCGGCTCGGGCAAGACCTTCACCGCCGCCCAGATCATCGCCGAGACCCAGCGCCCCGCCATCGTCCTGGCGCCGAACAAGACGCTGGCCGCCCAGCTCTATGGCGAGTTCAGGAGCTTCTTCCCCAACAATGCGGTGGAATATTTCGTCTCCTACTACGACTATTACCAGCCGGAGGCCTACGTTCCCCGCTCGGACACCTATATCGAGAAGGAATCCTCCATCAACGAGCAGATCGACCGCATGCGCCACTCGGCGACGCGCGCCCTGCTCGAACGCGACGACGTCATCATCGTCGCCTCGGTCTCCTGCATCTACGGCATCGGCTCGGTCGAGACCTACACGGCCATGACCTTCGGCGTGAAGGTCGGCGAGCGCCTCGACCAGCGCCAGCTCATCGCCGACCTCATCGCGCTCCAGTACAAGCGCACCCAGATGGACTTCTCCCGCGGCACGTTCCGCGTCCGCGGCGACACGATCGAGCTCTTCCCCGCCCATCTCGAGGACCGCGCCTGGCGCATCAACCTCTTCGGCGACGAGGTGGAGTCCATCGCCGAGTTCGACCCGCTCACCGGCCAGAAGAATGCCGACCTCGGCTTCGTCAAGGTCTATGCCAATTCCCACTATGTCACGCCGCGCCCGACCCTCGTCCAGGCCATTTCCGGCATCAAGGAGGAGCTGAACTGGCGCCTCGACGAGCTCAACAAGGCCGGCCGCCTGCTGGAGGCGCAGCGGCTGGAGCAGCGCACCCGCTTCGACCTCGAGATGATGGAGGCCACCGGCTCCTGCGCCGGCATCGAGAACTATTCGCGCTGGCTCACCGGCCGCCGCCCCGGCGAGCCGCCGCCGACCCTCTTCGAATATGTCCCCGACGACGCCCTCGTCTTCGTCGACGAGAGCCACGTCACCATCCCGCAGATCGGCGCCATGTATCGCGGCGACTTCCGGCGCAAGGCGACGCTGGCCGAATATGGATTCCGCCTGCCCTCCTGCATGGACAACCGCCCGCTGCGCTTCGAGGAATGGGAGGCCATGCGGCCGCAGACCGTCCATGTCTCGGCCACCCCCGGCCCCTGGGAGCTGAACCAGACTGGCGGCACCTTCGCCGAACAGGTCATCCGCCCCACCGGCCTCATCGACCCGCCCTGCATCATCCGCCCGGCGCGCACCCAGGTCGACGACCTCATCGGCGAGGTCAAGGCCACCTCCGCCGCCGGCTACCGCTCCCTCGTCACCGTGCTCACCAAGCGCATGGCCGAGGACCTCACCGAATATCTGCACGAGCAGGGCGTCCGCGTCCGCTACATGCATTCCGACATCGACACGATCGAGCGCATCGAGATCCTGCGCGACCTCCGCCTCGGCGCCTTCGACTGCCTCGTCGGCATCAACCTCTTGCGCGAGGGCCTCGACATCCCCGAATGCGCCCTCGTCGCCATCCTCGATGCCGACAAGGAGGGCTTCCTGCGCTCGGAAACCTCGCTGATCCAGACCATCGGCCGCGCCGCCCGCAACATCGACGGCCGCGTGTTGCTCTATGCCGACCGCATGACCGGCTCCATGGAGCGCGCCATCGCCGAGACCAACCGCCGCCGCGAGAAGCAGACGGCCTGGAACGAGGCCCATGGCATCACGCCGCAGACCATCCGGCGCGAGATCGCCCAGATCCTCGATTCTGTCTACGAGAAGGACCACGTCACCGTCGATGCCGGCCTTGCCAAACAGGGCGCCGCCGTCGGGCACAATCTCCAGGCGGTCATCGGCGATCTCGAAAAGCGCATGCGCGAGGCCGCCGCCGACCTGCGCTTCGAGGAGGCCGCGCGCCTGCGCGACGAGCTCAAGCGCCTGCGCGAGACCGAACTCGCCATTTCCGACGATCCCCTGGCGCGGCAGGAGGCGGTGGACGACCGCACCGGCGGCTTCAAGGGCCCGAAGAAATATGGGCGGTCGGCCAACCTGCCGCCCTCACGCGCGGCGAAACCCGGGCTGGACGCCATGGGTCCGGGCACGGACCGCGAGGTGCCGGCGGGCGGCGCGGTCAGGAAGAAGGGCGGGGGGAAGCCGGGGAAGGGGTGGAGGGGGTGAGACTATGGCAGTGCTGTCAACGGAACAACCGCACTTGCCGCCATTACGCTGTTCTCTCCCGGTCCGCGCGCCGCTATTCCAACAACTTCTCCTCGGTATAGAACCGGGCCCCCACTAGTACCTTCGATAATGTTGGCATCAAGGACGAACCGCCATTCCCTTCGACTTAGAGGAGTCCCGTCGATCGTTGTTTCCCAGAACCGACTAATTCTGCCTGTCTTGATAGAAACATGGTTCTCAGGAAGGTGCGAGGGGAAGCCTGCAAACTGGACCTCATCTCCCACCCTTAAGGAAAGTATGACGTGATCCGGTGCTCTTTTGAGGTGCGCCTTGGGAGCGAGTGCGGGGAAAAGCTCGTTGGATTCAATTACGCAAATATCATTTTTTGCATCGGCATGCTTAGTTTGCACACTATAACCAATATGCTTAGATTTAGGTCTGTATATCCGGGCGCCATCGGTGAAGCAGTGCTCGCACGTAATAATACCGCTGTCTTTGAGGAAGAAGACGGTGCCGATATAAGGTTCTTCGGTTATATCGAAAATCTCTTCAGCGACTTCGGGGCCGTTGCTAAGTCTGAATAGCCGCTGCCACCAAGATGATTTTCTTGTTATTTTCCGCGGGGTCTTTTTGTATTTGACCCCTTCGATGACCCATACCGCTTCATTAATTACGTCGTGAGACTCGACAGGCACGATTTTGAAGGGGGCGATTGACGCTAGCGCGTTGAATCTCAGCGCGAGCTTCTGAAACAATGCATCAGATTCTCCGCGGATTTGCCGCAAGAATTCGAGTTTACCACTCACGACCCATTCGAAGTTTTTAGCCTCATAATCGGGAAGTCTACCTCGCGGATTTCTCCATCGCGCAAAATGTTCTCGCTCAGCATCTGCTAATCCAAATCTCTCCCAAGCGTGGATCATACAACGAATTTGACGAATGAATGCCCGTGGGACATTGCGTTTCTCATTGGTAATAAGGCCTGTAACCTCCTGACTGGAGTGCCGCCCAAGTAGGCGAGTCTTGTCATCGTTGATGACAAATCCATTATTTTTAACTATCTCCAGAAGTTCAGGGCCAAGGGAAACTGCACTTGGTGCGCCCGATAAGCTTGCGATCTCGCTGGGAAATTTGTGGCGTCGTGTCGATATAGTTATATCGTCGGCGTACCGTGAGTATCTTGCCCCGTATTTCCCACAAAGGCGAACCAACTCAGAGTCAAGGCGGTCGCAAATGATATTGGAAATGATCGGAGATAGTGGACCTCCTTGGATAAGTTTTTTATCGTTGCAACAAACATGTGCGACAATCGTTGCCACCGAAGGGCTGTAGTTATAAGGATTAGCTTGTAGGCGACCATATATACGAGCAAATGTAATGGTTTCAAAAAAGTCCTTAATGTCAAAATTCAAAATCCAGCGACTGCCCACATGGACATCCGCATTTGAGGCGATGCTTCGGCCCTTTACAAAGCCGTGAACGTTCGGTCGGAAAGAGGTGTCGGGTTCAATAAGGCCAAGAAGTTGCCTCTGGAGATTAACCAGTGCCGAGGATGGAGCTGTGATGTTACGAAGCCCACCGCTTTTCTTCGGAATTGTGAATTTGCGAAATTTTGAGGCCGCAGGAAGGCGATACGCGATGAATAGCAGATTCCTGCGATAATTACGCCCTAGCGCAGCAGCCAATCCCTCTCCATCTATGACTGACTTAAGTGACATACAGCACCGGCGGCGCAGATCTTGCTCTTCAGTCGACCAGTGGTCAAGCAGTGTCTCATCGGTCGTAGGACGCGATGAAGCTAACATTTCTGAACACTTCGCGGGAACACGTGACCTGCCACTGAGATTTTCCTCCACGCGGAGTTAGAGTCCGGCCCTGACGAGGACGGACTGATGAAGCGAGCAAGGTTCACTGAGGAACAGATCATCGCGGTGCTGAAGGAGCATGAGGCCGGGGCGAAGACCGCCGACCTCGCC
>CALRLZ020000073.1:0-8225 GCA_943368975.1 Archangium gephyra
GGGGAGGCGAAGCGATCTCCAACGGCCGCGCGGTGATTTCCGGGACGGTGCACGACATCGGCTATCTCGGGGGGCGCACGACCTATCACGTGGACGCCTCGGGCCTCCGGCTGAAGGCGGCGGTGGCGAATGCCGCGCGCAGCGTCGAGCGGCCGCTTGGAACGGGCGAGGCGGTGAAGCTGGCGGTGGCCCCGGACGCGCTTTTGTTGCTGGTGCGGTGAGCCATGAGTGAGCGCGCCACCCGCCGCACCATCATCCTCGTGCCCTATCTGTGGCTGGCGCTGTTCTTCCTCGTGCCCTTCGCCATCGTGGCGAAGATGTCGCTGTCGCAGGTGGCGACCGCCATCCCGCCCTATGTCCCGGTCTTCGGCCTTGCCGACGGGCCGGCCGGCTGGCTCGCCAAGGCGCGCGAACTCTCCCTCGACAATTACGGTGTCATCGTTGGCGACCGGCTCTATGTCGACGCCTTCCTTGCCTCGCTGCGCATCGCCGCGATCGGCACGGCGATCCTTCTCGTCATCGGCTATCCGATGGCTCATGCCATGGCGCGCGCGCCGGAACGCTGGCGGCCGATCCTGGTCATGGCGGTGATCCTGCCGTTCTGGACGAGCTTCCTGATCCGCGTCTATGCCTGGATCGGCATCCTCAAGCCGGAGGGCCTGCTCAACGAACTGCTGGTCGGCCTGGGGCTGATCGGCACGCCGCTCCAGATCGCCAATACGGAGACGGCGGTGCTGATCGGCGTCGTCTATTCCTATCTGCCCTTCATGGTGCTGCCGCTCTACGCGACGCTGGAGCGCATGGACCGGACGCTGCTGGAAGCTGCCCAGGATCTGGGCTGCCCGCCCTGGAAGGCGTTCTGGCGCATCACCCTGCCCTTGTCCCTGCCCGGCATCGTCGCCGGGTCTTTCCTTTGCTTCATCCCCATCACCGGCGAGGTGGTGATCCCCGATCTTCTCGGCGGTTCCGACACGCTGATGATCGGCAAGACGCTGTGGACGGAGTTCTTTTCCAACCGCGACTGGCCGGTGGCCTCGGCGGTCGCGGTGCTGCTGCTGGTCATCCTCGTCGGGCCGATCATGGTCTACCAGCGTCAGCAGGCGCGGCAGATGGAGGCGGGACGATGACCTCCCAGCGCTCCCGTGCCCTCGATGCCACGGCCCTGACGCTGGGCTTCGCCTTCCTCTACCTGCCGATCGTCATCCTGGTGATCTTCTCGTTCAATGCGAGCCAGCTCGTCACCGTCTGGGGCGGGTTCTCGACCCGCTGGTATGCCGCCATCTGGCAGAACCGCCAGCTCATGGACGCCGCCTGGATGACGGTGAAGGTCGCCGCCGCCTCGGCCGCCTTCGCCACGGTGGTGGGCACGCTGGCGGCGCTGGCCCTCACCCGCTATGTGCGGTTCCGCGGCCGGACGCTGTTTTCCGGGCTCGTCTATGCGCCGATCGTCATGCCGGAGGTTATCACCGGCCTGTCGCTGCTGCTGCTCTTCGTGTCGCTCGGCATCGACCGCGGGTTCTGGACGGTGACCGTGGCGCATGCGACCTTCACCTGCGGCTTCGTGGCGGTGGTGGTGCAGTCGCGGCTCGTCACCTTCGACCGGTCGCTGGAGGAGGCGGCAGCCGATCTTGGCGCCACACCGGCCCAGGTCTTCTGGCGCATCACGTTGCCGATCATCGCCCCGGCCGTGGTGGCGGGCTTCCTTCTCGCCTTCACCCTGTCGCTGGACGATCTCGTCCTCGCTTCCTTCACGACGGGGCCAGGCTCGACGACGTTGCCGATGCGCATCTACAGCCAGGTGCGGCTCGGCGTGACGCCGGAGATCAACGCCATCTCGACCCTGATGATCGCTGCGGTGACGGTGCTGGTGATCGCCGCCTCGCTCGCCACCAAGCGCAGCGCGGCGGCGCATTGACAGCCGGGTGGTTGACCCGGGGGCCGCGACGGTGATTTCTGGCGTCTGACCCCGTCCGTTCCGCGAGCGCCCATGTCCGCCGTCGCCAATCTCCTCGGAATCCTCGACCTCGAACGCCTCGAGGTGAACCTGTTCCGCGGCAAGAGCCCGCAGGACGGCTGGCAGCGCGTCTTCGGTGGCCAGGTCATCGGCCAGGCGCTGGTGGCGGCCTGCCGTACGGTGGAGGAACGCCGGCCGCATTCGCTGCACGGCTATTTCGTCCTGCCGGGCGATCCCAAGGCGCCGATCATCTACGAGGTCGAGCGGGTGCGGGACGGGCGCAGCTTCTCCACCCGGCGCGTGCGGGCAATCCAGCACGGGGCGGCGATCTTTTCGCTGTCGGCATCCTTCCATGTCGAGGAGGAGGGCGAGGAGCATCAGTTCGCCATGCCGGACGTGCCACCGCCAGAGGCGCTGAAGTCGGAGGCCGACGTGCGCCAGCTCTTCCATGCCCATATGCCCGAGGCGATGAAGGCCTATTTCGCCCGCGAGCGGCCCATCGAGATCCGCCCGGTCGAGTTCGGCCGCTACACCGGCGAGAGCCAGCCGGAGGGCAAGTTCCATGTCTGGATCCGCACCACCGCTCCCTTGCCCGACGACCCCGTCGTCCACCGCTGTGTGCTGGCCTATGCCTCGGACATGACTCTGCTCGACGCTGCCAACGTGCCGCATGGCCGCTCGTTCTTCGACCAGTCGGTGCAGGCGGCGAGCCTCGACCACGCCATGTGGTTCCACCGGCCATTCCGGGCCGACGACTGGCTGCTCTATGCCCATGATTCGCCGTCCGGGCAGAACGCGCGCGGCTTTACGCGCGGCTCGATCTACACGCGACAGGGCGTGCTGGTGGCCTCCGTGGCCCAGGAAGGCCTGCTGCGCAAGAAGCGTGGCTGAGGCGCCTGCCTCATTGATAGGCAATTGACGGGCCCGAAGAGGGCTGAACGGGGGCAGCCTCCGGGCGCTGCCCAAAAAGACGGCATCGGCCATTCCCCGGCCCGGCCGCGGCCACCAGCCGCCTTCTCAACCCATTGGCAATGCGTCGAAAACCGTCATGTTTCAACTGTGGCACGCGACTTGATTCCCTGATCGCGGTTCGGACGGCAACCTTCGGGTTCGCGGTCCGCTCGCAGACACACACGCTTCCGCAGGACCTCGTCCCAACGGAGCCAATTCGGGGATGACGACATGAAGATCGTAATGGCGATCATCAAGCCATTCAAACTGGAGGAGGTTCGCGATGCCCTCACGGGGATCGGGGTCCACGGCCTGACCGTCACCGAGGTGAAGGGATATGGACGCCAGAAGGGCCATACCGAGATCTATCGCGGCGCCGAATATGCCGTGAGCTTCCTGCCGAAGCTGAAGATCGAGGTCGCCGTGCCCGGCACGGATGTCGAGAAGGTGGTCGCGGCCATTGCCGGCGCCGCCAAGACCGGCCAGATCGGCGACGGCAAGATCTTCGTGACGTCGATCGAGCACGCCGTCCGCATCCGGACCGGCGAAACCGACGTCGACGCGCTGTGACGCACCCTCCCACCGCACAAGACATGCCTCTGGAGATTTTCCACATGATGAGATCGAGCCTTTCCAGGTGGGGCCTCGGCGCGCTGGCGCTGGCGGGCTTTGCCGCGGCCCTTGCCGAGCCCGCCCTTGCGCAGGCGCCGGCAGCAACCCCGCCGAAGCCGACCGCCGGCGACACCGCCTTCGTCCTCTTCTCCGCCTACCTGGTCCTGCTGATGGTCATTCCGGGCCTGGCGCTGTTCTACGGCGGTCTGGTCCGCGCCAAGAACATGCTGTCGGTGCTGACCCAGGTCTTCGTGATCGTCGCGGTCGTGTCGATCATCTACGTCATCTACGGCTACTCGCTGTCCTTCACCTCGGGCGGCGGGCTGAACGCCTTTGTCGGCGGCTTCTCCAAGGCCTTCCTGATGGGCGTCGACGCCACCAAGACCGTCCCGACCTTCTCCAACGGCGTCGTCATTCCGGAATATGCCTTTATCCTGTTCCAGATGACCTTCGCCTGCATCACGCCGGCCCTCATCGTCGGCGCCTTCGCCGAGCGCGTGAAGTTCTCGGCGCTGCTGCTCTTCACCGTCCTCTGGGTCACCTTCATCTATTTCCCGATGGCCCACATGGTCTGGTACTGGGCCGGCCCCGACGCCATTGCCGATGCCGTCAAGGCGGTCGCTGCCGCAGGTTCCGACGCGGCGGCCAAGGCTGCCGCCGAGGCGAAGCTCGCCGAGGTCAAGGCTGATGCCGGTCTCATCTTCTCGTGGGGCGCCCTCGACTTCGCCGGCGGCACCGTCGTCCACATCAATGCGGGCATTGCCGGCCTCGTCGGCTGCCTCGTGATCGGCAAGCGCATCGGCTACGGCAAGGAACTGATGCCTCCCCACTCGCTGGTCATGACGCTCATCGGCGGCGCCCTGCTCTGGGTCGGCTGGTTCGGCTTCAATGCCGGCTCCAACCTTGAGGCCAACGGCACCGCCGCCATGGCGGCGATCAACACCTATGTCGCGACCGGTGCCGCGACCCTGTCCTGGCTCTTCGTCGAATGGGCCGCCAAGGGCAAGCCGTCGCTGCTCGGGGCCGTCTCGGGCGCCATTGCCGGCCTCGTCGCAGTGACGCCGGCGGCCGGCTTCGCCGGTCCGATGGGTGCCATCGTCCTCGGCCTCGTCTCCGGTGGCGTCTGCTTCATCTTCTGCTCGACGGTGAAGAACGCCTTCGGTTACGACGACACGCTGGACGTCTTCGGCATCCACTGCGTCGGCGGCATCATCGGCGCCCTTGCCACGGGCGTCCTGGTGAACACCGCCCTCGGCGGCGCCGGCATCCCCGACTACGAATCGAAGCCCGGCGAACTCGCTGTCGGCGCCTACGAGTTCGGGACGGCGATTTGGGCGCAGATGAAGGGCGTGCTCTTCACCATCGTCTGGTCCGGCATCGGCTCCTTCATCATCTTCAAGATCGTCGATGTGATCATCGGCCTGCGGGTGACGGCGGACCGCGAGCGCGAGGGCCTCGACCTCGCCGAGCACGGCGAGCGTGCCTACAACCTCTGACGCCTGCCCTCCTTCAGGCTTCACACTCCCCCGGCGCAGCGATGCGCCGGGGTTTTTATTGGCGCGGGTCCGGGCGGACGTCCGCCGTCCCGTCGATCCGCCTGGCCGGGGGTGACGATGGTTAATCCCACGTCAACCGTTGCCTCGCTAAGGTTCGCACCTGAACCGGAGGGCCTGCCGGGGAGGGCGTGCCACAGGGCCGTCCCGCTGGGGGTCCTCGCTCGCATGGGATGGAATGACGATGGCAGTGGTGCGCCGGCACACCGGACCTTCGCTGGTTCCCGACGGTCTGGGCGGCGCGATGCGGCGCCAGCTGCGCCGGCTCGCAGGGCTTGGCATTCTGGCGGGCGTTGTCGTCGCCGCCGTCGCCATGCTCACCTGGACTGCCGGCGACCCCTCGCTGAGCCACGCCACCAATGCGCCGGTGAAGAACTGGATCGGCCGGCCGGGGGCGATCCTAGCCGACCTGCTGATGCAGCTCTTCGGCCTCGCCGCCATTGTCCTGCTGTCGGTGGCCGCCATCTGGGGCTGGCTGATGCTGCGCGCCCGCCCCTTTGACCGCGAGGGCCTGCGCGTGCCGCTGGGCATCGGCGCGGCGATGATCCTGGCGGTCGGCGCCTCGCTGCTGCCTTCCCCGTCCGGCTGGCCGCTGCCGACCGGCATCGGCGGCGTGATCGGCGACGGCGGCCTGACCGTCATCTCCGCCGTCTTCGGCCGCATGACCGGCCTGTCGCGGATCGTTGCGCTGGCGGTGACCGGCCTCGTCGGTCTCTTCCTGTTCGCCGCCGCCATCGGACTGGTGCTGCGGCCGGAGCCGGAGACGCCGGAGGAGGAGATCGAGCGTATCGCGCCCAAGGCGCGGCGTCCGGCCGACGACGACCATGAGCCCGGCTTCGTCGGCGGCATGGTGTCGAGCGCGGTAGGCGCCGTCGCCCATGGCGTGCTGTCGACCAAGGCTCGCCTTGCCCGCATGGTGGCGGAGGCACCGCAGACCGCCCGCGTCGCGGCCGGTGCGCCGCCGGCCGAAGCCGCGGCTCCCGCCGGTCCGGGGCTCACCGCCCGCGCCAAGGCCTTCTTCACCGAACCGGACGATGACGGCATGCCCGTGACGCGGAAAACCTCCGGCGTCCGCCGCGAGCCCGTCATCGAGGCCGCCCCGCCTGACCGGCAGCCGCGCACCTATCACGCCCCGCTTTCCGAGCGTCCCGTTCCCGAGGAGCCCGTAGCCGTGGCAGCGCCGCGCATTGCTCCGGTCCACGAACCCGACGACGACATGCCGCTGCCCTCGGATCTGCCGCCGAGGGCCGTCGCCGGGCCGCGCATCCATGCGCCGGCGCCTGCCCCCCGCCCCGCCGCGATCCAGCAGAAACTGCCGCTGCCGCCGCCGGACGGGGCTGACGATACCTACGAACTGCCGCCGCTCGATCTGCTGACCGAACCCAAGCCCTCCGAGCGGGACGCCTCCATGTCGATGGAGGTGCTGCAGGACAATGCGGCGACGCTGGCCTCGGTGCTCGACGATTTCGGCGTGCGCGGCGAGATCATCAATGTGCGTCCCGGCCCGGTGGTCACGCTCTACGAACTGGAGCCGGCGCCCGGCACGCGCTCCAACCGCGTCATCGGCCTCGCCGACGACATCGCCCGCTCGATGTCGGCGATCTCGGCCCGCGTGGCGCTGGTGGCCGGCCGCAACGCCATCGGCATCGAACTGCCGAATGCCAAGCGCGAGAACGTGCTGCTGCGCGAGATGCTGGCGAGCCAGGACTTCATCACTGCCAAGGAGAAACTGCCGATCGCGCTCGGCAAGACGATCGGCGGCGACCCGGTCATTGCCGATCTCGCCAAGATGCCGCATCTGCTCGTCGCCGGCACCACCGGCTCGGGCAAGTCGGTCGCCATCAACACCATGATCCTGTCGCTGCTCTACCGGCTCCGGCCGGACCAGTGCCGCCTGATCATGGTCGATCCGAAGATGCTGGAACTGTCCATCTATGACGGCATTCCCCATCTGCTGACCCCCGTCGTCACCGATCCGAAGAAGGCGGTGGTGGCGTTGAAATGGGCGGTCCGCGAGATGGAGGAACGCTACAAGAAGATGTCGAAGCTCGGCGTCCGCAATATCGACGGCTTCAACGCCCGGATGGCGCAGGCCAAGGCCAAGGGCGAGGTGCTGACCCGCACGGTGCAGACCGGCTTCGACCGCGAGACCGGCGAGGCGATCTACGAGCAGGAGGAAATGGGCCTGGAACCCATTCCCTATATCGTCGTCATCGTCGACGAGATGGCCGACCTGATGATGGTGGCCGGCAAGGAGATCGAGGGCGCCATCCAGCGCCTGGCGCAGATGGCCCGCGCCGCCGGCATCCATCTGATCATGGCGACGCAGCGCCCCTCGGTGGACGTCATCACCGGCACGATCAAGGCGAATTTCCCGACCCGGATCTCCTTCCAGGTGACGTCGAAGATCGACAGCCGCACCATTCTCGGCGAGCAGGGGGCCGAGCAGCTCCTCGGCCGCGGCGACATGCTCTACATGGCCGGCGGCGGGCGCATCAGCCGTGTCCACGGCCCCTTCGTCTCCGACGAGGAGGTGGAGCGCATCGTCGGGCATCTGAAGATGCAGGGGGCGCCGGACTATCTCGACGCCGTCACCACCGACGACGAGGACGGCATGGAGGGCGACGGCGACGATGGCGCCGTCTTCGACAAGGGCGCCTTCGGCGAGGAGCCGGCCGACCTCTACGACAAGGCCGTGCAGGTGGTGCTCCGCGACAAGAAGGCCTCCACCTCCTATATCCAGCGTCGCCTGCAGATCGGCTACAATCGCGCCGCCTCGCTGATCGAACGGATGGAGCGCGAGGGCCTCGTCGGCCCGGCCAACCATGCGGGAAAGCGCGAGATCCTGATGCCGGAGGCGGCGGACTGACGGGCTCCCGCCTCGAAATCGCCCCACCGTCTGCCTATCTGCCCTTCACCATGATTCCGATGACCGAGCCGTTCCGAGGACCGACGATGACCGCCATGCCCCGCGCGAACCGTCGCCTGTCCCGTCCCGCGCTGGCGCGGCGGACGGTCGTGCTGTCCGCCGTCCTCGGCATGGCCCTGGCGACCGGCACCTTGCCGGCCGCGGCCAGCGAGCGGCCCTTCATCCTCGCCCAGCAGGGTGCACCGCTCCAGCTCGGTCCGACGGGCGGTGCGGCGCCGCCGCCCCG
>CALRLZ020000074.1:0-8101 GCA_943368975.1 Archangium gephyra
ACCTCCGTCGGCGGCATCGTCGACATGGTGTCGGCAGCGGCCACCGAGATGCAGGCCACCGCCACGCAGCTCACCGCCTCCGCCCAGGAAGCCTCGGCCCAGTCGACCTCGGTCGCCAGCGCCGCCGAAGAGGCCGGCGCCAATGTCACGGCGGTGGCGGGTTCTGCGGAGGAGCTCGGCGCTTCGGTTCAGGAGATCGGCCGCCAGGTGCAGCACTCAGCCGGGCTCGCCCGTGGCGCCGTCAAGGAAGCGGATTCGACGGGAGGCATCGTCTCGGAACTCTCGCAGGGTGCCGCCCGCATCGGTGCCATCGTCGAGATGATCTCGAACATTGCCAGCCAGACCAATCTCCTCGCCCTCAACGCCACGATCGAGGCGGCGCGGGCGGGCGAGGCCGGCAAGGGCTTTGCCGTCGTCGCCCAGGAGGTCAAGGGCCTTGCCGAGCAGACGGCTAAGGCCACCAGCGAGATCGGTTCGCAGATCGTCTCGATCCAGGAAACGACCAAGAGGGCGGTCGACGCCATTGCCGGGATCACGGGGAGCATTCGGTCGATCGACGAGGCGACCTCGTCGATCGCCTCGGCGGTGGAGCAGCAGGGCGCGGCGACGCGGGAGATCGTCAACTCGGTCGGTCAGGCTTCGACTGGCACCAACGAGGTTTCCTCGGCCATCACCTCCGTCGCCCAGGCCGCGGCGGAGACCGGCCACGGTGCCTCCCAGGTCCTGAGCGCCTCGGCCGATCTCGCCCGTCAGGCTGAACGGCTCTCGGCCGAGGTGCGGCAATTCCTTGCCAATGTCAGGGCGGCCTGAGCATCACCGTTCCTGGCGGGTCGGTCTGTTGCAAGGCCGACCCGCGGGATTTCTCCGCCACTCTTCCTCAGCCTGTGTTCCGCGCTGACGAAGGCCTGTGCATGCACCCCGGAGCAGGATCAGTGTCATGATCAACTCTGACCAGATGGGCGCTCGAGACGCCAACGTCGTCAAGATGCGCACGCATGTCCCCGAGGATGAGAGCATCAACGCGAAGATCGAAATCCTCGAAGTGCTGGCGATGATGGCAAAATCCTACCATATGCTTGCGCAGTCGATCATCGATCTGGACAGCAACATCGACGATCGCCTCGATGCACTCGTGGTGATCGAGAAAAACATCAAGGATCTGTCGATCATCAGAGAGAAGGTGGTGCGGGTCAGCCCTGGGGACCCGCCTCCTCATGCCATATGATCAGGCTCATCTCCCCATGCATGCCCTCGCACAGTGGTTGTGATCGCGAGATGCGCGATGTCGCATAACCGACGCTTGTCCGGCGGCACCGCCATTCTCCAAAGGCTCTCGCCCTCCCGGTATTCCCGCCGGACGGGCGGCAACGTCCCGAAGGCCTATCAGGCGGCCGCGCTCAGATCGTTCTTCTCGGTCGCCAGATAGGCCTCGAGCCGCATTGAGAAGCTCTGCAACGTCGCGCTCTCGACGAGATATCCCGCAGGCGTTTCAGCAAGGGCGACGATGCCGCTATGGCCCAGATTGGCGGCGGCGCCCTTCAGCTGATGCAGCAGGCCGGCGACAGGGACACTATCCCCCGCCGCGGCCGCAGCCTGGATTTCGGAGAGCAGGCGCAAGGCCTCGGCGATGAAGGTCCCGAGCAGCCTGTTGGAGGCGTCGGGCCCGATCTCATCGAAGAGCGCGCGGCGGAACGCCCAGTCGATATCGCCGTTCGCCGCCGTCTGCGGTGCGGTCGACGAGGGATGCTTCGCCAGTCCCGCCAGCACCGCATCCAGCTTCTCACGGGTGACGGGCTTGGCGAGGAAGTCGTCCATGCCCGCGTCGAGGCAGGCCTGCCGGTCTAAGGCAAAGGCATTGGCGGTCAGGCCGATGATGGCGGTCTGGAAGTTCGGTCCGGTTCCGCTGCGCAAGGCGCGCGCCGTCTGCGTCCCGTCCATGACGGGCATTTGCATGTCCATCAGGATCACGTCGAAGGCCTGGTTCGCGGCAAGATCGAGCGCTATCCGGCCGTGTTCGGCGACCGTCACCGCATGGCCCATGGCCGTGAGGAGCAGGGTTGCGACCTGTTGGTTGACGGGGTTGTCCTCGACTAGAAGGACGCTGAGCCGGGCGGGAAGCTGGGTTCGCGAGGTCCGTGACGGCTCAGGCAGGACAACGGCGACTTCGCGTGCCGGGACATCGAACCAGAAGGTCGATCCCTTGCCCAGGGTGCTGTCGACACCGATCTCGCCGCCGAGGGCCTGGACGATGCGCTTGCAGATGGCCAGGCCCAGGCCCGTTCCACCGAAGCGGCGGGTGATCGAGGCGTCGACCTGCGAGAATTCCTTGAAGAGGCGGGCGCGGGACTCATCGGCGATGCCGATGCCGGAATCGATAACGGAGAAGCGCAGACCCGGTCGCCCTCCCGAAAGGCTGCGCGTCGCCACCGACACGACGACACCGCCCGAGAGGGTGAATTTCAGGGCATTGGCGACGAGATTGATGAGAACCTGTCGGATGCGCGTCCCATCCGTCTCGATCCGGGCGGGCACGTCGTCGGCCACCACAAGATCGAAGCGGAGGTTCTTCTCCAGCGCCCGGGGAGCCAGCATCTCCTTCACCGAGGTTGCGAGTCCGCGAACGTCGACGGCCATCTACTCTAGCACGATGGCGCCGGAATCGAGCTTGGCGTAGTCGAGCACGTCGTTGACGATGTCGAGCAAAGCCTCGCCGCATTCATGAATGGTCTTCAGGTAGCCGCGCTGTTCGGCCGACAGGTGTGTGGCTTCCAGGATCGACGACATGCCGATGATGCCGTTCAGGGGCGTGCGGATTTCGTGACTCATGGTCGCGAGGAAGGCGGTGCGAACCTGCGAAGCCTTCTCGGCAATGTCGCGCGCATCCCGCAGCGCCTGTTCGGAGCGCTTGCGTTCGGTGATGTCGGTATAGGTCTGCACGAAGCCGCCGCCGGGGAGATGCCGGGTGCAGATCTCGAGAACCTTCCCTCCCGCGCATTGATATTCACGGACCGACAGGTAGTCGGAATCGGGCGGTGATCCGCCATGGATATCGGCGACGATGCGGTCGCCCGTCTTGCCCTCGTGCTCCAGGAGGTCCGCCAGCAGGAACCCCTCCCGCGTGAAGGTCGCGGGCAAGCCCAAAAGGTTCAGCGCGTTCTGGTTGATCACGGCGACATGGCCGTTGCCGTCGACCATCAGGATGCCCTGGGTCATGTTGTTCAGCGTCAGGTCGAGTTCGTGCGTCGCGGCCTTGGCCGCCGCCCGACTTCTGGTGAGCGCCGCCAGCGCCTCCCCGAAACGCCGCCAGTAGGCAATGCCGAGCAGGATCACCGCCAGAACAACGATGGACAGTGCCGTCGAGATGAGGCGCGTTTGCGCGGCCGAGGTGATCCGCCTCTGGCGTGCGTCGCTGTCATCGACACGCACGGCGACGACGAGGGGCCAGTCGGTAATCGCCCGGTAGGCGGTGGCGCGCCCGATTTCCTGATTCCCGCCCATCATGACGAAGAAGCCCTCGCGTAGCGCCCGTGTGAGCGATGGCTCGTCGCCATAGCGGCTTCCGAGAGTCTGCCGGGACAGACCGGCCATCGCCCGGACGATCTGGTCGCTGCCCACCACCGTGATGCCACCCCCCTTGCCGAGGTCGATCGATTCATAGAAGTGCGACAGATAGTAGGGGTCGAGCGAGGCCACGATGACGCCGCGGAACATGCCGGCCTCATCGGTGATCCGCCGCGTCAGCTGGATCGACCAGCGGCCCGACGCCCGGCCGAGGACCGGCTGGCTGATGAAGAGGGTATCGGTCGTGCTGGTGACATGGACCCGGAAATGCTCGCGGTCGCTGAGATCGACGCGCGGCGTTGCTCCTGCCGTGGTTGTCGTCTCCATGCGTCCGTCGGCGCCGATGATTGTGAACTGCAGCGCGAGCTCCTTGAAGCTGTACTGGTTCTGGACCCGGGCCTGCAGATCGAAAGTGCCCACCTCGCGCAGGTAATCGTGCCGGATGAACTTGATCGTGTTGTCGGTCTCATTGATCGCCTGGCGAATGTGTTCATCGAACAGCCGGGCATAGTTTTCAGCGCTCTGGACCGCCGTGCGCTTGGCAAAGGTGCGCTCCTGTCGGATGTCCATTTCGACCGCGGTCCAGATCATGCCGATCATCGCGAAGCCGAGGGCGGCCGCGAGAAGGATGATGCGTCGAACCGATGTTTGTGCGCTGACCTGGGACTGGATCACGGAACGGGTCCTGTATCTGTCTGGAAGGTGGACGCTGCCATGCGCACGCTTCCGGTGCGTAAATTTCAGCCAGTAGTCTTCGTAATCTGCCGGTGGAGCTAACGAATCCTTCTGCGAACGGCTTCAACTACGACGGGGAGCCGTGAACTCTTCGTTCACCTCGCGTTTCTTTGTCCCTTGTCGGCCCGACCGCCGCGATGCATGATCGACTGCAAGGGTGGTTCAGCCGATGACTGTGATGATTGTTGACGATGCGGAGACCAATCTCCTCGTCATCAAATCTCTCGTGAATGCCTGCGGCATCTCCGGGGCGACGACATTCAAAAACCCGGTCGAGGCTCTGGCGCGGCTCGATGATCACACGCCCTCGCTCATCCTCGTCGACTACATGATGCCGGATCTCGACGGAATCGACTTCATCCGGGCCGTGCGCGACCGGGACCGTTTCCAGGACACGCCGATCGTCATGGTGACGACCACGGATCAACGATCGGTCCGGCTGGAGGCGCTGCAGGCCGGCGCGACCGACTTCATCCTCAAGCCGATCGATCCGGCCGAGTTCAAGGCGCGCGTCCGCAACCTGATGCATCTCGCCGATGCGCAGACGAAGCTGAGGGATCAGGCTGCCTGGCTGTCGATGGAGGTGGAGAAGGCACTGGCGGTGGCGCGCGGCCGCGAGGCTGAAATCGTCACGCGTCTCGCCCGCGCGGCAGAGCTGCGCGATCCCGAAACCGGCGAGCATCTCGAGCGGATGTCACGTTACTCCGAGAAGATCGCGCGGGCCATGGGCCTGGATGACCAGTTCTGCGAGCGGCTGCGGATCGCCGCGCCCATGCACGATATCGGCAAGATCGGCATTCCCGATTCCATTCTGCTGAAACCGGGGCCGCTGACCCCGGACGAGCGGCATCAGATGCAGAAACATGCGCTGCAGGGCGGCGAGATCCTCGACCGTTCGTCCTCGGAACTCATCCGGCTCGCCGGCGAGATCGCCATCTCGCACCACGAACGCTATGATGGCTCCGGCTATCCTTTCCGTCTCGCGGGTGATGCGATCCCGATCGCCGGGCGGATCACGGCGCTCGCCGATGTATTCGATGCCCTCACCTCGGTACGTCCATACAAGGCGGCCTGGCCGACGGAACAGGCGCGGGCCTATATTCTCGCCGAGCGCGGTCGCCATTTCGATCCCGCATGTGTCGACGCCATGATCTCGGCCTGGCCGGAAATCCTCGCCGTTCACGCCGAGCGCTCTTGCGCGCCCACGGCAAGGCGGATCTGACCGACATCGGTGTCCGGCGGGGCGAAAGGACGCGCTGCCTCCCATGCGATCGGGCCATGGAAGGCCATCCTGCGGGCACATCACGGCGAGCATGGTCGTCATCGACCGGTGGGCGCGCGATGTCGTCGCTGAAGTGACCCGCCAGATGTAAGCGCTCGTCAGAACAGGGTGCTGCGCTGTCGCCCGGCTTTCGCCCGACGCATCTGCGGATTCCGCCCACCAACACCGCCGTCGCCGGTGCGCGGCACGGATCAGGCGGGTATCCGCGTTCGATCCAGGCTCGCAAATTCCGCAACCTGTGCGGCCTCCATCGAAGCCAGGACGGCCTGATGCTCGGCCGGGCTCGGCGCGGGTTGCGGCGGCCGGACGATGGCCGTGGGGATCCGGCCGCAAGCGGCCAGCGCCAGTTTCAGGCGGGCGGTGGCGCGGCCGCCCGGCGCATCGCGGTATATGGCGACGGCGAGGGGATATATGCTGTCGTGCAGCTTGCGCGCCGTCGTCCAGTCGCCACTGGCCGTTGCCGCGAAGAAGGCGACCAGCAGGTCCGGCACGAGGGCCGCGAGCGAGACCTGCGCACCGGCCGAGCCGATGATCGCGCTGGTCAGGAGATGCTCGTCGCCAGAGCCCATGACCACGAAATCCGGCCGCAAGCCTTCCAGCAGCCGCTTGTTCGCCTCATAGGCGGCAACCTCCCAGCTGCCCTCCTTGACCGCGATGATCCGCTCATTGGCGGCGAGGCGGGTGAGGGTTTCAGCCGAATAGGCCATCCGGCCGGCCCCGACCGGGGCGGCATAGAGCATCAGAGGCAGGCTGGAGGCCGCTGCCACATGGGCATGGTGGATATCGACCACCCTTTCGTCATGGCCGAGCGCCCAGGAATTCGGCGGGAAGACCAGCAGGATGTCGGCGCCGGCCTGTTCGGCCTCGGCGGCATCGCGGGCCGCCTGCAGGCTCGATTCGGCATTGATGCCGGAGCAGATGACACAATCGGCGGGTGCCACCTGCCGCGCGATCGCGATCACCCGGCGCTTCTCGGCATTGTCGAGCACGTAATTCTCGCCGGCATGGCCGTTGATCAGCAGGCCGCGGATGCCCGGTCGGTTGGCGACCGCTGCGATATGGGCCGCCAGCGCATCCTCGTCGACGGAGAAGTCGGCGCGCATCGGCACGATGGTCGCGGCATGGATGCCGGTGAGGCGGGGTGCAAGCGGGTGCGTCATGGCGGGGCGGCCTTCAGCAGGCGGTCGATGGGAAAGAGCGGCAGGTCCGGCTCGCGGCCGAGGATGACATCGGCGAGCGAGCGGGCGATGGAGGGACCGCTGGTATAGCCCGAATGGATGGAGCCGCAGACATAGGCATCGGGAATACCGGGAATGGGTCCGGCAGCGGGCAGGGCGTCGGCGGTTTCCGCCTCAAGCCCCGCCCAGGCGCGCGCAAGCCTTGCGCCGGCCAGTTCCGGGATGGCGTGGCAGGCGAGGCGGATATTGCCGACGAGCCGTTCCGGGACGAGTTCGACGCCGCCGCGCTCGCGGTCGCCGAGGCCCTGCCAGCCGCCGCCGATGACGACCGTGCCATGGGGATATTGCTTCAGCGACAGAAGCCCCGAGGCGATGCCGACCACGGTGCGCATGACCGGCCTGATGCGTTCCGTCACCGACAGCTGGTTGACCAGCACCTTGATCGGCAGATGTACGCCAAGCCAGGCCATCATTGGCTCGATCCAGACTCCACCGGCGAGGACGACGCGGCGGAAGGAAACGGGGCCTTGCGCGGTCTCGGCGACGAAGCCCTGGTCGGTGCGCTCAAGGCCGTTGACCGCGCGGTTCTCCATCACGGCCACGCCGGCATCCACCAGCGCTGCCCGGAAGGCCTGACCGGTCAGATAGGCATTGGCATAGCCGTCGACCACGCAATGGCCGGCCATCAGGATCTTGTCGGAAATTCCGGGCTCGACCCGCAGCGCCTCGTCGCGGCTGACGATGGTGATCGGCGCGCCGGCGGCCCGGCGCTTACCCGCCCGCTCCTCGAGAAGCGCCGCTTCGCGTTCGGTGAAGGCGAGCGACAGGCCGTCGCAGACCACGACCCCGACATCGTGGCCGAGCCAGTCGCGGGCGGAGGCCCACATGGCATGGGCGCGCATCGCATGGGGGATGAGGGCGACACGGGTCATCTGCAGGGTCAGCGTGCCGGCATTGACGCCCGAGGCCTCGCGGCAGAGTGGGCCGCGGTCGAGGATCGCCGACTTCATGCCGCCGCGCTGGGCCAGCAGGGCCAGCGTGGAGCCGACCACCCCGCCGCCGATGACGCCGAGATCGTAGATGGGCGTTTGGCTCATAGCGGCGCCGGGGGCGGGATCGGGATGTCGGCATAATCGAATGTGCCGATCATCGTGTCGAAGGAGACGGGCCTGAGCGGGACGCGCTGGGTCCAGAAACCGACCGCCTCGCGCGTCACGCCGCGCCTTTGGGCGACGAGTTCGGCAGCGACATCACCGCACATCCGGCCCTGGCAGGGGCCCATGCCACAGCGGGTGAAATGCTTCATCTGGTTGATGTCGCCGGCGCCCGCATCGACGGCGGCGTC
>CALRLZ020000075.1:0-7820 GCA_943368975.1 Archangium gephyra
GCTTTGTCGTCGGCTTCTCCTACCTGCATTCCAGCGCGCTGCTGCTGCAGGACACCTGGCCCGAGATCATCGGCGAATTCCTTGCCAATGCCCTCGGACTGACCCTGCTGGCAGCCGGGTTCTTCGGCTTCTTCCGCGCTCCGCTGCCCATGCTGGTGCGCCTGCCGCTCATCCCGCTCGGGATCATGGCCACGCTCTTCGACCCGATCCCGGTCTGGTGGCGCGTCGCCATCGTCGCCGGTGTCTGCCTCGCCCTCTATCTCGCCCAGAAGGGGGCGGCCAGCCGGGAGGACGTCGTCCTCGCCGACGAAGCCGTTCAGCGCGCCGAGGCGCGCCTCGCCAGGGAAA
Source organism: Archangium gephyra (assembly GCA_943368975.1). Taxonomy (GTDB): domain Bacteria; phylum Pseudomonadota; class Alphaproteobacteria; order Rhizobiales; family Phreatobacteraceae; genus Phreatobacter. The sequence goes on from CALRLZ020000075.1 coordinate 349, forward strand.
CCTCGCCGTCATGATCATCGACCGCATGCAGGTCCGGCTCACCCGCTGGCCGCTGAAGATGACCCGCAAGCACGGTGTCGGCGATGTCGCCGACACGCTGCCGGGCGTCATCGTCTCGCTGCACACCCGCGACGGCCGCACCGGCTGGGGCGAGGCGGCGCCCTGGTCGGTCTTCTCCGGCACCGCCGAGGCGGCGGTCTCGGCCCTCGACGTCTATCTCAGGCCCCTCGTCATCGGCCGCGACCCCAGGCACCTCGCCCGCATCATGGCCGAGGCCGACCGCACCATCGTCGGCCACCCGGAAGCTAAGATGGCGCTCGACATGGCGCTGCACGATCTCGTCGGACAGGCGGCGGGGATCGGCGTCGCCGAACTCCTCGGCGGCGTCTTCCGCGCCAGCATTCCGCTCTCGGTCTCCATCGCCAATCCCGATTTCGACGCCGATCTCGACTTCGCCCGTGCCCGCCTCGCCGAGGGCATCCGGCTGTTCAAGGTGAAGACCGGCTTTTCCAGCCATGCCGAGGACATGCGCCGGCTCGACCGGCTCGCCGCCATCCTCCCCGCCGATGCCTCGCTGCGCATCGACTACAACCAGGGGCTCGCGGCGGTCGACGCCATCCGCACGCTGCGCGACGTCGAGGCCTTCCGCCCCGCCTTCATCGAGCAGCCGGTCGCCCGCGACCGGCGCGACGCCATGGCCGAGATCACCCGCGCCATCGACACGCCGATCCTCGCCGACGAAAGCGTCTTCTCGCCGGAAGAGGCGGTCGACTGCGCCCGTGCCCGCTTCGCCGACGCCATCTCGATCAAGCTGATGAAGGCCGGCTCCTTCGCCAGGGGCAAGGCCATCGCCGCCATCGCGGGCGCTGCCGGCATGCCCTGCTATGGCGGCACCATGTATGAGGCCGGCATCGCGCTGGCCGCCGGCATCCATTTCGCCGCATCGACGCCGGCCATGACGCTGGGCGCCGAATATTACACCTCGGCCTTCGTGCTCGGCACCGAGATCCTGGCAACGCCGGTACGGCTCGAAGCCGGCGCCTCCTGGCTGCCGGCGGGGCCGGGCCTCGGCATCACCGTCGACGAGGCGGCGCTGCAGGGCGCGACGGTGGAGGCGCGCGGCTAGGCCGCCCCCGACGGCACGTTCCTCCGGCCGCGAGGCGGTGTATAGGACGGCGCGCGCCGGATCCGCGGCGACCGCACCGGAGAGCGAAGGGGGGACCATGGCCGATCCGATTGCCGTCACGCCCGCCATCGCCCTCAACCCGGACGACATCACCGTCACCTTTGTGCGCGCCTCCGGCCCCGGCGGCCAGAACGTCAACAAGGTCTCGACGGCCTGCGAACTGCGCTTCGACCTCGCCGCCGCAGCCCTGCCGCCCGACGTCAAGGCGCGGCTCGTGCCGCTGGCGGGGTCGCGGCTGACCAAGGAGGGCGTCATCGTCATCCAGGCCGACCGCTTCCGCTCGCAGGACATGAACCGCGAGGATGCGCTGTCGCGCCTCGTCGCCATGGTCGCCAAGGCGGCGGTCCGCCCCAAGCGCCGCATCGCCACCAAGCCGACCCGTGCCTCCAAGGAGCGCCGGCTTGAGGGCAAGCAGAAGCGCTCTGGCGTCAAGAAGATGCGGCAGGGCAAGCCCGGGATGGAGTGAGGGGGCCTCCCCGGACCCTGGACGGCCGCTGACCCTTCCCCGCCGCAAGGGCCATAACGCAGGGCAACCCTTTGGCCGTCGTTCGGGCAGGTCGCGGGAACGATGCCGGAGATCCCCGGATCACGCGCCGAGAAGGTTCAAGATGCCCTCAGGCGCAGCTCTCGAACATGCCTGCACCGTACCGAACCAGCGCAACGCTGTCAAGGACAATAATCCTAGATTCCTGCCAGGCAGGACGCGCCCTCACACCAGCCCGGCCGCTTTCGCGATCCGGAACTGCCCGGCGAAGGCGGAGTGGACCGGCGCCGTCTCATGCGGCATGCCCAGAACCTCGAACGCCGCCGCATAGCGGGCCGCCAGGGCCTCGCCGCCGACGATGACCACCGGCCCGTCGACGTCCGGGGCGAAGCTCCGCGCCTCGGCGATCTCCGTGCCGATCATGATGCCCGACAGCCGCTCCGCCGTCTCGCTCGCCGGGAAGTCCCCCATCAGGCTTCCCGCCCGCTGCCGGAACAGCTTGCCGAGCAGCCCGGCGCCGCCATCCGCCGCGCCGATCGCGACCCCTTGCGCGAAGGCTGCTGGCGACGGCGTCCAGTCCGCCGTGGTGAGTTTCAGCACCGTGTGGTCCCTCAGGGCGGCGAAGGCATCCCCGGTCATCGCCGAGCGGAAGGCGGTGATCCGCCCGCCGGCGATCCGCACCCATTTCGAATGGGTGCCGGGCATGACCGCCAGCCTGAGGCCATCGAGGGCGAGCCCGGCGATCTGCGTCTCTTCGCCGCGCATCACGTCGGGGGCGCCGTCGGCGTGGCGGAACGACAGGCCGGTGACGAAGGCGACGCGCCGGCCCCGTGCGGTCGTCAGCCGCCCGAGCGCGCCTGCCAGATCCTCCGCACCTGCCGGGCAGGGCAGATAGGGCGTCTCCACCCATCCGGTCCGGCTCGTCACCATGCCCGAGGTGACGACCGGCAGACCACAGTCGGGGTCCCAGCGGCCGATGGCGCGTTCCAGAACCGCCTCGAAGTCCCTGTCCGGAACCGACAGCAGCCCGTCGCGGCTCGACCCATGGTCGAGGATGGCACCCTCGCCATCCATCAGCGCGGCGCGGAACGACGTGGTGCCCCAGTCGACCCCGATCAGCTTGCCCTCGGCCATGGCGTCTCCTTCCGGAATGGATGTCCCGTCACGTGATGGCTGCGCATAGGACCTGTCCCCTTGCATGCGCGGCCGGCCTCGCTTTAATCGCCGTCCGCACTACCACGAAGCCCGCCTTTCTCCAGCGCAGATATCACCCATGTCCCATGACCTCGCCGTCGCCCGCGCCGCGACCCTTCGTCCGATCGCCGCCGTGGCCGCGGCGGCCGGCATCCCCGCCGAGGCGCTGGAGCCCTATGGCAAGCATATCGCCAAGCTCGACGCCGGCTATCTCGCCGGGCTGAAGGACCGTCCGGACGGCAAGCTGGTCCTTGTCACCGCCATCAACCCGACGCCGGCCGGCGAAGGCAAGACGACCACCACGGTCGGTCTCGGCGACGGCCTCAACCGCATCGGCAAGCGCACCGTCATCGCCCTGCGCGAGCCCTCGCTCGGTCCGGTCTTCGGCACCAAGGGCGGTGCCACCGGCGGCGGCAAGGCCCAGGTCCTGCCCATGGAGGCGATCAACCTGCACTTCACCGGCGATTTCCACGCCATCACCTCGGCCCACAACCTGCTCGCCGCCCTGGTCGACAACCATGTCTACTGGGGCAATGCGCTGGGCATCGACACCCGCCGCATCGTCTGGCGCCGGGCCCTCGACATGAACGACCGGGCGCTGCGGTCCATCGTCAACGGCCTCGGCGGCGCCGGCAACGGCTATTCCCGCGAGGACGGGTTCGACATCACGGTCGCCTCCGAGGTCATGGCCTGTTTCTGCCTCGCCGATGATCTCGCCGACCTCGAGGCGCGCCTCGCCCGCATCGTCGTCGCCTATACCCGCGAGAAGAAGCCGGTCACCGCCGGCCAGCTCAATGCCGCCGGCGCCATGACGGCGCTGCTCAAGGATGCGATCAAGCCCAACCTCGTCCAGACCATCGAGGGCTCGCCCGCCTTCATCCATGGCGGACCCTTCGCCAACATCGCCCATGGCTGCAACTCCGTCATCGCCACCCGCGCCGCCCTGAAGCTCGGTGATTACGTGGTGACCGAGGCCGGCTTCGGCGCCGATCTCGGGGCCGAGAAGTTCTTCGACATCAAGTGCCGCAAGGCCGGCTTGAAGCCGGCCGCGGCGGTGATCGTCGCCACGGTCCGCGCCCTGAAGATGAACGGCGGCGTCGTCAAGGCCGATCTCGCCCGCGAGAACATCGCGGCGCTGCGGGCAGGGATCGTCAATCTCGGCCGCCATGTCGAGAATGTCCGCGCCTTCGGCGTGCCGGTCGTCGTCGCCATCAACCACTTCACCACCGACACCGAGGCCGGGCACCGGCTCATCGCCGATATCTGCCGTGACGAGTTCGGCGTCGAGGCGGTGCAGTGCCGCCACTGGGCCGACGGCGCCGCCGGGACGGAGGAACTCGCCCGCAAGGTCGTGGCGCTCTGCGAGGGCGGCACCGCCCATTTCCAGCCGCTCTATCCGGACAGCCTGTCACTGGAGGGCAAGATCCTCTCCGTCGCCACCCGCATCTACCGCGCCGACGACATTGCCATCGCGCCCAAGGCCGCCGCCGATCTCAAGGCCTTCGAGGCCGCCGGCTATGGCCATCTGCCGGTCTGCATGGCGAAGACGCAGGTGTCGTTCTCCGCCGATCCGAGCCTCCTTGGCGCACCGACCGGCCACACCGTGCCGGTGCGCGAGGTCAGGCTCGCGGCCGGCGCCGGCTTCGTGGTGGCCATCTGCGGAGACATCATGACCATGCCGGGCCTGCCCAAGCTCCCGGCGGCCGAGGCGATCCATGTCGGCGCGGACGGGCTGATCGAGGGATTGTTCTGAGGTGGCGGTGACGAAACATGTCTTCTCGGTGATGCTGCGTGTGGACGCTGATGGATGGTCCGGCGCGCCGCCGCTACTGCCGGGCCCGCCAGTCTCGGTTCACGGACCAGGAGAAGCACCGACTGGCTTCTCCTACGACGTTGATTTGGGCAGCACTGAACTGACGATCGACGCCGCTTGCAATGCACTCATCGCGGCCATCGAGCATGAGGTTGGTCGATCCGCCTCTGTCCTGCGGGACCCTGCATTTCGCCGCCGCTGCATTGTCGATGTCGCAATCTCTGTCACGGGCGACATCGCCATGTTTTCATACACGTGGCCTGCGGACTTTCTGGCCCGGCTGGGTGGGCTCGGAATTGGCATATGCGCATCGCACTATCTCGAACGGGTGTTTAAGGAGGTCATGTCAGAGCCGCGGACCCAGCAATTGAACTGAAGCCCGTGTCGTTCGGGAGGCGATCCACATCAATGCCGAGGGGCAGATCGAGGGCCTGTTCTGAGAACCTCCTGCGGCAAGTATTGCTGGCGAGGCTCAATGCTTGCCTGCGGCCCGGGCGTCGGTTGCGAGCTTCTCTAGCTCGCCCGATGAGAAACGCCATTGTCCCGCGTAGAGAGGTCCCGCGACGACAATCTGGTACAAGCCTTTGCGAGTGCTCATCGTCCGCCCAGGCAGGTGGGTGATGCGAACATCATGGTCTGGCAGAATTGCACCATGGGTCCCCGATAGTTGCGCAAGCTGTTCGGGATAAAGTCGTGGCGTCGTCATCACGCGTCCGACCGCTTCGAGGATCGCTCGCACATGGGCCGGCCATTCGGCAAATGGGATCAGCGGTCGAGCCATTGCAAATTCGTTCTGATGTGATCCTAGCGGAGACTACGGACAACTGGCTTTGTGCACCAGCTTCGTGTCCACGATCGCTACAGGCGTGGTGAGGAACGACCTCGATCGTCGGCCGATGGATGCCAGACCGGCGCGAAGCCCTCGCGCAGCACGTCCACGAGGCTCGGCGGCGTGAGCACATCGACCGGTCCCGAAGGCAGGGGACTACCCATACTATAACCACCGAACGACCATCGCAGCGCCTTGCCGCCCCTCACCGCGAAAGCCTGCCCGCCGACCGCGACCATCGTCCCGTCAGGCAGCCCCGCCGCCTCGGCGCGCCACATCCGCTTCGTCCGCCCCTCCAGCCGCTCCCCATGCAGCACCGCGTCCATCTCCGGCGCGCTGGGCGGCTTCGCCAGGCCCTTCGCCCGTGCCCAGGCCGCGGCGAAGCGGCTCGCATCGGCCCGCCGGCATTCGAAGCAGGGCCGGTGGCCGGCGGCCAGCGCCGTCACCTCGTCGAGGAAGAAGAGTTCGGTATAGCCGCGCCCCATCAGCGGCGCACGCCGCCGGCCCTTGAAGGCCAGCACGCAGCAGATCCACTGCCGCGAGGCCCAGGGGCGGGGGCCGATGGTGCGATCATCGCCATGAAACCGGCCGCCGCGATTGCCGAGAAACAGCCCGCGCTCCGGCACCGCCGCGATCCCCCCGAACGGATCGACCCGGTTGGGGAGCGGCATCGGCTCAGTAGCGCGCGTCGGCCGACGGGCCGCTCCGCTGGCCACCGCCGAAGAGGCTCTCGAAGAGGTTCGGCGGCGGCGGGGGAGCCTGCCGCACCTGCGGGGCGATCTCGACCGGCGGCGGCGCCGGCCGCTGCACCGGCCGGACGATGGCCTGCGGCGGCGCGCCGGGCGCATCCCAGCCATAGATGTCGTCACGGAACTGCACCGTGCCGTCGGGAGCCGCCCAGCCGGTGAGATAGACCCACGACACCGGCACCGCCTGCGTCAGCCTGACGTCGCGGCGCTGCGTCTGGGTCATGCCCTCCACCACCTGTTCCCTGGTGAAGCCCTGCGGCGCCAGCAGCCAGGTGACGAAGTCGGAGACATCGGCGACGCGCACGCAGCCCGATGAGAGCGTGCGGCTGTCCGACTGGAACAGGCCGCGCGACGGCGTGTCGTGCATGAACACGGCCTCGGTGTTCGGCATGTCGATGCGCACCCGTCCCAGCGAGTTGCCGGGGCCCGAATCCTGCCGCAGCGTGTAGTTCACGGCGCGCTCGGTCGACCAGTCGATGGCGGAGGGGCTCACCTCGTTGCCGGAGCGGTCGAGGATGCGCACCCGCATATTGGCCAGCGTCGCCGGGTTGCGGCGCATGCGCGGGATGATGTCGCGCTTGATGATCGATGTCGGGATCGTCCAGGTCGGGTTGAAGTTCACCACCGTCAGGCGGCTCTCGACCATGGGCGAGGCATGGGCGGCCTTGCCGACGATGACGACATGGCGCCGGCGGACGACGCCGCCCTCGATCGCCTCGGCCGCCGCGGCGGGAATGTTGACCACGACATAGCGCTGGCCGAAGGCGAAGCGGCTGTCGGCGAGCCGTTCCAGCGATTTCTCCAGGGCGCGGACTCGCGCCTCGGCGGGAATGTTGAGCTGGCGAAGGGTCGCCGCCGCCACCAGTCCGGATGGCAGCAGGCCCACCCGGCGCTGGAAGCGCTGGACGGCGGCGACCGTCGCGTCATCGAAGAGGTCGCTGCCGGCCTCGGCCGGTGACAGGTCACCCTCGATGGCGAGGCGCCGCTTGAGCTGGGCCACTGCGGCCCCGCGCTGGCCCTTGGACAGGCGGAGCGTCGTCGGCAATGTGCCCCAGCCGCCGCGCTGGGCGATCTGGCGATAGGTGGCGAGGGCGGCCTGCGTCACGGCGACGGTCTGTGGGCCATAGGTCGGCTGCGGATCGGTCGAGATGGCGGTGACGCGCGGCGCCGGGGCCGGACGCGGTGGCCGCGGCCGGGCCGGAGGCGCTGCCGCCTGG
>CALRLZ020000076.1:0-7064 GCA_943368975.1 Archangium gephyra
CAGGGCGCGGGCGACGACGCGCGCGAGCACCTTTTGGGTCGTGCCATAGGGGCTGGGCGCATCGCAGACGTCATGGGTGAAGAGGACGAGCCAGCCCCTGGCGGCCTCGGCGGCGTCCAGCCAGCGCTCCAGATTGTCGGCTGTGAGCCCCCGGACGCTGATCTCGACGGCCTTGATGAAGTGGAGGTCGATGCGTCCGGCATTCACCCCCGGCTGGACCGAGCGGCAGCTTCGCACCGCCCCGGCCAGGTGCCGCTTCTGCATCAGGCCACAGAGACCGTAGGGAAACGCGTAGTTCTCGCGCGTCAGACCGGGAACGATGCGCCGCAAGGCCGCCCGGTTGGCGGCGAGATCGGCGGCGAAGGCCGCGGTCCGCATCCTGTTGGCAGGCTTGTGGGCGTGGCCATGCAGTCCGATCTCATGGCCGCGCGCGTGCAGAGCGGCGACCTTGTCCGCCCCGGCGACCGTCCAGCGGCTATCGGTCCGCCCGAACAGGCCGGACGCGGCGTAGAAGGTGCCGCGAACGCCGTGATCATCGAGAATGCGCGCACCAGGATCGAAGGCGGATTGCGGAAAGTCGTCGAAAGTGACGGACAGGATCGGCTGGTCGAGGCCGAGGGTCGCCGTGCGGAACGGGACGCGCCGCCCCGTCATGTGGCTGAGCCGCGCCAGAAGGCCGCCGGCGCCGACATCGTCGGGTCCGGTGGACGCACCGCGGCTGTCATGGGGGTGTTCTTGCCCCGACGCGGGATTCGTCGCCACCTTGCGGCTGTCCTCGATCACGCCCACCTCCCGGCCGATTGGCCTGTTTCCGGACAGAGTCGCCCCTGGGCCGGCTCAACGGGCGCAGACTGGCAAGAGCCGCGCCAGAGGCCGGGCGGGTGGCTGTCGTCCACGCGGGCGTCCGGCGGCAAGCGGTTTGCTGCGGGAGGGCAACCATCCCTGTCCGCACCCGCGTGAGGCCTTGATCGTGAACCAGGTTGAGACTGTCCCCATGGAACTGTCCCGCAGCGAGACGTCTGCCGAACCGGCGCTGTTCCAGAGTGCCGGGCTGATCGCCGAGGCGGTGCTGGCCGTCGTCGTTGTCCCGACCTTCCGGCGCCCCGCCATGCTGGCCGAGACGCTCGCCTCGCTCGCCGCCCAGCGCACCGCGGTTCCCTTCGCTGTGGTGGTCGTGGAGAACGACGCGGCCGGTCTGGCCGGGCTCGCCGTGGCGCGCAAGCGGCTGGCCGAGGGCGGCCTCCAGGGCCTGGCTTTCGTCGAGACCGCGCAGGGCAATGTCCACGCGATCAATGCCGGCTTCGCCCGCGCCATCGCGGCCTTCCCGCGGGCTGACCACATCCTGATGATCGATGACGACGAGGTCGCGTCTCCCGGCTGGCTGGACGCCATGGTCGCTGCCGCCGAAGGACACGATGCCGACGTCGTCGGCGGCCCCGTCGTGCCGCGCTTCCGCGACGAGGCGCCGCGCGTGCTCGCCCGCCACCCGGTCTTCTGGCCGAGCCATGACCGTTCGGGCCCGGTGCCGATGATCTACGGAACCGGCAATTGCCTGATGCGGCGGCGGGTCTTCGACAGGCTGGGGCACCGGCCGCTCGATCCCCGCTTCAATTTCCTCGGTGGCGGCGACATGGATTTCTTCACCCGCTGCCGTAGGGCCGGGCTGCGCGCTTTCTGGGTCCAGGAGGCACTGATCACCGAGACCGTGCCGGCCGATCGGGCCCGCATCGCCTGGGTCCTGCGGCGGGGCATGCGGATCGGCTCGATCAACCGGGCGGTCGACCTGAAACATGCGCCTGGCCTGGCCGGACGGCTCAGGATCATCGCCAAGGACATGGCGATCGTGCCTCTCGCGGTTCTGCGTGCGATCGGGACGCTCATCCGCACCGGTAACCCCGTCATCGCCGCCCATCCGCTCGCCGTCTCGGCCGGGCGCATCGCCGCCTGGGCCGGCGTCGAGAAGCAGCCCTACCGGGCCGGGCGGACGACATGAGCCTCACCACCCATGACGGCACGGCGCGGGGCCTGCCCGCCGCCGAACTCGCGGAGTTGATGCGGTGGGGGCGCCTCGCCGTCTTCGTGGGGGCACTGCTGCTCTCCTGGATCACGCTTGAGCCCTTTGCCGACCTCACGAACACGGACGTGCTGGAACTGGCCACTGGCCGGGACGGCGCCTCCTACATGGCTTACGGCCTGCTCGCCGCCGTGGGACTCGCAATCAGCCTCGCGACCCAGCGGCGGCTGCTCGCGACGCTGTTTCATCCGATGTGGATCCTGCTCGCCCTCTGGCTCGGCGTCACCGTCGTGACCTCCGCAGATCCCGGCCTGTCGATGAGGCGCCTCATTCTTTTCGGCATGCTGGCGCTGGTCTGTGCCACGCTGTTCCTGATGCCGCGCGGTCGCGGACAACTGGCCGCCCTGCTCGTGACGACGGCGGGCATCGTCACGATCCTGTCGCTCGTCGGCATCACGCTCTTTCCGGATCTTGCCATCCACCAGGCGACGGATGTGGGCGAGCCGCAGCTGGCCGGGGACTGGCGCGGCATCTTCGCCCACAAGAACACCACCGGCGCGATCTTCGCCATGTTCATCTTCATGATGATCTTCGCCATCCGCGCGGGACATGGCTTTGCGGCCGCACCGGTGCTGGCGGCGTCGGTGCTCATCGTCGCCATGTCCGGCGCCAAGAGCTCGACCATGCTCTTCGTCAGCGCCATGCTCGTTTCGGTGCTGGTGTCCCGCATCCGCAGCGGCGTGCTGGTCGGATGCCTCGCATTGGCGCCGCTGGCGCTGCTGACGATCCTCGGCCCCGGTTCTGTCGTGAGCGAGGCCATCGGCAGGATCGTCCGGATGCTTCCTGTCGACGTCACCTTCACCGGCCGCGCCGACATCTGGGAACTCGCTCTCGAGAAAATCGCCGAACGGCCGATCACCGGCTGGGGTTACCAGGCCTATTGGGCTCTGGAATCCACACGCTTCGGGCAGGAGGACACGACACAGTGGGCTGGCCATGCGGCACATGCCCATAACGGCTATATCGACGCGGCGCTGAACATGGGCCTGCCGGGTCTTGTCCTGACGGTCATCGTCTTCGTCATCATGCCGCTGCGCAACTATCTGGCGGCCCGGCGCGGTGGGGCCGATCCGGCGATGCTGCTCATGCTGCTGCAGATCTGGCTCTTCGGTGTCTACCTGTCGGTCATGGAGAGCTTCATGTATCTGCGATTCCATCCGACCTGGATCACCTTCCTGTTCGCGGTCTTCGGGCTGCATTATCTCGCGAGGCGGCCGCATGTCGCGCTCTGAGGCCGCGGCGCGGCTCGACGTCCTCGTCTCCGACAGTGCCACGCCCTGCGGGGTCGAGGCCTTTGCACGCAGGCTGGCCGCGACCGCCGGCGACAGGGCCGCTCTGCGCGAACTCGGCCGAGGCAGGGGCGAGGGTGTTCTCGTCATCAACCTGCCGATCGTCGCGTGGAAGCGGCGACTGGGCGATCCGGTGCTCGCCGCCGCCCGCGCCAGGGCGCAGGGCCGGCCCGTGCTCGTCATCCTGCACGAATGGGCCGACCTCGACTGGAAGCGGCGCGCCAGCTACGCCCCGCTGCTGCCCTTCGCGACCGCGCTGCTGTTGTCCTCTCCCGAGGTTGCGGCACAGCTGGCCGCCGATCCGCTGTCGCGCCTCGCGACCCGCCGGCGCGCCATTGTCCCGATTCCGCCCAATGTCGTGGCCCCCGACACCCTGCCGGCGAACGCAACGGCGGACCGGCTCGCCGCGGCACGCCGGGCCGGCAAGCGCATTCTCGGCCATTTCGGCTCCATCTATCCGCGCAAGCAGTCGACGCAGATCCTCGACCTGACGGCAGCGCTGAAGCAACGCGGCGAGGACCCCTTCGCGGTCTTCATCGGCTCCTTCGTCAAGGGGCAGGACCGCGTCGAGGAGGAATTCTGGGCGAGGGCGAAAAGCCTCGGGGTTGCCGATCGCGTCCTCGTCACCGGCTATGTCGCGAGCGACGCTGATCTCTTTGCGCTCTTCGCCGAGGTCGACGTCTTCGCCTATCTCTTCGCCGAGGGCCTGACCAGCCGGCGCGGCAGCGTGCTTGCCTGCGCCATGTCCGGACGGCCGGTCGTCGTCAATGCGCCCGAACATCCTGGCGCCTTCGACCACCATCCGACCTACCAGCGTCTGCTCGCCGACGGCCAGCTCCGGCTGGTGCCGTGGCGCGCCACGGTCGACGAGGTCGCCGCCGCGGTCGAACAGGCAGCCGTCCTGCCACGCCACGGCGCCGGTCTCGACGTTTCGGCAGCCTGGCGCGATGCGCTGGCGGCCGTCGACCGGGTCATGGCTGCCTGACCGCCGCGCGGGCCGCGACAACTCCATACTGAAACACGAAAAAAGCCGCGGCGCCCGGGGGCAGCCGCAGCCTTGTTGTGCCGGCTCGCGGCCGGGGCAGGCCGAGCCGTCGTCAGAAGGCGTTGTCGTAGGCCTTGCGGGAGAAGACCGTGCGGAACAGGATCTCGATATCGAGCAGGATCGACCAGTTGTCGATGTAGAAGAGGTCGTGCTCGACCCTCGCCTTCATCTTTTCGTCGGTGTCGGTCTCGCCGCGCAGCCCATGGACCTGCGCCCAGCCGGTGATACCCGGTTTGACATTGTGGCGCCGCGCATAGAGCGCGATGCGCTGGTCGAATTCCCGGTCATGGGCGATGGCATGCGGACGTGGCCCGACCAGCGACATCTGGCCCGCCAGCACATTGAGAAGCTGTGGCAGTTCGTCGAGATTGAGGCGTCGCAGGACACGGCCGACACGGGTGATCCGCTGGTCGTTGCGCGTCGCCTGACGGACCACGTCGCCATCGTCCATCACGGTCATGGTGCGGAACTTGACGATCTGGAACGCCCGCTGGTTGAAGCCGAGCCGCCGCTGCATGAACAGGACCGGCCCCGGGCTGTCGAGCTTGATCGCGATGGCGACGAGGATGAGGACCGGCGTCAGCAGGAACAGCGCGAAGGAGCCAAGCGCCACATCGAGGGCGCGCTTGGCCATGACCTCGCCGGCGGTCAGCGGCGGACGGCCGAGCTGCAGGCTGGCAATGCCGCCGGATTTGGCGATGTGGACGTCCTGGAACCGGTCGAAGATCCGTTCCGGTCCGAGATGGATGGTGACGGGGATGCGCATGAACCCGTCGACAAGCCTGTCAATGGTCTCGGTCTGGGACCAGGGCACGATGATCAGCACGTCGTCGAGATACATCTCGCGCGCCTGCCCGGCGATGCGGGCGATGTCATCGTGGCTGACCGGACCGTTGCCCGGCGACAGGAGGCCGGTGCCGGCGATATGCATGCCCGCATTCCATGGCTGGTAGCGGCGGGCGAAATCCGTGACGTCATCCTCGCGGCCGACCAGCATGACCCGCCGGGCTGGAATGACGCCGAACTTGGAGCCGAGCGTCAACAGCCGTCCCGTCAGTTCGCGGGTGACGAAGACCGCCGGCAGGCCGATGACAAACGTCAGGATCACCGCGACGCGGGAAAAGGCGTCGGTGGTCTTGGTGGCGAAGGCGAAGGCCATCAGGCTGAAGAAAGTGGCCGCCCACAGGGTCAGGGTGGTGCCGTAGGCGCGCCGCGCGCCGATGTAATTGCCGATCTGGTACTGGCTCCGGACCGCGCTCAGCATGACGAAGGTGCTGGCGACAAGCATCGCGAGCGTGGCCTGCGACGGCGTGGTCCACCATTCGCCGCTGGCGATCCGGCCGTAGAGAACGGAGATCACGTAGCTCGTCAGAGCGATCACCAGCCAGTCGAGTGCGGCGGTGGAGAGTTTGAGCGCAAGACGCATCCAGGCATAACCGCCGCGTCCGCGCCGGGCGATGGCTCCTGCCGGAAGATCGAGTTCCTTCAACGTCATGGCGTGAACCTTTGGGTTCGCATACCCGGCTCTTGTCCCGTTTGGGGACGCAGTGCGGGCCTTCGCCAGGTCCATCGCAGATGCCGTGCCACGCCCCCGCTGGGAGGCCGGTCAGGACGCCATCCTGACCCGCTTGGCGGTGGCCGCCGCGCGGGCGATCAGGATGTCCCTTGCCGCAGGCGGCGTCAGGTCGTGGTCGGTCTGCGGGAGGATCGTCAGCTGGATATTGTCCTGGCCGGCGAGCCACCGCCCGCCGGAGCCGAAATGCAGGGCGAGGTCGCCAAGACCCGCATCGTTCTCGCTGAAGATGATGTCGACCGGGACGCGCCTTTCGCTGAGCCGGCGCATGATCGCCCGCGCCTGCCGCGTCTCCTCGCTCGGGCGCAGCGCCCTCAGCCGGTCGGTTGCGCGCTTGCTGAAGGCCCGGATGAGCGGCCCGATCTTGCGCTCGCCGGTCAGCAGGCGCCGCCAGGCCCGTGCCTCGAAGACCTTCGCGGCATAGCTGGCCGCCAGCGGATAGGCGGAGGCGATCGCGTCCTCGACGGACTCACCCGGGCGCCAGACGAAACGCTGGATATTGACGATGATGAGCCCGCCGATCCTTTCGTCGCGCGTCGCCTGGTGGAGCGCCAGATAGGCGCCGCTGCAGGCGCCGAGAAGGGTCACGTCGCCGTAGCCGCGGCCGGCGAGCAGATCGACCGCATCGCGGACCTGCGCCTCGTTGGCATTGTTGTAGAGGACGCTGTCGAGGCTGTCCGGACTGCCGGGGCGGTCGCCGGCATCGCCGATGCCGGCAAGGTCCATGCGCAGCGAGGCGATCCCCTGGCCAGCCAGCTCGCGGGCGAGCTGGACACCGGACCTCGCCCAGCCGACATGGGAATTGCGGCCGGCATTGACGATCAGCAGAACCGGACGCCCGGGCGCCGCCGTGACGGGCTCGCAGAGCACACCAAACAGACGCTGCGCCTCGCCGAAGACCAGCCCTTCCTCGCGGAAGTGCGGTCCGGCGAGCACGGCCGGGGCGGGCGGGACGGGAAGGCCGGTGGCCTTGCTGGCGAGCCCGTTCATCCAGGCCACCGTATCTGCGAGGATCTGGGTGGGGGTCGCGGCCATGGTGGGACTGAGGGAAATCGCCTCGAAACCCTGGACTTCGGCCGCGGT
>CALRLZ020000077.1:0-6843 GCA_943368975.1 Archangium gephyra
ACCATCGAGGCGGTCTATTCCTACCCGTTCCAGAACCATGCCTGCATGGAGACGATGAACGCGACGGCGCTCTACACGCCCGAGAAATGTGAGGTCTGGACGCCGACGCAGAATGGCGAGGCGGCGCTCGCTGCGACCGCCGAAGCCTCGGGCCTGCCGATCGCCAAATGCGAGGCCTACAAGATCGACCTTGGCGGCGGCTTCGGCCGGCGCGGCGCGGTGCATGACTGGGTCCGCCAGGTCGTCGCCATCGCCAAGCAGATCCCCGGCACGCCGGTGAAGCTGATCTGGTCGCGCGAGGAGGACATGCTGCATGGCCGCTTCCACCCGCTGACCCAGTGCAAGATGACCGGCGCGCTCGACAAGGACGGCAATCTGACCGGCCTTCACATGCGCATCTCCGGCCAGTCCATCGTCGCCGGCATCTTCCCGCAGAACATCCAGAACGGCCGCGATCCGGTCGTCTTCCAGGGGTTGAACGCCTCGGGTCCGGAGGCCTCGATCGGCTACACCATCCCCAACCTCCTGATCGACCACGCCATGCGCAACCCGCATGTGCCGCCGGGCTTCTGGCGGGGCGTCAACCTGAACCAGAACGCGATCTATCTCGAATCCTTCATCGACGAACTGGCCAATGCCGCCGGCAAGGACCCGCTCGAGTTCCGCCGGGCCCTGATGAAGAACCACCCCAAGCATCTCGCCGTGCTGAATGCCGCGGCCGAGAAGGCGGGCTGGGGCAAGCCGCTGCCGGCGGGCGTCTTCCGCGGCATCTGCCAGACCATGGGCTTCGGTGCCTATGTCGCCGCGGTCGCCGAGGTCTCGGTCAGCCCCGAGGGCAAGCTCAAGATCCACCGCATCGTCGCGGCGACCGATCCGGGCCATGTCGTCAATCCCGCGCAGGTCGAGCGCCAGATCGAGGGGTCCTTCGTCTATGGTCTCTCGGCCGCGCTCTACGGCGAGATCACCATCAAGGACGGGCGTGTCGAGCAGGAGAACTTCGACACCTACGAGGTGATGCGGCTGGAGGCGATGCCGGCGGTCGAGACGGTGCTGGTGCCGTCCGGCGGATTCTGGGGCGGTGTCGGCGAGCCGACGATCGCGGTCGCGGCGCCCGCCGTGCTGAACGCGATCTTCGCCGCCACCGGCAAGCGCATCCGCACCGTCCCGCTCAAGGACCAGGACCTCAGGCGGGCGTGAGGGCGCCCGTCGCCGCCTTCGCCCTTCTCGGCCTCGCCGGCCCCGCGGCAGGGCAGGAGGTCGTCCCCCATGTCGTGGTCGGCGATGCCGTCGCCGCGCCGCTCGGCGGGCAGGTCGGCCTGGCAGAGCGCGGAGCCCGGATCGTGCGCAACCGGGAGACGGCGAATTGCCTGATCTGCCATACCGTGCCTGACCGGTCCGAGGCCTTCATGGGCGAGGTCGGACCGCCGCTCGCCGGGGTCGGCAGCCGCCTCACCCCCGGCCAGATCAGGCTGCGGCTGATCGATCCGACCGTGGTGAATGCGGAGGCGGTGATGCCGGCCTATCATCGCGTCACCGGGCTCGCCCATGTCGACGAGCGCTGGCGCGGCCGTCCCGTCCTGTCGGCCCAGGAGATCGAGGACGTCGTGGCCTATCTGTCCGCCCTGAAGGAGTGAACGATGACCGCCCATCCCACTTCGAGACCGGTCCTCCTGACCCGGCGCCATGCCCTCGCCGCAACCGCTGCGAGCGCGCTGCTGCCGCCGGCTGCGGCGGCCCAGTCGGCATCGCCTGAGAGCTTCGCCGCCGCCCAGCAGGCGATCCTCGCCGGACGCGTGCCGATGACCACGGGGCTGTCGCTCGACATGCCGACGCTCTCCGAGAACGGCAATGCTGTCGACCTCGCCATCAAGGTCGACAGCCCGATGAGCGCCGATGACCACGTCGCCCGCATCCACATCCTCGCCGAGAAAAACCCATTCCCGCGCGTGGCGACCTTCCATATCGGTCCGCGCGCCGGCCGCGCCGATGTCGCCACCCGCATCCGCCTCGCCGAGACCCAGACCATCGTCGTCCTGGCCGAGACGAGCCGGGGGCTGGTGCACCGCGACAGCCGCGAGGTGATCGTCATCCTCGGCGCCTGCGTGGACGGAGGCTGAGCCATGGCCAACGCCACAATCCCCGCCCGCATCACCATGCCGCCGGAGGCCAGGCGTGGCGAGATCATCGAGATCCGCGTTCTCGCCCGTCACCCGATGGAGCGGGCCATCGACGCCCCGGGTCTGAGGCCGGTGCCGCGCAAGATCATCCACACCCTGCGCGTCACCCATGAGGGGACGGAGATCTTCCGCATGGACCTGTCGACCGGGATCGCCGCCAATCCCTATGTCGCCTTCACCACCCGCGCCACCGCGACCGGCGAGCTCGTCTTCCAGTGGGTCGAGGATGGCGGGGTCACCTATGAGCGCCGGCAGGTCCTGACGGTGACATGACACGCCTGGCCGTCCTTCTGCTGCTCTTCGCCGCGACGTCCGCCCCCGCAGGAGAGGTGCGGGCGCCGGCCACCTTCCTGTCGCCGGACCTGCGCGCCCTGCAGGACGATCCGTCCCGCCATCCCGGCTGGCTGTGGATCGACACCGGCGAGGCCCTGTGGCGGACGGCACCGGCCGGCGGGCGCCCCTCCTGCCAGGGATGCCACGGAGACATCACGGGGATGCGCGGTGTCGCCACGCATTATCCTCAAGTGGCGCAGACCGGCGATCTCCTCAACCTCGAAGGCCGGATCGAGACCTGCCGCAGCCGCCATCAACAGGCACCCGCCTTCGGCTACGAGAGCGAGGCGCTGTTGTCGCTGACGGCGGCCATCGCCCTGCAGTCACGCGGCTTGCCGGTCTCGGTCGCCACGGACGGGCCGGCGGCGCGCTTCGTCGCGGAGGGCCGCCGCCTCTACACCCTGCGTCAGGGCCAGCTCAATCTGTCCTGCGCCCAATGCCACGACGAGAATGTCGGCCGGCGCCTGCGCGGCGATGTCATTTCGAGCGGGGTCGGCACCGGCTTTCCCGCCTATCGACTCGAATGGAACACGATGGGCTCGCTGCACCGCCGGCTGCGCGCCTGTTCGCTCGGTGTGCGGGCGACGCAGTTTCCCCTCGGCGGCCCGGACTATCTCGCCCTCGAGCTCTATCTGGCGGCGCGGGCGAAGGGCCTCCCCGTCGAGACGCCAGGCATCCGGCGCTAGGCAAGCGACGGCGGCCCCGTTCGAATCGTCTCAGGCGATGGAACGGGACGCTTCCCTGACCTTGCGCGCCGCCATGTCGATATCCGTCGTCGACCGGGCGATCGTGCCCATCGACCCGGAGATGGCCGTCACCCCTTCGGCGGCGACCCGCATGCTGGACGACATCTCGGCCGTCACCGCGCTCTGCTCCTCGACGGCGGAGGCAATCGCCGTGGCAATCTCGCTGATGGTCGAGATGGTCGCGGAGATATCGCCGATGGCGTTGACCGCTCCTTCGGTCGAGGACTGGACCGAGGCGATCTGGGCACTGATCTCCTCGGTGGCGTTGGACGTCTGATTGGCGAGGCTCTTCACCTCGGAGGCGACCACCGCGAAGCCCTTGCCGGCCTCGCCGGCGCGCGCCGCCTCGATCGTGGCGTTGAGCGCCAGGAGATTGGTCTGGGCCGCGATATTGTTGATGAGTTGGACCACGTCGCCGATGCGCTGGGCCGCGACCGAAAGGCCGGCAACGATGCCGTTTGTCCTGGCCGCCTGATCGACGGCCGTCGAGGAGATTTCGCGCGAGTGGGTCACCTGGCGGCTGATCTCGCTCACCGAGGCGGCGAGTTCCTCTGCACCGGCAGCGACCGCCTGGACGTTTGAACTGGTCTGGGTGGATGCCGCGGCCGCCTCCGTTGCCTCGCGCGTCGCACGGGTTACGGCTTCGCCGATAGCCGCCAGATCGCTGTCGATCTGCTGCTGGATCTGCTTGCGGCGCTGCTGCTCCTTGATGTCGGCGGTGATGTCGGTGGCGAATTTCACCACCTTGAAGGGCCTGCCGCTCATGTCGAGGATCGGATTGTAGGAGGCCTGGATCCAGACTTCCTTGCCGCCCTTGCCGATGCGCCTGTACTGGGCGGAGCGGAATTCGCCGCGACCGAGGGCGCTCCAGAACTCCCGGTAGGCCGGACTGTCGCGATCCTCGGGCGGCACGAACATCCGGTGGTGCTGGCCGACGATCTCATCGAGCCGGTAGCCGACGGTCTTCAGGAAATTCTCGTTGGCCATCCGGATCGTGCCGGCGAGATCGAAGGCGATGACGGCCTGCGCCCGGTTGATCGCGTCGAGCTGGCCTTCCAGGTCGGCGTTCTTCAGCTTCTCCGAGGTCACGTCGATGGCGAATTTGACCACCTTGTAGACCTTGCCCGAGCCGTCGAGCAGCGGATTGTAGGTGGCCTGGATCCAGATCTCCTGGCCGCCCTTGCCGAACCGCTTGAATTCGGCGCTTTTGAACTGGCCGGCGCGCAGGCTGTCCCAGAAGCGGCGGTACTCCGCCCCATCGCGTTCGCTCGGATCGACGAACATCGCATGGTGCTGGCCTTGAATCTCCGCCAGCGAATAGCCGACGGCATCGAGGAAATTGCGGTTGGCGGTCAGGATCGTCCCGTCCGGCTTGAACGCGATGACCGCCTGCGAGCGATCGAGCGCAGCAACGGTGGCCGTGGCATCGCCACCCAACAACGACTTCAACCCGAACATCTGATCCCCTTCAGATTCGCCCGCGCTGAAATTGTCGAAAACTGCTTTCAATATGATTAACGCGCCATTTTTAACGACTGATTACTCGCGGGTATCAGATTACATCGCACGGAAGGTCGATATATAGTCAGATTTTGGTCGCGTTTTGCTTGATTCTGGCGATGTATTGGCGGCACGACATCAAATCGATTGCACGGGCATGGTCGACATGCCGCAGATGAATGCATGGTCGCACGCTCGGATCGATAGATGCTGCGCCCAAATCGCCACAGGGCGACGCAGCGCCACCGAACTCGGATACCACGACAATACACATTCAAATGTGGTGATTTGCCCGTGTGGCGCGGAATCAACAGCGCGTATCAGTGTTTTTCATCGCTGCCGCGAATCCGGATCGCAAGTCAGGCAAAGGCCGGGACCAGGGACGGTTTGGCCGCACAATCGATGGAAAATGCTCCGACAAGCGGCGAAACGCGGGGTCACGAACCCTCGAAGGCGAGGCGGGTCAGCGCATGACACGTTGCCCGAAAGCCCATCACCCTGCTGCAGTAATTCGGGTCATCGCGGACAGGAAACGGTACGCATCGTCACAGGGCCGCATGCATCTGCTGCATCGTCTGCGCCGACAGGCGCACGACATCGGCGATCTCGTTCAACTGCTTGGCAAGCGGGCTCGTCCCGCGCCAGATCATGCCGATGGTGCGCGAGGGCCGCGGATCCTCGAAGCGGGCGATGGCGACCGGCGCCGAGCGCGTCTCCACCGCCACCGCCATGTCCGGGATCAGCGTGACGCCGACACCGACGCCGACCATCTGCACCAGGGTCGACAGGGTGCTGCCATCGAGCATTTCCTTCGGCCTGGCGGCAGTCAGGCCACAGAAGGACAGCGCCTGGTCGCGGAAGCAATGGCCCTCCTCCAGCAGCAGGAGCCGCATCTCGCGCAGCATCTCGGCGCTCGGCACCGGCTTGCCGGCATCGACACTGGGCCTGACCAGCACGAAATCCTCTCGGAAGAGGGCGGTCTCCGTCATCGAAGGCTCGGAGACCGGCAGGGCGACGATGGCGGTGTCGAGACGCCCCTCGGTCAGTTCCTGGATGAGTTTGGGCGTCTGCGTCTCGCGGATGCGGATGTCGAGCCCCGCATGGCTGCGTCCGAGATCGCCGATGACCGCCGGCAGCAGATAGGGCGCCACCGTGGGGATGATGCCGATTCGCAACCGCCCCACCAGACCCGCCCGCGAGGCCCGGGCGAGGTCGCCCAGTTCATCGACTGCCCGCAGGATGTCGCGGGCCCGCGCCGAGAAGGCCTCGCCGAAGGCCGTCAGCCGCACCTGACGGACACCCCGCTCGAACAGCGGCGTCCCGAGGCCGTCCTCCAATTCGCGGATCTGCATCGACAGCGCGGGTTGGGAAATGGCGCAGGACTCCGCCGCCCGGCCGAAATGACCGTGGCGCGCCAGCGCGTCGACATAGCGCAACTGCTTGAAAGTGACATTGATCATAATTTGAGCTTATCGTCATAATCAGATAATTCAACTTAGTCTAATGAGATGACTTCGCTAGAAGGGGTCATCGCCAGCCGGATGCCAGTACCGCGCTCCTGTCGGTGGTGACCGTCCCCCGACGGCCGGCGACGGCATTGACGACAAACAGGGGATTGCGCGCCGCAAGGCCGATACCCCTCCAAGACGATCGGAGATCACAATGGACGGAATGAATCTTGAGGCCGGCAAATGCCCGGTCATGCACGGCGCGACCAACAACGCGATCCGCTCCAACCGCGAGTGGTGGCCGAACCAGCTGAACCTGAAGATGCTCCATCAGAACTCCGCCCTCTGCGATCCCATGGGCGGCGAGTTTGACTACAGGGCCGCCTTCGGCCGCGTCGATTACCAGGCGCTGAAGCAGGACCTCTACGCGCTGATGACCGACAGCCAGGAGTG
Source organism: Archangium gephyra (assembly GCA_943368975.1). Lineage (GTDB taxonomy): Bacteria > Pseudomonadota > Alphaproteobacteria > Rhizobiales > Phreatobacteraceae > Phreatobacter. Next base: position 6,658 of record CALRLZ020000077.1, read on the forward strand.
GTGGCCGGCGGATTACGGCCATTACGGGCCCTTCTTCATCCGCATGGCCTGGCACAGTGCCGGCACCTATCGCACCGCGCGCCAGTCGGCAGCTTCCTCCCCGGCGAGGTTGCAGGCCGAGCGCAGGCAGTCGCCGATGTCGTAGTGGATCAGGCCCGGCTTCACGGTGTCGAGATCCACCAGGCT
>CALRLZ020000078.1:0-6285 GCA_943368975.1 Archangium gephyra
CCATCCACTACCCTCCTCATCCTGAGGTGCGAGAGAGCGCAGCGAGCGAGCCTCGAAGGACGCACTGCAGTAATGCAGGTCTCCTCGTCCCACCGCCCTGTCCGGGCTCCACGAGCCCATCGCAGCAAGGCCCCACCCGCACCCTCCCCGCTGCGAGGGGAGAGTGCGGGCGGGGCGTCTTCAGGCGCCGCGCCGCGCCCGCAGCATGTCCTTCGCCGCGACCACCGATCCCGCCACGATGAGCGCCACCGAGACCCCGAGCACGAGGCTCGCCTGGGCATGGCCGAAGGCGACCAGCGCCAGGGTCGAGATCACCGGCGCGGCATAGCTCGCCGCCCCCAGCACCTGGATGTCGCCGCGCTTCATGCCGCGGTCCCAGAGGTAGAAGGCCGCCCCCACCGGGCCGAGGCCAAGGGCGAGGATCGCCAGCCATTCGACGGCGGAGGCAGGCCAGACCGTGGTCTCCAGCACAAGATGGCAGCCGAGCGCCAGGGCGGCGGTGGCGAGGCAGAAGCCGGCGACCGCCTCGGTCGGAACGTCGGGCAGGAGCCGCGCCGTCACCGAATAGACCGACCAGACCAGGGCGCAGCCGAGGGCGGCGGCATAGCCGAGGAGATGGCCGGAGGCGAAGCCGGCGCCCAGCCCGCCGCGCCCGGCGATCAGCAGCACCGTGCCGGCGATCAGCAGCACCGTGCCGGCGAGACCCAGCAGCGCGCCGGCGAGGTGGTGCGGCTTCAGCCGCTGGCCCGGCAGCAGCGCCGAGAAGACGACGATCAGCAGCGGCCAGAGATAGTTGAGGAGGTTCGCCTCCGCCGCGGGGGCGAAGCGCAGGGCGGTGAAATAGAGCGCGTGATAGCCGAACAGTCCGGCGACGCCGTGCAGCCAGACCCGTGGCGGCTGGACCAGCAGCGACAGGCCGCCGGGCCGCGTCGCCACCACCGCGAGGCCGATGCCGCCGCCGATGGCGAAGGTCATGGCCGTCAGCTGGAAGGGCGGCACGGTCCCCGAGGCCGCGGTGAACAGCGCCAAGAGGCCCCACAGGGCGATGGCGCCGAAGCCGGCGAGGGTGGCAGGGCGCGAGAGGGCAGGTCCGGCGGACATGGAAGGCCCATAACGGCAAGCGGCGACCGTCGGGTCGCCGTGGCGGGCACCGTCGGGCGCGGACGGCTCCGCGCCGGGAAATGGCGGCTCAGCGCCGGCGCTGCGGGCCGCCGGGGCGGGCGCCGCCGGGACGCGGGCCGGGCGGCGGGGCATCGCCCTTGTGACGGAAGACGAGGCGGCCCTTGTCGAGATCGTAGGGCGTCATCTCCACCGTCACGCGATCGCCGACCAGCGTCTTGATCCGGTTCTTCTTCATCTTCCCGGCCGTATAGACGACGACCATGTGTCCGTTGTCCAGTTCCACGCGGAACCGGGCGTCGGGCATGACCTCCGTCACCTTGCCTTCGAAATTGAGGACGTCTTCCTTCGCCATTAGCTCGGCTTCTCCGTCGTTGCGCCGGCAGTCCCGGCGCACAAAACCCCGGCGAAGCGGATCTTCCGCTCGATGCCAGGGTTCGCGTCATACAGAATTTGTCGACGCGGGACCACCCTCTTGCCGCCGTTACATCCGCGGTCGGCTGGATGAGGTGATCTCGCGTCAGGCCGAGATGCTCGCCGGGACATCGCCCTGCCGGTCGGCAGCGCATGATGTCCGGCGGGAACCGCCATGCCATCTCGAACGTGGCGGGCTGCAACAGGTTCCCGGGGGAAAGCTGCGCGCATCGCCGGAGAGGCAGGCCGCGTCGGCCAGTGACCATGAGATGGGGACGCTACGGCCGATTGCAAGGGGCAGGGCCCGTTCGGGCGCTTGTGCGTGGACGACCCATTCCCACCGGTCTAGGGTTCCGGCTCCGTTCACCGCAACCCCCACGCGATTCGCCTCCATGCGCGCGAGCGCCCTGCCTTCGCCCTCCGACAGCCCGCTGGAGACCCTGACGGGCACCATCGAGCGCGTCACCTTCCACTCCCCCGCGACGGGATTCGCGGTGCTGAAGGTGCGCGTCCGCGGCAAGCCGCAGCCGGTCGCCATCGTCGGCACCACCGCGGCAGTGGCGGCCGGCGAGATGATGACGGCCGAAGGCTCCTGGGTGAACGACCGCACCCACGGCCTGCAGTTCAAGGCGACACGCCTCGTTACCGCGCCGCCCGCCTCCAAGGACGGCATCGAGCGCTATCTCGCCTCCGGCGCCATCAAGGGCATCGGCATCGCCACCGCCCACAAGATCGTCCAGGCCTTCGGCAAGCGCACCTTCGAGGTGCTGGACCACGAGCCGCACCGCCTCAAGGAGATCGTCGGCCTCACCGAGGCCCGCATCCGCCGCATCACCGAGAGCTGGACCGAGGACCGCATCGTCCGCGATCTCGGCGTCTTCCTGCAGGAACACGGCCTCGGCCTGGGACAGGCCGCCCGCGTCTTCCGGGCGCTCGGCACCGAGGCCATCGGCCTCATCCGCCAGGACCCCTACCGGCTCGCCCGCGATGTCCGGGGCATCGGCTTCCTCACCGCCGACCAGGTGGCGATGTCGCTGGGTCTGGCCCGCGACGCGCCGGAGCGGCTGCGCGCCGGCATCACCTATGCCCTGCAGGAGGCCCGCGACGACGGCCATACCGGCCTGCCGCGCGACGAGGCGGTGGCGCTCGCCGCCCGCCTGCTCGACGGCGACGTCGCCCGCATCGAGGAGGCCGCGGCCGCCGAAATCGCCGCCCGCAACCTCGTCGCCGACACGATCGGCGGCGAGCCGCACCTCTTCCTCAAGGACCTGCATCGCGCCGAGAGCATCATCGCCGAGCGGCTGCGCGACCTCGCCAAGGGGTCGCCGCCCTGGGGCCAGATCGACCTCGCGACGGAAGTGCCGCGGGTCGAGGCGCGGACGGGGAAGGCCCTCGCGCCCTCCCAGCGCGAAGCCCTGGCGACGATTCTCTCCGCCAAGGTCTCCGTCATCACCGGCGGCCCCGGCGTCGGCAAGACGACGCTGCTCGACACCATCCTCAAGCTGCTGACGCGGCAGGAGATCTCGGTGACGCTGGCCGCCCCGACGGGGCGCGCTGCCAAGCGCATGACCGAGCAGACCGGCATCGAGGCCAAGACCATCCACCGCCTGCTCGAGATCGATCCGGAATTCGGCGCCTTCTCGCGCGGCCGCGAGAACCTCATCGACTGCGACCTGCTGGTGGTCGACGAGACCTCCATGGTCGACATTCCCCTGATGCTGGCGCTGGTCGAGGCGCTGCCCGCCGATGCCGGCCTGCTGCTTGTCGGCGATGTCGACCAGCTGCCGCCCGTCGGCCCCGGCCAGGCCCTCGCCGACATCATCGCCTCCGGCCTCGTGCCGGTGGCGCGGCTGACGGAGGTCTTCCGCCAGGCCGAGGCGAGCCGCATCATCGCCACCGCCCACCGCATCAACCGCGGCGAGATGCCGGAAGCCGTGCCGGCCGGCGCCGAGAGCGACTTCTACTGGGTCGAGGCGACGACGCCCGAGAGCGGCCTCGCCAAGATCATCGAGATGGTCAAGGAGCGCATCCCCCGCCGTTTCGGCCTCGACCCGATGCGCGACGTGCAGGTGCTGGCGCCGATGAACAAGGGCGTGCTCGGCGCCCGCAACCTCAATGTCGAGCTGCAGAAGGTGCTGAACCCGCCGGCCGGCCGCTCCATCGAGCGCTACGGCTGGACCTATGCGGCCGGCGACCGGGTCATGCAGACCGCCAACGACTATGACCGCGACGTCTTCAACGGCGATCTCGGCCAGGTGCTGCGCATCGACCCCGAGGAGGGCGAACTCGTCGCCCTCTTCGACGGAAGGCAGGTCTCCTATTCCTTCGGCGACCTGGAAAACCTCATGCCGGCCTATGCCACCACCATCCACAAGAGCCAGGGCTCGGAATATCCGGCGGTGGTGATCCCGGTGACGACGCAGCACTATGCCATGCTGGCGAGGAACCTCATCTACACGGCGGTGACCCGCGGGCGGTCGCTGGTGGTCATGGTCGGCGAGAGCCGCGCCCTGCGGATCGCGGTCGACGGCGGGCGCATGAAGCCGCGGGTCACCAAGCTCAGGGAATGGCTGACGGGGTAGGGCGGGGGCGCGCGCTCGCTGCCGAATGCCCCAGCCTCACCCTCCCCTTTGCGCTGCGCTTCAAGGGGAGGGGGATTATGGCGTCGCGGGTCCCTGGCAACGGCTGGGCCTGGCCCAACCCATCACGGCAATCGGGACGCAGAAGTCCCCCTCTCCGCGCGCAGCGCGGGGAGGGTGCGGGTGGGGCCTTCGACCTTCATCCTGCCGACGCCGCCCCCTCACATCAGGGGCTTCACCGCCAGATGGGCGCCGAGCAGCATCAGCCCGATCATGAACCAGGTGCGGAAGGCGGCCGGGCTGATGCGCGAGCGGATCGCCTGTCCCAGCGCCATGCCGAGCAGCGCCGGGGCGAGCATGGCGAGCGAGGTCAGCGCCGTGCCGCCCGCCAGCACGCCCTCGCTGAACAGGCCCGCCCCGAGCGCCACGGTGGCGACGAGGAAGGTGATGCCGAGGGCCTGGACCAGGTCGTCCTTCTCCAGCCCCAGCGCCTGCAGATAAGGCACCGAGGGCATGACGAAGATACCCGTCCCCGCCGAGACCAACCCGGTCATCAGTCCGACGACCGGCGACAGGAAGGGCTCGGCGCGGGCCGGCACCCGCGGGCGCAGCGCCGACAGGCCGAGCCCGGCATAGAGGATCAGCACGAGGCCAAGGGCCACCGAGGCATGACCGGCCGAGGCGCCGGTGATGATGCCGGTCCCGAGCCATGTCCCAACAGCGAGCCCGGCCAGCAGGGTAGCGAGCCGCCGCGTCAGCGGCCACAGGTTCGGCCCCGCCGCCACCTGCCAGATATTGGTGAGGAGCGAGGGCACCAGCATCCACGATGCGGCGAGCGCCGGCGCCATGAACAGGCTGAGCAGGCCGACGGCAATGGTCGGCAGGCCGAGCCCGATGACGCCCTTGACGAGGCCGGCAAGGACGAAGACGGCGGCGGCGAGGGCGAGCATGGCCATGCGGGGCATCCTGACTGCGAAAGACGACGGACGCCACGATCCACCGGTGCGGGAGCCCGACGCTTCGGCGGAGGACGAAGCAATCGCGCCTCGACCGGTGTAGCCTGTCCTCGGCTGCGGGACACCCCGCCGCCTTGGGGAAGCGTTGCATGAAGGAAGGACCGTCCATCGCCACCATCGCCGCACTGATCGGCGATCCCGCCCGCGCCAACATGCTCGGTGCGCTGATGGCCGGCCGCGCCCTCACCGCCGGCGAACTGGCGCGCGAGGCCGGCGTCAGCGCCCCGACGGCGAGCGGCCATCTGGCGCGGCTCAGCGAGGCCGGCCTCCTTCTTGTCGAGGCCCAGGGCCGCCACCGCTATTTCCGTCTGTCGGGGCCCGATGTCGCCCAGGTGCTCGAGGGCCTGATGGGGCTCGCCGCCCGCACCGGCCGCCTGCGCACGCGGCCCGGCCCGCGCGACCCGGCCCTGCGTCAGGCCCGCACCTGCTGGGACCACATGGCGGGCGAATGGGCGGTGCGCCTCTACGAGGCTTTTCTCGCCGACGGGCGCCTCGCAGCGGCGGCGGGTCAGGTCAGCCTGACGGCTGCCGGCCGCAGCTTCTTCCGGGCCGAGGGCATTGATATCGCCGCCCTGGAGACGACCCGCCGGCCGCTCTGCCGCGCCTGCCTGGACTGGAGCGAGCGCCGGCCGCATCTCGGCGGCGGACTGGGCCGCGCCATTCTCGACCATGCGGTGGCGCGCCACTGGGTCCGCCCATCGGCTGAAAGCCGCGCCCTGGCCGTGACTCCGCCGGGGCTGGCGGCGCTGCGCCGCTGGACCGGCGATGCTGTGGCCGATCCCGGTGAATCCACCGGCGCTGCAAGATACTGAAAAGGCGCCAATTTCGACCCGAATGCCGCCACAAACCGCCGGCCTTCTGGGGAGGACGCTGGCGTCTGACGGAGTGGGCCATGAAGGCAGGAATGATGGCAACGGTGGTGCGTGGCGGCCGCAGGCTCGCCGCGCAGATCGTCGTCTCGGTGATCGCCACCGCCTGCGCCGCCGTGGCGGTGCCGAACCTCCTGACGGCGGTCGCACCGGTCGTCGGGACGCCGCAACAGGACAAGGCGGCCAACGTCAGCCGCGTCGCGCCGCCGGTCGATTTCGACGCGGCCTTCGTCTGGCCGGCCCAGGCCCCTGCCGCCCGGGCAGAGGACCTGCTGCCGCCGGTCGCCT
>CALRLZ020000079.1:0-5691 GCA_943368975.1 Archangium gephyra
GGCGCCGAGCCTGAACTCACCCAGCTTCTGCCGTCGGGCGTCTCCCCGGAAGGCGCCGTCGCCATTCCCTCCCGCAACCTGTTCGTCACGGCGAACGAGGTCGATCTCGGCGAAGACGGTGGGGCGCGGTCGCATGTCATGCTCTATGAGCTGGCTGAAGGTACGCCCGCCTATCCGATGATCCAGTCGGCCATCGTCGATGGCGCACCGATCGGTTGGGGCGCTCTCTCTGGCCTCGTCGGCGATGTCGAGAAGGCTGGGACGCTCTATGCCGTCAACGATAGCTTCTACGCCATGCAGCCGTCGATCTTCACGATCGATGCAACGCAGAAGCCGGCTGCCATCACCTCGGCCCTGCCGATCACCCGCGCCGGTGCTGCGGCCCAGAAGCTCGACATTGAAGGCATCACGCTGGACGGCAAGGGCGGCTTCTGGCTGGCCTCCGAAGGCGATGCCGCAAAGCTCGTCGGCCACGGCCTTTACAACGTCGACGCCAAGGGTGAGATCAAGGCCGAGATCGGCTTTCCGGCTGAACTCCTGGCCGGCCAGACCCGCTTCGGTCTCGAAGGCATCACCTCTGTTGGCACCGGCGACGACATGACGCTGTGGATGGCGGTTCAGCGCGAATGGGGTGATGACGAGAAGGGCTCGGTGAAGCTCCTCTCCTACAACCCGAAGTCCAAGGAATGGGGCGCCGTTCGCTATCCGCTCGAAGCGGCAGGTGAAGGCTGGGTCGGCCTGTCGGAAATCACCGCCCATGGCGACCACGTCTACATCGTCGAGCGCGACAACCAGATCGGCGACAACGCCAAGCTCAAGAAGCTCTACCGCGTCGCCATCGCCGATCTGAAGCCCGCCAAGATCGGTGAAGAGCTCCCGACGGTTGCGAAGGAAGAAGTCCATGACTTCATCCCGGACCTGAAAGCCGCCACCAATGGATATGTCGTCGACAAGCTCGAAGGCTTCGCCTTCGACGCATCGGGCAAGGCCTTCGCCGTCACCGACAACGACGGTGTGGATGACTCGTCCGGTGAGACCCTGTTCTGGGAAGTGAACCTGCAGGGCACCAACTGATCGGAAGATCAGGCCACCTGAAACAGCAGAAGAGGCCGGGTGATCGCTCACCCGGCCTCTTTCTTTGAACGCTTTAGCGTCTTACCAGCGGTGATGCACATGCGGCGCGATCAGCCGCTCATAGACCTCGCGCGAGGCCGCCATGACATCGGCGGAGAGCGCGGCCAGATCGGAGGCCGCAGCGTTTGCCTTGGCTTGCTCGCCGTTGCGGGCGCCGGGGATGACGACCGTGACGGCCTCATGCATCAGGATCCAGCGGAGTGCGAACTGCGCCATCGAGGCGCCTGCGGGGACCAGCTTGCGGACTTCCTCAACCGCTGCGAGACCCGTCTCGAAGGGAACGCCTGCAAAGGTCTCGCCCACATCGAAGGCTTCGCCATTGCGGTTGAAGTTGCGGTGATCTTCTGCAGCAAACTGTGTGTTCGCGGTGATCTTGCCGGAAAGGAGACCGCTTGCCAGCGGCACGCGCGCGATGACGGCGACGTTGCGGCGCTTCGCTTCCTGGAAGAACAGGCCGGCGGGGCGTTGGCGAAACATGTTGAAGATGATCTGCACCGAGACGACGCCCGGATATTCGATTGCCTTCAGCGCTTCCTCGACCTTTTCGACCGACACGCCGTAATGCTTGATCTTGCCGGCCTTGCGGATCTCTTCGAGCCCCTCGAACATTTCCTGACGGTAGTAGACGTCGGTTGGCGGACAATGCAGCTGCACGAGATCGAGGCTGTCGATGTCGAGGTTCTTCAAGGAACGGTCGATGAAGGCCTCGATATTGGCCTTGGTATAACCATCAGCCACATGCGGGTTGAGCCTCCGCCCGGCCTTGGACGCCACCATCGGCCGAGTGCCGCCGCGTGCCTTCAGGACCTCGGCAATGATCTTTTCCGAGCGACCGTCGCCATAGACGTCTGCCGTGTCGATGAAGGTCATGCCGGCATCGAGCGCCGCATTGAGCGCTGCCCGGCCGTCGGCCTCGGATACCTCGCCCCAGGATCCGCCGATCTGCCAGGCGCCGAAGCCGATATCGCTGACGGTGAATTCCGTCCGGCCGAAGGAATGTTGTCTCATTCTGATGTGTCTCCCGTGATTGGAATGTCGAGCTAGCAAGTGGGGCAGGGAGTGACAAGCTTCAACCGCTCGGATGTCTTGAAGTGATCCACCGTCCCCGCTGTTGCGAATTGGGAAGTGAAATCCAAACGCGAGCCTCGCATGCCCAAGATGATCCGCAAGGGCGATCTGCCCCAGAAAACCTGTCCCGTCTGCCGCAAACCATTTGCCTGGCGCAAGAAATGGGAGCGGGACTGGGAGAATGTGGTCTATTGCTCTGAGCGCTGCCGCCGCACGGGCAAAACCGTTTTCGCCGCCAAGCCGTAGACCTCTTCAGACAGTTCAGTGATCGGATCCCCATGACAGACCAGGCCCCGCCGTCGTCGCGCCTTGCCTTTTATGCCCTGCCGGCGATCCCGCTCGCGGCCATCGCTCTGCCCTTCTATATCGTGGTGCCGTCTTTCTATGCCGATCATTTCGCCCTGTCCTTGGCGACCATCGGCACGCTTCTGCTTGGCATCCGCCTGATCGATGCGATCACCGATCCGCTGTTCGGCTGGCTTTCCGACCGTGTCCGGTCGCGCTACGGCCGCCGCCGCTTCTTTTTCGTCCTCTCGACGCCGCTGACGGCGCTCGCGGCCTTCATGCTCTTCTGGCCGCCTCAGGACGCCGGCGTCGGTTACCTCGCCTTCTGGGGCGTAACACTCTCCATCGGCGCCACCTGGTCGCTTCTACCCTACACGGCCTGGGGTGCCGAACTTGCAACCGGCTACCAGGCGCGGGTCAAGCTGTCTGCCTGGCGGGAAGGCGCAACGCTGATCGGCTCCCTGATCGCCATCACGCTGCCATTTGTCGGCGGGCTTGATACGGCCGTCGGCTTCCATGGTCTGGCTTGGATTGCGGTCTTCATTGCCATCGCGCTTCCTCTGGCTGGCCTTTTGGCCGTCTGGGCGGTGCCTGAGCCAACAGACCTCTCCCAGCGAAAGCTCTCTCTGCGGGAGGGCTTCCAGCATTTGAAAGCCAATGGTCCTTTCCTGCGGCTCGCCTCTGCCTTCCTGCTCAATAGCTTCGCCAACGCGATCCCCGCCTCGCTCTTCATCTATTTCGTCGGCCAGCGCCTCGGAGCTCCTGACATGCAGGGGCCGCTGCTCTTCACCTATTTCCTCTGCGCCATCGCCGGCGTGCCGCTGGCGGTTGCCACCGCCAAACGCCTGGGCAAACACCGGGCCTGGTGCTTCGCCATGATGCTCGCCTGCGCCGTCTTCTCGGTAGCCGGCTTCCTGGGCGAGGGCGATGTGCTCGCCTTCACCGTCGTCTGTGTCGTCACCGGCCTGCTGCTCGGCTTCGATCTCACCCTTCCGCCCGCCATCCAGGCCGATGTCATCGACAACGACACCGTCTCCTCGGGCGAGCAGCGCTCCGGCCTCTACTTTGCCGCCTGGAGCTTTATCACCAAGCTTGCGGTGGCACTCTCTGCAGGCGTCGTCTTCCCACTCCTTGACCTTGCCGGCTTCATCGGCAGCCAGACGGCCACCCAAACGCCCGGTGCACTCACTGCACTGACGGCCCTCTACGCCTTCCTGCCAATCCTCCCCAAGCTCGCGGCCATTGCGCTCATGTGGAATTTCTCCCTCGACGAGGCGGCCCATCAGAAATTGCGCGCAAGCCTCGGCGCCTGAAACAAGACGAGGCGCAACGCCTACGAGGTCGCAGAGGGTGCGGACGCCGTCGTTCTCGTGACCGAATGGGATCAGTTCAAGTCACTCGATCTGCCGCGTCTGAAAGATCTGATGAAATCGCCTGTCGTGGTCGATCTGCGCAATGTCTTCGACGAAGACGAGATGATCGGCCATGGCTTTCAGCTCGTGCCGCTCGGCAAGCGTCCACGCGCTGCCTATCCGGCGCGCACCCTTTTCCATGCCGTTCCGCCCGAACTGGCCTGGAACCCGCTGCTTTGGGGCGACGAGGCGCCGACAGGCCAGCTCGCCTGATCGCCTGACTGACGCGCCTTCCTCCTCGGCGCTTGACTTTAAGCGCCGTTCGTCGCTGTGCTGGCTTCAAACCGAGGCAGCACACAGGTCGATGGATGGGCATGAACGAGACGGGCGGCACGGATGCCGACAATGGCAAGGGGGAGGGGGCACGCACCCGAGGCTCCGGTTCCGAATCGGTCTACAAGGCGCTGCGCCACGAAATCCTGACCATGGAGCGCCCGCCCGGCAGTCCGCTCGATGAGACGCGCCTCTCCGAACATTTCGGCATGTCGCGCACCCCGATTCGCGAGGCCCTTCTGCGGCTGACCTCGGACGGCCTAGTCACCAGCCTGCCAAACCGCAACACGATCGTCGCAGTCATCGATTTCTCCAGCCTGCCCACCTATTTCGAGGCGCTCTGCCTGATGTATCGCGTGACGACGCGCGGGGCAGCAAAGCGCCAGGGTGATGCCTGGATGGCCGAGATCATAAGGCAACAGCAGGCCTTTTCCCGCGCCGTCGACGCCCAGGACGCCTTCGCGATGATCGAGGCTAACAGGGAATTCCACGTCGCGATCGCCGAGCGCGCCGGCAATCCCTATTACACCACCTTCTTCGCCCGCCTGCTGGACGAGGGGCGCCGGATCCTGCGCCTCTATTATCAGACCTTCGACGACCGCCTGCCGCGCCGCTATGTCGAGGAGCACGAGAAGATCATCGAGGCGATCCGCGCAGGCGATGTCGAGGAGGCAGACCGGCTGTCGGTCGCCCATGCCGACCAGATCGTCCGCCAGATCCAGGATTACGTGGCGCGCAACATCACTGCTGCAGCCGAACTGCCCGACATCTGACCCCATCGAACCCGTTTCAGCGGGCGCTAAAATGCACCTCTTGCTTTTGTCGACAAACTGTATACTGTGATTTCACCACTTCAACAGGAGCATCCCATGACCACCGGCTGGCACGGCGTTTTCCCCGCCGCAACGACTCAATTCCATGAAGATTTCTCGGTCGATATCGACGCCACCCAGCGCGTGCTCGACGCCCTCGTCAACGATGGCGTCAACGGCCTGATCGTCATGGGTACCTGCGGCGAGAACAACTCGCTCGATCCGGAAGAGAAGCGCACCATCCTGAAGGCCGCCGTCGAGGTCGTGAACGGCCGTGTGCCGATCGTGACGGGCGTGTCGGAATTCGACACCCGCCGCGCCTCGGCCTATGCCCGCGATGCCGAAAAGATCGGAGCCGATGGCCTGATGCTGCTGCCGGCCATGGTCTATGTGCCAAAGCCGCATGAACTGGTCGCCCATTTCAAGACGGTGGCCGAAGCGACCGGCCTGCCGATCATGCTCTACAACAACCCGCCCGCCTACCGCGTCAACATCGGTGCGGAAGTCCTGGAAGCGCTCGACGGCGTGAAGAACATCAAGGCCGTCAAGGAAAGCGCCCCCGATCCGCGCCGCTTCACCGATCTGATCAACGCCTTCGGTGACCGCTACGACATCTTTGCCGGCCTCGACGACGTGGCGCTCGAAGGCCTGATGCTCGGCGCCAAGGGCTGGGTCTCCGGCCTCACCAGCGCATTCCCGGCCGAATC
>CALRLZ020000080.1:0-5184 GCA_943368975.1 Archangium gephyra
TCGGCGATGTTCTGGACGAGGACATCGGAGGCGCCGTCACGGTTGAAGTCGCCGAGGCCGACGGTGCGCCAGCCGGTGCCGAGATTGGGACCGAGGATCCAACTGCCAAAGGTGCCGCCGGCATTCATGTCGGCAATGAAGATCTGGCCATCGGCATTGTTGCGCACCAGCACGTCAGCCGTGCCATCCCGCGTCACGTCGCCCGAGGCGATCGCCCGGTAGCTGGATCCCATCGGACCGGCGACCAGGCCCCAGACCGGGGCGCCCGAGGCGATGTTGAGCGTGTAGATCGCGCCGGTATTGGTGTCCTGTACCAGCGAGTCCGCCCGCCCGTCGCCGGTGAAGTCGTCGCTGCCGACCAGCCGCCAGCCCGTGGGCAGCGACCCCAGAACATTGGCGAATCCCGACCCTGTGCCGGCATTCATGTTCTGGTAGATGATCTGGCCGGTGACGCTGTTCTGGAACAGCACGTCGTCGAAATAGGACCCGTCCATGTTGGAGACGAGGTTCTGCTGGATGCCGGCCAGGCCAAAGGCCTGCGCGCCATTGTTGAAGCCGAGAACCTCGACATTGATCAGCGTGTCGGCACCGTCCGTGCCGGAAGCGGCCGACACCTGCGTGTAGGTCTGCCCGGCCGAGACGAAGGACCGTACGAAATAGTTCGAGCGCGCTGCGAGCCACAGCACGGCGTCCGTTCCCGTGCCGCCATCGATCCCATCATTGCCGGCACCACCAGTGATGACATCATTGCCGCCGCCGGCGACGATCGTATCGCCGCTCCCGCCGCCTTCGAGGGTGTTTCCGGCAGAATTGCCGATGATCGTATCAGCTCCCGAACCGCCAACGACATTCTCGATGACCGCGCCGAGCGCGATCGAGACGTTGTTGGTCAGACCATAGAGATTTGAGAAGAACCCCTCGCGCAGGTCGATCGTTTGGGTAACTGTCGCGTTCGAAACGTTGATCGTGTCAGTGCCGCCACCGTCCCAGATCGTCAGAACGGGCCGCGTGTTGGCGACGAAATCGAAACTCGCCCCGGCATTCGTTCCCACGCCATAGACCGTATTCCCGTTGCGGGTGGTCGTGTTGACGCCGTAAATGTTCTGAATGGCGCGGATATCGACGATTTGCGGGGTCGAGGCGAACTCGCCCTGGAAATTCGCACCTGTATCCGATCCGTCAAAGAAATAGCTCATCACCGAATACATGCCGGAATCCTGGATGAACTGTGCATCCTGGCCATAGGTGATCGAGACGCCAGGCCCAGCATTGTAAAGGCCAGGATGCGACAGCCCGAGCGCGTGACCGATCTCGTGCATGATGGCCATGTAGCTGTAGGAGCCACGCGGAAGCGAGGTCGTCGAGATGGCGTTGAGGTTGAGCCAGACATCGCCAGCCTGGTCGGCAGCGGCGGTCGACCCCGGGTAATAGGCGAAGGCTCCCGCTCCGTCGGTGGCATCGGTGTAGTTCCCGATCACCATCGTGGCATCGTTCGAGTAACCGCCCGGATTGACGCGCTGGAACGTGATGTTCGCAACCGAACTCCACAGCGCCAGAAGCTCTTCATAGACCGCGATCTGGGCCGCGGTCAGGGGCGTGAAGGTTGCGATGTTGGACCCGCCCGCCGTGTAGGAGGCGGCACTGGCGCGGAACGAATAGGTCACGACGGCCGCGTTACCGGGCGTGGTGTTCCAGGCGAGATCGGAATCGATGATGCCCGCGGCGAAATTGATGTCGAGGTCTGGCCGGGTCCCGGCTGTCACCGAGATCCCATAGGTACCAGTGTCGGATCCCGCGAAGGCACGCGCGGACAGATAGTAGGTTCCCGAACTCGTCGGCGTGTAGCTGATGACGGAGTTGAGGCCGGGAAGACCGTCATCATTCGACGTGATGACCGACACGCCGCCGGTGTCATGGAGTTGCAAGAGCGGATCACGCAGATTGTTCGTGCCGATGCCCGTGAGCACGAATGTATAGGCCTGCCCCGCTGTCAGGGTAACGCGGTAGAAATCGATGTCGCTGTTGGTCGCCAGGCTTCCCAGGTAGGACTGTCCGGCGGTCATCGCGTAGATGGTTGCGGACGACCCCGCCGCGTCGGTCGTCTCCGTGAAGGATGGCGCCGGAATCCCGTTGCTGCCGTTGGCAATCGCCTTCAGATCGGCATTGAGGGTCAGGGCGAGCGCCTCGTCACAGGCCCAGCTCTCGATCGCCATGACGGGCTTCTCGCCTTGGGCAGCGAGGCGACAGATGACACACATGATGGGCAAGTCCGGCTTTGGAGGAGCTTGGCGGCACGTGACGGCGAGGCTAGAGCAGCGGGGCTAACAGGGCAATGACACCTATGGCGCCAAGGTGGCACGGCCGACCAGCGCTTGAAACACCCGCAGCCCACCATGCCAGTCTTCATGGCGCTCCACAAAGGCATTCTGATGAAGCATCGCCTCCCGACACCTGCGTAAGGTGAAGCAGCGCGCTCACCCCCATGCAAGCGCACCGGGCAGCCAACAGCCAGCGCGGCGCCCCGGCCGGGGCCAGATGCTTACAGACCCTGCCGCCGCACCGCGTTCAGGTCGCGCGACGGTCCCGCCTCACGCCACCGCCAACCATTGCGTGCCGAGCGCGCCGGCGACCGTGCCCCAGCCACCGAAGGTGCCGTTGTTCATGTCGGCATAGTAGGTCATGCCGTTGGACAGGTTCTGGACGATGACATCGCGATAGCCGTCATTGTCGACATCGACGGAGCCGCGGACGTCCCAGCCGGCGAGACCGTTGGCCACCACGTTCCAGCCGGCATTGGTACCGCCGAGCATGTTGACCCACCAGATGTCGGAGGTGCTGGTGTTGCGGAAGACGACATCGGTATAGCCGTCGCCGTTGAGGTCGGCGGCTTCCCGCGCCACCCACTGCGCCCCTGCCGGGCCCGCCACCGTGCCCCACTGGTTGCTGGCGACGTCGCGGTAATAGGTGGTCCCATCGGCGATGTTCTGGACGAGGACATCGGAGGCGCCGTCGCGGTTGAAGTCGCCGAGGCCGACGGTGCGCCAGCCGGTGCCGAGATTGGGACCGAGAATCCAGCCGCCGAAGATGCCGCCGGCATTCATGTCGGCAACGAAGGTCTGGCCGGTGGTGTTGTCACGCAACAGCACGTCAGCCGTGCCGTCCCGCGTCACGTCGCCCGAGGCGATCGCCTGGTAGGTCGGGGTGAGCGGCGAGGCGACAACCCCCCAGACCGGAGCGCCCGAGGCCATGTTGAGCGTGTAGATCGAGCCGGTGCCGGTGTCCTGGATGAGCGCATCGGCGCGGCCATCGCCGGTGAAGTCGTCGCTGCCAACCAGCCGCCAGCCGGCCGGCAGCGACCCCAGGACATTGGCGAAGCCCGACCCCGTGCCGGCATGCATGTTCTGGTAGATGATCTGGCCGGTGGTGCTGTTCTGGAACAGCACGTCGTCGAAGAACGACCCGTCCATGTTGGAGACGAGGTTCTGCTGGATGCCGGCCAGACCAAAGGCCTGCGCCCCGTTGTTGAAGCCGAGAACCTCGACATTGACCAATGTGTCGACCCCGTGCGTGCCGGTGGCCGCCGACACCTGCGTGTAGGTCTGACCGCTTGAGACGAAGCTCCGCACGAAGAAGTTGGACCGAGATGCCAGCCACAGTACGGCGTCCGCGCCGGTGCCGCCATCGATCCCGTCATTGCCGGCACCGCCGGTGATGATGTCGTTGCCGCCGCCGGCGACGATGACGTCGTTACCGTTCATGCCATAGAGGAGATTGGCGGAGTCATTGCCGAGGATCGTGTCATTGCCCGAGCCGCCGATGGCGTTCTCGACCACGGTACCGAGAGCAATGGCAATGTTGTTCGACAGGCCGCCAATGCTGGACAATGTCCCGGTTACAGTCCGCTGCTATTGTTCACGGGTGGAATGGAGATGATGAAATAACTGAAACAAATGGTAGCGGAACAGCTTCCCTTTTTGGTGATGATGGCAATGACATCATCTCTGTTTCCACTAATATTGGAGTCGATTATTTCAATGGATGAACGGGAATCGACCGTATCGACTGGTCTGCAGTCAACGAAATCGGCGCGACATTCGATCTGCAGCTCGGCACAGCAACGGACACGCTCGGCAACCAGGAGCAGATGGTCAGTTTCGAGGACCTCACCGGCACCAACAACGCCGACACGATCCTCGGCAGTGTCGCCAACAACGTTCTGAACGGCAGCGGCGGCAACGACACGATCCTCGGCGGCGGTGGCAACGACATCATCACGGGCGGCGCCGGCAACGACGGGATTGACGGCGGCAGCGACAACGATGCCGCGATCTGGCTCGCCTCGCGGTCCAGCTATCTGGTCCGCAGCTTCGTTTCGGCCGGTACGTTCTACACGCAGGTGACCGCGACCACCGGCCTGGAGGGCTCCGACCTCCTCGTCAACGTCGAGACCCTGGGTTTCAACAGCGGCGCGCAGGCCTTCGGCAACGCCGGCATCCAGCAGAACCTCGTCTCCAACATGGACGGGTCGTTCTTCGACGACGTGCTGTTCCAGAACAGCACCACCGGTCAGATCATCTACCAGAACATGCATGCCGGCACGGGATCGGGCTTTGCGAACGTCCTGGGCTCGCTGCCGGCCGGCTGGCGGCTGGTGGGCAGCGACGACTTCACCGGCGATGGCCGCGCCGATGCGCTCATCCAGGACACCGGCACCGGCTCGATCTACACGCTCAACATTGCCTCGGGCGCTCCGGTCTGGGGGGTTGTCGCCTCGCCGCTCACCCCGACCTACCAGGCGATCGCCTCGGGCGACGTGACGCGCGACGGCACGGCCGACGTGCTGGTGCGTGACAACACCACCGGCCAGACCTTCATTGCCGACATGGAGGCCGGCGGCACCTTCGGCAGCTGGATCCTCGGCCCCAATCTCGGCACCGGCTGGCGCACCGTCGGCCTCGGCGACTTCAACCGTGACGGCGCCTCCGATGTCCTCGTCCAGAACATCGCCGACGGCACGACCTATTACCGCGACGTTGCCAACGGCCAGTGGGGCACGGTGGCGGGCCCGGCAGGGGCGCAGTGGGTGGCGCGCGAGGCCGCCGACCTCAACGGCGACGGCTATACCGATGTCGTCTTCCGCAACACCAGCACCTCCGACATCTGGTGGGTCAACATGCTCGGCGG
>CALRLZ020000081.1:0-4975 GCA_943368975.1 Archangium gephyra
TTTCGGGCGCCAGCCCGAAGGCCGTCGCCGACAAGGCGACCGGGCTCCGCGCCGCAAAGACACCGCCTTCCGCGGGGTGGAGCAGCCCGGTAGCTCGTCAGGCTCATAACCTGAAGGTCGTCAGTTCAAATCTGGCCCCCGCAACCAAACCCAAAGCCCCGCACGGCTCATCCCGGCGGGGCTTTTTGCTGTCCAGACGTCCAACAGGCGCCCCGTTAGCCGTGCACGGATGAGGCCGAAAGGCCACGAAGGCGCACAGGCTCCAAGCCGTCAGCCGGCGTTCCAGCGGCGCGGCCGCCCAGGATCATGGCCCGTCCCTGCGGTGATGGCCGGCATTAGGGTGAAGGCTTAGGGTAAACAGAGTGTTTCGATTGTCGCCGCGCGTCCGCCGGGCCAAGACTGGCTGCAGGTGCGGAAGGCACGGGCGCATCAGCGATCGCCGTTCGCCGGACTTGAGCTCTTGGAGATTGATCATGCGTAAGACGATCACGCTCGCCGTCGCATCGGCAGCGTTGCTGTCCGCCAGTCCGGCCTTTGCCGGCGGCGGCTGCGAAACCTGTTTCCGTCGCGAGGTGCGGCCAGCCCAGTATGGCGTCGTGCACCAGACCGTGCAGACCCGCCCGGCCCAGACGGTCCTCTATCGCCAGCCGGCCCAGCTCGGTGTCGTCCACGAGACCGTCCAGGTCCGTCCGGCCGTGACGGTCGCGCGCCGGATCCCTGCCGAATACGGCGTCGTCCACCAGCATGTGCAGCTGGCTCCGGCCACCCGTGGCTGGACCACCCGCTATGACGCGCATGGTCGTCAGATCATCTGCGATACCCGCACGCCCGCCCGTTACGGCACCGTCGCCCGCCATGTGGTCGTCCGTCCCGAGCAGATCGTCCACCAGACCCTGCCGGCCCAGTATGGTACTGTCGCCCGCACCGTCGTCGTGCGGCCCGAGCGCGTCGTTGCGGCGCATGTCCCGGCGCAGTACGGCGTCGTGGCGCGCACCGTGCAGGTCGCGCCCGCCACCGAACAGTGGGTGCCGGTCAGCCGCCAGCGCGGTTACGCCCAGGCGCACCACTCCGGTCATCGCGCTCATTACGGCCAGCCCCGCCATTACGGGCACCGTGAGCATCACGGGCATCACGGCCGCGGCCCGATCTCGGCGCGCTATTGAGCTCTGGGGGCGGTGAGGGGCGACCGTCCCGCGGTCGTCTCCCGCCCTCCGGCCATGCCATCGGCCCTGCCGCGAGTCCGTTTGACACCCACGCCGCCTTCCCAGGCGGCGCGTTTTTTTGCTGGTCCCCCGCCGCGTTGCGCCGGTCGCTACTTGGTGCCGAACATGCGGTCGCCGGCATCGCCGAGCCCCGGCACGATATAGCCGTGGTCGTTGAGATGGCTGTCGATGGCCGCCGTCCAGATGCCGACCTCGGGATGATGGGCATGGAAATTGGCGATGCCTTCCGGCGCCGCCAGCAGGCAGACGAAGCGCTGATTGGTGACACCGCGTTCCTTCAGCCGATCGACGGCCGCGATGGCCGAATTGGCGGTGGCCAGCATCGGGTCGATGACGACCACGAGGCGATCGGCGACATCCTCGGGCGCCTTGAAATAGTACTCGACCGCCGTGAGGGTCGCCGGATCGCGGTAGAGGCCGATATGGGCGACGCGGGCCGAGGGCACGAGTTCCAGCATGCCGTCGACGAAGCCGAGGCCGGCGCGCAGGATCGGCGCGAAGACCAGCTTCTTGCCGCCGATCTGCGGTGCCATCATCGTCTGCAGCGGCGTCTCGATCTCCGTCATCTGGAGCGGGAGATCGCGCGTCACCTCGTAGCAGAGCAGCATGCCGATCTCGTGCAGGAGCTGCCGGAAGCCCTTGGTCGAGCGGTTCTTGTCGCGCATCAGGGTCAGCTTGTGCTGCACCAGCGGATGATCGACGACGGTGACCTTGTTCATGCGCCCCTCCAGGCGGTCTCGGTGTGGGTGCGGGTCTAGAAGACGGTGCCGTCGCTGACGACCCGGATGGGCGGGCCGCCATCGGCGCGACGCTCCCGGGCGAGGCGCCGGCCGGCGGCCCATGTGCCGCCTTCGAGGACGCGGGCCAGGGGGAAGTCGGCGGCGGAGAGGCCGAGCCGCTCGCGCACCAGCGGCGCGATGGCGTCGAGCAGGGCGACGGTGAGGCCACGCCATTCGACGACGAGGGCGCTGTCCACCCTGTTGTCGGCGGCCGCCATGGCGGTATCGCGCAGGGCGATGACGCCCATGTCCACGAAGAGGCCGCCATTGCGGTATTCGGGCAGGCCGGTCAGCCCGTCGACATGGGTGACAGTCAGGCCGGCGCTCTCCAGCGGCTCGATGAGCGAATAGGAGAGCCATTGCGACAGCTTGTGGAAGGGAATGAGGCCGTCGCTGGCATCGCCGGCGCGGATCAGCGGGTGGTGCCAGCAATCGCCCAGCGCGATGCCGCCGAGGGTCACCCGGCTCGGCCAGATGGGCCCGAGATGGGCGAGCACCGCGGCGAGAATGGCGGTGGCGGGCAGGCGCCCGTCCTCGGCCTTCGCGGCGAGATGGTCGAAGAGGCCGCCCGGACGGGGCGTGTCGGCGGCGCCGAAAACGGCGGGCGCGGCGGCCGTCGCCTGACCGAGGCGGGCGAGCAGCGCGGCGCGGCCCTCGAGGCCGACCAGCGGGTTGCCGGGCCCGACCTGGAAGCCCGCGGCGATGTCATCGGCGGTGATCGTGGCGAGGCGCGCCGCGTCAGCCCGCGGGCTCCCCCCGTCGGCGGCGAAGGCGCCGGCGGCGACCATGCGCAGCGAGGCGACGGCGAGCCCTTCCGATTTCGACAGGTCGGCACCGGTCGGGCCGTCGCGGTAGCGCCAGCCCATGCCGGCGCCGGCATCGAGCAGGACCGAGACGATGGCGAGATCGAAGGCGGTGCGGCCGCGTTCGGCGGGATCGGCGATGGCCGCGATCAGTTCGGCACCGAGATCGCGGCCGCCGGCGACGAAGTGCCGCCAGCGCGCATGGAAGGGAATGACGAGGTCGGGATAATTGGCGCGGATGACGTCGACGACCATATCGGCCGCCGCCGGCAGGCGGTCCATGGCGACGGTGAAGGCCGTCAGCTTTCCGTCGAGGCCGAGTTCCAGCATCTTCGCGGAGCGCTCGCGGACGGCGGAGGCGGTGAGCAGCGCGCGGGCGGCCCGTGGGGCGTCGAGCATGGCGAAGGCCATCAGCAGGGCTCCGGGGGGCAGTGAACGGGGTGGACGGACGGCTGGCGACCGGCATGGTGCCCGATGGAAGGCCCCACCCGTACCCTCCCCTCGCTCCGCGAGGAGAGGGGGACGACAGCGTCACGCCTGATCTTCGTCGGCCGAGCCAGGCGCGACCCTGACGGGATGGGCTGGACGTCGAA
Organism: Archangium gephyra; assembly: GCA_943368975.1. Classification (GTDB taxonomy): domain Bacteria; phylum Pseudomonadota; class Alphaproteobacteria; order Rhizobiales; family Phreatobacteraceae; genus Phreatobacter. Next base: position 3,399 of record CALRLZ020000081.1, read on the forward strand.
GTCCCCCTCTCCTCGCGGAGCGAGGGGAGGGTGCGGCTGGCGCATTTTCGACATGCCGGAGCTGACGGGACTCGCGCTCGTCTTGCGGTAGGGCAGCGCCATCAGAAGTCTTCGATCTTGCGGCCGATGACGCGGGTGAGGTCCTCCGCCGAGGGCGTCGGCTCCGGCGTGAAATAGCCGGCAGCCTTCTTCGCCTCCATCTCGACGGAGGCGTCGGTGGGCACGAGATCGTCCGGGATGGGCACGCGCTCGACGACATCGATGCCGGCGTCCACCAGCGCGTCGTATTTCATGTTCGACATCGACATGAAGCGGTCGATGCGGCGGATGCCGAGCCAGTGCATGACGTCGGGCATGAGCTGCTGGAACCGCGCGTCCTGGACGCCGGCGACACATTCGGTGCGCTCGAAATAGGTGGCGGCCTGGTCGCCGCCTTCCTGGCGCTTGCGGGCATTGTAGACGAGGAACTTCGTCACCTCGCCGAGCGCGCGGCCTTCCTTGCGGTTGTAGACGATGAAGCCGACGCCGCCGCTCTGGGCGTCGCGGGCGGCCTCCTCGATGCCGTGCACGAGATAGGGGCGGCAGGTGCAGATGTCGGAGCCGAAGACGTCGGAACCGTTGCACTCGTCGTGGAGGCGGCCGGAGATGAAGGTGGCGGGATCACCGAGCCTGGCGACATCGCCGAAGAGATAGACGGTGGTGTTGCCGATGGGCGGCAGGAAGACCGCGATATCCGGACGGGTGACCAGTTCGGGATACATGCCGCCGGTCTGTTCGAAGAGCGTCCGCCTGAGATGGGTCTCCGACGTGCCGAAGCGCTCGGCGATGCCCGGCAGGTACCAGACGGGGTCGATGGCGATCTTGACGCAGGCGATGTCGCCGCTGTCGCGCACGATCGTTCCGTCGACGGGGAGCCGCTTGCCGATATCGTGCTGGAGTTCGGGCAGTGTCAGTCGCGCCTTGGTGATGGCGATGGACGGGCGGATATCGACGCCCTCGGCGATGTCGCGGCCGAAGGCCTCGCCGACGAGGTGGCCGAAGGGGTCGATGGAGACGATGCGTCCGGGCTCCGACCATTGCGGGAAGGGCCCGATATCGACGACCGGATGGGTGTTGGTGAGGTCGGGGCGCTGGATCGGGTTCAGGGCGCCGGCTGAGACGGCGAGGGCGCGATAGAGGGCGTAGGACCCGCCATGGGTGCCGATGGCGTTGCGGTCGGAGGCGGAATTGACGGTGGCGACGACAGGCCCCCGTGCCTCCGGCGTGGCGGCGCCCCAGGCGATCTTGAAGCGCGACGCGGTGCCGGCTCCGGGATGCGAGGTCAGCCTGATGTGACCCGACTTGTTGACGCTCATCCTGTCCTCGATGCCGAAAGGCCCTGCGGAACGGATACGGCCCCCCGTCGAGAAATGGCGGAGGGCCGTCAGTAAGCGCTGGATGATGGCTCAGCTTGGCGGCGGCGGCAAGGCCTGCGCGGGGGCTGCGGCATCGGGGTGGACCGTGCGCACCGCATTGCGCACGCGCGCGTCGTCGATGCCGGCCTCCTGAAGCTCCTTGCGGAAGATGTCGCGCCGCTC
>CALRLZ020000082.1:0-4235 GCA_943368975.1 Archangium gephyra
TTCCGCCTTTCCGGCACCGGCACCTCGGGCGCGACGCTCCGCCTCTATGTCGAGCGTTACGAGCCCGACGCCAGCCGCCACGGCATCGAGACGCAAGGAGCCTTGGCCGACCTGATCGCGGCAGCCGAGGACGTGGCCGAGATCAAGCGGTATACGGGGATGGATGTGCCGACGGTCATTACGTGACCTGACGTACTGCATCTCAGAACGATCTCAACCCCGGCGCCTTCGGCTCCGGGGTTTTTCTTTGTGACGGACCGCAGCGGCGATTGACTCCGCAATCATATCCACTATTCTGGATATATGGATGAAAAATCGACGATTGCGGCCCTCGCCGCCCTGGCCCAGCCGACGCGCCTGCAAGCCTTCCGTCTGTTGGTGGCGCATGAACCCGACGGTGTTCCCGCCGGTGAGCTCGCTCGTCTGATCGGTGTGCCGCAGAACACCATGTCGGCGCATCTTTCGACGCTCTCGCAGGCTGGCCTGATCACGGGCGAGCGCCAGAGCCGCTCGATCATCTACCGCGCCGATCTCGACCGCTTCCGCGCTGTCGCCCTCTATCTGCTCAAGGATTGCTGCGGCGGCAATGCCAGCCTCTGCCAGCCGCTGATCGACGATCTCGCCTGCTGTTCACCCACCCTCGAAGTCACCCGCCCCAACTGAGAGACCGGCCATGTCCGACAAGATCTACAACGTGCTCTTCCTCTGCACCGGCAATTCCGCCCGCTCGATCATCGCAGAGGCGCTCCTCAACCGGCTCGGCCAGGGTAAGTTCAAGGCCTATTCAGCCGGCTCCCAGCCAAAGGGTGAGGTGCACCCCTACACGCTGCAGCTTTTGAAGGGCATGAACTACGACACGGGTTTTGCCCGTTCGAAGAACTGGGACGAGTTCGCAGTCACCGGAGCGCCTGAACTCGATTTCGTCTTCACCGTCTGCGATAACGCTGCGGCCGAAGCTTGCCCCGTCTGGCCCGGCCAGCCGATGACCGCCCATTGGGGCGTGCCGGATCCGGCTGCCGCTGAAGGCACGGATAGCGAAAAGCACTTCGCCTTCGCCGAGGCCTATCGCATGCTCAACAACCGCATCTCGATCTTCGTCAGCCTGCCGATGGCGAGCCTCGACAAGCTCTCGCTGCAGAAGCGGCTGAACGAAATCGGCAGCAGCACACAGACGGCCGGCTGAAGACCATGGCCGATCTTTCCCGCCGCCTCGCAGCCGAGACGCTTGGCACCGCCATGCTGGTCGCAACCGTCGTCGGTTCCGGCATCATGGCGGATCGCCTTTCCGATGACGTTGCCATCTCCCTGCTTGGCAACACGATCCCGACCGGCGCGATCCTCTTCGTGCTGATCACGATCCTGGGGCCGATATCCGGTGCCCACTTCAACCCGGTGGTTACGATGGTCTTTGCCCTGCGCAAGGAGCTGGAGGCCTCCGCCATTCTGCCTTACATGCTCGCCCAGATCCTCGGCGGCATCGCCGGCACGCTCATCGCCCACGTGATGTTCGAGCTACCGATCTTCCAGATCTCCGAAACGGTGCGAACGGGATCGGCCCAGTGGACCGCAGAAGCGGCGGCAACCTTCGGTCTGCTCCTCACCATCCTCGGCGGGTTGCGCTTCAAGGCGGACGCCATCCCCATGCTGGTCGGCCTCTACATTACGGCCGCCTACTGGTTCACCGCCTCGACCTCCTTTGCCAATCCGGCGGTCGCGATCGCCCGCAGCCTGACCAACACCTTTGCCGGCATCAGGCCCGTCGACCTGACCGGCTTCATACTGGCGCAGATAGCCGGCGCGCTGATCGCGGCCGCTATCGCCGCTTGGCTCTTCGCCGAGAGCCGTAATCAAATCCCCCCGATCATACCTGAAGGAACGGAACGTCCATGACCGTCACCATCTATCACAACCCCGCCTGCGGCACCTCGCGCAACACACTCGACCTCATCCGCCATGCCGGCATCGAACCAGTGGTCATCGAATACTTGAAGACCCCGCCGAGCAAGGAAGATCTGGCGAAGATGATCGCCGACTCCGGCCTTTCGGTCCGCGAGGCGATCCGCGAAAAGGGCACGCCCTATGAGGAACTCGGCCTTGCCGATCCTGCCCTATCGGACGACCAGCTTCTCGACGCGATAATCGCGACCCCCATCCTGATCAACCGCCCGCTCGTCGTCACCGACATGGGCACGCGCTTATGCCGCCCGTCGGAAGTCGTGCTCGACATTCTGCCATCAGACGCCTTCACCTCTGCCTTCGTCAAGGAAGATGGCGAGGCCGTGCTCGATGCGGAGGGCAAGCGCATTGTCTGATGCAAAGATTGACATGCCGGCCGCCGATCTCGAACACCTGCGCATGCCGGATCTGGAGGCGCTACGCCGCCCCATCTCGACCCACAAGCCGCGTATCCTGATCCTCTACGGCTCGCTGCGTCAGGTCTCCTTCAGCCGCCTGCTGGCGATGGAAGCCAAGCGGCTGCTCGAACATTTCGGCGCCGATGTCAGGGTTTTCGATCCCTCCGGCCTGCCTTTGCCGGACGACGCACCCGTCAGCCATCCAAAGGTGCAGGAACTGCGCGACCTCTCCGAATGGTCGGAAGGCCAGGTCTGGGTGAGCCCCGAGCGTCACGGCACGCTGACCGGCATCATGAAGGCGCAGATCGACTGGATTCCCCTGTCCGTCGGCGCCGTCCGCCCGACCCAGGGCAAGACGCTCGCCGTCATGCAGGTCTCCGGCGGCTCGCAGTCGTTCAATGCGGTCAACGCCATGCGCCTGCTCGGTCGCTGGATGCGGATGATCACAATCCCCAACCAGTCTTCCGTTGCGAAGGCCTATCAGGAGTTCGACGGCGATGGTCGGATGAAGCCCTCGGCCTATTACGAGCGCGTCGTTGACGTCTGCGAAGAACTGATAAAGTTCACGCTTCTGACCCGTGACATCTCGGACTACCTCACCGATCGCTACAGCGAACGCAAGGAAGAGGCCGTGAAAGCAGTGAACCTCAAGGCCATGTGAGCGCAACCGCTCTGGCCGAAGATCGCTCGCCTGCTATTGTTCCATCAGGCGAGCGAATCAACCCGGACCACGAGGCGAGACATGACGGATGCGATGCTCGGAGCTATCATCGGCAAGACCGGTGCCGATTTCCGTCTGTGGTCGCATCATGCGGATCTCGTCGAACTCTGCCTCTTCGACAGCAGCGGCGAGACCGAGCTCGCCCGCCTCTCGATGACCCGCGGCGAAGGCGATGTGCATCATGTCTTTGTCGAGGGTTTGAAGGAAGGCGCCCGCTACGGCTTTCGCATCGACGGCCCCTATGACCCGGCGCAAGGGCACTGGTACGATCCATCCAAGCTGCTGGTCGACCCCTACGCCACCGAGCTTGACTGCCCCTTCGTTTACGACGCAAGGCTTGGCCAGTTCGGCGTCGACACCGCCGACCTGATGCCGAAGTCGATTTTGAAGGCCCACAAGGCGCTGAAGCCCATGATGCCGCTCGGCGAGCGCACCGGCTTCATCTACGAGGTCAACGTCAAGGCGCTGACCATGCTGCACGCTGACGTGCCCGAATCCCAACGCGGAACACTCGCGGCGCTGGCCCACCCCGCCGTCCTCGCCCATCTCAGGCGCATCGGCGTCGACATGGTCGAACTGATGCCGATCACCGCCTGGATCGATGAACGCCATCTGCCCCCGCTCGGCCTCACCAACAGCTGGGGCTACAATCCCGTGGCGATGATGGCGCTCGATCCGCGCCTCGTGCCCGGCGGCGTCAGGGAACTGCGCGAGACGGTCGCCGCCCTGCATGCCGAAGGCATTGGCGTCATCCTCGACCTTGTCTTCAACCACACCGGCGAAAGCGACGTCCACGGCACGACGCTCTCCCTGCGCGGCATCGACAACCGCTCCCTCTTCCGCCATGTCGCCGATGATCCGGGCTCACTGGTCAATGACACCGGCTGCGGCAACACGCTCGCCTGCGATCATCCTTTCTTGCGGCAACTCATCGTCGACACGCTGCGTCACTTCGTCCTCTCGGCCGGCGTTGACGGGTTCCGCTTCGACCTCGCGCCGATCATGGGCCGCCATTGGGACGGTTTTCATCACGACGCCCCGACGCTGAAGGCCATCCTCGACGACGAAGTGCTGGAAGATCGCATCCTGATTGCCGAACCCTGGGACATCGGCCCCGGCGGCTATCAGCTCGGCCGCTTCCCGCCCGCCTTCCTCGAATG
>CALRLZ020000083.1:0-3886 GCA_943368975.1 Archangium gephyra
ACCCAGGTGCCGATGGCGAAATAAGGACCATAGAGGCGGAAGGCGAAGAAGGCCGTTGGTATCGAGACCAGCACGGCGAAGAGGCCGGCGAGCGGAATTGCGAGGATCGGATCGACACCGAGAAGGATGACGAAGCCGAAGAGTGCATAGGCGCCGCAGCCGACATAGAGCTGCTGGCCGACGGAGATGAGCCCGGCATAACCGGCGAGCAGGTTCCAGCTCTGGGCGAGCGCCAGCATGGTCAGGATGAAGAACAGGTCCTGTACCACGCCGCGTGAGACGACGAAGGGGGCTGCTGCCAGAAGCAGCACGAAGAGGACGGCTGCGATCGAAAACAGCGCGGAGAGGCGCGTGCGCGTCTCGACCCGCCAGGAAGGTGTCGGGCGCATGACATCAGACAGGGTTTCTCTGTTGGCGTTCATCGTCACCTCAATCGACAGCGCGCGGGAAGAGACCCCGCGGACGGAACAGCAGAACGAGCAGGAAGGCGATATGGCCCGAGAGGATCTGCCATTCCGGGTTGATGGCGGCTCCGAGCGTTTGTGCGACGCCTAAAATGATGCCGCCGGCAAGCGTGCCCCAGAGTGAGCCGAGACCGCCGATGATGACGGCTTCGAAGGCGTAGATCAGGCGTGCCGGCCCGGCTGTCGGATCAAAATTGGCGCGGGTGCCGAGATAGAGGGCGGCGATGGTGACGATCACCATGGCGAGCCCGGTTGCGATGGCAAAGATCTGGTTCGGACGGATGCCCATCAGGCCTGCCGTCACCACATCGTCGGAGGTGGCGCGGAAGGCGCGACCGAGGGCCGTCTTGTAGATCAGCTGGTTCAGGCCGACGATGACCAGGATCGCGGAGGCAAAGGTCAGGAGCGGCATCACGCCGGCATTGATGCCGCCGAGCGAGAGCGACGCCTGTTCCAGCGCGCCTGCGGGGATGCGCTGGCTGTCGGCGGTGAAGGCTTCGAGAAGCCCGTTCTGGATGACGATCGACAGGCCGAAGGTGACGAGCAGAGGCGGCAGGATGTCCTTGCCCAGCGTCCGGTTGAGCAGGTGATATTGCAGCAGGTAACCGACCCCGAACATCAGCGGACCGGCGATCAGGGCCGCCAGGAATGGATTGAGCCCAAGCGTCGAGACGAGCAGCAGGATGAGGAAGGCGGCGAAGACGATCAGGTCGCCATGGGCGAGATTGACGAGCCGCATGATGCCGAAAACGAGCGACAGGCCGGCGGCGAAGAGGGCATAGAGCCCGCCGAGCAGGATGCCCTGGAGAATGGTATCAAGCCAGTTCATGGGGTTCCGCTCCGAAATAGGCCGCGTGGATGTCGGCGCGGTCGAGCTCTGCCGGGCGCCCTTCGAGGGTGACCCGACCTTCCATCATGCAATAGACGCGGTCCGCGACCTTCAGCGCCTGGGCAATGTCCTGCTCAACGATGACGATGGCGGCCCCCGTTTCGCGGATGCGCGGGAAGGCGGCATAGATGTCCTTGATGACGACGGGGGCGAGGCCCAGGCTGAGTTCGTCACAGAGCAGCACTTCAGGATTGGACATCAGCGCCCGGCCGATCGCGACCATCTGCTGCTGGCCGCCAGAGAGTGCTGTCGAAGGATTGCGGCGCCGCTCCTTTAGGATCGGGAAAAGCTCATAGACGGTTTCGAGCGACCAGGGGCCATTTACCTTTCGGCCGTGGCGACCGACCAACAGGTTTTCCTCGACGGTCAACGAGGGGAAGAGGCGGCGACCTTCCGGCACCAGCGCAATGCCGCGGGCCATGACATCAGGGGAGCCAAGCGCTCCGATCGGCTGGCCACGATGCAGGACGGCAGTGGGATCATTGCGCAGCACACCCGATATCGAGCGCATCAGTGTCGATTTGCCGGCGCCGTTTGCGCCGATGACCGCGATCGTCTCGCCCGGATTGAGGACGATGTTAACGCCGAACAGGGCCTGGAAATCGCCGTAGAAGGCGGTGAGGTTCTTCGTTTCGATGAGGCTCACGCGTCAGACCTCCATGCCCAAATAGATTTCGCGCACCGCGCGCGAATTCATGATGGTCTGCGGATCGCCATGGCCGATCATCCGCCCGAAATTCAGGACCAGGATCTTCTCGGCGACGGCGTTCAGCGCATGGAGCACATGCTCGATCCAGATGATCGCCATGCCGCGCTGGTGGACGCGCTTGACCGTCGCGACCAATTGCCGGCACTCGCCTTCGGTCAGTCCTCCAGCGATCTCGTCGAGCAGCAACAGCTTCGGCTTCGTGGCCAGAGCCCGCGACAGTTCCAGCCGCTTGCGCTCGAGCAGCGTCAGGCTGCCGGCCGGGCGGTTGGCCTTGGCGATCAGGCCTGTCTCGACCAGGATCTCGGCACAGAATTCGGCGACCTCGGCTTCGCTGCTTTCGCTGCCGAAGGCGCCGGCGACGAGCAGGTTTTCATAGACCGTTAGCCGCTCGAAGGGCTGGGGGATCTGGAAAGTGCGGCCCATGCCGGCAAAGCAGCGCTGCATCGGCGGGACATTCGTCACGTCTCGGCCATCGAAATGAACAGTGCCCCGGGCGACGGAGAGGTTGCCGGTGATCAGGTTGAACAGCGTCGACTTGCCGGCGCCATTCGGTCCGATGACGCCAAGCGCCTCGCCGGGTTCGACGGAAAAGCCGATGTTTTCGGCGACCACGAGGGCCCCGAAGGACTTCGACACACCATTCAATTCCAGGATCGGCATGGACACTCCTCCGTCAGGCCCGCGGCGCCCCGACAAGGACGGGGCACCGTAGCCTCATGCTTCACAGGGTTCAGCTCAGCGCTTCCATTTTGCCGCCAAGGGGGATGTTCGGTGCCTGGCCGTTCTCGACGACAACGAGGTCGTAACCGCCGCCGGTTTTCAGCCGCCACTGCCCACCGACGAGCGGGGTCTTGGCGACATTCTTCTGGGCGAATGGCGGCAGGTTGGCGTTGTTCCAGGCGATGGGGCCGACCAGCGTGTCCAGCTTGGTTTCGCCGATAGCCTTGGCTACCGCATCGCCATCCGTCACGTCTTCCGCCCGCTTCATGACATCGACCGCCAGTTCGAAGAGCGCATGGGCAAAGCCGATCGGCTGTGTCCAGGGGCGGCCCGTCGATGCCGTGAAGGCGGCAGCTACATCCGCAGCCGTTTCGCCTGTCAGCGAGGACTTGAAGGGATGAGACGGCGTCCACCAGACCTCGGTTGAAAGGTTGTGGCCGGCATCGCCCAGGGCTTCCACGGTCTGCGGGAAGAGCAGCGCCTTGCCGATCGAGGCGATCTTGGGTTTAAGGCCCTGCTGCTTGGCCTGATTCCAGAAGGTGGTCAGGTCAGGCGGGATCATCACGCCGGTCAGGATCTCGGTCTCGGCCTGCTTGAAGGCGTTGATCTGGGCGGAGAAATCGTCCGTCAGATTCTGATAGCGACCGGTGTCGGTCAGGCCATAGCCGAGCGTCTCCAGCACCGGCGGGAAGCCAACGACCTTGTCGCCCCAGGCATTGCCGTCGCCGTCGTTCGGGAAGAGGCCAGCCACCTTCTTGTTGGTTTCGATCTGACCCCACATGCCGGTGAAGACGGCAATGATGTCCTCCAGGCCCCAGAAGAAGTGATAGGCATAGTTGAACGGCTTCCAGCTTGCGGGGTCGCCGGGATTGCCCTGCTGGCCGATGAACCAGGGCTGCCAAGGGGCAACCGTCGAGAGGCAGGGGATCTGCTCGGCTTCGCAGGTGGTGGAGACCGGATTGGTGGTTTCGGGCGTCGAGGAGACGAGCATCAGGTTGATTTCGTCGTCGACGATCAGTTCCTTTGCGACTTCAGCCGCGCGGTTCGGGTTGGACTGGCTGTCCTTGACGATCACCTCGTAGTTCAGGCCCATCTTCTTCGTCG
>CALRLZ020000084.1:0-3539 GCA_943368975.1 Archangium gephyra
TGGAAGGGCATCGTCTACGCCGTCGATGAAACGACTGGCCATGTCGACCTTCTACCGCCGGAAGGCGCCGACGCGCCCGATGCACTTCTCCTGCCCGGCTTCGGCCCCGCCATCCTGTCGTCTGCTGTCGGCAAGGGGATGAACAGCGCGCCCTGGGATGTTTTCGAATTCAAGGGATGCGCCTCATGACCACCCGTCCCATCCTTCTCGTCACCGGCGGCAGCCGCGGCATCGGCGCTGCCGTCTCCCGAAAGGCCGCAGCGCAGGGTTATGACCTGCTGGTGAACTATCGCTCGGACCAGGCTGCTGCCGAGGCCGTTGCGGCCGATTGCCGAAGGCTCGGCGCGAAGGCCGAGATCGTGCGGGGTGATACCGCCACTGAAGAGGGCATCGCCGCGATCTTCGCCGCCGCCGATTTCCTTGGACCGCTCCATGGTCTGGTCAACAATGCCGGCGTGGTCGACGTCACGGCGCGGGTCGAGGAATTCGACCGGGCGCGGCTCGACCGGATGTTTGCCGTCAACGTCATCGGCAAGATCCGCTGCGCCACGGAAGCGGTGAAGCGCATGTCGACGAAGCATGGCGGGCAGGGTGGCGTGATCGTCAACATCTCGTCCATGGCCGCCGTGATCGGCAGTTCAGGCCAGTATGTCGACTATGCCGCCGCCAAGGCTGCGGTCGATACCTTTACTGTGGGCTTGTCCCGCGAAGTCGCGACCGAGGGTATCCGGGTCAATGCCATCAGGCCCGGGATCATCGATACCGAAATTCATGCATCCGGCGGATTGCCGGACAGGGCGCGCGATCTCGCACCCATCGTTCCAATGCAAAGGCCCGGAACGGCCGACGAAGTGGCCGACAGCGTTCTTTATCTCCTCTCGCCTCAGGCATCCTATGTGACGGGTGCCCTCTTGAATGTCAGCGGCGGTCGGTAACCGTCGAAAACGAAGGAAGCTTCCCATGTCTTATGATGTCATCGTTATCGGCTCCGGCCCCGGCGGCTATGTCTGCGCCATCAAAGCGGCCCAGCTCGGCATGAAGGTCGCCGTGGTCGAAAAGCGCGCCACCTATGGCGGCACCTGCCTCAACATCGGCTGCATTCCGTCCAAGGCCCTGCTGCACGCCTCGGAAGTCTTCCACCACGCCGCCCATGGCATGGCTGATCTCGGTGTCGAAGTCGGCGCACCGACGCTGAACCTCTCCAAGATGATGGCGCACAAGGATGCGACCGTGAAGTCTAACGTCGAAGGCGTCGCTTTCCTGTTCAAGAAGAATAAGATCGACGGCATCCAGGGCACCGGCAAGATCCTTTCGGCCGGCAAGGTTGAAGTCACCAACGATGCGGGCGAAGTCCAGGTCCTGGAAACCAAGAACATCGTCATCGCCACCGGTTCCGACGTCGCCGGCATTCCGGGTGTTGCCGTCGAAATCGACGAAAAGGTGATCGTGTCCTCGACCGGCGGCATCGCGCTTGAAAAGGTTCCGGCCAAGATGATCGTCGTCGGCGGCGGTGTCATCGGCCTCGAGCTCGGCTCCGTCTGGTCGCGCCTCGGCGCCAAGGTCACCGTTGTCGAATATCTCGACACGATCCTCGGCGGCATGGACGGCGAAGTCTCCAAGCAGTTCCAGCGCATCCTTGCCAAGCAGGGCATGGAGTTCAACCTCGGTGCCAAGGTCACCGGCGTGGTCAAGTCCGGTGATGGCGCCAAAGTCACGTTCGAGCCGGTCAAGGGCGGCGAAGCCCAGACGCTCGATGCCGACGTCGTGCTCGTTGCCACCGGCCGCAAGCCCTACACGGCTGGTCTTGGCCTCGAAGAGTCCGGCGTTGCCCTCGACAATCGCGGTCGCGTCGAGATCGACGGCCATTACCGCACCAATGTTGCCGGCATCTATGCGATCGGCGACGTGGTCAAGGGTCCGATGCTCGCCCACAAGGCGGAAGACGAAGGCGTGGCGCTTGCCGAAATCCTCGCCGGCCAGCATGGCCATGTGAACTATGACGTCATCCCCGGCGTGGTCTACACCCAGCCGGAAGTCGCCTCCGTTGGCAAGACCGAGGAAGAGCTCAAGGCTGCAGGCGTATCCTACAAGGTCGGCAAGTTCCCGTTCACGGCCAATGGCCGTGCGCGCGCCATGCAGGCCATGGACGGCTTTGTGAAGGTTCTGGCCGACAAGGACACGGACCGCGTTCTCGGCGTTCACATCATCGGCCTCGGCGCTGGCGAGATGATCCACGAAGCTGCCGTGCTGATGGAATTCGGTGGTTCGTCGGAAGATCTGGGCCGCACCTGCCACGCGCATCCGACCATGTCGGAAGCCGTGAAGGAGGCCGCACTCGCGACCTTCTTCAAGCCGCTGCATATGTGAGGCGGCCCGACCTGACATAGGTCAAATATTATATTTCGGTAAGGTTGAAGGCCGTCGCTTGTACCCCAAGCTGCGGCCTTTATCATGCTGGGGCAATGCCTTCCCGCGAACCTGACAAAAGGCAAGACCCATGGCTGTCGCTCCAACATCCTATTCGATCCCGCAAAAAGCCCTGCATTGGCTGATGGCCCTGCTCATCCTGTTCAATCTGCTTTTCGCCGAGGCGATGGAGGAGGTGGCCGAAGCCTATGAACGGGGCGAGGTGCCTTCACCGGAGGATCTGACCTTCGCCAATATCCATGCCTATGCTGGGATCGCCGTGCTCTGTCTCGGGCTCATTCGCCTCGCTTTGAGGCTGACCCGTGGCGCGCCGCCGGCGCCGGCTGAGGAGCCGCCGCTTCTGCAGTTCGCCGCCAAGCTTGCACACGGGACCTTCTATGCTCTTTTCTTCCTCATCCCGCTGAGCGGCATCGGCGCGTATTACTTCGGCAACGAGACAGCCGGCTTCGTGCATGGCGGTCCGCTGAAAAGCCTGATGTGGCTTTTGATCGCAGTGCACATCATCGCGCTTCTGGTACACCAGTTCTACTGGAAGACGCCGGTTGCGACGCGCATGACGCGGGGGTGAAGGCCAAGGGAGGACGGATGGGTCTCGTCGTTGAACAGCGTGTCACGCTTCCGCATCCCGACCTCCCCGAAGCCGACTGGGCCGACAGCTACAGTGTCCGCCTCGATCGAAACGATCTCGTACCGATGGAGGTTGCGAGCGAGTTGATGGGGCGGGCGCCGCGCTGGGTTGGCGCTCTGCTCAAGATCCGCAACGTGATCGTCGCTCTCTTCGGATTAAAATCGGCGGAGCTTGCGCTGACCGGCCAGGACAAGATCGGCGGCTTTCCGGTCATTGATCATGACGGCGAGCGTGTCCTGCTGGGCTTCGACGACAGGCATCTCGACTTCCGGATCATCGTGGCGGTCGAGGCGGAAGGGAACGGCCATCAGCACGTCTCCCTGACGACGCTCGTGAAGCGGCACAATCTGTTCGGCCGGATCTACATCTTCGTTGTCACGCCGTTTCACAAGCTGATCGTCAAGACCTTCCTGAAGCGCTTTGTCGCTACAAAGGGTGTCAGCCGTCAATCCGCGTGACAGTATATCCCTGTTTGCGGATCAGT
>CALRLZ020000085.1:0-3239 GCA_943368975.1 Archangium gephyra
CGCATGAACACTGGATTTCCCCGCCGCTGTTGACTTCGGCGAGCGGCTGCTGGCAGGTTGTTGCGCAACATACTGTGTAACATTGGGCTCCCTGATGCGCCGACAGGCAGCCCCGCGCCCGCATAAGCGGGACGGGATCTGGTATCTGATCCGAAGGGTCCCTCGGGAATTTTCCGAGCTGGATCGCCGCGGCATTGTCCGCATCAGCACAGAGATCGCCGTCGCAGATGATCCACGCGCCATCCGCGCCAAGCCGGTGGTGGAACGGCTCGCCGCCGAGCTCGATATCTACTGGCGGGGCATGCGCGACGGGCAGTCGGCCGAAGCGCGCATCCGGTTCGAGGCGGCCCAGCAGCGCGCCCGGCAGCTCGGGCTGCAGTACAAGCCGGCGGCCGAGCTCGCCGACGGGCCCGTGCACGAGATCCTTGCCCGCCTGCGCCACCTGGCCGACCGGGACAAGGTGGATGACGCCCTCGAGGTGTCGGCCGTGCTTGGTGGCGAGGATCGGCCGTCCCTGCACATCTCCGACATGGTCAAGGAGTTCGAGCAGCTGCAGCGCACGTTCCTGATCGCCATGTCGCCGGACCAGGTGCGCAAATGGCGGAATCAGAAGAACCGCGCCCAGGAAAACCTCATCGAGGTGCTCGGCGACAAGCCACTCGCCGACATCACCCGCGCCGACGTGCTGCAGTTCCGGCGATGGTGGCAGGATCGCATCGAGACAGCCCAGCTCGACATCGGCACCGCCAACAAGGACTTCGGCAACGTCTCGAAAATGTACGACACGATCAACGAGGCTCACCAGCTCGGCATGAAGTCGATCTTCGCCAAGATCCGGCTGGCCGGCGCCGTCGACAAGCAGCGCGCCGCCTTCGCCGCCGCCCATGTCCAGGACAAGATCCTCGCCGATGGTGCCCTGGACGGGTTGAACGAGGAAGCCATGGCAATCGTCTGGCTCGTCGCGGACACCGGCCTGCGGCTCTCCGAGGCCTGCAACCTCACCGGCGAGACGATCTTCCTCAAGGCCGCGGTGCCCTATGTGCATGTCCGGCCCGATGGTCGGAAGATGAAGACGGAGCACTCCGACCGACAGATCCCGCTCGTAGGCACGGCGCTCGCCGCCGCGACGAAGTTCCCGCAAGGGTTCCCGCGCTATCGCGACAAGGCGGCATCGTTGTCAGCGCTGGTCAACAAGGTGATGAGGGTCAGGAAGATGCTGCCGACCGACCAGCACACGCTCTACTCGCTGCGGCACACATTCGAGGACCGTCTGACGGCCGTGGAGGCGCCGGAGAAGGTGGTGGCCGCGCTCATGGGCCACAAATGGCACCGCCCCAAGTACGGCGCCGGCCCGTCGCTGGCGCAGAAACAGGAATGGCTGGGGAAGATCGCCTTCAAGCCACCGACGAAATAAGAGCCGGATTCCCCGGCAGCGCGGCGAGGATGCGTCTGGCTCTATCGCTGCTCGGCGCCTGGCGCTTCGCTTCCTCGATCTCCCGCTCCAACCGCTCCATGATCGGCGCATAGGCGTCGCCGTGGCGCAGGACGATGAAGGCCGCCAAGGTCAGCGCCTCATCAAGATCTGCGAGCGATGGACCGGGTACGGGCCGCGTGCTCACCGCTTGGCCTCTTCGATGGTTGCAAGGACGTGGGTGGTGACGTCACCTACGATCCCGGCCACATAGGAGTCGAGGCTTTCGCAGCTCGGCCGGCGGCGGCGCTGCGTGCCGTCGAAGCAGGCGCAGTTGCCACTTGGCGCCGTCGCCCGGCAGACGCGCACCTTCACCTTCTCGGCGATGGTCAGATCATCGAACGCCATCTGTCCGAACACGCGCGCGGCGCGGGCGGCATGGCGCGGGCTGATGCTCTTGGCGAGTCGCGGGTTCATTGTCCCAGCCTCCCGGCCGCCCAGAAGACAAGGCCCCAGCTCGCGGCCGCGCCGAAGACCATGATGAGGAAGACGGCAAGGGCCCGGCCGGTCATGGCTTCACCCGCTGAAAGGTGATGGCAATCACCCAAGGGTTCGTGTCCCACGAGCAGCCCTGGCACTTGCCGTTGATACTGTCCCAAAGAGCCCGGAATTGCCGGACGCGATAAGCGTTCCAGCGACGAGCTGCTTCGTAGTTCCGCTCGGCCTCGCGACGATAAACCTCGACATCAGCGCCGACGCCGATGATCGAGACACCTTCGGCCTGTGCGTCGGCGGCGCTGATGTCCTGCAACCGCTCGACCTTGACGGCGGTCACCTCCAACGTGATGCGGGAGGCCCAGCGGGGCATGTGGATGCCTGGCTTCCATGGCGTGTTGCTCGGCGCGTAGCGTTCGTCGGCACGGTAGAAGATCGGGGTCTCGGGAATATCCCGAGGCCGCATGCCGGAATAGACAGAATGAGGCTTCCACGTTTCGCGCACCCAGAGGCTGTCGCCGACTTCAACGACAGGCCGGACGCGGTAGATGCCGCAATCCTCTGTCGCCATCGGCTCATCGTCAGGATGGCAGAACGGCACAGCGAGGTTAGGGTCATCGTGGGCGAGGGGGCCGCAGGCTCGCGGCCACGCTTCGTTGAAGCGCAGCCCAGACCACGGCGACTTAGCCCCCCAGCGTTCGCCGAGAACGGTCACATTGCGCTGCGAGAGCACCCGCCGCGTCTGGGTCTTCCGTCCGTCGAGGATGGCCCGCACCATGGGCGCCTGGAAAAGGATGGGGCGCTCGGTCATCGCGACCACCATCGGCGGAGGATGCAGTTGCGGCGGTTCAGCAGCAGCGCGACGACGACGGCGATCAGCAGCACGCCGGCGCCAAGCAAAGGGGTGTCCCAGCCCGTCATGGCTCTCCCCCTCCGAACAGGTCCGACAGGTCCGGCGGATCGAAGGAGACGCACGGCACGCCATCCTTGATGTCGGTATAGACCCCGTCGATGGTCTCGATGCTGTGTCCGGCACCGGCGACGGCGCGCAACGCGGATTGCGACAGCTCGATGCGGCGCTCCGCCTCGATCTTCTCGGCCAGCGCCAGCGCCAGTTGAAAGCCGGGACCGGTCGGCCCCTTCTTCGCTTGCTCGCGCAGCGCCAGCACAATGTCGGCGGCGCCGTAAAGCCGCCAGACGATGCCCTGCTGTTTCGGTGTCAGGGCGATGGTGATGCGTTCGGCCTTGCTCATTGCGTGAACCTCCCGATCCAGTCGCGGCCAAGGAACCGCTCGACGTAAACCAAGGCCTCGTCGCGCCGGCCCATCACGAT
>CALRLZ020000086.1:0-3010 GCA_943368975.1 Archangium gephyra
CTGACCGCGATGGCGGGTGCGCAGAACTGATTTGAAAGAGTGCCGCCTCTACGGGTGGCGCAGAAACTACCCTCCTCTGCCCTGCCGGGCATCTCCCCCACAAGGGGGGAGAGCGGGCAAGCCCGAACCGGCGGAGACCACTCTCCCCCTTTTGGGGGAGATGTCACAAAGTGACAGAGGGGGGTGAAACACACTCCAGGCCGACCTGAGGCAACCACACCATGACCGAACAGACCACCGAAACCGCCCTCTCCTCCGACCCGACGGAAGTCCGCCGCCAGAAGCTCGCACTGCTGCGCGAACAGGTCGGCGACGTCTATCCGGCGCATTTCCACCGCACGATGACCAATGCGGAATTTGCCGAGAAATATGCGGGCCTGGAGCTGGACGAAACGTCTGACGACATCATCACGGTCGCCGGCCGCGTCTATTCCTCGCGCAATTCCGGCATGTTCATGGACATCCATGACGCCTCAGGCAAGATCCAGATCTTCTCGCACAAGGACACGACCCCGGAGGAAGCCCGCGCGCTTCTGCCGATGATTGACCTTGGCGACATCATCGGCGTCAAGGGCCAGGTCCGTCGCACCAAGCGTGGCGAGCTGACCATCAACGCCCATGAAATCACCATGCTGACCAAGACGCTTCTCCCCATGCCGGAGAAGTATCATGGTCTCGCCGACATCGAGCTGCGCTACCGCAAGCGCCACCTCGACATCCTCACCAATGAGGAATCCAAGCTTCGCTTCCAGCAGCGTTCGAAGATCGTCTCCGGTATCCGCCGCTTCCTTGAGGGCGAAGGCTTCCTCGAAGTCGAGACGCCGATGCTGCAGACCATCTATGGCGGCGCAACCGCCGAGCCCTTCAAGACCCACCACAATACGCTGAAAATGGACATGTTCCTGCGCATCGCGCCGGAACTTTATCTGAAGCGCACGCTGGTTTCGGGACTTGCCGACAAGGTGTTCGAGGTCAACCGCAACTTCCGCAACGAAGGTGTGTCGACCCGCCACAATCCTGAATTCACCATGATGGAATGCTACTGGGCCTATGCCGACTATGAGGACATGATGGGCCTCGTCGAGCGCATGTTCGAGACGCTCGCTGTCGGCATCCACGGCACGACAGACGTCACCTTCGGCGACAAGCAGCTCTCCTTCAAGGGTCCGTTCAAGCGCGTGCCGATGCCGGACGCCGTCAAGGAAGCAACCGGCATCGACTTCCTCGCGATGAAGACCGACGAGGAAGCCCGCACCGCCGCCAAGGCCGCCGGCTTTGCCGTCGAGAAGGACTGGACCTGGGGCGAATGCCTGGCCTTCATCTTCGAAGAGAAGGTCGAGGGCACGCTGATCCAGCCGAGCCACGTCACGCATTTCCCGAAGGACATCTCGCCCTTCGCCAAGGAGGTGCCGGGCGAGCCGCGCCTCGTCGAACGTTTCGAGACCTATTGCAACGCCTGGGAAGTCGGCAACGCCTTCTCCGAGTTGAATGACCCCGAAGAACAGCGCAAGCGCATGGTCGAGCAGCTCGAACAGGCCCATTCGCGCGGCGAAAAGGACAAGCAGCTCGACGACGAGTTCCTCGATGCGATCGACCAGGGCATGCCGCCCGCCGGCGGCCTCGGCATCGGCGTCGACCGCCTGATCATGCTCCTGACAAACGCCCCGTCGATCCGCGACGTCATCCTCTTCCCGGCACGCCGCAACAAGGCCGACTGAGCAGGACGGCAGATAAAGGTTTCAGATCCCGGATCTCGCAGGAGGTCCGGGATTTTTCGTTTCCGTCGGACACAAGATCCGGCTCAGCCCGAAGCCGGCGCTCCCTTCTCAGCAATATCGAGAAACAGCCCGGTCATGATCCGCATGCCCTCTTCGGCAATCGACAAGAGCGCATGCTCGTTCGGCCCATGCTGGCCGCAGTCTGCATGGGCATGCGGGATCCAGATCGTCGGCAGGCCCAGCACGTCGGTAAACACATCGTTCGGCAGCGATCCCGCGAGATTGGGCAGAAGATGCGGCGCCTTGCCGGTCGTTGCCGTGATCGACTGCTCGACGAAGCGCACCCAGGGGTGATCCGGCGGGAAGCGGGTTGCCTTGAAGGCCGGCCCCTTGGCCCGGATCTCCACCATCGGAAAGCCTGCCGCATCGAGATGCCGCCTGAGCGCCGGCAGGATCTCGTCCATATCCGTGCCGACGACAAAGCGCAGCTGGCAGGTCGCCCGTGCCGAGCCGGAAATGGCATTCTGCGGTGCCGCGATATTGCCCGCCGAAATCGCCAGAACGGCAAGCGAGTTCCAGCCGAAGACCCGTTCGGACGGCGTCAGATCCGCCTCGCCCCAGCCCTCATCATGCCGGCGCGGCGGCAAATCCTTGAGCGCTGCACGAATGTCGGATGTGAGGCTCGTCGGGCGCCATTCCGGCACGAGGAGCTGGCCGCGCCGGTCGACAATGGCGGCGATGGCATGGGTGAGCAGGATGACCGGATCGGCGAGCAACCCGCCGAAATTGCCGGAATGATGATCCCCCGGCCGCAAATCCACGACGAGATCGAAGCTCAGGCCTCCGCGCGAGCCCATGAACATCGTTGGCGTCTCGACCTGCAGCCTCGGCCCGTCCGAGGCGATCAGCACATCCGCCGACAACAGGTCGCGTTCGCGCTCGAAGAAGTCCCGCAAGCCGTAGGACCCGGTCTCCTCCGCCATTTCCAGCACGATCTTGACGTTGAACCCGAGACGTCCCCGCCCCTTGATCACGGTCTCCAGGGCCTTGATGTTGATCAGATGCTGGATCTTGTTGTCGGCGGTGCCGCGCCCGTAAAGCCGGTCGCCGTCCTGGATCAGCCGGAAAGGATGCAAGCCCTCTCGCCAGCGGGATGCCTCGCCGTTGCAGACATCGCCATGCCCGTAGATCAGGATAGTCGGCAGGCCCGCATCCTCGATCCGCGACCCGACGAGAAAGGGCGCACCACCGGCCAGGGGATTGTCGAAAATCCGGCAGTCGAATCCGATGCC
>CALRLZ020000087.1:0-3005 GCA_943368975.1 Archangium gephyra
CGTCAAGGATCTTCCCGGCGTGCGCTACCACATCCTGCGCGGCGTTCTCGACACGCAGGGCGTCAAGAACCGCAAGCAGCGCCGTTCCAAGTACGGCGCCAAGCGGCCGAAGTAAGAATTGTTTCCACCGGCCGCTCCTGGCCGAGGCGCGTAGGCGCCGGGCTGGAGCGGCCGGTGGCTTTCAGGATCAACGGAGAGAGCGATGTCTCGTCGTCATCGGGCCGAAAAGCGGGAAGTCATTCCGGACGCGAAGTACGGCAATGTCGTGCTGGCCAAGTTCATGAACTCGGTCATGTACGAAGGGAAGAAGTCCGTAGCCGAGCAGATCGTCTACGGGGCCTTCGACCAGATCGAATCCAAGGCGAAGCAGGAGCCCCTCACGGTGTTCCAGTCGGCCCTGGAGAACGTCATGCCGGCCATCGAGGTTCGGTCGCGCCGCGTCGGCGGCGCCACCTACCAGGTTCCGGTCGAGGTTCGTCCCGAGCGTCGCCAGGCCCTGGCGATCCGCTGGCTCATCCAGGCGGCCCGGTCGCGCAACGACAAAACCATGGTCGACAAGCTTTCGTCCGAGCTCATGGACGCCGCCAACAACCGCGGCAACGCGGTCAAGAAGCGCGAAGACACCCATAAGATGGCCGAAGCCAACCGCGCCTTCTCGCATTACCGCTGGTAACGAACTGTCACGGTTCATCCGGAACCGAAGGAACTGAGATCATGCCGCGCACGCACGCGATCGAGGACTACCGCAACTTCGGAATCATGGCCCACATCGATGCGGGCAAGACGACGACGACCGAGCGGATCCTCTACTACACCGGCAAGTCCCATAAGATCGGCGAAGTCCATGACGGCGCCGCGACCATGGACTTCATGGAGCAGGAGCAGGAGCGCGGCATCACCATCACGTCCGCCGCGACGACCGCCCAGTGGGCGGGCAAGCGCCTGAACATCATCGACACGCCCGGCCACGTCGACTTCACCATCGAGGTCGAGCGTTCGCTGCGCGTGCTCGACGGCGCCGTCTGCGTCCTCGACTCCAACCAGGGCGTCGAGCCGCAGACCGAGACGGTCTGGCGCCAGGGCGACAAGTACAAGGTTCCGCGTATCGTCTTCGCCAACAAGATGGATAAGACCGGGGCCGACTTCTACATGTGCCTCGAGGACATCAAGAAGCGCCTCGGTGCGAAGCCCATCGCCATTCAGCTGCCGATCGGTTCGGAATCCAACTTCAAGGGCCTCGTCGATCTCGTCCGCATGAAGGCGGTCGTCTGGTCGGGCGAGTCGCTCGGCGCCGACTTCGACGCCAATCTCGAGATCCCCGACGATCTCAAGGAGAAGGCCGCCCAGTATCGCAACGAGCTGGTCGAGGCTGCCGTCGAGCTCGATGACACCGCGATGGAAGCCTATCTCGAGGGCAACGAGCCGGACGAGGCGACCCTGAAGCGCCTCATCCGCAAGGCCGTGCTGACCTCGGCCTTCTTCCCCGTGCTCTGCGGCTCGGCCTTCAAGAACAAGGGCGTCCAGACGCTGCTCGACGCCGTGGTCGACTATCTGCCGTCGCCTGTCGACGTGCCGGCGATCAAGGGCATCGACCCCAAGACCGAGGCCGAGATCGAGCGCAAGTCTTCCGACTCCGAGCCGCTGTCGCTCCTGGGCTTCAAGATCATGGACGACCAGTACGGCGTCCTGACCTTCTGCCGCATCTATTCGGGCAAGCTCGAGAAGGGCATGGCCCTGATGAACTCGTCCCGCGAGAAGAACGAGCGTGTCGGCCGCATGGTTCTCATGCACGCCAACAACCGCGAGGAAATCGCCGAGGCCTATGCCGGTGACATCGTCGCCCTCGTCGGTCTCAAGGACACCCGCACCGGCGACACGCTCTGCGACCCGCAGAAGCCCGTCATCCTGGAGCGCATGGAATTCCCCGAGCCGGTCATCGAGATGGCCGTCGAGCCGAAGACCAAGGCTGACCAGGAGAAGATGGCGCTGGCGCTGATGAAGCTGGCCTCGGAGGATCCGTCCTTCCGTGTCTCCACCGACGCCGAGTCCGGCCAGACCCGCATCAAGGGCATGGGCGAGCTCCATCTCGACATCAAGGTCGACATCCTGCGCCGCACCCACAAGGTTGACGTCACGGTCGGCGCTCCCGAGGTGGCCTTCCGCGAGAAGATCACCAAGCGCGCCGAGATCGACTACACCCACAAGAAGCAGACGGGCGGCACCGGTCAGTTCGCGAAGATCAAGATCATCGTCGAGCCGAACGAGTCCGGCGCCGGCAACGCCTTCGAGTCGAAGATCGTCGGTGGTGCGGTTCCCAAGGAGTACATCCCGGGCGTCGAGAAGGGCATCGACTCGGTCATGGGTGCGGGCATCATCGCCGGCTTCCCCGTGGTCGACGTGAAGACGACCCTCATCGACGGCGCCTACCACGACGTCGACTCCTCGGTGCTCGCCTTCGAGATCGCCTCCCGCGCCGCCATGCGCGAGGCGCTTCAGAAGTGCGCTTCGGTGCTGCTCGAGCCGATCATGTCGGTCGAGGTCGTCACCCCGGAAGAGTACACCGGTTCGGTCATCGGCGATCTCAACTCCCGCCGTGGCCAGATCCAGGGTCAGGACATGCGTGGCAATGCCAACGTGATCCAGGCCAAGGTGCCGCTCATGAACATGTTCGGCTACGTCAACCAGCTGCGCTCCTTCAGCCAGGGCCGCGCCAGCTACACGATGCAGTTCAGCCACTACGAGCAGGCGCCGTCCAACGTCGCCGCCGAAGTTCAGGCCAAATACGCGTAAACATCGGTCTCTTGCCGGACCGGGTCCTCTGATCCTCCGGCATCGCGAACATTGAAGGAGGCCGTCATGGCCAAGGAAAAGTTCAACCGGAATAAGCCGCACTGCAACATCGGCACGATTGGTCACGTTGACCATGGCAAGACGTCGCTGACGGCGGCGATCACGAAGGTCCTGGCCGAGTCTGGCGGTGCGACGTTCACGGCCTACGACATGAT
>CALRLZ020000088.1:0-3000 GCA_943368975.1 Archangium gephyra
GACAGGGACGATCTGGCGTGGGGCCGCGGGAGGGGCCACGGCGACCGGCGGCGGAGCGACGGGCGTGTCGCCGCCGACGCGATCGGTCGCCTTCGGCCGCTCGGGATCGGCGGCGGGAGCCGGCGCAGGAACGGCAGCCGGGGCGGGCGCCGGCGCCCGTGCCGTGGCGAAGGGCATGCGGTCGGGATGATTGTTGGCCACGTACCAGCCAAGCCCGCCGGCCCCGGCCAGCAGCAGCAGCACCAGCACGATGGCGATGACGCCGCCACCCTTGCGGGCCGGCCTGGCGTCGTCCTCGCCGAGGACGGACACCCGGGGCCGGATCGGCGCCTGCCCGGCATCGTTGGCATCGGCGAAGGGACCAGACCGCCCGACGCTGGGCTCGATCCGTGCGGCATCGGCGGCAGGCGCGGGAGGCGACAACTGGTCACGTGCGGAGCGGTGTGCCTGGGCGGCGGCATCCCCCAGGCCCTCGGCGTCATGGGCGGCATTGCTGACGGTCCGCGCGCCGGCGATGGAGATGGCCTCGGGCCGCTGTGCCGTCTTGCCCAGCGAGGCGAATTCGCGCTCCAGCATGGCATCGAGGCTGTCGGCCGAATTGTCCAGTTCAACCCGGCGGATCGCATCCTCGAGCGCCATGCGCTCGCGGGTGATGTGCTCCTCCGGCAGGGGAGGATTCATGTTGCGCAACTGCGCCAGCAGCGCCGCGCGCGCGCGGTCGTAGACGCCACGCCGCGCTTCGCCGGTGTTCTCCGCCAGTGCCCCAACGGCGCGGGAGATGAGGGGCGTATAATCGGCCATCGAAACTCGCTTCTCGCCCCTCTACTTCTACTCGAAAGGGTTACGCACCAGAATCGTGTCGTCGCGCTCCGGGCTGGTTGATAGTAACGCGACCGGACAACCAATCAATTCCTCGATTCGGCGGACATACTTGATCGCCTGTGCGGGCAGTTCGCCCCACGACCGGGCACCCATCGTCGTGGAGTGCCACCCCTCGATCGTCTCGTAGACCGGAGTCGCGCGCGCCTGCGCCTCCTGATTGGCCGGCAGGATGTCGATCCTCTTGCCGTCCAGCTCATAGGCGACGCAAACCTTGATCTCCTTGAAGACGTCGAGAATGTCGAGCTTGGTCAGGGCAATGCCGTCGATGCCGTTGGTCTTCACCGCCTGGCGCACCAGCACCGCGTCGAACCAGCCGCAGCGGCGCCGCCGGCCGGTGACCGTCCCGAACTCGCGGCCGCGCTCACCCATGGTCTGGCCGTCCACATCCTCGAGCTCGGTGGGGAAAGGCCCGCCGCCGACACGGGTCGTATAGGCCTTGGTGATGCCGAGAACGTAATTGAGGGCGCCCGGCCCCATGCCGGAGCCGATGGCGGCCTGTCCGGACACGGTGTTGGACGAGGTGACAAAGGGATAGGTGCCGTGGTCGATGTCGAGCAGCGTGCCCTGCGCGCCCTCGAACAGGATGCGCTTGCCGGCGCGCCGGGCATCGTCCAGCAGGTCGAAGACGGTGGTCACATAGGGCAGCACCTTCGGCGCCACACCGGCGAGTTCGTCGTAGATGGACTGTGCCGCGATCTCGGGCAGGGCAAGGCCGCGGCGGAGCGCATTGTGATGGGCCAGGAGCCGCTCGATCTTCGGCATCAGCGAGCCGAGATCGGTGAGATCGGTCATGCGGATGGCGCGGCGGCCGACCTTGTCCTCATAGGCAGGTCCGATGCCACGCCCCGTCGTGCCGATCTTGGTTCCGGCATTGGCGCTCTCGCGCTGCTGGTCGAGTTCACGATGCAGAGAGAGGATGAGGCATGCATTCTCGGCGATGCGCAGCGTCTCCGGCCCGATGGCCACGCCCTGCGCCGACACGCGCTCGATCTCGGCGACCAGCGCATGGGGGTCAATGACCACCCCGTTGCCGATGACCGAGAGCTTGCCCGGGCGCACGATGCCCGAGGGCAGGAGCGACAGCTTGTAGGTGACGCCGTCGATCACCAGCGTATGGCCGGCATTGTGCCCGCCCTGGAACCTGACGACCACATCGGCCTGGCTCGACAGCCAGTCGACGATCTTGCCCTTGCCCTCGTCGCCCCACTGCGAGCCGACGACAACCACGTTTGCCATGGTCCAACATCCTCCACGGCAAGGCAAACCCCGGCAGCGCATCCCTCGCGCGCCGGGGCCCTTGCACTGTGCGGATAAAGGATCGTCGCGGGGGTGGCAAGGGCGCTGCAGCAGGCCATCCACCGCGGACGCGGTCGCCGGCGGGGCAGGACGCCGCAGATGGCAGCACCGTCGCCCTTACAGGCGCCCCTCGACCGGCTTGATGCGCCGCTCGGCAGGCCAGCGCAGCCGCCAGCCATGGCGGATGTCGCGGCTGGCGCCTGGCGCCAGATCCACCGTCCAGGCGACGATGCCGCGGCGGCCATCGACGTCCCGTGCCGCGGGCGCGGTCATGCCGGACAGCGTTTCCACGACAATGTCCTGGACCTCGGTGACCGGCATTCGGTCCTCTACGAGGATGCGACGGGCGGCCGGCGCGCCGTTGCGCAGGAGGATGCGGAACTCGCGCTCCTCGGTCCGTGAGGTCGAGATGAGCCCCGCCGAACCGTCGGTGCGGCGCACGACCTGATGCTCGACGCGGATCAGATCGTCCGGGCCGAAGCCAAGCTTCACCTCGTCGTCGCGGGTCGCCGCGGTGAGCGTCGTGCGGCCGGCAAAAAGACCGTCCCGGTAGAGCGTCACCCGCCCGGGCATGAGTGGCACATCCTCGCCGTGGCGGAATCGCGCCTCGAGGAAAGCCGTCGTATCGAGGCTCGGCACGACCCGGGACACGAGGTCGGGGACGATCGCGGCGCCGCCGATACGCAGGGCGCGCGCCCCGTCCCCGGAGGTCAGCGTCGTCCGCCCGGGAATGGTGAAGGTCGCCTGGAACCCGCCCATGTCGACAATGGCCTCGGCTTCGGCGACGCGGCCCGCCATCAGGGCTTCGCCCGGGGGCCGGCC